>JAGBFQ010000026.1 GCA_017936385.1 Rikenellaceae bacterium
ATCCTTTGTGGACTGTTGTAGAGCATGAGGGTGCATTCTATACATTGATGACGCTCGATGGCTTTGACAACAACATCAACCCGCTGACATCGGATTGCTGGGGTGCTATTGCCGACTATGATTCGGCATATAACGACTACGAGTTGTCGGATCACGAATATGTAGTTTATGAAGGGCGTGTCTTCTATCCGGAGACCGATGTTAATGCAGATGTCCCAGAACTTGGCAACAACCTTTCACTTCACGATCCACGCAACTACAATCTCAAAAGCATATGGTGCGTATTGCAGTCTATGAACTCACGAAACTCATTGCTCCGAACAATGTGAGTGCAGTGCGTATGCGAGATTATGAGGACTCGATGAAGTGGCTTAACGATGCAGCCAAACTACGACTCAACCCACAAATTCCACGCAAGGTCGATGAAACAAAGAAGCCAGTCACCGATTGGCAACTGGCTACATTCCAGAACGACTACGACCCTTATCGTAACCCGTGGATGGTGTAACTTTATTTTTTCAATTTCAGGAATACGGGCAGATAAATCACCAGGGCAACGATTGATAGTACCATACCTCCCATAACGCCTACGGCAAAAGCGAACCAGAAGGAGTTTTCGCGGCCGTCAAACAAGAATGGTATTAAACCCAGCACTGTCGACAGGATTGTCAGCAGTGTAGGTATAATCTTGCGGTTGTAGGCTTTTATATATACCTTGGCGTCGCTCTGTCGTGACGAACTGCGGATGGTGTCGAACTCTGTGATGATGTATATACCCGCATTCACCACCAGACCGGCCAGCATAACCATTGCGGCAAACCCACCCTGATTGAAGCTTACGCCAAACATCGAGAAACTCAAAAACAGTCCAATAAAACCAATGGGTATCATCAAAATGATAATGAATGGCTTGATTAACGACTCGAACAGAATGGCACAGATGCCGAAGATAAGGGCGATAATCAGCAGCAGGAGTTTGATTTGCGTCTTTTGTTCCTGCATGCTCCAATACGAACGCGTCACTTCTGCATCGTAGCCCATTGGCAGTATCTGCTCGTTGAGTGTTTTTACGGTACGTTCGCATACGCGCGAAGCTAGCTCGTAAGGGCCGACAAAGTCGAAACCCACATACAACTCATAGGATTGGTTGGTGCGCACAATATTGTTGCCCGTGCGTCGTTTGTCAATCGAACCCACGTCGGTCAGACGACTCTTGACAGTGTCAACATCTATCAGGTCGTGACGTATGTGCCATAGATCGTAGCTATCGGCTGCCGACGATACCAATCGCACATTCGAGGTTTGCTGACCGTCGAAGATTCCACCCACCGACCTATCGTACAACATTCCCGACAGGTAGTTTACATAGTGACCCATATTGAGGCCGCTGTGCGCAACGCGCTCTTTGTCGTAGGCGAGGAAAAACTCGTTTTGTGAAGGTGCGCAGTTGCGGTCGGCATATATTCCTATATCACTGACGCGACGGTTGAGTTTGAGTGAATCTATGGCACGCACAGCGTAGCGATATACATCGTCGTAGTTGTAGCCTTTGATACGAATGACATGCGACTTGTAGTCATTGTAGCCTATCTCGTTGCTGAATCCTTGCTCGGTAACGCCCCACACGCTCCACGATGCACCACCCATCGAAGCGGCCTTTTGGTCAACTTGTTGGCGAAGTGCATAGGGGAAGCCCGTGTTTTCGGCCTCCTTGGTGAAGGTTACGGTAATATTGGCGTTATCCACCGAACTGATGCGGGTGCGATATATATCAATACCGTCGAAGCCCGCCAGAAAGTTCTCCATCTCGCGCACCACGTCGTTGAGTTGTTGCACACTGCACCCCTCGGGCATACGGGCACGAATGTTCAGCGACTTGCTGGGTGTGCGGTCGCCGTAGTAGTTGAATACATTGATACCTTTCGAGAACAATCGGAACGAGCCGCCCAATGTTGCCTCAAAGTATTTGCGATTTTCGCCATACCACTTACTACCAATGGTCTTGTTATAGGCACTCATCCAGAATCCTTCCTCTTTACCACTCTTAGGATGAAGTTGGGTAGGTAGCAGATGAATCGGCAAACCAAAGCCTAATATCAGCACCACTATCAAAATCCATTTGTGGCGTTTACACCACTCGATAATCCGCAGATAGAGTTCCGAGAATTTTGCCACGCGTCTGCGTCCGCCAATGCCGAGCGTGATAACTCCGCTTGCGTGTAGATTTACCTTGTCGAGCAATGCTGGAACAAAAAGCAGAGCGATAAGCATCGACACCGCCAAGTTGATGATGATAACCCACGCAAAATCCTCCAACTCCATACGCTGACGGTCGGGAAGCCAGAAAATGATACACAGTGCGGCTATGGTGGTGAGTAATGCGCCGAGGATTGATGTGAACACCTTGCGATTGCGATAGTAACTGTAATGGTCTATCATCACAATCGAGGTATCGATGATGATTCCGAGCGATACGGTGAGTCCTGCCAACGAGTAGAGGTTTATTTCGACGCCACCCACATAGTAGAATATCACTGCGATAAACAGATTAGCGATGATAGTGAGGGCAATTACTCCCAGATACTTTATGCTACGACTTACCACAAGCACAAACAACAACAGAATCACAAGCGACAGCACCGAGCGGAAAACAATGGTGTGAATCTCCGTGGTAATGGTTTCGGATTGGTCGTAGGTGAGTTCCATTGTGTAGTTGTGCGGAAAGTTTTTGCAACACTCATCTACAACCTTGCGTACATTTTGTGCAACGCGCACTACATTGACTCCCTCCTCAGCCTCGATATACATATTGACCGTATTGAGGCCATTGATTCGGTAGTAGCTTTGGGGAGCAACCTCCTCGTAGGTTACGCTGGCAAAGTCGCGCAGATACATAATGCGTTCGCCAACTCGACCGATAGGCATATCCTCCAATCTTTCGGGTGCAACGCCTCGCACACGCACCATAATGTTCTCGCCATCGTGCTCGAAGTTACCCACAATGTTGGATGCGAAAGCGTCCGAGAAGGCCGATGAAATATCGTTGGGCGAAAGTCCTGCGTGGCGCAAGCGGTCGGGGTCAAAACGAATAACCCACTCAAAAGGAGTAGCTCCCGAGAACTTTACGGCTGACACACCCTCAACCTTCGATATGGGAGTGTTGAGCTTCTCGCGAGCGTAGCGAACAATCAGCTCCGGCGGCATATTGGCATTGATGGTATAGCTCATAATATCCATCACGTTGCCTCCCGAGGTTGTCATATTAAACCAAGGATAGCCGACACCTTCGGGCAGTCGGTCGTATATCTGTCGGATTTGTGTTGCAACCTCAAATCGAGCAGTTTCGATGTTGGTTCCCTTTTTGAAGAACATTGCCACGCGTCCGCCTCCTTTTTGCGATGTAGATGTTGTGTAGCTCACGCCATCTATGGTTGCCAAAGCACCCTCGATTTTGGAGGTTACCTCACTCTCGACCACACGGGCCGACACGTTAGGATAGGTAAAAAACACAGTGAAGGCCGAGCGCTCCTCCGAGGGGTTGTATTGCAGTTTGAGCAACGGCAACATCGCCGCGCCAATAACCATTGCCACAACCATCAGAAGAATGACCGAAAACGACGGTATTCGTCCAAACCCCTTATGTTTGTCGTGGGGAGTCATCAAGCCTTGTGTTTATAGATTTCGTAATAGAGAATAGGCACAAAGAATACACTCACCAATGTACCCACAATCATTCCACCTATGAGTGCCATCGACAGCGGGTATTGCAAGTCGGAACCCATATCGCCTCTGATAAGGAACGGAGCAATGGCAAGGATGGTTGTCAGCGAGGTCATAACGATGGGTTTAAGGCGTCGCCCGCCCGCCTCAACCACAGCTCTCAAAACACTGCGTCCCTCGTTCTTGCGAAGGTGGTTAATGGTGTCTACCTTCAAAATTGAGTCGTTGATAACGATACCACACATTGCGACAATACCGATTAGCGACATAAGGTTGATGCTGACACCGAATATCCACAACACGAGCAATGCACCCGCAATGTCAATCACAAGTTCCGACAGGATTATGAGCGGTTGTACCAACGATTCGAACTGCGAGGCCAAAATAAAATACAGCAGCAGTATGGCAATAACCAACACAACCATCAGCTCTCGTGTCAGAGCCCTCGACGAGAAGTATGAGCCACTGAACTCCACCTCAAAACCCTGTGTGTCGGCTACAACCTCGCGAATTGCTTTCATCACCTTGGGTACATCCTTCTCTTGCACCTCCAATCCCAAGTGGTAATACTCACCTTCGGTACCCATTACAATACTTTTCAGGTCGCGATTGCGGGTTTGAATCACAAGGTCGGAGAGTGGTATGTCTACTCCATTTTTTGTAAGGTATCCGTTGGCGATAATGTCGCTTACCTGCTCGTGGCGTTCGCCCATAACAACGGGCAGCGAGAACGCGCCCTTCGACAGGGTCATCACACGATTACCAGCCAACAGTTGTTGCAACTTGGATGTAATATCACCGTACGATACGCCATACAACGCCATCATTTCGGGTCGCGTCACATACTCAATGTGTTCCTGCCACTCGATGGGCGAAATCTCGATTTCGGGCAGTGTGCAACTAATCTCGGAGGTAATCATATCCAGCGACGAGGGGTCGGGTGTTGTGCCCGAAGTCGAACGCAGGCGAGCCACCAACTGCTCCTCGCGACCAGCAAACAGCATATCCAACACATTGCCCGATGCGTGAATTTCAAACACTGCATCGGGATAGTTGTTATGCATAAACTTGTTTATACGTTCTTTCACTTGGGTGAGTTGCTTGGGTGATGCGGTTTTGACATACACCACAGCTTCGGTGAGTGCCGTTTCGGCGGTGTGCGAGAGTACAAACTGTTGCACACCGACCATCGAGGTAGCCTGAATAGCATCATCGCCCATATTCTCGACTAACTCCGCGCAGCGACGCGTGTTCTCATCAAGGGTGATGCGTTTGTTCCACGACACATTTATCAGTGCGTCGGTGTGCGACATCGGGGGCAGAATCTCTTTGGGCAGATTCACAAATGCCACAACACCCAATACGGTGCAGAGTACAAATGCGCCCCACATAATGCTCTTGCGACGGAACAACCATTTTAGCGTGGCCTCATACGCCACATACATCCTATTGATGGGGAGTCTTTCGAGCCAACGATTGGGCTCAAAGCGCTCTTTGCGACGATAGGCCATATAGTAGAACACCGGAATCAGCACTGCGCTCACAGCCAGCGATGCCAACAGCGTAATTGTGACGGCCATTGATTGGTCATAGAACATTGCACCAGTGACACCACTCACAAAAATCAGAGGGATAAATACCGAACATGTGGTCAAAACCGAACTTAGCATCGGTGCAAACACCTCGCGCGAAGCCTCAACTGCCGCATCCTCCAACGACATTCCACTTTGCCAGCGATAGGTGATGTTGTCAACCACGATAATTGAGTTGTCAACCATCATACCCACGCCTAACACAAGTCCCGCAAGCGAGATGATGTTGATTGATATTCCAAACAGATGCAGCAGCAACATCGTAATGATTAGAGTGATGGGGATGGTTGCCACCACTATGGCGGGCGAGCGGAAATCCTGCATAAAGAAGAATATCACCACGCAAGCCAACAGCATACCTACCAGCAAGTTGTTAATCAGATTCTGAATCGAGTAGTCCAATAGTTCGGTTTGGTCGCGAGTTACGGTAAACTCAATGTCGGGGTAATCTCGGCTGAACGAGCGCATCAGTGAGTTCATACTGCGTTTAAGGTCAGCCATCTTCGACTCCGAGCGCTTGATTACCGCCAAAGTGATAGCCTCCTTACCATCCGAAATGACTTTGCCTGAGCGTTCGGCCGAGTGCTCGATTACCTGCGCCAGCTCTCGAAGTTGATAGATACGTCCGCCTATCTTGATATACAGATTCTCAATCTCCCTGCGGTCGACAACATTCGACTCGAAACGCACATTAAACTGATACTCTCCGTCGCGGATAGTCAGGTTACCGAGCGTAACATTAGCTCCGCGCAGTGCATTTTCAATAACCGAAGTTCCTACGCCGAGCGCCTCCAACTTTGTCATATCGGGGATGACCAAAATCTCGGGCGTGGTATATCCACTCACATCGACCATCGCTACATCAGCGAGTTGTTCGATGCGTTTAACAATAACCTGCGTTGCAAAGTTACTCAACTCCACAAATTTGGGAGATACGCTCTGTTGGGCCGTTGGGATAAATTTGTCGTCGTCGCGAACGGTGAGATTTACATAAAATGCAGGGATATCCGTTGCGCTGGCCTTCATTACCTTGGGGCGGTCAATCTCCTTGGGTAGTGAGTTCATCGCGCGGTCAATCTTCTCGTTTACCTCGACAAACAGATAATCGACATCACGGTCGAAGTCAAAGCGCATAGTGATAACACCGCTACCATCTTTGGTTTCGGAGTGAATATCTTGGAGTCCCGACACCTGCACAAGTTGTGAGTTGAGAGGCTCGACTACACTTTTGTTGAGTTCGCGTGCCGACATCTCGGCTGACGACACCTGTACCGTAATCTCAGGCACATCAATGGCGGGCATCAACGACACTGGCAAAAGTTTGAGTGCCGAAAAACCCAATACGCATAGTGCAATAAGCACCATACTCACAGCTACGGGACGATGAAGCAGACCGCGAAACATAAGCTATTGAATGTTGGTGATTTCAACCTCGGTGTCACCACCCAAATTGAGGTTGCCCGAGATGATTACAGTGTCGCCCACATTAAGTTCTGCTCCTCGCTCGGTGTTGGCGCGTACCACATATTGGTGGCTGTTGGCCATATCAATACGAACATAGGTCCATACACTACGTCCTTTGGAATAGCGGAAGAGTACCTCCAAGTTGTCGCGAATAACTACGGCACTGCGTGGAACAACCATCTGGTTCTCAACTTCGCGTTGCATTGTCACCTTAACATTCATTCCGTCTATCAGTTCCGCAGCATTGGGAATCTCGGCTGTGATTTCAATTTGTCCGTTGGCCGCTACGGTTGGGTTGATAGCCTTGATGCGACCATCGACCTTTACGTCGGGAGAGTTGAAAGGCGAAACAGAAACTTTTTGTCCGACGCTCACGAATGCAAGCTCGGTTTCGAGAATCGTGAATTTTACATTGAAAGCGCCATCGTCGAGCAGTGTACAGAAATCGCCCGATGCGCGTTCGTGAGTGCTCTGTTTGATGTTGGCAATCTTGCCCGCAAAAGGAGCTTTGATAACACAACCATCATAATTGCGCTGTGCATTTGCCAATGCCTGACGAGCATCCAAATATCCCGAACGAATGTATGCAATATCCATAGTTTCGCGAGGAATCTTGGTGGTGTCAACTCCCGCGTAATCAAATCCTGCGAGTTTATCAGCCAACTCCATTTCTGCTTTACGCATAGACAGACGAGCGCTGGCAAGTGTTGCCTCGGCCTCTCTGCGATCCAACGAAGCAATAACTGCTCCCGCTGCAACCTTCGCTCCGGGAAGAACGTTCACAGCAGCAATCTCGCCCGATGAGCGGAACGACAATAGTGCTTTGCGACGAGCCTCCAAACGACCGTTGCTTATAAGCTCCTTGTTGAAAGGACGCAAGTTGAGTACAGTTGCATCAACCTTGTTGGGTTGGATGCGTTGCTCTTCACGAGCCAAATTACTATTTTCTTTATCTTTGTTGTTGGTTCCGTCGCAAGCCGCAATAGTTACAGTCGCGAGGAGTAGTACAAATGCTCTTTTCATAGGCTATTATTCAACCAATTTATCGAACTCGGCCGATATGTCGGTTCTTGTTATGTAGTCAAACAGGGTGTGTCGGCGAATTGTATAATAATAGTTCCAAAAGTTATTCAAGTTGGCGATGTAGCTTTGCATTGCTGCATCGTTGGCCGCTTGCGCGGCATTCATATCGGTGATACTGATAGTTCCGCGCGAGAAGTTCTCAACTGACATTCGGTAGCTCTCCTCGGCAAGCTCGGCCGCACGGCGCGAGATGTCGCATTGCAGACGCTGATTGTTGAATTTCATAACCAGCAGGGTTATCTCTTGTTGGTAATCCACCATCTCTTGCTCTTGGCGGTTACGAGTAGTCTCGGCCTGTGCCTCGGCCATCTTGACTCGACCTTTGCCCAAACCCCAATCCAAAATGGGAACAGACAGCGATACGCCGACAATCTCCTGGTCGCGCAGGTTGCGATATGTTGCTACGAATTGGTCGTGGGTGTTGGAGAGACCGAAATTTGCATTGATTTGGGCTGAGATGCCTCGGTTGGCTTTGGCTTGTGCGATTGCGCGGTCGGCTTCAAGCATAGCTATCTCTTGCGAAATAGCAAACGACGAATTGGCAAGAGCCGTAGCAACTACTTCGGTGTGGTCGAGTGTAAGGTCGGGTAACGAGTAATCCACTACAGGGTCCAGCGCGGTGCCCTCGGTATAGCCGATGTACGAGCACAAGCGGTTGCACGCGCTTGTAAGAGCAACTTGCTTACCTGCTATGTCGAGCGAGTCGTTGAGCATTCTCAGTTCTGTTTGCAATAGTGCATCCTTGGTGATGGCGCCCAAGCGATAGCGCTCGCACGCTATGCGATACAAAATTTTGCTATTGTCGAAGTTCTTGATAGCCATATCGTAGTTCATACGACTGCTGACATAACTCCAAAAGTAGGAGGCGGCATTGATAGTCACACTCTCCATACTTTCGAGATACTCGCGTTTGGCTGCCTCGAAGTTTTTGGGCTCAATTTTCTTGCTCCATTTAAAACGGTTGAAACTCCACAATGGTTGAATGTACGACAGCGATATGGGTTGGGCGTAGAAGGTGCCCGAATGTGTAGGGGTGAATTGGTCCAAGCGGTTGAGACTCGAATAGAGTTTGATTGTACCACCCGTAGCCGTGATATTTTGTGACAGCGACAATGATGCGGTGTTGTTCATCGCATAGTTCTCGCGGTAGGCATAGTTGCCCGTTTCGGAGTTCTGCAGCGCCACCAGCGAACGGTTGAAGTTGGCAAGGTCGGCTCCAAACGAGAGCGAAGGAAGACGCTCGGCGCGGTAGGCCCTATACGACCAATAGGCCGAAGCAAAGACATTGCGATTGACCATACTCGCGATGGATTGTTGTTGCGCCAGCATAATGGCACGCTGCATAGTGATGGTCTTGGTTTGCGCCACAACGTTTGCAATGCCCGCCATCCAAGCCATCGCCAGAACTATAATCCATCGAATTTGCATAATTGGGTAACGTATTAGAATAATCTTATTTATTAATAGTGTTTATATATGCTTGTGTTTCTATGCTTGTGTTTCTATGCTTGTGTTTCCTTCGAACTGTTATAAGGTTTTGTTGGCAGAAGAGCTACAGCCAACAAATGTTAATAAGCAAATTCCCCAAACAATTACATTCCAACCTTTATCAGACATATTATTCATAACGATATTTCTTTACAATATAGTCTTCGGAGTTATCAGGCAAAATTATCGCATATATCGTCTTTGAGGCTACATCCACATCAAAATCCACAATATCCTCATCCAATGAATACCATTTTAAGGGACGACCATCCCAATCAAAGGTACAAATAATTTGAGGGCTATGTTGCATTGTTTGACCCGAATATAAACCCCAAATTTTATTGTCTCGACATTTAACTGAAAGATATGCTTGAATGCAATTGTCAGCAGGGCCTATTGTGTAGATATTATTTCTACTGACCTCTGTCATTATGGGGAGAGTTTGCAATGGGCCATGCATTGCGCTCACAATTTCACCAGTTTGAATATCATAAATCATCAATAAGTCCGTGTACTGATGGGCGAAAGCTATACGTGTCGCGGAATCATTAATGCAACTCCAACCATAATATAAACGACTTTTCTTGTCATGAGAATCAAAATCTTGATGTTTGGGGAACTCTCCCCATTTTCTGGAGGTTTTATCAACAACATTATACGTCACAAAACGACTATCGGCCTCACCAGAATAAGAGGGAGTTAAGATAATGGATTCGAGTTTATTGTCCAATAGCTCCATATTGTTGCTACCGCACTTAGGTATGTCAGATATGATAATATTAGGAGTCGTATTAATGCCATTAGATGCGTCACAAGAATAAACAACGACTTTACTGCTGTAAATATCATTCGCCCACAACAGCCTGTATATTGGCGAATATTTGAGTCCGAACACAGAAAGAGCTTCATTCTCAGCTCGTCCCATACTCAAAAAACTCGCGCAGCTATCTCCGCTATGGATGTCTGCCAAACACAAATGGTATGTTTCTCCATTTGTCGCATATGCAATTCTTCCATTTACCATACACATTTCCATGGGTAATAATGGCGTATAGACATCACACACTTCGCCTTCAAGATGTATTGCAGACACATCTTCCCCATCGAAGGTATCACAATCGGCATACTGATTGTGACCACGGACACATCCTTGCAAAGAGAACGCTATTACAGCAAATAGAATTCTTGTGATTTTTGTCATGTTTTTAATATTATCTCGTTCTCATATTGTTGCAGAACTTGGTTTCCCATTGTCGTGTCACAAGCGAATAATACTCTATTATGCACAGATTTTTAGCAGCATCCACACAAAATTCATTGCAATCCGGCTCTAATAACTGTGGGTTCTCCAAAGAAGACAACGCTTCTAAATTCTGCGCCAAAAGAGAATATGGCTGAGTTTTGATTTTAATCACAGCCAAAGCCGCCACCAACACAATTACGCAGCACATAGCAGCAAAAAAAGTTCTTAGTTTTCATAGGCATCTAAATTTTAAGGTTTCTGCAAAATTAAGTTTTTTTAAGCAAAAATCCAAGCCGTCACACCTTAAATTTCCACCTTAATCACAAGCCCAATAGACTGAGATGAAGACATTGCAATTGACCATACTCGCGATGGATTGTTGTTGCGCCAGCATAATGGCACGCTGCATAGTGATGGTCTTGGTTTGCGCCGCAACGTTTGCAATGCCCGCCATCCAAGCCATCGCCAGAACTATAATCCATTGAGCAACTCTCATGTTCTAAAGATACTATTTACGCTTAAATGCCAATTTGAAAGACTATTTTAGCTCTACAAAAGAAGAAGCATCAAAATAATGATTTTTATATAGCACCACAATTGGGTTATCGTCATCCTTAACACCGGTTGATAATCTCACTTTCGAGTCAGATGACAATTGATAAGGATACACAATACCCACAAATTTGTCTGTTGTAGCGGTTAATAGATTCAAATCTTCCAAAATATTATCATGCCCCGTATATTGAGGAAATACATAACCTTTACCACTATCCAAATTCCAAAACAGATGACATGTCTCGTCATTGTGTATACAAGACGCATAACCTACCTCTTCTGTCATTAGCAACGACCTTATACCCCATGAATAATCATCGTCCGAAGCAACCAAATGCAAAAGAGAGCCAAATCCATCAATGTTTTCAACTGATAATCCCGAGTTATAAATAGATTCCTTACCAGAATCCAATATGTATCGAGGGGTTAACTGACGACAGGAGTCATCAATCATGTAAATCGTATCCGACATTATGGATAATCCATATACACCTTTGCTGTTTTGTGCAATTTTGGGTCGAGCACCATCGCTTGACCTGTATTCCCAAACAAAAGGATATTTACACAGATTCGTCTCAACGCGCATCAAAGATTTTACACCAACAATGCTGTACATATTCTGAATCGTAGGTACAAAATCAAGATTCAATAAAAGTTGTCCATTGGGCAGAATCTCTCCTTCTGACGAAGAAGTGATTAGACTATTTACCTCGCTATTGCTATTAATTCGTTTAATGTACCTTCCATTCAAATCATAAACGAACATCTTGGATTGCAGGTAATCATAAACAAGAATATTATCAGTAGTCACATAGCAGTGTGTTAAACTTGAATATTCGCCGTGACCTCGTCCTGGCGAAAGCTTGAAAGCAAATGCGCCATCGAGCCCAAAAACCACAATATTTTGGTTAACATCACATATGTATATATGTTCGTTTTTGATTGAAATTTGCTTAATCTGCCCAACCAAAGATTGAGTTGTAGTCTGTAGAGGAATTAACTCGACATCCGTAAAAGCTTCAGAGGGCACTTGTTTATTCAACTCATCTATCTTGACGATTACGACATCGGACGTCGAGGTATTATCTACGGCTCTTTTACATTGCGCAAAGCATAGGCAAAGCCCTACGACAAGTATTATACGAAAGAAATCCATACATTATATTTTCTCCATTGGTTTCTCCATCCATGATTTAGCACAACAATTTTCGTTACTTTGTACGCAAACATATGCCTTTACAACCTTGGCATTCTTGAACTCTCCAGTCAATACAACAACCCCGTTAGGCAGTGTTACAAAAGCATTACAGAGGCTTCTTTTGCGGTAGTCAAAAATACGACTGATTCAACTTGGTTTATATTGTATTTGTAGATATCACAATTGGGAGATGGAGCTTCTCCATCATTCATTAATAAATCGATGTTTGTTTTCAATAAACTTGCGCAGGGGCTATGTTGTTGACTTTTCACAACTAAAAAGGCGCTTAAAAACGTCATCATTCCCAATCCAATTCAATACTTTCTCATAGCATGAATTTTGTTTTACTATACAAGTATACAACCTTTTTCACAAACGACCAAATAATATCCTTGGAAATCTCAATTCCCCTAGTATATTTTCAATATTGTTAACATACAATAGAAAGAGCTATTACTATTATGAATAAGCTCAAGATTACAGCCCATAAGATTTTTTTATTCATCATTCATGTCTTTGAGTTGATACATAATCAGAATGCCATTATCTTCATATTTGATGTCTTTTACAACGTCTGCGACTCGTTGTTCAAAGGAGTTTTTAGGGTTTATTTTGTTTTTCAATATGTAGTCGTAGGTGGTTAGCAAATCATCTGCACTTCTATATGACACTATATAATTACGAGTCAGAAAGAAATCTGTCAATGCCAAATTATACCATCCGTCTACTCTCGTCGAATTCACATTACTATGCAATCCAGTTTTTAAATCGTAGATAATATTATACGGCATCGCTTGAAATTTGTACGAAAGAACGATATATCTGGATGATGATGATATGCGGTCAATTCCCCAAATGTATTTATTTCCCAAACCTTGCCTCAAGCCCTCTACCGCACCTATGGTTCTATGTTTTTCGGGCATTGTTTGCCTGCCAAAATTCACATATAAAAACGGCTTGATTTCACCATTTGAAGTTGTTTGATAAATCGTATTATCCGAAGGATAACAAATGAAAAAAACGTTATCTGTAACTGCATAGGCCTTTTCTTCGGCAAAATATCTATTACAATCCTCAGTAGTAAAGGGAAGTAGCCTGTCTGTTATTTTACCATTTTTGTCTAAAACAAAGAATCGATAATTACCACTTGAGGTTTCACTCCATTTGTTTACTAAAAATATATTATTGTCCGACACAAATAGATGGTGTCCCCAAACTGAAGATATATCAATGGAGCGCACAAAAGCCCCTTTCAAGTCGTATACGACAATCTTGCAACCGATATTATCCAGAACCCACACATTGTTATTTGAGATATGCACATCCGTCATCTCCACATATTCGTTATGAGCACGACCACGCTTGTCTATTTTGAATTCAAAACGTCCGTCAGTGTTAAACACCAAAATACACGAAGATAAGTCGTCTACAATATACAAAAGATTGTCTTGAAATACAATATCTGAGATGTTACCAATTATACACTTATCATTGGTTTCTAATTTCAGCAACTTGTGTTCCCCTTCAGTACGTATTATATTGGCATCAGCAAGACATTGGTCAATTTGCTTTACATCAATAGTGATTTGTGTAATATCACTATGAGAAATATTGTCAGAACAGCCACTTAAAATTACAAATAAAGTGCTGACAAAAAATAGAGAACACCCCTTCACTCCCATTATAATCTTAATAGATTACTACAAACATATGAGTTACGCCTTATTATCAATAAGGTACTTCTTGACAAGAATATGGATTGCAACCATTCCCTTTATAAGGTTTTCTGCAAAATTAAGTATTTTTAAGCAAAAATCCAAGCCGTCACACCTTAAATCTCCACCTTAATTACAAGCCCAATAGACTGAAATGAAGACATTGCAATTGACCATACTCGCGATGGATTGTTGCTGTGCCAACATAATTGCACGCTGCATTGTGATGGTCTTGGTTTGCGCCGTAACATTTGCAATGCCCACCATCCAAGCCACAACCAGAACCATAATCCACCGAGTAGTTCTCATTTGCTATCGAAATATTTAATTGATAAATCAGTTTTTAGATATAAATATGTTCCGACCACGCAGGTTGAAAATCTTGATAAACATTTATTCACAGAGTTGTGCTTTATGCAATAACAACCCATCTTCTGTCTGCGAAACCAAGTATAGACATCCATCTGCCGACACTGTGTATGCAGATGAGAAGATATCATAATTGTAGCTTTTAGATACCACTCCATCCCAATTCACAACAAGTAAATTTAAAGATGATGGCTCTTTATTTTCCATCCCATTCACAAATGCTACATAAACACACTCTTCAGTTGTTACTGGCTTATAAAAATAAACATTGTTGAGATTGTCATAGAAGTCATCAAGCGAAGAACATTGAGGATTTGCATCTTTTATAACAGTCTCGCGAATAAGCTCCATCGAAGACATGTCATAAACTCCGATTATTGGCACATTGGCATAAAATACCAATAACCTATTAAAAAATGGACTATACACAGACGTGGAGGCTAACCAATTGTCGCGGTCGTCAATGTTGTCGATATCCAAATCAACCTGTGGAAATTCGCCAAAAAAAGAAACATCATTCTGATTCCGATTATACAACTTGAATGGATATTTCTCTCCTCTTATTTGGCTGAATGTTATAGAATCATTTAGAATAATAACGTTATCCCCGATATTGTCTGTAATTTTTTCTCTCCTTAATTCGTTAATCTCACCATTTTTTTTCACGCTTAACTCGGCGCAATATCTATTGTTCGTATACAAATAAAACGTGGAATCATTGCTGTTCTTAGGTGCTTTTCCCACCTCCCAATATTCATTGGCGGCTCTTCCAAAGGTGCCATACTTCTGAACAAGCTGCAAATCGTGGCGATTATATAGATAAATTACATTCGCCCCTTCATATCCATTTACGATTGCTAAATAATCACCGACAACAAGCAACTCCATAGGGACATACAACTCTGTAGACTCGGGTGTATATTCCTTTAAGGTAATATCCTTTGATGGAATACTACAAAGATTCTGCTCTACAATCGGATGCTTTTTTTTGTTGTTGCAGGAGAAGACCCCTACGCCAACAAAAAAACAAACGACAAGTAAGGTTATTGAATTTTGAGATATTTTCATTACAAATAATGTTATTTTCTTATAGGTTTATACACGCTTTTATAATTACAAGTTTCACAAATACGGACGCGAACAAGCGTACCTAAATTTGAATAATCGGAATAGGTGTCATAACACTCTTTTGTGAATTCATTACCCTCCCTTGTTGATTGCACCAACGCTTCGAGGTGTCTGACATCTTTTTTTTGAGATTTTGTAACGGCTGTGTAAGTTGCAAATGCAGTACCTGCAAACAATCACTGCTTGTTACGAATTCTATAACGTATGATAATAGGGTTGTTATTCAAGTCCAACGCCCCATACATTTGTGCCGATATTGATGTGTACACATAGGAGCCGTCAAATCCTACTATATTGTAGAAATGCGGATAATTTTCATCCTCTACATCACCCAAACGATAAACTTTCACTTCTCCATATTCTGTTACCTCAATGAGGCTTTGGCGATAACCAAGTTCATTAAAGAAAATTTTAGCCACCAAAAATAAACGCCCATGTATCTCTGAAACATACTGAATTCGCTTCAATACATTTTTGTATTTATACTTTGCTACTATGTCATTGTATTGCCGCTTATCTATATCTTCTATATTTAATTCTGTATCAAATTGCAAATGCACCAAAGGCTTGCAATCACCATTTATTGACATAGCATAAATCGTTTCGTCATATGGGAATGTAAGTAACAAATCACCATCCTCGCTCTCGTTGAACGGAGACCCCTCAAAAATATACCCATTCTGATGAGAGAACGGCATTGTGCGAGATATGATTTCTCCACGAGAATCAATTTGCACAAAATTATAACCCGTTGCATTTGCCCATTCAGAATATAAAATTATATTGTCCGGATTAACTATATGCAAGTTGCAATAAAAATCATCCAGGAATATGGTCTGTAAATGTGTAGCTGAGATGTCATAAACTTGTATTTTTTTATCAATGCGCGACAATATATATATATACCCATCACACACATCTATATCCGTCAGTTCAAGATATTCGTTTGAAGCTCGTCCATGATTGCGTATTTTTCCCAACCATTTACCCTGTTCGGAAAAAACAACCACCGACTTAGTACCACCATCCATCACTATAAATTTATCATCCTCAACTATTAGCTTGGTAACGGTTGCAATTAGGCTTGTTTCGGCTGTTTCCAATGGGATAGCCTCAGATGATTCTATCAACTCCTCCAATGCAACATTTGTTTCAGTGGGTACTGTTGTTTTTACCTGCTGCTTAGTACAACCAATCAGAATAACAAATAACAATGTTGTTATAATAAATTTCATAACAATTAGATTTTTTGGGTATAAATATGTTCCGACCACGCAGGTTGAAAATCTTGATAAATATTTATTCACAGAGTTGTGCTTTATGCAATAACAACCCATCTTCTGTCTGCGAAACCAAGTATAGACATCCAATTAAGTATTAGACATTTGCTACACAACTATCTATATAATAATATGGTTATAGCTTGCAAATAAGAATCATCCAAATCAAAAAGTTCATAGCCACCTGAGACTGGTTCGCATATTAACTCTTTGGAATGGGTTGTGCCATTGAGTAATAAACGTGAGCCTCGATAGGTGTAGCTATAAACAGAGTCTACAAAATATCCGAAATTAAAATCACGATATATGATTACGCGATTACCCTCAAAATGAAATTTCGGAACTGAGGTTACATTTATACTATCAGTTATGGCTTTACGTGTTAAGGTATACCCCATTACAGAGTAGTCACCTTCGATTCTGTGTCCACACGAACAACAAAATGCAACAAATAAGACTATTATAATTATGCGCTTCATTGGGTATATGCAATGGCTATTATGGGGTTTGACTCTTCATTAATTTGTGGAAACGTTTCAGTTAATTGTTCGAAAGAGAGGATATACTCGGCGCTTAAAACTGTTATGATGGCCTCAGGGGTGGATGCAGCAAAAAGACCAATAGGAGGCATATCATCCGTAATGTCATCACTTTTCATAGGTTGGTATGTTACACCTGTCGTTTTGTGATGGTATATTGCAATATGTTGGTATGTGTCGTGTAATGAAACGGTCAATAAGTGTTCCGTTTCATAACAATTGAATATAGTGTAGTATTTTCCACGATATTTATCTGACGCGCCCAACGGATTTTTTTGCAATTTTCGAGGGATTGTGATATCCACATCCAAGATATACGGAGCGCTTGTTGTATCACAGGCTATATGATAAATCAGATTTTTATCTTCTGGCCCTGCCAAAACAACAGTGTCACCATAATGTCTAAGATACTTTGAGTGAAAACCACTATTGAATAAGAAATCTTCATCAATAGTTATGACTTGTTGCTTAAATCGCCCGACGGAGTCTGTTTGCCACAGTCCGCGACGAACACCTCGCATATAATCGTGTGTATAGAACAGGAAATCGCCATTAGGCAACTGAGCAAAGTCTCGTGGAACATCATCAATTCGAAAATCATACAAAAAAATATCCGTGGACGAATAGACTAACACACGGTTGCTACTTCCGTCATAAATGGAGATATTTCCCGTTGTTTCATTCACATCAAACTGATAGATATTGATATATTCGCCAGGCCCGCGCCCCCGATGTTGATATCGATGCACAAATTTCCCGTCCAAATCAAATCTCAATATACTGGCATTTGATTTATCGCAGATGTAAATACCATCATTCGTAAATCTCAAATCATCAACACGATTAATTAAAGATGCATTGTCAGAGTTCTCTAAAGGTATGTATTTGACCTTACAAAATAGGTCGGACATGCGAATAGTGTTGTTCTGTGATGCAGTTTTGAATCTTACCGACAAACCTACCATTCCATGATTGCTTTGTTTGTTATTGTTCATTGAACAACAACAAACAATAACACACAAAGCAATCATAGTTACTATATATCTAATGCGCGTTACGAGTGACATATTGAGCACATTTACTATCTTCTAACAAGAAATTGCAAGCGTCCATATCTGTACCGTTTAAGCAACATTTAATTTTCTCAATGTTGACCCCAAAGTTTAATGAGGGTTTTGTGTAATGGACACTAATACCCATATTGATATTCCCGACAAGCCATACATCTCCCGACTTAAAGTTTCTCACATATTCAGAACCGCCCTACCTTGTTGATTGCACTAACGCTTCGAGGTTCTGTTTGGTCAGATTGGATATATCTTTCTGAGATTTTGTAGCGACTGTGTAGCTTGCAAACGTTACACATGCCAATACGAATACACTACACATAGCAGCAAAAAAAGTTCTTAGTTTTCATAGGTCTATAAATTTTAAGGTTTCTGCAAAATTAAGTATTTTTAAGCAAAAATCCAAGCCGTCACACCTTAAATCTCCACCTTAATTACAAGCCCAATAGACTGAGATGAAGACATTGCAATTGACTATGCTCGCGATGGATTGTTGCTGTGCCAACATTATGGCTCACTGCATTGTGATGGTCTTGGTTTGCGCCACTATATTTGTTGCGCAAACCAAGACCGCTGAGACTATTATAATCCTTCGAAATATAAATACTATTTGAGAGTTCTGTTTATGTAACTAATTGATAAATTATTTTTTTGAGAAAACAGTTACAAGAGTATGAAAAGACTTTTTCTATGTATTTCACCGATACAATGATTAATTTAACGGAATGCGATAAATTAAAGTTGCAGCTTCTTGAAAACCTACGCCATACAAATAATTATCATCGGTACAAAACTCCGCAACAGATACGGGAAGTAAGTACTTGACCTTTTTGCATCCATTCCAGTCGAAACTCAATAACTCATTCGAACAGAGTTCCGAACCAGTCACCTTTGCATAAGATTCTGCCAAATAGGTGAAATATATGCCATTGTCGGTAGCGTCCATATTAACAAACCCAGCAATACTATTATCATAATCAATAATGTATGGCCTTTCGGGGTGCTGGGTAAATTTTAATTGGGGCTCATTCCCACCCTCTGATAAATAGATTTTGTTCAGAATGGTGTCTTGGACTGTGTAAATCTCAAAAATATCCGATGCATAGTAACGTTGTACTATTTTTCTATTGTATTGATTACCCATTAGTTCTCTTTGAAATAACATTCCTGCAAACTGTACATTCTCCAAATTACGACCAATAGCGTAAGGCGTGTGATTTGGTATTACTTTTGCCACGGAATCCATCAAGCCAATACATCCTGACGAGAAAACACCCGTAGCCACCATAACCTCACCAATGGAAGTTATGGTGCGAGGGCGAAAATCTCGAGTGTAGGGATAAGGTTGTCGTGAGACAATCGCATCCGACGCCCCATTTAATATCGCTCGCACATCTGCCTTAATTATAAGCTTCGCATAATCATCAATAAACATCAGCGTGGTGTCATTCACCTCAAACGAAGAGCCTGTCGAAAGGTACTCCCCTTTGCCTCGACCGCGACGTCCCCAATAACACAAGCGTTCGCCCGTTGCTATATCTATAAAATCAAACAGATACTCTCCAGAGCTATAATACAAAATTAACACATTGTTCCACAATCGCATTTCTGAGATGTCACCTCCAGCCTCAAACTTATCATCGGAATAAATTACTTCATATTCTTGTATTTGCCTTTCTTCATTCCAGGATGTTGTGATTTTATTTGTATTACACCCTGCAAACAAAATCACAACTATCAGTGTGGTGACAATCTTTTTTAACTTCACATTTCCATACATACTTACTTCCATATAGCTTGTCTAATTACAATATCTTTATTGGGGTCCGTCGGATGCAATGACCAACACTCATATTGTGGGTCACTGACACAATTCTTTACGTCAGGCTGTTCGTCTTATGCTAAAATTTCAAGGTTTTGTTTTGTCTGGTCTGACATCTCTTTTTGATATTTTGTAACGGCAGTGTAAGTGGCAAACGCAGCACCCATCAATACGAATACACCACACATAGTTATTTAATAGAGATTCTTAATATTTCACCATAACTTTCATTGTTGTAACACACATAAAAATTATTTCCTGACTCATCTATACAAAAAGCATCAACTTCAATAGGTAGTTTGTAGCATTGAATCGGATTGCCCACCCAATCATAATGCAAAATATAACGCCCTATATCATGAGTCGCATCCGCAAAACATTTGCCCGAGTATAATAAATATATACCTTGATTTGTGCATGCAGCATCCAAAAAACCACATAATGCATCTTCGTTCTCCCTAATCACATTAATACCCAATTGTGGAATGTATTCTGGCTTGACTGCTGAATATTGATAAAATACGCTGTTGACTTGCAAATTATCCATAGTAATAATATCAAAGCCTAATGCATAATAATAGTATGTGACGATTTTTGTTTTATCGGGACATATTTGAGGCCATCCTTGATATATGGTCTGACGCGTATAATCATCCGCAGGCGCAGCCTTTATAACCTCATCCTGCGAGGGAAATTCCCCCCAATATACGACATCATCGTTATGGGTGTTACAGATACAGAATCTAGTACTGTTGGATTTATCTTGAAGATTTTTACCTACAAAAAATATAGTCGAGTCATTGCAAGGTGCAATGGTCGAGAATGCATAATTATTTTTAAGAGTGTAACTGTTGTATGGTAATACTTTGCCGTCAAGTAATTCATTTACATTGTAATATAGCAACGTTTCAGAGGCAATCATCGCGCAAATTACGGAATCATTGCAAAATGACACTTTCAAAAGATTAGACGTTTCACCAGGTCCTCTGCCACGATGCACAAAGTCTACGATATGAAAACCTGACATACCGTATATTGATGCAAATCGCCCCAATGAATTATCCCGAATCAATATTAAAGAGTCACGAACGTCTACACCTTGCGGATTCACCAAATTATCAATCACACACTCTCCTAATGGTAATTCAACAGATGTTATGAAAGAATCTAATGGAGCAATTCTTGATGTAAATTCATTCTCTGAATCGCACGCTCCCACCAATAGTGCAACACCCCCTATAAAGACTAATATAAAACGTTTCATGTTTCAAACTATCAAACCTATGCTTAAAGTAATCTTTATTTGGATATTAAATCTACATTTGAATTACTCTTTATAGAAAGTACTGCTAAAGGAAAATCCCTTATATTTAATTTCTCCTTTATAACACGTCTTTTCACCTCCACAACATCCTAATGTCTTACAGACAAGATCCATAATGTTTGTATAATCATCCGCCCCCATTTCACCCGCGTTCATCATAAGTTCGAGGTTCTGTCGGGTCAGGTCAGACATCTCTTTTTGAGATTTTGTAACGGCAGTGTAAGTTGCAATCGTAGCACCAGCCAACACAATTACGCCACACATAGCAGCTAAAAAGTTCTTTGTTTTCATAGGAATGATAAAATTAAAGGTTTCTGCAAATTTAATAATTACTTGACAAATATCCAAAAATCCATCGAGTAATTTCAATCGTTTTCCTTTGCTTGAATCGCGGGCCCATTAAATCAAGTCGAAACGAAAATATTGCAATAATATGTTCCCGGTTGGTTTTCATACCAACCTTGGAGTTATTCCTAAACTATATTCCATAGGGTTGATTAGGACGCAGACAAGCAAATTTGAAATGGTCGCGAAATCTAAAACGGTATGTCAAATAACATTAAAATGGGATTATCATCCGAAGAAATGTCTCGACTATGCAACTCGTCGTAGACGCTTTTTATATTGTCGCTAAAACCTTCCAGTGTAATTTGATGTGGTAACGGTGTTATTTTGTATGGAGATATCAACGTTGCAAAACAAGAGTCATTTATCGAATATACATAACTATCGCCTCTCATCAAGCAATAGGTTCCATTGATTTGATGGGTGAAGATGTCATATCGGGAGGAACGTTTGTTATAAACGAGATATGACATTGCTTGTTCGGAGGTCGTATATAAAATTATATGCTCATTAGTCTCTGCAACAACTCCACCGTCAATGGCTGTCAAACTTCGATTTGCAGGTGACATTGCAGACGGCGAATCAATGTGACTGTCTATGTCGTTTTGTCCGAAATCAAATCTATATTTGATATATGCCGAATCCGATGATGCTATTTCGTAAATAGCATTCCGAAACGGTATGGCTAAATGCGTCTGGTCTCCCAATCGATATATGCAACACTCTCCTCCCCAATAATACTCCTCGGTTTGTTTGATATACCATTCGCTTTGCTGCAATAGATTCGATTGTGTTTTGCCGCTGTAATTGATTAGTTCAAGGGGATATGAATTCTGTTTGAAGGGGTAATTAAACATGGATTTCAGCAAATATATGCCATCATCCGTTGCGGCTATGCCGAAATAATCGGCCGTGTTTTCAATTTTGATATAGGATTGATACTTGCCAGTCTTGGAGGAATAACATAAAATTCTGGATGTCAAACGGTCTAAAATGAATATAGTGTCATTATGAATACAGAAATCGGTTAGGTCGATATACTCTCCGCGACCGCGACCATGTGCATTAATTACGAATCTTGCTTGTCCTGACATGTCGAATGAATACAACTTCTTGGATTTGTCAGAGATGTAAAGATAACCATCGGCATTTTTGATATTTCTGACTTCATCCAAGGGGTTGTCTGTTTTCAACGGGACAAGTCCGACGACCGTGATGTTGTCCAAGAACTCGGACCATCGCCTTGTGGGAGCGTCTTTTAAGTCAATAAAAACCGTATGGTCATTATGGAACGACGCCTGAGTGTTTGAAGATTTGGAGCAACTTACCAACAATATGGCAACTACGGCACTTATGATTATTCGGATATACATATATTAGCAATCTTTATGTTGATATGCAAACGGACATTCCATCCACCACTTCCAGGTTCCTATGCAACAAGATATTTCAACTTCATAATATTTCAATTCCACATCAACCAAAGTGACCGTTGCTCCCTCTATGCTCATTCCGACCTCAATATTTTCGACATATTCTCTTCGCTGAGTAACTCTTTTCATTTCATATCCTGCATATGCATCATTATCCTCTCTTGTTGATTGCATCAACGCTTCGAGGTTTTGTTTTGTCAGGTCAGACATCTCTTTTTGAGATTTTGTAACGGCAGTGTAAGTTGCAATCGTAGCACCAGCCAACACAATTACGCCACACGTAGCAGCAAAAAAGTTCTTAGTTTTCTTAGGTATCTAAATTTTAAGGTTTTTGCAAACTTAAGTATTTTTAAGCAAAAATCCAAGCCGTCACACCTTAAATCTCCACCTTAATTACAAGCCCAATAGACTGAGATGAAGACATTGCAATTGACCATACTCGCGATGGATTGTTGCTGTGCCAACATAATTGCACGCTGCATTGTGAAGGTCTTGGTTTGCGCCGTAACATTTGCAATGCCCACCATCCAAGCCACAACCAGAACCATAATCCACCGAGTAGTTCTCATTTGCTATCGAAATATTTAATTGATAAATCAGTTTTTAGATATAAATATGTTTCGGAGAATCTATTGTACGGTAAAATGTGTTATTGTATCGATAAGTATTATGGGGTTATTTTCAACACTTAATTGCTGTCTGCAAATTATCTGCAATCTATCAAATGCTGATTCGTCCAGATTGGCAGGATAAAGAACTTGATAAACAACAACACCATTTTTCGTCGCTTTATGTATATAGAATGGTAGACTTGACAAGCCCTCCTCCGACAAATAGGTCTTGTTTAGTTGTGTATCATAAGCACCATATTGCATTATTGATGTTTCACCACTCGGTTTTATTTCCTGATAGGCAAAAACTAAAAAATCACCAACAAACATTACGCCTTCAATGCAATATTTACCGAGCAATTCTTTACGGATGTCGACAGTTGAAGCAACCTTGGATATTTTCTCATAATCAGGTGTTTTATCTCCAAAATCAAATCTATACAAAGGAGTTACATTGGCATTATCCAATCGGCATACGTCATCCGTCGTGTGATGATAATAAAACAACTGATTTTGGCCATTTTTGAAGAAATAACGTTCTCCGTAGTTTATATCAATGCTGTTAGGGTTTTTGCGTTGCCATTGCCCTTTGACCGTAAGTGTGCTGTCAAGTAATGTGAGATAGAAATCCCGTGAGCCACTATTGTCGGAATACATATGCCCCCAAAAACTTGCTTCGGTGGCAGGGTAAAAATCGAGTATTGCGCCATTTGGCATAGTGATTATTTGAACTTCATCACCATTGATGTCAAATTTCAAAATCTTTCTAACTAATCCATGCACATATAAATAATTGCCCTCAAGCACCATGTTTTTAATTTCCACCATTTCTTGCGGGCTGCGTCCTTGCTGGCAAATCACACGTTGAAAATTGCCATTAATGTCAAATTGCAATATCCGATGGGTACTTTTGTCGAATACAAAAATATATTCATCATTGCAGGCTATCTTTGCAACATCACCAATTAAACACTCATTGGATGTTTCAAGCACAATAGCCTTGATTCCATTCTCTGAATGTTGAATTTGGAAAGACCTTACTTGGGCATTCTCTACATCAATAACCTCTATGTCATCATAATGCTCATTGACGGATGTACAAGCGATGTTACAAATACAGCATAAGGCAATCCAAATACTATTAGTCTTCAATGCCATAACTTTTTAATATTTAAGAACACGATGTTGGAAATTGCTGACACCCATTTGTTGGCGTATCTAAATAATTACAACAATCAAAAGACACTGTTATTTCGCGATGAGGACACTCTACAATTCCACCAATACCAATGTAAGGATTAGGACATGCCTTTCCCGAAATTGTAAACTTTGTACCATGATTAACAAGTGTATAATGGACGGAATAAGCGTATGCTATTTTATCCACATTTTCAATCATTTCACGACTAGTTAAAGCTTCCAGATTAGCTTTGGTTAAAGGCGACATTGATGTTGTTTTATATGAAAATGCTGTGTAAGTTGCAAACGCAGCACCTGCCAACAAAAATACGCCACACATAGCAGCTAAAAAGTTCTTGGTTTTCATAAGCGTGTAACTCACAACAATTGTAGATGCTGCAAAGTTAATCAGAATTCTCTAATATAATAAAATGCAATAATAGGATTATCCTCAGGACATATGTTGCTTAAACCGGGAACAAGCGAATGGTTTGATAACAAATGTGGCTCAATAATTCCGACAAAACAATTATCACCAATTCCTTGAGTAATTATAGGTGGGTGTGGATAGTGCATAATATCATCAATATATGTATTTTCTGCAATTGATTTTATGGATTGACTATCCTTGGAGTAAAACACAAAAAATGGATTCTCCGATACGCTTTCGCACTGCATTTGAAAATGCAGATATTTCTCATTTTCGGCAAACCATCCTATCTCCATACAATGTGGAGAAATTGCTACTCCAAGGTCTGTTTGTATAATATCATCTTGAGTTATATTGTGCCCGTCAAATTTTACGCACCAACGAGTATAAATACCATCTTTGCGAATCTCAAATAGCGAGGATTGACACTCATATTGTTGCATACAAACAACATCCTCACATTTTACGATAGGCTGCAGTTTTCGTACTGAATTATACTCAGAATAAGGAAATGCGGTGTAAAGCGTGTGTTTGTTTTTAATATCATAAACAATAAATCTGTCATTTCTCCCCGAGCCATTAAATGCAAATAGAGAATCATCTAATTGCTCCAAGGCATCAACTTGGAAATCAAGGTGTATGTTTTGTTTATGGACGAAATTTCGGTCGAAAACCTTAATCGTCTGAGCATCATTACATAAAAGATATAATTCATTCGTTTTCGTCAGTGCTACATCATACAGCGCAATATATTCGTTATGTGCACGTCCCTTTCTGTGAATTTTTCCAATATAACGTCCTGTTTTATCAAATGCAAATACGGCATTTGTGTGACCATCAAAGATATATATGTCCCCGTCTTTATTTATAATAATTTTAGTGACTGTCGCAATCAAACATTCTCTTGTGGTTTCCAAGGCTACGCATCGAATGGAGTCAAACAACTCACTGGCTGTTATTGTGGTGTTTATGTTTGATTCACATATGTTTATTATTGCCAAATCCGCTTCATTTGGACTTTTTGCGGTTTGTGAACAAGAAATCCCCCCAAAAATAACAAAAAAGTAACTTAAATAACGTAATGTACTTTGCCAACTTAACATAACTCTACTTTTTGCTGGAATATATTTACCTTATAACAGGATTTAGAACCTTGTTGAGTCGGAGTACATTCCTCCAAATCACCATCAACATAACACTTTAACGTAAATCCGACCTTCCCATTTGTGCATCTACACTCAACTTGTTTAAGTCTTAACACATTATCATCATTACCCTCCCTTGTTGATTGCACCAACGCTTCGAGGTTTTGTTTTGTCAGGTCTGACATCTCTTTTTGAGATTTTGTAACGACAGTGTAAGTTGCAATCGTAGCACCTGCCAACAAAAATACGCCACACATAGCAGCAAAAAAGTTCTTAGTTTTCATAGGTATCTAAATTTTAAGGTTTCTGCAAAATTAATAAATTAAATTTATTTTTTTTAATTTTGTCAGAAATTAAATCTACTACTTATGAAAATAAAACGTATTTTTATTATTGCATGTAGTTTATTTATTCTTACAGGCGTAATCAGTGCAATTTGCATTACTACAACAGACATTCAAAAAACAATAAGCAATCTCACTATGCGTAATATGGAAATTATGGCGCAGGGAGAATCTCCGACGGGTGGCTCTTCGGTGATAATACTCAAAGAGGGAGAAATGGCCTTAATACCTAATCAAGCCAATCGCATCCTTAGGAATGGGTGCTATGCTGAAGATGGTAGTACATGTGAGATTAGAAATATTGAAGGTGATTGTAATGGTTCTATGATTATAGAAATAATCGCTAATATTATTGTATCCATATTATGTTCAATCTTATAATTTTTGCAGAAGAATGATAAGGCGTATAAGTGAATTGACAACTTTGTTGCTTGTTGTGGTAAGCCTTGTGTGTGTTGCGTGTGGAAACACAAGCTCCAATAATCAACTTTACAAATACGATTGCGAGATTGTGGCTATTGATTCGGATGTGATTTCGGAGGGAAATCTGACCGAAGTTTGTGATAGCGTGTGTGTGATAAGACTCGACAATTGCAAGCCCTATACCGGCGAACGTTACAGAGAGATGGCAATGGTATCGGGAGATTATATTTTTATACAATATAGTAGCAATAATCAGTCGGGGGTGGATGTTTATAATTGGCAAGGTGAATACATCGCAACCCTTGCTCGCAGAGGACGAGGCCCCGGGGAATATCTGTACATTTCGAATATTCATTATGACAAAGAGAACCAGCGTCTGATTCTTAATGACCATACACTTAAAAAAGTTTTGAGCTACAATGTTCCGCATTTGGATTGTGTGGAGGAGATGAATATGGAGAGCCCTTTGGGCGTTTTTTGTTGTCACAATGGATTGATATATGGAGTTAAGACTGTGGATGGCGAATATGGCAAGTGTAATGTGGGTGTGTTTGAGAAGCAATCATTCAGAGCAATGGACTTGCCCACCACTCGTTTGTCGTACACTTCCGAAATCCCATCTTTGGTATCTACGGAAACGCACCTGACATATACATACAATAATGGGTATTCGTTGGTTATGGAGGTCGTACAAGGCGCCCAACCCCAAGAGTTGTTTGTGTTGGATTATGGTAAAAAAGCTCTCAATATGGATGGCATAGACCCCGAATCTTCTTCGTACAACTATCAGGTTATTTCTGCATTCCAGGAAGGCAAACACTCAGGTTTGACTCAT
Organism: Rikenellaceae bacterium; assembly: GCA_017936385.1. GTDB lineage: Bacteria > Bacteroidota > Bacteroidia > Bacteroidales > Rikenellaceae > UBA940. The sequence goes on from JAGBFQ010000026.1 coordinate 28,333, forward strand.
AATGCCATGTGGAATGGTCTTAAACTTCAATTTAATTTTCTTAAAGAGAATACTTATAACGGACAGGCATATGGCGTGTATGATTCGCAAAGTGGTCAAGTAAGACTGTATAGCAAATTGCAAATTCCAGGGATTAGTCAACAGATTATACCTTGTGGCACTTACAAAGATTTCTTTGTCTCGTTGATTATACCTGAGGCGTGCCAAGTTAAAGAGTCCGAGGTTTCGGATTTTATTGGTGACAAGGTGTTGGAAGAACTCCGTGCTGCCGAGAATTCGACAGAAATATGTCACCCTCTGGTTTTACTGTACAGACTTAAGTAGTATGCGTGCTTTTTTGCGAAATATATCATTGATAGTATTGGGTGGCATAGTCACCGTATTGACTATTTTTTTATATGGCAAAAGCTCTTTGTACACCCCGAAAATTCCAGTATCGGAGTATTTGTTGCGAGAGTCTGTTGAGGTTATGGCAAATAACTGGACATATGAAGGATGTAGGCTACGTAATTTAACATTGTGGGACTCTGCCGAGAGACCGTTTAAGATATATGACGTTATGGCGGATTCTACTTTATTGTTATACTTGTCACCATCTATGTGTGGTAGTTGTGTCGCTAAGAACCTACATAACTTTAAACAACTTTCAGCGCGAATTCCCGCTAAGCGATTCGCATTGTTGATTTGTCAGGCTGAACCTTTAGACAATTTTTGGGGGAAAGATAGTCTTCGAGATGTGTCGTTTGATATTTACAGATGTCGACAACCTATATTTGATAACGGTGTTTTTCAGCCGCTATATGGCATTTATCAAAATCAAAGATTAGAGAAGATTTTTGTAACGACACAACAAACGGATATATTTTTAGATAAATACAACGAGGTGATAAAGTCGTTTTACGATTAGAAGAAGGACCATCGACAACACCTCGTAAATTAACGGTATGTTATTGCTCAGAGACAGCACCCACTAATGGATATTATATATTTTCAAAAATGAAAAATCATTGCCATTACGGTGTGGGAAATGATTGTACTGGCAAAGTATATAATTGTCCCCATACTTGGTATTGTGACTTATAGATAATAGTAATGTTTTATTTATATTTATTATGAAACCTCAAATATTTGCATTGATTGCATCAATAGTATTGACCGCGTGCAATAATAGTGGCATTAATAGTCACAATAGCGCAACGACTCAGATTAGTCCACTTCGATATGATTTTGCGGAGCAGGGTGAGTCTATCGTGGAAAGTTGCAAAGTTATTGAACTTTCGAATGATTATCTGCTGTCATTTATTAAAAAAGTACTGGTACTTGATAATGGCAACTTTATCATAATGGACAAGGACAACGTTTATGAATTTTCCGCACAAGGCAATGCCGTGCGACAATATAGTCGGAAAGGAAGAGGCCTAGCCGAATATGTTGTCTTAACCGACATTGCATTAGATGTCCAAGGACAGTTGTTGTACATATTGGATGGAATGAATCGTGTTTTGCGATTCTCCATCACAACAGGAGGGTTTGTGGATGAAATCACCTTGAAGGGTAGCCATAAACGTGTGGATGGACTTGCCGTTGCTGGCGATGAAATATATATTTTTGCGGCAAACTCATCGTTCACAAAGAGCATTGATAGCAAAGAGTGTCTGTTTTCGTTCGGAATCGATGGTATTATGAGGGGAAGTTATATCGCTTGCGAAGACTTTACAATACCAATGGCTGCGTTTAATATGTCGCACAACGGAAGCTATCTGGTCAAGCCATTATGTGATAATGTAATTCGCCGAGTAGGGACCGACGGCATAACCGAAGCCTACCAAATTGATTGTAACGGAAAATACGCCGCGCCAAGCGCTATATACTCCAATGGTATTTTGGATATAGAAAGTTACTTTGCCGCAGCAACATATAAGGCTGCTATGCACATTCAGGAAACGGATACACAGCTGGCTTTTATATTGGGAGGTCCCAATAATGAGGTATTTAGTGTCATTTGTGATAAGAATGGTCGCAGTGGAATGAGAATGCAGGCTCGCGACAAAATAACTACCCCAACAGTTATGGTTGCCGCCGATGCTGATAGTTTTTATTTTGTAATGGACAAATATACCGACGAAGGGTTGGACTTGCAAGCAGACCCATTAATGCGCTATGTTGTAGAACAATATGGTCTACTCAAAGAAGACGATAATCCTAGATTAATAAATGTGGAATTTAAAAATATTTAAGTTATTCTATTACGCCGAGCGATTTATACTTAAATATAAGAAGTTATAAAAATCGTTTTAAGACAAGAATAAGCACAATATTGACAGTAGTTACTTTTATGTATTCTTACAATGCGTGATAAAACAATCTTAATTGTAAATATCTCTTTACCAATAGTATTTTGTGGTGTCGTAGTGTGGATGTTGATGCATCCTACCACGACATCGTTTGGTATTGCTGATATTAGACTTATTTACGGAGCCATTTTTTCTGCTGTTATTGCGCTATTGGGGATAGCTAGAAGTTCTGTGCGAATAGAACTGCGTGATATATTGGCGCTTGTTCTTGTTTTGTGTTTGTGCATAAAAAGCGATGGTAATATAGAGCTGATTAGTAAAATTACATCGCTGACAGTTTTGTATATAGTAGCGCGTGTGTTGAGTTCTATTACTCCCGCGATATTCAAAACAGTTGTGGTAATGTCTATTGGTTTATGCGGCATTTATCAAGCCATCTATGGGCTGGGGCAATTACTGGGTGTAGTTCACTCTTATCACTCTCAATTTTCATTAACTGGAACCTTCTTTAACCCGGGCCCATATGGCGGTTTTCTTGCGGTAGCATCATGTACTTGTTTGAGCTATTTGGCGGAACGTAAGTTTTTAAATTTTAATACTGTTGAGGACGCCACAAAAACTATTACTTACATCATCTCCGCAATATGTGTCGCTCTATGTTGTATAGTACTTCCCGCGACATTGAGTCGGGCAGCTATGGTTGCCGTCGGAGGAAGTATCGCATTACTATGTGTATATAATCAATATATACATAGTGCTTTGACTCGGATTGTGAGAGATTGTAAAAGCCGCAAATCAGTGATAGGTGCAGCTGTCTTGATTATAATAATTATGGCTATTCTGTTATTTTGGATTAAACGAGAATCCGCTATCGGGCGCTTACATATTTGGGATATTTCGTTTCGAACTATGATTAGTAATCCTCTGGGAGTGGGATTAGGCCGATTCTCTGGTGCATTTGGGCAGATGCAGGCGGACTTTTTTGCTAATAACGACACTTCATCTTTGAGAGCTTATGTCGCTGGAGCACCCGAATACGGTTTCAACGATATTATGCAGATTGGTGTGGAAATGGGCCTAGGAGGAGTGATTTTGTTATTAGGATTATTAATTGTCTCACTAAAAGAAATCAAGAAGTGTAATCCACTAAATATTGGACTTGTTTCGTTGCTAATTTTCTCATTCTTTTCATATCCATTAAACCTTATTCCTTTTCAGATTATTACTGCCATTTTTTTAGGATATACAGAGCCTCTCGATACAAATGCCTATTCACGGTCGAGATTAATTATCAGCGGCGCTACAATGTTTTTATGTGGGCTTTTGCTTTTTTTACTTAAAAGTAATATTTCTACGCATAAAACATACCGAGATTGGGAATATGCCCGTCGTTGGTTTTCTATGGAGTTTTATGAGTATGTATTGGAGGATTATCCCCACTACTATCCTACACTTAAAAACAATCACCAATACCTGTATGAGTGGGGGTATGCATTACATAAACAAGGGTGTTATGAGCGTAGTAATACCATACTTCGACAAGGTACACTCCTCAGTGCCGACCCGATGTTCTACAATGTGATGGGTAATAATTATAAAGAATTGGGTGAGTATGATACGGCCGAGAGTTGTTACTTTCGAGCATACTATACTTTGCCTAATCGAATTTATCCACTATATTTGCTTACTAAATTATATGCCGACAAAGGAGATGCGGAGCGAGCATTGGAGAAAGGACGTGAATTTTTGAATCATCCTCCCAAGGTGATTTCTCCCGCCACCCGAGAACTGCAAAATGAAATAAAGCAGCTTTGCGACTCAATAAATAGCCAAAAGAGATAGTATGCTGCAGCGTAGAACTGTAAGAATAATCAGAGCGGTCGAAAAAACCGTAATAATCCTAATGTGGTTGTGCTTGGCCTTTTGGGGTAGTGTTGCCGTGTACGCTAGTGTGCGAATATTTATCACTGATTGGTTTGTAGCCCCATCTGATTCTATGACACCAACAATTATAGTCGGAGATGAAATTTTAGTCAATAAATTGATTTTTGGAGGGCGTATATATACCAATTACAATTTTGACGAGGGACAGCCTTTGGAGTCGTGGAGGATGCCTGGCTTGCGAAAGATTCGTCACAATGATGTGTTGGTGTTCAATTATCCACGAGGATACGATAGAGCGAAGATTGAATTCAAAATCAATTATGTATATTGTAAACGTTGTATAGGGTTGCCGGGGGACACCATAACTGTTGTGGACGGACACTATCAAAACAATAACTTTTCGCAAACTCTTGGCATAGAGTATAAGCAAGAAGAGTTGCGACTATGCCCTGATTCGTTGGTCCCCATTTTTAATGTGATACCGGGCGACAAGAAGTATGGTTGGAATGCTAAGAATATGGGGCCATTGTACGTTCCTAAGGCTGGTGAAACCCGATACTTGGGTCCGTCGGATTACAAACCATACCAAATGATTATTGAGTACGAAACCGAAAAAAAACTCGTGGTTCGTGATGGTGTTTTAATGCTCGACAACCAACCATTGGGGGAATACACATTTCGACATAACTACTATTTTACGGGAGGTGATAATGCCATCAATTCACTCGATAGCCGTCATTGGGGATTTGTACCCGAGGAGTTTATTGTGGGTGTTGCCGACCGTATTCTCTATTCAAAAGACCCTAACACTGGACATTTTCGTCGCAATCGCATTTGGAAACGGATTGAATAATTTTTAAATTTTTACTTTATTGTGAAATATTTTTTTCTATATTTGCAATATCAACCAATAAATATTACTGCTGTTGAGAAAAATTATATTTTTATCAACAGCCTTGTTGGCTCTTATTAGCAGTATCGCAGCAGCATTGAAGAGTCAAGTAACAAAAGAGGTATTATTGAATGTCGCTAACATTGAAGTGATGCTAACATCTGGTGAGAATACCGATGATAATGTTTTTTGCAAATGTTCTAAGTATATTAGATGGAAATAACATATGAAACGAACAAAACTTGTACTATTTATAGCTGTTGGGATGCTGTTTGGTTGTCAGACTGCTGTTGAGTCTCCCATTATTACAACCATATCCGATATTTCGATTAATCAAATTGCTTGTGACTCCATCCCTGTTCTGATAGAAAACAGTTCGGCTGAAGGTTTTACGTATATTACTAATAATGAATTGTATTTTTTGGACAAGTATTTTTGTCGGAATTACAAAATTGACACCACGGGATGTGTCTTGATGTCAAATATGGGGCAAGGTCGAGCTCCTCATGAGATTCCATTGAAAGAAATTATCGGCGTTAGTGCAGAGGGTGAAAATCTTTTTGTATTGGACGCGACTCGTATGTTGTACCATTATAAATCTTTCGATAATCACAAAATGATATCGACATACAATCCTAGTCACACTACTCCTCGGTATGATAACCCCAATGTGTATACTTTAGATTACGAGGAATTAAACATCGTCTCAACCCCACAGGCAGTGTATCTGAACATATACTCCGAGCATCCTGAATTGAATTATATTATGCATACTAGTGAATATTGTAAGCATGCAAACGTCATAATGAGAATTAGCTTGGAAGATGGAAATTGCATAATGGGCGGACGGTATCCTCAATCATATGTCGCTGACAAGAAAAAAATAATTCAAAATAGTTCTATCTCATACGACATATATGATGATGTATGCTGGATTAATTATGCATTGGACTCTTTGATACACAAATGTAATAGTGATGATTTAGTGTGCTTTGAAAGATTTGGCATTGCTGGAGTTGGTTCAAACATTACGTATAAACAATTAAAATACATCCCTGAAACAAACAGATTGTTCCGAATATACGAACAATCGCAGAATGATGCAGTCTGCACAAGGATGCAAATATATTCAGACTATACTCTTATAGCCGATGTGGAAGTACCTAATGATTTTAGAATTGTTGGATATATTGAACCATTTTACATCACGCAAATTTATTCTGATATAGATTTGAGTAGTCTTTGGATGTATCGTTTTACTTTATGAGAAAATATTTATTAGAGATAATCTGTACAATTGTAATTGTTTAGTCACTATTTATTGTCGCATTAAGGTTTTGTAATTCTGATGTTAAAAATTATGCATCGCAGTATGACACGGATGACGTTGACACTATCGACAATGTGCAATTCCCGTTGACAGACATAAGTATATTGAATAATATTGAGTATTATGAGGGGATTTGCTCAAATGACACTACGATTTCGGCAAGGTATGTTATTCGGAATATTGGAAATAATCCATTGGTCATTCAATATGTAAACCCCAATAGCTCGTGTACTAAGTATTCGGTCTCTAGACAGATTACCGCCCCTGGTGATATTCGACCAAAGATATATTATTAGTCCAGACCGCACACGGTCCTGACAGTTTGTTGTAATCATATGTTATCTTAGGTCGTAAATGAGGCCCAACAGCTCTGGTGACAAAGGTCAAACTTTTCTATATATACAAAAACCTGCCTAATAAAAACTTATTAAACAGGTTCTCAGAAACTCAAACAATTGATATAATTTACCAAAATCTAATTCCGTTTTTATCGAAGGTAAAAATCCTTTCTTCTTTACCTTCGGATATGCAACGCAACCAATATACTGCATTCGAAGGCACTTTGTCGAAATGCAATACATTATCTGTGGCCGTTGCCTTTTCTAGTAATTGCCAACCTTTCATGTCCCAATAGTATAGCTCATATTGTAGTCCCGGACGAACGTTATTTCCATCCATACGAGGAGAGAACTTAAAAGACGACAACTGCACTGGTTTATGAAAATCGAATTCACAATTACCTTTATGGAAATAATAAAAAGTTAGCACGTCATCATCGTACATTCGTGATACCTCCGGACGCTCATTGGGATGGGCGTACTCCGAAGGAGGAATAGTGTCACCCGTTGGTTTACAAATATCAAGTTCTCCAACATAACCATTGATATGATGAGTTACATATCTCCAATAACGATAAGGCGTAGTCGTATTTACGTTAATGATATACGGAGTCATATATGGATTGTATGGAATTTGTCCAACTACAGTTGCGTCCTTAAATTCAGGATTATCGGCAGCTTCTATGTAGGAATCCTTAATACCTTGTTGCCAATAACTTTTACGCATAAAATCATTAAGACATTTACGTGTCAGCGACATTGAAATTAATGAATCCTTGTTAGGCTTAAAGACAACTTTACGATTACTGGAAATATAAAATGGGTAATCAATAGGTATTTGTTCTCCTTGAATGTAAATTACAGGAAGATACATATTATGTTTAACCAAATTGGTGAACTTCGCTTTACACCCTTTAATATCACTCCACCAATTGGGCTCCCACCGTCTTGAATTAAAGGAGGCAACATATGCCGTTTTGGTATGTCTAAGATATTTTATAGGAACGAAGACACTAATATCTTCGTTTGCCATATACATGTCTGTTACATCCAACCAATGAGAATTATTTAGATAGGGCGCATCCAAACAATGTTCCTTAGGAGTTGGATTGAGAGTATATGTACAACGTAAAAATTTAGTAGAACGTTGCACTTCTGAACTTCGTTGCGGAATGTGATTGTATTTGCTATCCAAAACAACTGGCATATAGTGTCGTCCATCACCAAGATATGCTTGAACAAAGAAATCTATAGCAGCAGGCATTCCAATGCTTCTATACGATGCTACTTCTGCGATAGCTGTTTCGATACAATCTTTAGGAAGAGGTGAACCATCTGGCAAAAGAATACCCGTATAACTTAGTGGGTTTCTGGAGTAATATCGACGAAAAATATCATCATATAGTGTCTTTAAATCGTAAGCCGTATTGTAATGAGTGTAGAAATCAACCATTTCGTCCGTTAGAATAGGCTCTTGTTTCCAATCATCCAAAGGTTCATTCAATACTCTGTGAGGTAATATATAATTACAGAAGTCTTCAAAACTAACATCGGCACACCAAGGATATTGTTCCCATATTTCAAAAGAACGATCAATGTTGCGAATCATATAGTCTGCCGTGATTATATGTATATCCTCAATAGCCTCAAGGGTTGCCATAATACTTGGTATCTTGTACGCAGTACAATACAATGCTCGTCTCATGATATAATTGTAATTTGCTGCAGCGGAATCAATAAACTGTTTATATTTGTCCATTGCTTCGCCATACATACCATAATGACCGGGCATATTTTCTATTAGGAACTCTGCGGCTCGCAATTTGAGGGAATCTTGTTTATCTTTGGAATAATGCTCCAATACAGATTCCAATTCAGCTCTATTTTCGCCACTATATGCCAGTGCTTGCTCCAATCGACTCGGTGAGCATCCTAAGAGGCACACTGTTACAAATCCTACAAAAACTATAAATACATTTGCTTTCATGTTGCGTCTTTTTGCAAAGATATTGTTTTTATATGTTTAATACACTATATTTGTATTTTCAATTTCCTAAAAAATGAAAACAAAGCGAATTCTTTACACTTTGTGCAGCGTAGCAGTGGTTACTATCGTTGCATTTGCGACTTACTCCGAAATTCAAAATCACCGACAGATGTCGGACCTAACGCGACGCAATTTGTAAGTCTTACTGGAAGGAGAGAACGATGGTTATGATTGTGTGCTACGAAAAGATGATTGTGATTTTATGATTGGAGAAAAGTGGCAGATAGATGTTATTGCCAAAAAAATTGGTTTAGCTGCCGGATTAAAGGTCGGTGATGTGATAGACCTTAGCTCGGGAACGCAACTATATAAACGTGCAGAATGGTTCAATGCATTAGAAGCTAAAGTTCGTTGTGGACAAGATATAACATGTAATATGTTTTTACGACAATTGGGGTTGATTTATTAATAGCGTTGCTATGAAATTAATATTAATTTTATTGATTGTAGCAGGATTGGCTTGTTGCCATTCTCCTCATGATAATAATACTATTAGAGATTTGTCTGTTATTGCACAAGGAGAGAACATTACTAATGCCAATCAAGAGTTGTTTGAAAGCGTCGACTTTGTAGCTCTGCAAGAGTCCGAGGGCTTTTTATTGAGCGGAATTGATGCGTTACGCATTTTCGACAACAACTGGTATGTGCTTGATAATAAAAAAAATAGCCTTGTGGCGTCATTTGACAAAAATGGAGCACCACTTCACATCTACAATCGTATGGGACGCGCCAAAGGCGAGTATGGAATGATTGTTGGCTTTGACGTGAATTCCGACACTGGAGATGTTTATCTGTTGTGCGGCCCTCCTAAAATCATTGTGCTGGACAAACACTTGCAATTCAAACAAGAGATAATATTAGAATCGCCCTATTGGAGAGTTGCATACCACAATGATGGACTGGTGTTATATTCTCCGTGGGCCAAGGGAATAGACTATGTTAAATTAGCAGATGGCACAATTTCCGAGTTTACCCGATTCGACACTGAAGAGCAGCCTATTCCAGGACCAGAACCGACATTTATGCGCGATGGCGAACGCTTGTTCTTTTACAATGAATGTCTGCCATCCGTATATGAAGTTACGGATGATGGAATGAATCGTATTGTCGAGTTGGATTACCCAAATAAAAATGCTCAAATTAATCGAGCCTCACTATCCGGAACAGATGTCGCCAAATACGCACGTCCGATTATCTATGGAGTAATTGACCATGACAACAACTTTTCGTTCATCTATTCAATGTTGACTTACCGCATAAGCCTGCAACAAGACGAAAGAATAATTAATTTACCTTGGCGTAATGAATGCCGAAAGGTTGCGTTGCGAGTTGGACGTTCATTGGTAGGATGGCAGTATCCTTATAACTGTACTCCCGAAAAGTTCAACCCATACGGCTTTTATGAAGGAGTAAATGTCAATTATTTGAATCAAGTTCCTGCTGAAGATGACAATCCCGTGCTTGTGATTTATAATCTGAAATAAAACGGATTTTCTTAAATCGAGTTTCCACCTTGCCAAATTAGGCAGGGTGGATTTTTTGTCAACATTTGCTTTGTTGTGGGGAAAAACATATTTTTGTAATGAACAATAAACTTTGATGTTATGAAAACAAAGCGAATTCTTTACTCTTTGTGCAGTGTAGCAGTGATGGCTGTTGCCGCATTTGTGGCTTACACCGAAATTCATAATCACCGACAGATGTCGGACTTGACACGAAAGAACTTGATTGCATTAACCTCGGACGAAACAATAGATGGAGGAAGCGGCTTGTTGTGGAAAAAGCATTGGGTTACATGTCCTATTGCTGGGCAAATCATTGTTACAAAAGGTACCGAGACTATCGCCGCAGGAGTTTATGTGTATAGCGTTTCCTTGTTGGTTGAATTGTCGCAATCAACAGCCGTCTACACCGTGGTGGAATCACATGTCGGGCAGAAATCATATTGTTATGATGGGTGGAATCCCTGCAAAAAAGATGAATGTCGATAGCGTTTTGTGTTATGTTTCGGAGATTCGCATATTTAATAATATTTGTTACCGTTTGTTTAGGCGGTTGTAAAGAGTATAGCTCTTTGGAAGAGTATGTAACCAACCGTACTGAAGAATTTGATATTGAAATTTCAAGCGACCATTTTTTGGATGTTATGCCAATGCTCAATGAGTACAAACTGACAGCATTGGAAACCACTCGTGATTGTGTTATTGGCGAAGTAAACAAAATCCTTTACGCCAATGGTTGTTATTGTATTTTGGACCGTAGGCAACAAAAACAGATATTCGTTTTTGATGAAAGTGGAAAGTTCTTGCGGACAATCGGACGGCAAGGTCGCGGCCCGGGTGAATATAGTGAACCTTCCGATTTCTTTGTCTCCGACAGTATGGTAGTTGTTTATGATATGTTTATGCATAAATTAAATTACTATTCGTTGGCAGGAGAGTTTTTGCGCGACCAAGAATTGTCGTACAAGGTCTATGAAGTAGAAAAATCACCTTCTGACGATGGGCTATATGTCGTAGCTGGTGATAATCGAAATATTGAGGATGTTAAGGGTTTTGAGATACTGAAATTGTCGGATAATAATATCGCCGAAGATGCTTTTCTGCGTAACGACTACACTATGAATTTCTCCAATGGATATGACTTACACATATTCAATGGCGATATTATTTATGCCAAGGCTCTTCGCTCTGGCGTTTTTGCATTTGACAATAGTGTCCCTTATTTAAGGTATAAATTCAATATCAAGCCCGCTCCTCTGCCTGATGATTTTGAGAAGGAGTGCAATGGCGATTTTACAAAATTCAAAAGGAGATATGCCAACTCTTATGCCTATTTCAATGGCCAATATTGGGAGACTAACAACTATGTGGGTGTCGGAGTGAATTTTCAAAATGTGCCTTATTTGGCAATATATAACAAGCACTCCAAGAGGTTAGATGTCGGTATGGTAGGTATAAGATATGGTCTAACTGATGAGGACATTAATGGTGTGCTGACATCTGTGTTAAGTGGCTCGTCATTAAGCATACAAGGCGATACTATCGTGGGCGTTATTTCGCCTATCAAAATTCCTCAAAATATGCGAGCCGAGATTTTCAGTACCGAAGATGATTTCGAATTTGCCAATCCTGTGATTGTTCGTTTGAAATTAGGAAAGTAGTAGTTTTTTACCCAAATATATTGCTTTATCGCAAAAAAAACATAATTTTGTGACAAATAATAAATTTTATATTATGAAAACAAAGTGAATTCTTTTCTCTTTGTGCAGTGTAGCAGTGATGGCTGTTGCTGCATTTGCAACTTACACCGAAATTCATAATCACCGACAGATGTCGGACTTGACACGAAAGAACTTGATTGCATTAACCTCTGGAGAGAATGACACATATCCTAGATATAAAAATGTAACCGACAAATCAACTATCAAAGAGGTTAGAGTAGAAATTGACGAAAAGGGCGCAAAATTCGAATATGAGGTATCTTGTGTTGTATATCACACATACTGCAAATCCGCTTCGGCATCACGTGTGTGTTACAGTTATTTAAATGGGACTATTAAAGAGTGTGCAGATTAATCTCTATTAAATTATGATTTATAGACATTTTATTTATTATATATTGTTTGTGGCGTATATTCTCTCGGGATGTTGCAACAAGGCAAATGATTCAGTAAGAGGTGCTATCAATATCGATTTGACAAAGAGTTGTGATTGTTCCGATTCGGACTTGTTTGAGGATGTGCGATTAATAAAACTAAACACTGGCGACGATTTTATTGGCTGCGTTGATAAAGTTGTTTGGTGTGATGACCAGTTTGTGGTGTTGGACAAACAGCAAAATAAGGTTTTTGTATTTGATGAGAATGGCAAAATACAGACCATCATAAATCGCGTAGGCCGCGGTCCCAACGAGTATCTGTCTATTGGCGATATCGATTGCAAAGAGGGTGTTATTTTTATTTTTGATGACTCGTCTTATCGATTGTGCCGATACGATATGGCAGGTGAATTCTTGGGCACAAATAAGGTGTGCGAGGGTTACCATATCGCAGTTATGGATGATGGTGTTGCCGTGTATGCAGGAGAGGATGCCGAGGAGTTTGAGTTGATTACATTTAACGAGCAATGTGAGCAAAGTGGCTCCTATCTTGAAGTGGACGATGTCCTTAACTCGTTGCCTATAACATTTGTGAATGAAACAAGTCTTTCAAAATGCGAAGACGAGATTTTGTTGACTCGATATTTCGACTATACGGTCTATTCGTTGAAAGACAACTCCGTCGAACCCAAATACAAATTCTCTTTTGGTAGTGATAATTTCGACCCTGCAATTTTATCGTTTTCAACTCCTCAAGAGTTTCAGAAAAATGTTATACAAAGTCAAGGAGTACTTTCAATAGATTATTTGCTTGAAACTCCTCGTTGGCTGACTTTTCAAGCTGGCGATGAGAATGTTTACTATAATAAAGCGAGTGGAAACTATGTGTTAAGAGGACAATTGCCCACATTGAGTAAAGTACTTTTATCCTATCCAGCAATGGCCTACAACTCTCAAACAGGCTATTTCTGCACAAAACTAACATCGAGCAATGTTGCCAATGCAATAATCCCGCTATTAACTAACAACCCCAGCGGATTCGAGGGACTTGACAACATTGTCAATCAATCCACAGATGAATCCGACAACGATTGGCTAGTGCTGTTTAAGATGCGTTGGTAGTTTTGAAAAAAGATAAAGAGTATTCCGTAGTGTATAGCAAGAAGAATTGTTCGGGAGAGCAAACAGGTGCTTGTTGTAAGCAAAGTGAAGTTGTTTTGTATTTTGTAAATGTCAATTAGTATGTTGATTTCTATTGTATTTTTGTTGTGTATGTTGTGCTTGTCTGCGTGCCAAGCACAAAATAAAATTGAGGATGACTTTGTAACCGAGGAGTTTACGTGCGACGAGTTTACGCAAGAGAAAGTGGTTGATTATGCTTTTGTTCCGCTTGAAACTTCCGAAGCGTCGTTGTTGGGTAAAGTTGTCAAAGTTGAAAAGGATGGTGATTGTTTGTTTGTATTGCACAAAATTGGTGATGAATTGTCCATCTATGAATTCGATACAAATGGTCGTTTCGTTGCGCAGATTGGCGCCAAGGGACGTGCCAGCAACGAATATCTTTCGATATGCGACTTCGTAGTGGACCGCACCAATAAACGTATCGTGATTTTAGACCCGTATTTGAGGGTGTTGGCGTATGATTACTTTGGGAAACACCTCACAACAACCAAGATTGCCAATCCCGAAATGAATAGCATCATCCCATTTGTTAAGGATAGTGAATTGTTGCCAGATGGCCGTCTTGTATTGTGGTTGATGCCCAACTACAACACTACTAATCTGGTTTGTGTGGTGGATGCTTCGTTCGAACAAATGGAAGTATTGGCCCAATGTGCATTGCCTGTTAAAGTAGGTGCTTATTCGTTTATGAATGCACCACTCACCGTTGATGTGGATAAAATATTGGCGCTTGTGCCAATGGCGACCAAACTTTTGATTTGGGGTAATGATGGCGAGTGTAAGGAGATAGTGTTGTCGCAAGAGATTAATGCCAACCTTGCAAAATTGGAAAGTCAACACTCTACATATGAAGATTATCACAATGCCGCCTTGATGTCATGCTATAGTGATTGCACTCGAGGGGTTTACATTTCGTCTGATTTACGAGTTGTTTCGACACCGGGTGGGTTCTACCTATTGGATGAAGATTTGGCCCATGCATCATTTGTCACAAATAATTCCACCGAAGGCAGTGTATCAAGCCTTACGATTAGTAGTAGTGATATTGTTGCAGTAAGCGAGAATAGTATTATTACCTTGCCGAACAGCGTATTCTGGAATAATCTACCGGAACTGGTAAATAATAATCCCGAACTGGTAGATAGCACTTTGAGTTATGCGCCTGACTTTGAGCGAGGCGATAATCCCGTTTTTGTGATTTATAATCTGAAATAAAACGGATTTTCTTAAATCGAGTTTCCACCTTGCCAAATTAGGCAGGGTGGATTTTTTGTCAACATTTGCTTTGTTGTGAAAAAAACATATTTTTGTGATGAACAATAAATTTTGATGCTATGAAAACAAAACGAATTCTTTACTCTTTGTGCAGCGTAGCAGTGGTTACTATTGTTGCATTTGCGACGTACACCGAAATTCACAATCACCGACAGATGTCGGAGCTAACGCGACGCAATTTGGCGGCCTTATTGGAGGACGGAGAAGTAGGAATCAATGGTAAATAAATGAATCATTATGAGGTATGCATTTACACCATTTGTGGCTTATCTGTTAATGTCGATATTGACGGCTTGTGATAAGACTCATGAGAAATATAATCTGCCGACGTTCCCAAAACAAACAACAGCAACCGTTGCATCATTGGGCAGTGTGATGACAAATGTCGTATACGGCATAGAAGCAGTGGGGGATACCCTCATAGTCATTGGTTATGGCGATGGCAAATATGTGCATCTGCATGATAAACAATCGGGCAGATTGTTATCTTCTGGGGTTTCTCGTGGTCGTGCCGAAAACGAGATATTGTCAATAAGTGGCTATACTTGGGATGCAGAAAGTCAACAGCTCGTAATCAATGATGCACAACAAGGTGTGCTCAAGAGTTTTGTATTATCCGACAATTTCGCTTTGAAATCACAAATAGAGCTACCCCAGAAAGGGGCGACAGGTGCATACAAATTACATGACGATTTTTTTGTTACATTCAACACTAATTTTGATGCGAATGGCAATCACCGTTTATGTTTGATAAATAACGACTTGGTAGTGGATAGTTCTAATTACTGCCCGATTGATAGCCCCGACCTTGCAACCAATGTATATATACAACCTCGTATTGCAATTTCTTCTGATGGTGCACATTTGGCTATAGGTACACTCTATGGGGGAGTTTTAGAGTTGTACTCATTATCGAGTAATAATATCTCCCATATGGCTACACGACGCTTTATTGAACCTAAGATTATGGACGCTACGTTGTCTGCCGAACTCGGGTTTGTATATATGACAGCCACTAAGGACTATATCTTTACAATTACAAATGGATTCGCTCCTTTGGCAGAACCTTTAAATCGCATTATGATATTTGATTGGGAAGGACAGCCCAAACACCAAATTACCACTGATGTAGCATTGGCGGCCATATGTGTAGATGCTGATGGAGATATTTATTGTATATCACAAACCTCAGAAGATATCACACTCGGCAAACTGACTGACTAATTGCATTTTTTTTGTCTACATCATTTGCTTATTGCAAAAAAAACATAATTTTGCGACAAATAATAAATTTGACATTATGAACACAAAACGAATTCTTTACTCTTTGTGCTGTGTAGTAGTGATGGCTGTTGCTACTTTTGTCGCTTACACCGAAATCCAAAACCACCGACAGATGTCGGAGCTAACGCGACGCAATTTGGAGGTCTTGTTAAATAAAGAAGGCGAAGACAATAGATTTTATGAAGTGC
This sequence comes from Rikenellaceae bacterium, assembly GCA_017936385.1. GTDB lineage: Bacteria > Bacteroidota > Bacteroidia > Bacteroidales > Rikenellaceae > UBA940. The sequence continues at coordinate 44,647 of JAGBFQ010000026.1, forward strand.
CCCGATATAACATAGAGCAAAGATTTAAGGTAACGAAAGTCAAAGGTAATGTCAATGTCAGTGTTGGAGCTTTATTATCATTGTCAGAAGCATCTAATTTTAAAATTGGAGCGGAAATAGAAGGAACTTTTGTTGATTGTCATAAGGGATATTGTTTAAGCACTACGGTGAAACAAACCATCGCTTGTGCCGTCAATACAGAGTGGGCTGTTTGTCATTCTCAATGCAATCATAGCACAAATCAAATGTAATATGAATAGAAGTGTACTCCTGATTATTGTTATATTAGTTTTGAATAGTTGTCTGTCGACACCCTCAAAGTGTGATTTGACAGGAACCATTATTGAAATTAATCCACAACAAAAAGACATACCCCACTACGACTCATTGGTGCGTTCTATCGAATACATACCCTTGGAGGCTGCCAACCAGTCATTGATTACAGAGATAGTCGAGATTGTATTTACTAACAACAAAATCTATATTAATGACAATCGTGAACGAGTCTTATGTTTCGATTTGAATGGTAAATATCTGTACCAGTTGGGACGAAAAGGACGAGGCCCCGGTGAATATTCGGATTGTTTCTCTATCTCAGAAAGTGAAGGCGTTTTATATGTTTATGATAATGGTCGTTCAACCCTGCATCTTTATGATAGCAATACGGGGGGCTATGTGAAATCTATACGACTTAAACGACCCTTTGTTCAAACTGTGATTCTTGATGATTACATCTATGGGCTTGATATTGTCAATGGCGTTTCGTTATATTCCATCCCTTTGGACAAAACAGATGCACAACCTCGACAACTTTACACATCTGCCCAGAAAGAGTTTACTCTTAGTCGTTTTCGACAAATTTTCAAGTCCGATAAATGTGTCTGGATAGACCCTTTGAGAGGTTGTGTATATGAGCTGGCGAATGGTGATATGACATTGTTGTTTGACCTGGATTTTGGCAATGACGAAACTTCGCAATCACAATTACTTGATGGAAAGGCTCCTATACGGAATCAAGTATCGCATATTTCGAATTGCTACATTGCAGGTGAATGGTGTTATATCTCTTTCGCGTTTGATGGGGATATACATTTTGCTCTGTGTGATTTGAGGAGTGGCGAGGTGATGAATGTCGCAATGATAAACTATTTGCAGAAAACCCAGCACAATCGACAACAATGGCAACATTTCCCCAATATTGTTGCTTGTGATGGCGTTGCATTTTATTCTTTGGCAAGTAATTTAGCCGTAAATTCCGATTACGACTCCTTGCCCGCAAAGTACAAGACATATGCTCGATTGGCTAATGTTAATTGGGAGGATGCTAACCCTTCGATTGTTCGTATCGAATTTGGAAAGTAGTAGCGTTTCTGTCCAAACATTTGCTTTGTTGCGAAAAAAACATATTTTTGTGATAAACAATAAACTTTGATGCTATAGAATTCTTTACTCTTTGTGCAGTGTAGCAGTGATAGCTGTTGCTGCATTTGCAACTTACACCGAAATTCAAAATCACAGACAGATGTCGGAGCTAACGCGACGCAATTGGGAAATCTTGTTGGATGGAGAATGGGAAACGGAATTTACTCGTGAAGCGTGTTTGAGCGACGGTGGTAATTGGAATATGGCATCAGTATGTGTTGCAACAGGATTTGAAAAAGCCACTTGCAAGATTGCCGGTAAAATCTCTTGTTTTGGAATTACAATAGAAGGCTCTTATGAAAAAGGAAAGACTTATTCAATACCTTGAGCTCGTTATGAATGCAAAGACTCCCCTACAAACTGTTGTAAGAAACAAGGATTATATTCGGCAAGTAGATTTGCTTACCAATAACAAACGATGATAAAACATTTTATCACAAAGCGCTCAAAAATGAGCACTTTTTTTGTTTTTAGTGATTAAGAGATAGAGATATTAGGTCATTTTCTATTGTCTGTCGTTGTTATGCAAATTTTTTGCTCGATTTTCCCCCAAAAAAACAATAAATACATTCATGAATTTGCGTCGTATTTTTTTGATGTATTATTCCCCAATTTGTAAATAACAAAGTTTTGTTTCAATATTGATTTTTGGGAATGTTTTGTCGAAATTTGCAGTTGTAGAACGTCTTTTTTTACTTTTTGGGGGTGAGCAACAGCAAAAAGATGCCGCAAAATGCACATTTCTCGCGAAAAGTTTGCTAACTTTGTAGCAACATATTGAATTTTACGCGGAAAGTGTAAGTTTATTCTCGAATTGCGAACGTAGGAAATTCGACTAAAGGCAGAGAATAAGCGGACATCTTCCTGCGTCATATCCTGTTATGGGATATGGCGTGGGGCTGTTGCTTATTTATGCCATAAGGTTTTCCTACGACCTGCAATTCTAAAATAAGTTTTCGGCACCACGCTTTCTTTTTTACAATAATCCACTATCGAGGTGCGGGTAGTCTGTTTTTGAATTATGAAGAGCAACAAGAACACCCCCCACATGGACTATGTAAGTCCCCGTGTTGAGTTTTATTATTTCGCTGTTGAGAGTGGTTTTTTGGGCAGCGACAATCTTGACAATGAGGACCCTGACGATATGGGTCAGTTGGAGAATGGCGATGTGGTAGGCGGCGAGTGGTAGCCGCTGTTTTGCACCGAGGTCAAATAAACAAAAATCAATAAACTATGAAACGCTTAATGTTTGTAGTTGCGGCCTTGTGTGTGGGCTGCACTATGGGTTCGGACGATGCGCCGAACCGCGAAGATGTGTCGAGCGAGCGCGAGCCTGTTCAGTTTTATGCCGTTGTGGAGCGTGACGCTTCTCGAACTCACATTGACGCCGAGAAATTAACTTATTGGAATGAGGACGACCGTATTACGATTTTCGTGGGTGAGACCTACCGTCGGGAGTTTGCATTTGACGGTTTCACGGGCGACCCCGAGGGCGGATTCGACCAGGTGTCGGTCGACAAGCCGTTCTATTCGTCCTACGATTTGGATGCGAACTATGCGATATATCCTCATGACGCCAAGAATAAGCTGACCAATTATAATCGTCAAGACCCCTCCCAGGGAGGATGCTTCGAGGCTACGTTTCCGTCGACACAGGCCTATACTCCGGGAAGTTTTGCACCTGGAGCTTTTCCGATGGTAGCTGTGACCGAGGATGTTGACGACGGTCGTTTGTTGTTTCGAAATGTCGGTGGCTGTGTTTGCGTGTCGTTGTATGGCACGGAGCAGGTGGTCAAGAGTGTGACCATACGTGGCAACTCCGGGGAGCCGCTTGCCGGTCGTGCGAAGATTGAGCATAAGTACGGAGGTGTTCCGACGACTACGATGCAGAGTCAGCTTTCGACCTCGGTGAGTATGACTTCGAGCGAGGGTGTTACGCTTGGCGGCAGTGCAGCCGAGGCCACTCAGTTTTGGTTGGCAATACCTCCGACGACGTTTGAGTCGGGTTTTACCATTGAGATTTCGGGTTACTATGGCGGCACGTTCACCAAGTCGACGACCAAGCGCCAGGTGGTTGGGCGTAATACATTTTTGATGATGCCTGCGTTCAAGGTTGATATAGCCACATCGGAGACGGGCATGGGAGTCGACGGTTGGGGTGACGGCGGAGGCCTTGAGGGCGACGCTGAGTAGTCTGGTCCGAACGAGAGAATTAACAATTTAACTAACATAAAATCCCAAAAAATTATGAAACACTTAAGATGTTTGTTTGCAGCCGCAACCATGATGATGGTTGGCTGTACGGCAGGTGTCGAGGAGCCGAATCCCGAGAATTCGATACCGACTCCGAGTGGCACATACGCCATTAAAGTAAACGGAAGTATCACGCAGGAGTACATCACCCGTGTTGATGACGGTGGATTCTGCGATGGCGACCAGGTTGGCCTGTGGGGTGTGAACTATACGGACGGTAATAGCACACCGGGCACGTTGGTTAACGAGGGTAACCAGGTGGATAACGCTCTGTATACCTATAATGAGAGCGAGAACCGCTGGGTTAGCAGCGGCTCGGTGTACTATAAGGATGCCGAGACCAACATTGACCTTTATGCTTACTATCCTTATGGCTATCCTAAGAGTGTGAGTGCCTATGAGTTTGAGGTTCAGCAGGACCAATCCGGCGGAACGTTGATTGACGGCTATTCTCAGTCGGATTTTCTGTGGGCGTATGCCGAGAATGTCACGCCGAGCGAGTCGGCCGTGCGACTTCGTTTTTCGCACCGTTTGTCGTGTGCCAACGTTGTTCTTGTCGAGGGCGAGGGCTTTGCATCGGGCGAGTGGGACGCACTCGATAAGACGGTTATGGTTGTGAATACCACCCGTAAGGCGGCTATCGACCTTTCGTCGGGCGAGGCTACGGCAGTAGGTTCTGCTACGGGCGAGGGCATTGTGATGAAAGAGGGTGCCGACGGCTACCGTGCGGTTGTTGTACCTCAGAGTGTGGGTTCGGGCTTGTCGCTGTTTTCGATTACGATTGACGGCGTAGCCTACCGTTTCAAAGGTTCGAGTACCTTTGTTTATGAGTCGGGCAAGCAGAGCAAGTTCACCATTACTATTAATAAGAAATCTCCTTCGGGCGAGTATGAGTTTGCGTTGACCGATTGTAGTATTGTTGATTGGATTGCGGACGCTGAGAGCCACGACGGTGAGGCACGCCAATACTATTGTGTTCACTTGGATGAGGCGGGTAGTCTGGAGTCGAAGATTGCGGCCGATGGCAAGAACCCCGCCAAGATTAAGAACCTTAAGGTGAGCGGTAATATTTGCGGTGCGGATTTATATTTTATGCGCGATAAGATGACCATTCTTCAAGCCGTCAACCTCAAGGAGAGCGAGATTGTGGGAGTGTGGTTCTATCAGATTTCATTTGACCGCAACGAGCCGTATCACAAGGAGATATTCATGGACGAGATGCCTGCCACGGATGCTGAGCGCCGTGCGGCAGTGTTGAGCCGTTACCCCGATAAAAGCCAATCCGATATTATTTGGAGCGGTGGATATGGTTCCTACAAAGCCCATGAGATACCGACCTTTGCATTCCAAAACAAATCGACCCTTACTCACTTTGTTTTCCCCGAGAAGGTTACCAAGATAGATTACAACGCATTCAATAACACTCTGCTCTCGGGTGCACTGATTATCCCCGATGATGTAACAGAGATAGGTGATGCTGCCTTTTCAAATACAAATATCTCCTCGTTGCAACTTCCGCACGGACTTAAAGTTTTGGATGAGAGCGCGTTTGCCGGTTGTTCCTCTTTGTCCGGCTCATTGGTTCTGCCCGAAAGTTTGGAGAGTATAGGTGTAGGGTGTTTCAACTGTTGTAGGATGCTTTCGGGAACACTTACCCTTCCATCCAAACTTAAAGAGATACCCAATGTATGTTTTCAAGAGTGCAGTTTCTCTGGAGATTTGATTATTCCTGAGGGTATTACAAGGATTGGTGATTATGCTTTTTATACGACTGGCCCGGCATGTTACAAGAGTCTGACTCTTCCCAAAGGGTTGAAAGAATTAGGTAAGAGCGCTTTTGAGTATTGTAGAATACAAGGCGAATTAGTTATACCTAAGGAGGTTATGGAGATTCCAGGTAGTTGTTTCTCCAGTAATAGTTTTACAACTATCAAGTTTGCCGAGGATAGCGAATTGATTAAGATTGGAGAGACCGCATTCTATAACAACACTCGACTTTCGGAGCCAGTGGAACTGCCTGCGGGAGTAATGACCATCGGCTCAAACGCTTTTTGCGTATGCTCACTTATGCCCTCAATAACCATTCCCGCAGGAGTGACAACTATTGGTAGTTATGCGTTCCGGAGTTGTTCGTATCTGACATCTTTGCGATGTGATGCGACAATGCCGCCCGTGGTGGGTGGCGGTGCTTTCGACGGCGTGCCCAAAGACAACTTCACACTCGAAGTGCCCGAGGCTTCGGTGGCGCGCTACCAAACCGCAGCGGGGTGGAGCGACTTCAAGCGCATCAGTGCTCACCACGACTTCAGCATCTCGCGCAAGCACATGCGCGTGCTCAATGCCGAGTGTTCAAAGGCCTATCTGTTGCGCACACCCACCGATGCCGAGTGGAGTGTCGAGAGTTGTCCCGAGTGGGTGACCGTAACCCCCTCGTCGGGCGTGGGTCGCGCCGAGGTGACAATCACCGTCAGCCAAATGGATGACTCCGAGGTCGGTACCTTCACCAACAAGTGGATGGACACCTTCGGCAACTGGACAACCGAGGACCACGCAGGTCGTGCAGGCGAAATCGTATTCCTCTACGGTGCCAAAGATTACCGCTCGCGTATGACCGTTGAGCAATACGACAGCGACAACTACGACGGGCAGGTTGTTGTCAACCAAGAGGCCACAAAAGGCACCGAGGGGGTCAACATCGTGTTTATGGGCGACTGCTTCGACGCACGCGACATCGCAACAGGTGCCTACATCAGCGCCATCGACGAGGCCATCGGATACTACTTCGCAATCGAACCCTACAAACACTACAAACCGTACTTCAACATCTACACCGTGGTGGGTATGTCGCCCGACTCGGGTATGGGTACCGTCAACACCATCAAAGACGCCAAGTTCGGCTCGCAATACTCGCTCGACGGTATCGCTCCCGACGTGGCAACAACCTACGAATACGCCATGAAGGCCGCAACCGTCGACGAAGAGAACCTCGCACAAACACTCGTCGTGATGGTCGAGAACACAACCGACTACGGTGGTATCACCTATATGTGGGCCGACGGCTCGGCTATCGCAATCTGTCCCATCAGCCGCGACGCCTATCCGTTCGACTTCCGTGGTATCGTTCAGCACGAGGCCGGTGGTCACGGTTTCGCAAAACTCGGCGACGAGTACATCTACCACAACGCATTCATCGAGTCGTGTGAGTGCCCCTGCTGCGCGCACCTCGACGCGTTCAACACCGGCAAGGCGCTGGGATGGTATCGCAACCTGTCGACCAACGGCGACTACAAAACCGTCGAGTGGGCACACCTGTTCGAACATCCCGACTACTCGGCTATCGTCGATATGTACGAGGGCGGTTACTTCCACACTCGCGGTATCTATCGCTCCGAAGGTAATTCGTGTATGAACAACAACGTGCCTTACTACTCGGCTATACAACGTCAAGAAATGGTCGAGAGAATCATGCTCTACGCTGGCGAAGAGTTCGACATCCAAGAGTTCTACAACAACGACGTGCGTGACGCCTCCAACAACGACTTCGTAACTCGCAGCTCGTTCTCGTTCGAAGAAAATGCCGCTTACAGAACAGCAGCAGCCAAACAACAAGCTCCCAAATTTATGGGCAACAAACCCCAGTTGAACAAATAACATAGCAACTATGAAAAAGTATATATCCATTGCAATGCTCGCACTACTCACAGCAGCTTGCAACAACAACACGGCTCTCGACGGTTGCGACGACAACACTATTCGCGTCAATGCCCAAATGCCCACAAGCACAAGAGCGACTCTCACCAACTTCGAAGTTGATGACCAAATAAGCCTCTATGCCGTCGAATACATCAACGGAACAGCCGCCGAACTGCAAACCGCAGGTAACTATCTCAACAACGAGAAAGTTACCTTCGACGGCGCAGAGTGGATGACGGAACGAACCCTGCTCTGGAGCAGCAACCCCTGCGACTTCTACGCTTTCTACCCCTGGCAACCCACAACGCCTATGAGTAACGTGCGCTTTGACGTGGCTGCCGACCAATCAACCGCCACGGCTGACGGCGTACTCGGCGGTTACGAAGCCTCCGATTTGATGTGGGCCAAAGCCGAAAATGTAAGCCAAGCGGATGGAGTCGTAAACCTCGAATTCGAACACATGATGTCGCGCGTGGTGGTCGATATCGTTCGCGGTCCGTCATACGAGGGTGAACTGCCCCAAAATATCGACGTCCACATCTACAACACCGCAACCTCGGCTATCATCGACTGGCGCGTCGGCTCGCTCCAAAAATATGCGCTCGGCGACCACAAAACCATCAAAATGCGTAAACTCGATGGCGATACCTTCGACGCTATCGTGGTGCCGCAGTTCATCGAACGCTCGACTCCCCTCATCGAAATCACTATGGAGGGTATCGCCTATCTGATGGAGAGCAGCATCTCGCTCCGCCCCGGTATGCAGCACAACTTTGTGGTAACGCTCAACACCTCGCCCGACCAAGAAAAAATCGAAATCTCTATCGACGGCGAAGTTGGCGGCTGGGAATAGACCAACTGAAATAACCCTTTAATAGACGTGGCGTATGAAGCGGGTGAGCTCCTTCATACGCCACTCTTATATATGCAACATCGGCTCTTGCAACTATTTGCAAGAGCCGATATTTATTGTGACTTTAGGAACGAATATTCTAATGTGTGGAAACGCTCTCGAGGACCGGGCGTATGAAGAACTTTCTGCCCGAGGTCTCTTCTGCCGAGAGTATCGATAGTGTACACTTCAAGTCACCGTCGGTGGTCTTTTCTTCGCCGTAGGAATATACAAGGGCTTGGCCTCCAACAAGCCAAATGCCCATCTCGTCACCCGGCTTTTCCGGTTTGGGGAATCGAAGCGACGCATTCTCATTGCCCACCATGACGTATTCCTCGCCTTTTGAATTCTTATGAGTAAGCGATACGCAGTTATCAATCAATTTTTGGGCCTGCTCCGCAGTTGGCATGGTGTATTCCAGTCCATAATAGATTTTGCCGAAGTCCAAATTTGACCGAGGGAAGAGCTTATTGTTATCAACATTTTCGTAAGCCCATGATGCACCGTTTTCTATTCCTAAATTTAGTGCGGTGTATGATGTTCCGTAGATGCAGTCTATCTCGTACAATTTCTCGTTTTGGCGGTTGTCCATAGGTGCCAATGACATGCGCCATTGTCCCTTGTTGATGTCAACCGTCTGCCAATCATCGGCCGATGCGTCGTATAATGAGATATGGTCGATTCCGAAAAGGCTCACATCGACAAAATGACATTCGTACACATCCTTTCCATCGAAGTTTTTGGTGCCGTATATAAGCGGTTTGTCAAACTTCATCAAGCCGCTGTTTTTGTCATACGTATATGTTGTGGTTCTCCAACCTCCGCTCGGAAAGACGAACGTTATGGAGTTGCCTTCGAATATGACATCTGTAACAGCCGATTCATCATAATCCTCGCCCTCAACCAGTGTGACATGGAAGTCGCCCAACTCCTGATATCCTTTGGGTATAGTGAATCCGGCCGTACCCCAATAGGTTTCCTCGAGAATCTTTTGCACCTTCTTGTCGGTGGGGTTTGTATTTTTCTTGTTACCATTTTGCAGGACGTCCAAAAGGCCTGAACATGCGGTCAGCAATAATGTCAATGGGATGATGAAAATTTTCTTCATAATCAAGAGTCTTAGGTGACTATTAAAGAAGAAGGTCCTTGGCAACCTTTGCTGCGAGGCTCTCTCAATCAAAGATTTATTGTGAGAATCTCAGGTCAAGCGGTTCCCAAGAACCTTCTTTGTGTATAGTGTTTACTCGGCGAACGAGTGGATGACTACGCCCGAGCGCAATTTCGGCTCAAACCAAGTGGTTTTGGGCGGCATGATATTGCCCGTATCGGCGATGTCGATGAGTTGTTGCATCGAAACGGGGTAGAGCGCAAAGGCCACAGCCATCTCGCCACTATCAACCCTACGCGAGAGTTCACCCAGACCACGGATACCACCCACGAAGTCAATTCGTTTGTCGGTGCGCAGGTCTTTGATGCCCAATATTTTGTCCAATACCAAATTCGACAACACCGTAACGTCCAATACGCCAATGGGGTCGCTGTCGTTGTAGGTGCCCGGTTTGGCGGTCATGCTGTACCATTTGCCACCCAGGTACATTGCAAAGTTGTGCAACGCGGCGGGGGTGTATATTTCCGTACCCATCTCCTCGACATCGAAATCAACCTTCAGGGCCTCGATAAGCTCGGCCTCCGAGAGTCCGTTGAGGTCTTTGACCACGCGGTTGTAGTCGATGATTTTGAGTTGGTTGTCGGGGAATATTACCGACAGGAAATAGCAATACTCCTCGGTGCCCGTATGGTTAGGGTTGTTGCGTTTGCACTCTTGTCCTACGAGGGCCGCTGCGGCGGTGCGATGGTGGCCGTCGGCAACGTAGAGCGCAGGAATCGACTCAAAGATGGCGGTAATGCGGTTGATGGTTGCCTGGTCTTCGATTTTCCAGAACGTGTGTCCGAAACCGTCGGCCGCTGTAAAATCATATTCGGGCTGGCCGGCCACAACCTCGGCAACAAGCGCGTCCATATCCTCGCGTGCAGGGTAGGCGAAAAACACAGGTTCGATGTTTGCTTTTTGGTTGCGGACGTGAATCATGCGGTCCTCCTCTTTGTCTTTGCGGGTGAGCTCATGTTTTTTGATGCGTCCCTCCAAGTAGTCCTCGAAGTGGCAGCAGGCCACAAGACCGTATTGAGTGCGGCCATCCATCGTTTGTGCATAGATGTAGTAACACTCTTGCTCGTCTTGTACCAGCCAACCTTTTTCTCTCCATGCAGCGAAGTTCTCGACAGCTTTGGCGTAAACCTCCTCGGAGTGTTCGTCAGCTATGGGGTCGAAGTCGATTTCGGGTTTGATGATGTGTAGCAGCGAGCGTTCGGTTGCTTCGGCTTTGGCCTCGGCAGAGTTCAGAACGTCGTAGGGGCGCGAAGCCACCTCGGCGGCGTATTCACGCGGTGGGCGAATACCCTTAAATGCTTTAATCTTTACCATGTGCGCGGTCTATTTATTAACTTGGAACTTGGTAACTCCGTCACGCAGGTAGCCCACAGCTTGGCGTGCAGCGGCCAGACCTGCATTTATATTGGCTTCGGCGGTTTCGGCACCCATCTTCTTGGGGGTTCCGAACACGCGTTTGCCAAACTTCTCGTTCAGCTCGGCTTGTGAGTCGGCTGCCACGTCGGTGGCGTATTTCATATCCTCACGTTCTTCGAGAAGTTTCATTAAACCGGCCTCATCGATAACCTCCTTGCGGGCGGTGTTGATGACAGTTGCCCCCTGCGGCATACGGTTGAGCAGTTCGTATCCGATGCTGCCCTTGGTTTGGGGTGTTGCGGGGATGTGAATCGACACGTAATCCGACGATGCGTAGAGTTCCTCTACGCTGTCGACCTTGCACACGCCCTCGGCCTCGAAGTAGGCCGCGTCCGTAATGAACGGGTCGTAAGCCGACACCACCATGCCCAAAGCCTTGCCACATGCACCCACCAGGCGGCCAACGTTGCCATAGGCGTGGATACCCAGACGTTTGCCTTTCAACTCTCGGCCTGTGCCGGGGGTATATTGGTTGCGGGCCATCATAATCATCATACCTATTGCCAGTTCGGCCACAGCGTTTGAATTTTGTCCGGGGGTGTTCATAACCACGATTCCGCGAGCCGTGCAGGCAGCCAAATCGACATTGTCGTAACCTGCGCCTGCGCGAACCACGATTTTGAGGTTTTTGGCTGCATCCACCACCTCGGGCGTAACCTTATCGCTACGGATGATGAGTCCGTCAACGTCGGCCACAGCCTCCAACAATTGCGCTTTGTCGGTATATTTCTCAAGCATTACGAGCTCATAGCCGGCTTCGGCCACTATTTCTTGAATTCCCTCCACGGCCTTGCGTGCAAAGGGTTTTTCGGTAGCTACAAGAATTTTCATAGTCGTGGATTATTTTACGTTAGCAGCCTCGAACTCTTCCATGCATGCCACCAGCGCTTGAACGCTCTCGAGCGGCAGTGCGTTGTAGCACGATGCGCGGAAACCACCCACCAAACGGTGACCCTTGATTCCGACCATGCCTTTGGATTTTGCGAACTCCATGAATGCGGGAGCCAACTCTTCGTAACCCTCCTCCATAACGAAACAGATGTTCATCAGTGAGCGGTCCTCCTTGGCTACCGTTCCGCGGAAAATCTTGCTGCGGTCGATGGCGTCGTACAACAGACCGGCCTTCTCGACGTTGCGGCGATAAATCTCATCCACACCACCGATGCTCTTGAGCCACTTCAATGTTTCGTTCATCACGTAGATGGGGAACACGGGAGGGGTGTTGTACATCGAGCCATTGTCGACGTGTGTGTTGACATTCACCATAGCGGGCAGTGTGCGAACCACCTTTTGCAACATATCGTCGCGCACAATCACGAACGATACACCTGCGGGTGCCAGGTTTTTTTGTGCACCGCCATATATTACGGCATATTTGCTGACATCCACCGGTCGGCTCAGAATGTCGCTACTCATGTCGGCAATCAGAGGTACGGGCGAATCAATGTCGTTTTTGTACTCTGTACCATAGATTGTGTTATTGGTGCATATATAAAGGTAATCAATGTCGGTGGGAATATCGAAACCTTTGGGGATGTACGAGAAGTTTTTGTCCTCGGACGAGGCTACCACCTCGACTTCGCCAAAGAGTTTAGCCTCTTTGATAGCCTTTTTGGTCCACACGCCGGTGTTGACATATCCGGCTTTTTTACCCAGGAAGTTGGCGGGCATGTGGAAGAATTGAGTACTTGCACCACCACCTACGAAGAATATTTGATAGTTGTCGGGGATGTTGAGCAGCTCACGAAATAGATTGCGGGCACTGTTCAACACTGCTTCGAATTCGGGAGTACGGTGCGAAATGCTGAGTAACGACAATCCGCTGCCGTCAAAGTTTAGAATGGCCTTTGCTGCATTTTCGAGTACCACGTCGGGAAGAATCGAAGGTCCGGCGTTGAAATTGTGTTTTTTCATGGTTGTTATGTGTTAAAGGTTTGTTTTTGTAGTTCTCAATATGTTACAAATATAATGTTTTTTTTGTGAGATTGATTATCGGTGCTGTTATTTTTTTTACAAAAGTGCTATTTTGTGTCTGAATGTGCTGAATCTCGGCGAAAAAATGTATCTTTGCATAAATTTGCATTTACCAATGATAAAATCCATGACGGGTTTCGGCAAAGCGACCCGAACCCTTGATAACAAAAAAATAACCGTCGAGGTGCGCTCGCTCAATAGTAAACAACTCGACTTGAGTCTTAAATTGCCGGGCAAATATCGCTCACTGGAGTACGAAATCCGAACCCTTGCCGCCAAAGGAATTGTGCGCGGAAAGGCCGAAATCAGCGTCTTGGTCGAAACTACGGCGGTCGAAAGTTCGGCTACGGTCAACCGTGAGATGTTTGCTGCCTACTACCGACAGATTGTTGAGGCGCAACAGGCCGCAGGAATTACCGAAAACGGCAATCTGACCGAAATAATTATGCGTATGCCCGATGTGGTGAGTCAAGAGGTGGCTACCATTTCGGAGGAGGAACACACGGCGATTTTGGCTTGTGTCGAAGATGCTATTGCCGAGTTCGATGCTTTCCGTGTTCAGGAGGGTGCTGTGCTGATTGCTGACCTGCTGGCAAGGGTTGACTTAATTGAGGGCTATAAGGTTGCGGTTGAACCTTATGAGCAGAGCCGTATCGAAACCATCCGTACGCGAATCAACGACAACCTTGCAAAGTTGGCGGCAACGCCCGATAATAATCGTTTTGAGCAGGAGCTTATATTCTATCTCGAAAAACTCGATATTACCGAAGAGAAGGTGCGCCTTACCAATCACTGCAACTATTTCCGCGCCACAGCCGGAGAGGAGGAGCAGGTGGGACGTAAACTCGGATTCATAGCCCAAGAGATGGGCCGCGAGATTAATACCATGGGCTCGAAGGCCAATAATGCCGAGATTCAGATTCTTGTGGTTAAGATGAAGGATGAGTTGGAGAAAATCAAAGAGCAGGTGCTTAATATATTGTAACTAACGGCGATTATGGGAAAACTTGTGATTTTTTCGGCCCCGAGTGGCGCTGGTAAAAGCACCATCGTGGGTGCATTGCTGAAACTGTTTCCGGAGTTGGAGTTTTCGATTTCGGCTACCTCGCGCGCGCCGCGTGGGGCAGAACAACACGGCCGCGAATACTACTTTATGACGGCCGATGAGTTCCGCGCCAAGATTGAAAGCGACAGTTTCGTGGAGTGGGAGGAGGTCTACGCGGGTAGCTACTACGGTACGCTGCGTAGCGAGATGGACCGTATCTGGGGTCAAGGTCACGTTGTGGCATTCGACGTGGATGTAATGGGTGGTATTCGCCTTAAGGAGTTGTTTGGCGAACAAGCCTGTTCGGTGTTTGTTATGCCCCCTTCGGTCGAGGAACTCGAGCGCCGACTGGTGGGACGCGGAACCGATGCTCCCGAGGTGATAGCCAAACGTGTGGCAAAGGCCGCAAGTGAAATCGAAAAAGCACCGCACTTCGACCACGTAGTGCTGAATGATGACCTGCAAAAGGCCATCGAACAAGCGGCTTCGATTGTGCGTAACTTTATTGCCGAGTAGTGAGCGATGGGTAAACAGCGAGTAGCACTCTACTTCGGGTCGTTCAATCCGATTCATAACGGCCATATAGCCATCGCCGAACATGTGGTGGAGCAGGGCTTGTGTGATATGTTGGTGATGATTGTTTCGCCGCAGAATCCGCTTAAACAGGCGGCAGACCTTGCGCCCGACTTGGCCCGTTTCGAGATGGTCGAGATGGCATGCGCTGCGTCGAAATACCCCGTGCGGATTGTTCCCTCGGCCATCGAGTTCGTGTTGCCGCGACCCTCTTATACGATAGACACGCTGCGTGCATTGGAGAAGGAGCGTGGCGACGATATGGAGTTCTCGGTGGTGATGGGAGGTGACTTGGCCGAACAACTGCCCCGATGGAAGGAGTGGGAAACTTTGCTGAAAAGTTATCCGATATACATGTACCCGCGTGGCGGCGTTATGTCGACCCCGTATCCCGAAATACGAATGTTGGAGGGGGCGCCCGACCTGCCATTCTCGTCAACCGATGTGCGCGAGAGATTGCGTCGTGGTGAGAGTGTTGAGGATATGGTGCCCGAGGCGGTGGCCAAATACATTGCCGATAACGGACTATGGAAGAGTTGAAACGACGGGCAGTCGAATTGCTGAGAGTGGGGGAGCGCGATAAGGCGCGTAATGTGTTTATGGAGATGTTGGAACGCGACCCGCACGATGAGTTTGCCCGCCAGATGATACACTATATTGATTCGATATTTGAGTTCAGACACAAAGATATTTATAACCCGTGATTGAAATTGATGATAAGATTGTCAGTGT
Source organism: Rikenellaceae bacterium (assembly GCA_017936385.1). GTDB lineage: Bacteria > Bacteroidota > Bacteroidia > Bacteroidales > Rikenellaceae > UBA940. Next base: position 59,815 of record JAGBFQ010000026.1, read on the forward strand.
GGATATTCTGACAACCGATTTTCTGTGTGACGTTGCCCGTTGCAAGGGTATCTGTTGCGTTGAGGGTAATGCCGGCGCACCGCTCGAAATGGACGAGATGGAGGTGCTGGAGGAGTTATACCCCATCTACGAGAAATATATGACCACAGAGGGACGTGAAGCTATCGAACGCGACGGCTTTGCGGTGGTGGATGTTGACGGTGACCTTACAACGCCGCTGGTGAACGACGCCGAATGTGCGTATTCCTATAATGAGAATGGTGTGACGCTGTGTGCCATCGAGAAGGCCTACTTGGCGGGCGAGTGTTCGTGGCGTAAACCCATCTCGTGCCACTTGTACCCGATTCGTGTGGCCAAGTTCAGCAACGGAACTTATGGGTTGAATTTCCATCGTTGGAATGTCTGTGCGAGTGCTTTTGAGTGCGGTCGCAAGATGGGCGTTCCTGCCTATAAGATGCTCAAAGAGGCCATTACGCGTGCCTTTGGCGAGGAGTTTTATGAGGCTCTCGAGGCTGCCGAACAACATATCAAATCATACAAAGAGTAGTGTATGGGGTGGCTTCCGACAACGGCAAAAGAGGTTAAGGCTCTGGGATGGGACTATATTGATGTAATTCTCATCTCGGGTGACGCTTATATCGACCACCCGTCGTTCGGAGTGGCGGTTATTGGCCGTATTTTGGAGGCCGAAGGCTATCGTGTGGCGGTGATTCCGCAACCGAATTGGAGGGACGACCTGAGGGACTTCAAGAAGTTGGGCGCACCACGCTTGTTTTTCGGTGTGTCGGCGGGCAGTATGGACTCGATGGTCAATCACTACACGGCCAATATCCGACTGCGTAGTGACGATGCCTATACCCCCGGAGGTAAGGCGGGTTTTCGCCCCGACTATGCGGTGACGGTCTATTCGCGCATCCTCAAAGAGCTTTATCCCAATGTGCCCGTGGTTGTTGGCGGTATCGAAGCGTCGTTGCGTCGCTTGACACACTACGACTATTGGTCGAATTCGCTCAAACCTTCGGTGTTGATTGATAGCGGTGCCGACCTGCTGATGTATGGTATGGGTGATAAATCTATTGTCGAGGTGGCAAAGGCTCTGCACAATGGATTTAATGCCAAATTGCTGCGTCGATTGCGTCAGGTGGCTTTTGTGGCCGATAGAGCGTATGTCGACCGCTTGAGTGAAGAGAGTACCCTGCGCCTGCACTCGTTCGAGGAGTGTGTGGCAAGCGGCAAGGCTTTCGGCGAAAATTTTAAATACATCGAGATAGAATCCAATTTGCGTGAACAAAACCGAACCATCGTCGAAGCGGTGGGTGACAGATATGTGGTGGTGACTCCGCCTTATACAGCGCTTACTGAGCAGGAAATCGACCATAGCTTTGATTTGCCGTATATGCGTGCGCCACACCCGCGTTACAATGGCAAGGGCGATATTCCCGCTTGGGAGATGATTAAAAACTCGATTAATATACACCGCGGATGTTTCGGTGGTTGCAGTTTTTGTACAATCTCGGCTCATCAGGGCAAGTTCATTTCGTCGCGTAGCGAGGAGTCTATCCTGCGTGAGGTTCGACGACTCACGGAGATGCCCTACTTCCGAGGTAATATCTCGGACATCGGAGGCCCCTCGGCTAATATGTATCGTATGGGTGGCCGCGACACCTCGCTGTGTGATAAGTGTCGCCGCCCGTCGTGCCTGCATCCCAAACCGTGCCCCAATCTTAAGCGCGACCATAGCCACATTATAGAACTGTATCGCAAGATTACAGCTACGCCCGGCGTGCGCCACGCCTATATCGGCAGCGGAATCCGTTATGACCTTTTTGACGGTACAATCGACTACCTGCGTGAGGTGGTTACACGCCACACATCGGGACGACTTAAGGTTGCTCCCGAACACACCGAGGAGCACGTTTTGAAACTTATGCGTAAGCCTTCGTTCGATGGATTCGTGAAACTCAAACGCGACTTCGAACGTATCTGTTCGGATGCGGGGCTCAAGTATCAGGTTATTCCCTACTTTATTTCGAGTCACCCGGGATGCACCGAGCGAGATATGGCGCAGTTAGCCTCGAAAACCCGTTCGTTGGGTATGCGCCTGGAACAGGTGCAGGACCTTACACCCACGCCTATGACCTTGTCGTCGGTGATGTTCTGGACGGGCGAGAATCCCTATACGGGCGAGAAACTATATGTGGCACGTAATCAGGATGATAAACGTCGCCAGAAGAGCTACTTCTTTGATGGCCCGTCGAAACCGTCAGGCCAAACTCCACGACCTTCGCGCAAACCCTCGAATAAGGGTGGCGGAGTGCCCTCTAAGCGCAGAAAATAGGGTTATTAACAATTGCGCACGGGGGGTGTCGAAAAGTGACGCAATAAAAAGAGTGCCAAATATTTCAACAGTCGGCGAAAATTTTGTATTTTCGCCTTGTTTTTCACACTTTAGGATATGGCAAAAACTACCTCGACACCATACTCGCGCAACCGCGAAAAATATGATAACCTCGTAGACCCCGCAGGAAATCTTCCTCCTCAAGCGGTCGAACTCGAAGAGGCTGTGCTCGGAGCTCTGATGCTCGAGAAGGACAGTGTTATCGAAATTCAGGATATTCTCTCGCCCGAGGCGTTCTACAAGGATACCCACCGAATCATCTATGAGGCTATCCTTGGTCTGTCGCACGACCTCCAACCGGTCGACCTCTACACCGTGACCGAACGACTTAAGTTGGAGAAGAATCTGACAAAGGTGGGTGGCGCGGCATTCCTTGCATCGCTGACCCAAAAGGTGGGTTCGGCGGCACACGTCGAGTTTCACTCCCGCATCATTGCCCAAAAGTATATCCAACGTGAGTTGATTCGCGTGTCGACCGAAATCCAACGCCAATCCTATGACGAGAGCCGCGACGTGACCGACCTTATCGACTTTGCCGAGGGCGAAATTTTCAAAGTGTCGGACGGCCACATCAAACGCTCGATTCAGTCGGCTGACGATATCGTGCGCCGAGCAATGCAACAAATCGAGGAGGCAGCCAAAAACGAAGGTAACTTCAATGGCGTACCGTCGGGATTTACGGGTATCGACCGTGTGACCCTGGGATGGCAACCCTCGGATATGATTATCATTGCAGCGCGTCCGTCGATGGGTAAAACAGCCTTTACGTTGACTATGGCGCGCAATATGGCCGTAGAACTGAACATTCCCGTGGCATTCTTTTCGTTGGAGATGAGTTCGGTGCAGTTGATGATGCGTCTGATTGTTGCCGAGAGTGGCCTGGAGTCGCAGAAAATCCGAAGCGGCAAACTGACCCCAAAGGAGTGGAAACACCTCGAAGAGTCTATCAAACCTCTGGCTGCCGCACCGCTCTATATTGACGATACTCCCGCAATGTCGGTCTATGAGTTGCGTTCGAAGGTGCGTAAACTTAAGGCGCACAATGATATCAAACTTATCATTATCGACTACCTGCAACTTATGACCGGCCCCAAAGAGTTGAAGGGTAATCGTGAGCAGGAGGTGTCGACCATCTCGCGTACTCTTAAAGCAATCGCCAAAGAGACCAATATCCCCATTATCGCGCTGTCGCAGTTGAACCGTGCAGCCGAGGTTGCGGGAGGAAACAAACGCCCGCAGTTGTCGAACCTTCGTGAGTCGGGAGCTATCGAGCAGGATGCCGATATTGTAGCTTTCATTCACCGCCCCGAGTACTTCGGTTTGACGGTCGACGAGAATAGTACACCCATTACGCCGGGTATGACCGAGTTTATCATTGCCAAGCACCGTAACGGTTCGGTCGAAACGGTTAAGCTGCGCTTCCGTAAGGAGCAGGCCAAGTTTACGGACTACGACGACGATACCCCATACGAGATGGATAGCTCGTCAATCAATGGCGTAGCTCCGGCAGGGTATGACGAGAAGTATAACGACGACTATTCACCATTCTAAACCAACGATATGTTTGTCAAAGCCTATTCAGCAAGCGTTGTCGGCGTGAGTGCCATAACCATCGGTGTGGAAGTGAACCTGAGCCGTGGCTTGGGTATGTTCCTTGTCGGATTGCCCGACAGTTCGGTCAAGGAGAGTCAGGACCGCATACGCTCGGCCTTCGAGAATAGCAACTTCAAGATGCCCGGCAAAAGACTTGTTGTGAACCTTGCTCCGGCCGATGTGCGTAAAGAGGGCTCGTCGTTCGACCTACCGATAGCAGTGGGAATACTTGCCGCCACGGAGCAGGTGTCGAGTCAGCATATTGGCGAATATATCATCACGGGCGAGTTGTCGCTGGATGGCACGCTGCGTCCCGTCAAGGGCGTGCTGCCAATCGCAGTGGCTGCCAAGGAGCGCGGCTTTAGGGGTGTGATTGTGCCCGAGGAGAATGCTCCCGAGGCGGCGGTTGTCGAGGGCCTGGAGGTTGTGGCTGCGGTGTCGCTCAAACACGTTGCCGATATGCTTAATGGCCACGAACCGATGCAGGTTGCCCGACCGAGTGTCGAAGCGCTGTCGAACGCCGAAACTTTGCCCTATGCCGAGGATTTCAGTGATGTCAAAGGGCAGGAGAATGTCAAACGCGCGTTGGAGATTGCTGCTGCGGGTGGACATAATGTTATTATGATTGGCGCACCTGGTTCGGGTAAAACCATGCTCGCACGACGCATGCCGACCATTATGCCGCCAATGACGAGGGACGAAGCTCTCGAAACAACCAAAATACACTCTGTGGCGGGTAAACTTGGTGCGCATCAAGGTTTGATGCTTTGTCGCCCATTCCGCTCGCCCCATCATACCGCTTCGCAGGTGTCGCTTATTGGTGGAGGTTCAAACCCTTCGCCGGGTGAGGTGTCGCTGGCACATAACGGAATACTGTTTGCTGACGAGTTGCCGGAATTTGGCCGCTCGGCGTTGGAGGTTCTGCGCCAACCGATGGAGGATAAGAAGATTACAATCAGCCGTGCCAAATATACCATCGAATACCCTGCGAACTTTATGCTTGTGGCCTCGATGAATCCCTGCCCGTGCGGTTACTATAACCATCCCACAAGGGAGTGTAGTTGCAATCGCTATGCCGTGCATAACTACTTGAACCGCATCTCGGGTCCTCTGTTGGACCGCATCGACCTGCATATCGAGGTGGTCCCCGTGCCTATCGAAGAACTTAATACCAAACGTACGGGTGAGTCGAGTGCCGAAATCCGCAAGCGTGTGATTGCCGCCCGAGAGATTCAAAGCCGTCGTTTTGCAGATTGTCCGGGCGTGCATACCAACTCGATGATGAACTCGGCAATGTTGCGCCGTTTCTGTCCGCTTTCGCCCGAAGTTGCGGCACTGCTCAACCGCGCCATCGAACGTATCAATCTGTCGACACGAGCCTATGACCGTATCATCAAGGTTGCGCGAACCATCGCCGACCTGGATGGTAAGGAGCAAATCGAAACTGGACACATAGCCGAAGCTATAAATTATCGCTCGCTCGACCGTGACTCGTGGGGTCGATAAATCACCTGTTGGGGGACAGAGAGGGGTATGAGCACCAATCGAACACCATTTGCAACTGCACCGCTGGCGGTTATTGCACCCGTGTTTGCGACGGGAGTGGTCGTGGCCGACGTGTGTCAGCAGAGGGTTACGCTGTTTGTGTGGACGCTCGTAGTGGCAGTGAGCCTGCTTGTGGGTGTGGTGTCGGAACGACTGCGTTTGGGCGCTGTATTGTTGGGCGTATTTGCGTTGGGAGGAGCTAATCTTGCATTGCGAAATATCGATAAACCGATTCCGCATGAAAAAAGTGTCAAGGCTACCGTCGAAATAGCCTCTCGGGGGGAACTAACGGCGTGGGGCCAAATGCGTGCCGACGTTCGTGTTGTGGAGTGGCAGGACGAAGAGGGCGCAACATATCGAAGTAATAAATATCTCAAAGCTACATATTCGGCCGATAGCCTTCTGCCAATAGGCACACGCCTGAGGTGCCGTGTCCGTGTTCGTCCAATGGAGCAAGGACGTTATGCGGAATTAATGCAGGCGCGAAATGTTGAGGGTTATGCGCGTATAGATGGGTGTCGTGTGGTGGGTATCAATAAGACCTTGCGTGGTCGTGCCGCCGAGATGCAGGCAGTAGCCGTCGAACGACTCGGTCGTTTGGGACTTGACGATAGAGAACTGACCGTGGCCGAGGCTATGACATTGGGTTACCGTCGGGGAATGTCGTCGGCCTTGCGCGAAAGTTATGCCGATACGGGTGCCTCGCACCTGTTGGCCGTGTCGGGTCTGCACGTGGGAATTGTCTTTGTGCTGGTCAACATGCTGTTATGGATGTTGCCGGCCATCAACTATGGACACATTGCAAAGAATGTGTTGGCCGTTGTTTTGATTTGGATGTTTGCTTTTGTCAGTGGACTATCGCCTTCAGCTGTACGAGCAGCCGTGATGTTTAGTTTTGTACAGATGGGATTCGCCCTTTCGCGCGAACAGAACTCGTTGAATACCCTCTGTGGAGCGGCACTGCTGATGTTGATGATTAATCCGAAATATGTTTTTGATATAAGCTTTCAGCTGTCGTTTGCGGCGGTGCTGGGAATCGTGTTGTGGTTTCCCGTGCTGTTCGGGTGGCTGAGAAGCGAGAGCCGACTTCTCAATGGTGTGTGGAGTGCGGTGATTGTGGGTGTGTGCGCAACGCTTGCTGTGTTGCCACTTACGGCCTATGCCTTTGGGCGAGTGTCGGTTATTGGCATTTTGCTCAGCCCGTTGGTCGTAACACTTGCTCATGTAACGGTGCTGTGTGGATTGTTGTGGTGTATTGTGCCATGGCAAGCCATGAGCGGTGTTATTAGTGGCGTGTTGTCGATGAGCGTCGGTTGGCAAAATGATATTGTGACCGCAACTTCTCGCCTGCCGTTCAGCAGTGTGGAGTGGAACCCTTCGCGCGAGGTAGTAATCTTGATTTACCTTATACTTCTTGCCTTGAGCGTAATAATGTGGCGCTGTGCGGCAAAAAATCCCCCCAAAATAACATTCTGATGACAAACGAACAACTCGACATATTGCTCACAGATGAGGTGCGTGCTCTGATTGAGGCGAACTTGGAGCGACCCGCTGCCGAGGTGGCGTTGCGACTTGGCTCGCCCCACCGCGCGTTGATTGCAACTCAAATCAAATATCTGTCAAGAGCGCGAACCAAACTTCCGAGTTACTATCGGTCGCGTTGCATCCTGCCCGACTTGGCTTTTGAGCAGTCGAGTAGTGAGCGCGCGGCAGCCACCAAACACCACTCTGGAGGACTTGCCATTGACCTTACGTGCGGCTTGGGTGTGGACTCTTATTATTTGTCGAAACGTTTTGAAAGGGTTATTAGCATTGAACGCGACCCGGTGTTGGCACGCCTTGCACGTGAGAATTTCCGTCGTCTGGGAGCTACTAATATTGAGGTTGTGTGCGCTTCGTCCGAGGAGTTTCTGACCGAGTTTGAGGGTGGGGCAGACCTTGTGTATGCCGACCCCGACCGTCGAAGTGGTGATGGCCGCAAGTTGGTGTTGCTGGAGGAGTGCTCGCCCAATGTGTTGGCCCTTAAGAGCCGATTGGAGCAGATTGCTCCGCGTATAGTGCTCAAACTATCACCCATGTTCGACACCTCCGAGGCCGAACGATTGTTTGCTCCGTGTGTGATAGAGGCCGTCTCGGACGCGGGTGAGTGCAAAGAACTTGTGGTGGAGTTTGGACGTGAGGTTACGGTTGGTAGCCGACGTGCTACCATCGCTTCAGTGGTGTCGGTTGTTGTGGAACCGACGACGGACGGAATAGTGCGAGAGGAGTTCCGCCCCGAGGAGTATCGTTATCTTGTGGCCAGCGACGTAGCTCTGCGCAAGACGGGATTGGCAGCCGACTATATGTCCTCGCGTGTGGATTTTGTGACTTCCCCCGTGGGTTATGCCTTTGCGCGAGAGCGGGTCGACGACCCGTTGTTGAAGTGCTACGAAATAGAGTCCATGGAGCCGTTCGACCCCAAAGGACTGCGCCGACAACTCAAAACGGAAGGGGTGCGACGGGTCGATATTATGAAGCGCGACTTCCGCATGCCCTCCTCGGAACTGGCTCGGGCGTTGGGCGTCAGCGAGGGTGGTAGCCGCCGCGTAGCATTTACCGAAATTGGCGGTGTGCGATGGCAGATTTTGCTAAAGTAGTGAAAAAACGGCGAGTGTGCAGAAATTCCCGAAAAAATAGCTACCTTTGTACTTTCTTATCAACGATAATTATATAGATTGCTATGAATATAGAACAACTTCTTCAGACGGCAGCCGTGGAGGCCGTAACCAAACTCTACGGCGAGGTTGCCCCTGAATTGGTGCAATTGCAGAAAACACGCAAGGAGTTCTCGGGCGATTTTACGCTTGTGGTGTTCCCCCTGCTTAAGACCAGCCGCAAAGCTCCCGACGCTACGGCTACCGAAATCGGTGAGATGCTTAAAGCTGAGTGTCCGATGGTGGCCGACTACAACGTAATCAAAGGATTCCTCAATATCTCACTTGCTGCATCGTTCTGGAGCGAGCGTTTCAATGATATTTGCGCCAACCCCTCGTTTGGTGTGGCTGCCGATAATGGTAAAACCGTGATGATTGAGTATTCGTCGCCCAATACCAATAAACCCCTGCACCTGGGTCACATCCGTAACAACCTGCTCGGTTACTCGGTGGCTCAGATTCTCAAGGCTGCGGGTAACAACGTAATCAAAGTGAACTTGGTCAACGACCGTGGTATTCACATCTGCAAGAGCATGATTGCTTGGTTGCAATATGGCGGGGGCGAAACACCCGAGTCGAGCGGCATGAAAGGTGACCACCTTGTAGGCAAATACTACGTTGAGTTTGACAAACACTATAAGGAACAAATCAAACAACTCGTGGCCGAAGGCATGAGCGAGGATGACGCCAAGAAACAAGCTCCCATTATGTTGGGCGCACAAGAGATGTTGCGTAAGTGGGAGGCCAAAGACTCGGAGGTTATTGCTCTGTGGGAGAAGATGAACGGCTGGGTGTACGAAGGTTTCGATGTTACGTACAAGGCTTTGGGCGTGGACTTCGACAAGGTGTACTATGAGTCGCAAACTTATCTGCTTGGTAAGAGTATCGTGGATGAGGGACTTGCCAAAGGTGTGTTCTTCCGCAAGGAGGATAACTCCGTGTGGATTGACCTTACGGCCGACGGTTTGGACCAAAAACTGCTGTTGCGTGGCGATGGCACCTCGGTCTATATGACCCAAGACTTGGGAACTGCTTTCCGCCGTTGGGAGGATAACTCGCTCGATGAGATGATTTATGTGGTGGGTAACGAACAAAACTACCACTTCGAGGTGCTCAAACTTGTGCTCAAGAAGTTGGGCTACGATTGGAGCGACAATATCTACCACCTGTCGTATGGCATGGTCGAACTGCCCGAGGGTAAGATGAAATCACGCGAGGGTACCGTGGTTGACGCCGATGACCTTGTGGCCGAGATGATTGGCACGGCACGCGATATGTCGGCCGAACTCGGTAAACTTGACGGACTTAGCCCCGAGGAGCAAAACCAAATCACCTCGATGATTGGTCTGGGTGCGCTCAAATACTTTATCCTCAAAGTTGACCCGCGTAAGACCATGTTGTTTGACCCGCGCGAGAGTATCGACTTCAACGGTAATACCGGTCCGTTCATTCAATACACCCACGCACGTATCAAATCGGTGTTGCGTAAGGCTGCCGAGGCTGGTGTCGACTATTCGACTGCCGAGAGTGTTGAACTGCTACCCGAGGAGGTTGAGTTGATTAAGACCCTGACGGAGTATCCATCGGTTGTGATGTCGGCTGCTCGTAACTTTGCTCCTTCGATTGTGGGTGCGTACGTTTATGAGTTGTGCAAGATGTTCAACAGCTACTACCACGACCACTCGATTATGCGCGAAGAGAATGCTGCGGTGCGTAACTTCCGTCTGCGTTTGGCCGAGCAGATTGCAGGTGTTGTAGCCAAAGGTATGGGACTGTTGGGTATCAATGTTCCCGACCGTATGTAAGAGATTACATCTGAGTTCCCCAAGAAGTTGTCTAACAAGGTGATTTCTTCGTTAGGCTCGCCCTCAAAATGCTCATTTACGCTTTAGTAAACTGCGCTTTTTCGGGCTTTGCAAGCCTTGAAATCCCTCTTGTTATACAACTTC
>JAGBFQ010000027.1 GCA_017936385.1 Rikenellaceae bacterium
CCACACATCCCGAGGGGGGATGTGCTACGAAATATTTAGGGTTGGGAGCCTGCAAACTTGTTTGTGAGGTCCCAACCCTAAATATTTTGGAGAAACACCTGCCGGTGTTACGCATTATCAAAAGCTCTCGCCCAAACCTGATTTTTAGAGAAACGAAGTTTCTCTTTCCGGCGGTTTGCGCCCCATTTTTTGGTTCTTTTTGATGGCTCAAAAAGAACACATGGCACTTTTGATGGCTCAAAAAGTACGAAACCTACTTATTCAGTCGGCACAGGAGCGATGGTTGTCATTTGGTTGCGCAGACGTCCTGTGCGTTTTGCCGATTTATTGGAGTAGCCCAGAGTCGATGACTCGTAAATCAGCCACTCATTAGGCAGTTTGTCGGGGTATTGAGGATTAACCACCTGACCGTCGGGATAGCGACCTGCCGAAGAGCTTGATATGATGGCTTCGCAACCACTTTCGTCATCCCACACGGTAACTTTGGGGCGGGGGTCAGTATCTTTGGTATTGCAGAAGGCGTCGATACGCACCTTTTCGGGGATGGTTGCCATCCACTCGATGCAGAGCGATTTTTTGCCCGAAAGACCCTTCTCGGTCGAACCAAGGTAGAGGTACTCGTTCGACGAGTAATCCTTGCTTGCACATGCCAACACGGCATATTGGTTGCCCTCGATGATGATGTTATCCTTGATGTGGAGCAGGATATCTTCGTTGTTCTTCTCGATGTACATACCAATGAGGTTGACGGGTTTGCTCGAGGTGTTGTAGAGTTCGATATACTTGCGGTCGGGGTTGATTTCATTCAGACGCACAGCGGCCTGCGAGGCAAATTCGGTGCCTGCGGGCAGAACCGTCACACCTTGCGACAACACACCTTTGCGATTGTCGTTATTGCTTGCCGTCACAGTTGCGGTATAGTTGCCCTCCGTCGAGAAGGTGTGAGTTCCCGTGTAGATATTATCACCCTCACCTTTGGTCAGTGTGATTGTCGAACCGCCCACCGAGCACTCGACTTTCGTAATGGAACTATAAGCATCTGTATAGACCTCTGCTTTCACGGTAAGGCTTTTGCCCGTGGTTATGCTTGTGGGGTCGAAACCTACACTTGCAACATAGGGAGCATCGGATACGGCCAAAGCGGCATTCTTTTGGTGTTTGAGCTTGGTCACGGGTTCCAGGTTTTGTTCGCCAGGGGTAAGGATACCTGCCGAGTACCATCCGTCGGTGAAACGGCCGAAGAATTTGGCTTCGAACTCTACGCCATCCGTATTCCAATCCGTAGCATCGGTATTGGGGTTGATGGTATTGGTGTAGACGTCATAGATTGTGGCACCTGCATCGCGTCCAAGTTCAACACACAGTGCTCGTGAGCTTGCCAGGCCACGGTCTGTTGTACCCAGATTGATGCAACCCTCGGGCAGAGTTGCAGTGGTTGCTTTGGCCAACAACACGCCATAACCACCTGCCGGCAGGACTACATCTTTCAAAACAATGAGCGGCTCCTCATAATCGAGATTCTTGTATATAGCCACGCCGTCCAGGTTAACATCCTCGGCACCGGTGTTATAAATTTCGATAAATTCACCAAGTGATGCTCCGGTCGAGATTTCGTTCAGACGCACCTTTTTGCAGGGGTCTTCCACAACCACGGGAGGAGTATCACCTTCGTCACCTTCGTCACCTTCACCTCCTTGGTTTGCATCCTCAGCCACGATATAGTTGCCGAAGTCCGATTCCCACTCAAAGGATTCTCCATCTTGAGTTTTGACACCTTGAGCCACAATCCAATACTTCACAACCGCCTTGCCGGGTTGTGCAGGGATGTCGGCGTTGTAGTGTCCTACGCCGCTATTCTCCATTTTAACGCTTTGGGGCTCACCTTGGATAAGTCCTTCGGACACGGTGTAGTTAAGCAACGCTTCGGTCAGAGAGCCATTGCTCACTGTAATTTTTGCCGACACGTTGACTTTGTCGACCGAGGTCACCTCGAACGGCATGTGTAACATATTGACAAATTTAACATTCAATTCAGTAGATACGGGAGGTGTATCAACTCCACCATCATCATTGGGCTCCGCGGGACCGGGCTGACAAGCCGTAATACTCAGAGTAGCTCCGAGCACAAACAGCACTGACAAAAATCTGTTCATTAAGGTTTTCATAGTTGTATTGATTATTTTCGTTTCTATTTTTCGAGGTTTTGCATTGCTATCAATTTGGCGTATAGTCCGTTCTTGTCCAACAGCTCTTTATGGGTGCCGCTTTCGACAATCTCGCCATCTTTAACCACCATGATAATGTCGGCATTGATGATGGTGCTCAGTCGGTGGGCAATCACAAGCGAGGTACGTCCCGCCAACAGTGAGTTGAGAGCCGCTTGCACAAGTTTCTCACTCTCGGTGTCGAGTGCCGAAGTGGCTTCGTCCAAAATCAGTATGTCGGGATTTTTAAGCACGGCACGCGCTATGCTCAAACGTTGGCGTTGGCCACCCGAAAGTTTCATTCCACGGTCGCCGATATTGGTATTGTAACCATCCTCCATTCCGATGATAAATTCGTGAGCATTGGCAATTTTGGCTGCAGCTATGACCTGCTCCATGGTTGCCGAGGGGTTACCCAGGCGGATATTGTTTTCAACCGTGTCGTTGAACAGCACCGTATCTTGCGACACGATACCCATGTGGTTGCGCAAGCTATATTTGGTGTAGTCGCGCAGGTCTACGTCGTCAATCAGCACAGTACCGCTCGTCGGGTCGTAGAATCGTGGAATCATATCCGAGATTGTGGTTTTACCACCTCCCGACGGACCTACCAGCGCAACGGTTTTACCTTTGGGGATGGTGAACGACACACCGCGAATGACCTCTTTGCTATCGTACGAGAAGTGCACATCGCGAAACTCAATGCCTTTCTTCACGCCGTTGAGTGTCAGAGCCCCCTCTCGGTCGGGAATTTCATTCACCGTATCCATCACCTCCAACACACGTTCGCCCGCAGCAATACCTTGATTGATATTGGCAAAGGCGTCGGTAAACGAGCGAATGGGTCGCGTGATTTGCGAGAAAATTCCCACATAAGCCAAGAATTCGCCCACATTGAAAACTCCACGGGTAATGAGGTATCCACCTGCAATCACCACTCCTCCGACGGCAGTAATTCCCAAAAATTCACTCATCGGCGAGGCCAACTGTTGGCGTTTGGCAATCCATCTATACAACGCGGAGTACTTCTCGTCGAGCGCCTTGAAACGGTTGTCGAAGAAATCTTCGGCATTATAAGCCTTGACCACCTTGACACCCGAGAGCGTTTCGTCGATGGCCGAGGTCATGCTACCAAACACCACCTGTGCATCCTTGGCCGGACGACGCAAACGTTTCACAATGGCACCCATAATCAGCGCCACCAACGGCAGGTAGATGATACAGAAAACGCTCAACTCCCACGACAGGCGTATCATCACAAAGACATAGGTCAGAATCAGCAACGGCTCACGGAAAATCACATGCAGCGTGCGAACCACGGCAAAACGTATAACCTGCACATCGGCCGTTATACGCGAAATGATATCTCCCTTGTGTTCATTACTGAAATATCCGACGTGCAGTTGGGTTACGTTATGGAATATCGTATCGCGGAGTCTTTGCAAGGTATTGATACCCATCTTCTCGACCGTCCACTGACCCAGAAAACGGAACAAGTTGCTCAAGAAGGCCGAGCAGACAATCATTCCGGCCAGGAATATCAACACATCCATCGTGTCGAACGTCTCGCCGTAGAGTCTGAAAATAGCATAGTTGATAAAGTCATTCAAAAAGTCGCTACTCACCTCGGGGTCGGGCATCGTACGTACTACGGTACGCGGTCCTTCGGCAAACAACGAGTTGATAATCGGCGCTATAAGCACAAAGTTAAATGCATTGAACACCGAGTATAGGAGCGTATATATAAAGTACGGGATGGCGTACTTTTCGATAGGTTGTGCAAACGAAAATAATCTCTTAAAAGTCTTCACTTCGCAAAATAGCTTAATGTACCGGCTACAAATATACGAAGAACTTGCGTAATAATGGCAGGATGAGGGTGAAATTTGATAAGTGGTTGGTACATATACTATTTTTGTGTTACCTCACCATATTGTTAAATTTGGCAGAAGGAGCCGAATATGGTGGGTGTTAGAGAAAGAATTGCTA
>JAGBFQ010000028.1 GCA_017936385.1 Rikenellaceae bacterium
AATGCTCGGTTGGCAACCCACGACAACTCTCGACGAGGGTCTGCGGAGGGCTATAACCTACTTCGAAAGCGAATTGACGCAGATGCGTAGCTGGGTCGAAATACACTGATTATCAACCATCAAAACCATATAAAGTGATGAACAACTTTAAGCAAACTATCTCTCGCACGACTCCTACATTGGTCGATTTCTATGCCACGTGGTGCGGGCCGTGTCGCACAATGCACCCCATACTTGACCGCTTGGCCGAAACACTCGGCAGTCGCGTTACGATACTTCGTTACGACATCGACGATCCCCAAAATGCGGAGCTTGTTGCCGAGCATAGCGTCCGTTCGGTGCCGACGTTGGTACTCTATCGAGCGGGGCGAGTTGCGTGGCGCGGGAGTGGCGTCGTGAGCGGCGACCACCTCGCAGACATAATCGCTCGGATCGAGAAAGAGAGGTAAAAACAGAGAGGTCGCCCCGAAATGGAGCGACCTCTGCTCTTATTGCGCTTGGAGCACGTGTTACTCCATACACTTCTTTATGTATTGTACGTTAAATTAGCTTCTATTATTCTACTTTTTTTTCCTTCAAAATAACACAGACTGCTATATGGATACTGAGTGCCATTTGAAGTTGTTGCCAATTGCCCTGATGCTTCTGACCATATTGTTAAAATACCACCACCAAATAATGCTCTGGTATAAGTTGTTGTTATATAACCATAATTATCTTTATTATATTGTGGCTCTAAATCAAGTTCACCAAGTTCACCATCAACAAGTGTTCCTTGGGTTGATATTAAGCCTCTTAATTGAACTCTATTTTTGTCTATCTTAGTAATAGTTATTGTTCCATTATCGTAGATTGTTCCTGAATCTCCACCCCAAAAAACATTTTCTTCTACTGTTACGGAATAAGTTCCCAAAAGGTCTTCCATACTTCCAATCGTTGTTCCACCATCAGGCCCATCTTTTTCACAAGAAATACAAACGCAGCAACTTATTGCCGCAATGATAAGTAATCGTAAAAACTTTTTCATAATAAGTAGTTTTATTTTGCCACATCTCCGTTAGCAAATAACACATAAAAGAAAGTGTGGAGATGTTCGTTTATCTATTGAGAGGTCCTGGTAAACCTTGTATCAAATAAACAATACCCCACACCTGTTCAGTATGGAGTTAGCACAGAATGTGCCGACACTAGCATACCAATACAAGTTGTGAGTGCATTCGTTATCCTTGATACATTTGAAATTTACCAGATTTCTCAATAAGGATTAGCGAAACACTTTCACTAATAATATGTAGTGCAATCCGCAGGGACTGCACTACAAAGTTAGAAAATTATTTCCGAACAAACAAAATATTTTGAGCGGTCAAATTGTTCAAGAATGCACTGCGCAGCAAAGTCCCCCTCACAGAAGGGAGATTTAAGGGGCAACACAAAAAGGGTGATATTCAAAAACACCACCACTACATTAATGGCGACAAAAAAAGCCCTCCCAATGGGAAGGCTTTGCTTATAGCGTTTGGAAAGGATTACTCCATACACTTCTTAATGTAGTGGTGGTGCGAACCGTAGCGCTCGAAGGTAGCCTTGTCCAGAGCCTCGCGGTGATCGGGGTGAGCCACCGAGATCAACAGACGAGCACGCTCCTGCAAGCTCTTGCCATAGAGATCAACTGCACCATACTCGGTTACAAACCAGTGCATATGCGAACGAGTGGTAACAACACCTGCACCCTCGGTCAGCACGGGAGCAATCTTGCTCACACCCTTGTTGGTTACCGAAGGCATTGCGATAATCGACTTACCCTCCTTAGCCAGCGATGCACCATAGATGAAATCAACCTGACCACCTACACCCGAGTAGAAACGAGTACCCAGCGAGTCAGCGCAAACCTGACCGGTGAGGTCGATCTGCAATGCCGAGTTGATAGCGGTCATACGGGGGTTCTTAGCAATTACGAAGGGGTCGTTGGTGTAACCTACGTCCATCATTGCTACGCCCGGGTTGTCATCGATAAAGTCATAAACAGCCTGCGAACCCATCAAGAAGGTCGAAACCATCTTACCGCGGTCGGTACCCTTGTTAGCACCGTTGATCACACCTGCC
>JAGBFQ010000029.1 GCA_017936385.1 Rikenellaceae bacterium
CCACACATCCCGAGGGGGGATGTGCTACGAAATATTTAGGGTTGGGAGCCTGCAAACTTGTTTGTGAGGTCCCAACCCTAAATATTTTGGAGAAACACCTGCCGGTGTTACGCATTATCAAAAGCTCTCGCCCAAACCTGAATTTCAGAGAAACGGAGTTTCTCTTTCCGGCGGTTTGCGCCCCATTTTTTGGTTCTTTTTGATGGCTCAAAAAGGACACTACCAAAGCCTAAAAATCAGAGTAGTTCACCAAGAAGGCGGCCGGTGTAGCTTTCGGGACATTGAGCAACTTGTTCAGGGGTTCCCGTGGCGACGAGGTTACCACCTGCGGCACCACCTTCGGGACCTATATCTATAATGTGGTCGGCAACTTTGATAACATCGGGATTGTGTTCGATAACGACCACCGTGTTGCCGCGCTCGACCAACTGATTCAGAACGTCGAGTAGCTGACGAACGTCCTCAAAGTGGAGTCCCGTGGTGGGTTCGTCAAGGATGTAGAGAGTGCGCCCCGTTTCGCGTTTGGAGAGTTCGGCGGCGAGTTTTATGCGCTGACTTTCGCCTCCCGACAACGTTGTGCAGGGCTGTCCAAGGGTTAGGTAGCCCAATCCAACTTGTTGAATGGCTCGCAGTTTTTGGTAAATCACGGGAATGCTTTCGAAGAATTCACACGCCATATTGACCGTCATATCCAGCACATCGTTAATGCTCTTGCCCTTGTATTTGACCTCGAGTGTTTCACGATTGTAACGCTGTCCACCGCAAGCTCGGCACTTGACATAGACATCGGGCAGGAAGTTCATCTCGATAGTCTGCACACCTGCGCCACGACACTCCTCACATCGTCCGCCCTTGACATTGAACGAGAACCGTCCCGCCTTGAAACCTCTCACTTGGGCATCTTGCGTGGCCTCAAACAACTTGCGAATATCGCCAAACACACCTGAGTAGGTTGCGGGATTGCTTCGTGGCGTGCGACCGATGGGTGCCTGGTCGACCACTACAAGTTTGTCCACTCCGTCAAGCCCCTCGACAGAGGTATATGGCAACGGCCTGTCAAACGAGTTGTAGAAATGGCGGCTCAGAATCGGACGCAGAGTGTCGTTTATGAGGGTCGATTTGCCACTTCCGCTCACACCCGTGACACAAACCATCACTCCAAGCGGAAATTCGACATCTATATTTTTGAGATTATTACCCGTAAGTCCACGCAACACAAGCCGTTGTCCCGTGCCCGTACGTCGAGTGGCAGGCACTTCGATACGTCGGCGACCCGACAGATAGTCGGCCGTAATGCTATCCGAAGAGGCTACATCGTCGAACGTTCCCGCAGCCACGATTCGTCCTCCGCGGCGACCCGCTTTGGGGCCCACATCCACAATGTAGTCGGCGGCACGCATCATCTCCTCGTCGTGTTCTACCACAATCACGGAGTTGCCCGCATCGCGCAGAGCCTTAAGACTTTCAATCAGTCGGCGGTTGTCCCTTTGGTGGAGTCCGATGCTCGGCTCATCGAGTATATAGAGAACATTGACAAGTTTCGAACCGATTTGCGTTGCGAGTCTGATTCGCTGGCTCTCACCACCCGACAGCGTGCGCGACGAGCGCGACAGCGACAGATAATCCAAGCCCACATCAACCAAGAAACGCACACGTTCACTGATTTCCTTGACAATTTCGCGTGCTATGGCCCACTGTTGCGGTGTCATGGTCTGCTCCACCCCACCGAGCCACTTCTGGAAATCGGCAATCGAGAGTGCCGAGGCTTCAGCTATATTGAGTCCCGCAATACGGAAGTTGAGTGCCTCCTGTTTGAGCCTTGTTCCTCCGCATACCGAACACGGCACGCGCACCAGAAACTGCTCTCGCCACTTGGCACCCTTCGTAGCACGTCCCTTACCTCGACTCTCGGCATCATCCTCCTGCTGTTCGAGCCACTCGGCCATACCCTCCCACGAGGCCATCTGCGTTCCCCCGACCAGCGCAAAGTCACGCGAACCAATAATCATCGGCTCGCTGTCACCATACAATATTGCGTTACGTGCTTCGTCCGAGAGTGTACTTACGGGGTCATCCAAGGTGAAGTCATAGCGGTGTCCGAGTGCTTCAAGCATAGCAAAAAGTCGGTTACCACGCGCCTTACCAAAGGGTTCAATCGCTCCGTCGCGTATGCTGAGCGACGGATTGGGCATAATCTTGTCGGCTGCAAACAGCGCCTCCTCGCCCAAGCCGTTACAATGGGGACAAGCGCCTTCGGGCGAGTTGAACGAGAAGGTGAATGGCTCAGGGTCATTGAAAGCCAAGCCGCTCGACGGGCACATCAAGTGGCGACTGAAATATCTCACTGCCTCCGTACCATAATCGTACACTGCCATTGTGCCCTTGCCATGGCGCATTGCCTCGGAGAGAGCTTTTTTGAGTCGGTCAGTCGAATCGGCAGTTGCGGTCATGCGGTCAATCACCAAGTCGATGTTGTGTGTTTTGTAGCGGTCAAGACGCATGCCGGCCGTGAACTCGGTCATCTCGCCGTCAATGCGGGCATAGACATAACCCTTCTTGGCAAGGCTTTCGAACAGTTCGCGATAGTGTCCCTTGCGTCCGCGCACCACGGGAGCCAACAGAGCAATACGTCGGCCATCGAAACCGGTGGTTATAAGTTCCAAAATCTGCGAGTCGGTGTAGTGAATCATCTCCTCGCCCGTGACGGGTGAATAAGCGGTCGAGGCACGCGCATAAAGCAGTCGCAGGTAGTCACTCACCTCGGTAATAGTACCCACCGTCGAACGTGGATTCTTGGAGGTTGTCTTCTGTTCGATAGCGACAACAGGGCTGAGTCCTCGAATCGAATCCACATCGGGACGCTCCATTGTACCGACGAATTGTCGCGCATAGGTTGACAGCGTTTCGAGGTATCGTCTTTGTCCCTCGGCATAGAGAGTGTCGAACGCCAGCGACGACTTGCCCGAGCCCGAAAGACCTGTCACCACGACCAGACTATCGCGCGGAATTTCGAGCGAAACATTTTTGAGATTATTGGCGCGTGCGCCCTCGATGATGATTTTTTCTTTCACTTTCCGAGCGGTTTAACCCCGTAAAGATACAACATTCGTGCGGACCACGCAAGTTTTTTGACAATTAGAACACTCAACTGTGAGAATATTGGTCTGCAAATTTCGAAATTCGCGCGGAATATTGTACTTTTGCCGCAAATTATAAGCCAACACATGATTAACGCCGGACGAATACACACACTGACTGTTAACCGAATATCCGATTTCGGACTCTACCTGGCCGACGCCGAGGGCAACGAAGTGCTGTTGCCAAACCGATATGTGTCGATGAAAGACCGCGTGGGCGACACCAAAGAGGTGTTTGTCTACCACGACTCCGAGGACCGTTTGGTCGCAACGACCGAAACTCCGCACGCCAAAGTGGGCGACATCGCACTGCTCGAAGTTGTGGACAAAACTCCGCACGGAGCTTTTCTCGATTGGGGTCTGTTCGGCAAGGACCTGTTTCTGCCCAACCGCAACCAACAAGGAGGCGTGGTGGTAGGAGGCAAGGTGCTGGTCTATGTTTATGAAGACCACATCACGGGTCGCACGGTGGCTACCAGCAAACTGAGTAGCGTGGTGTCGAACCTCGACATCCGTGTACATCCGCGTCAAAAGGTCGAGATTCTGGTGGCTTCGCGTAGCGACATCGGTTTCCGCGTCGTTATTGACAACCGCCACTGGGGTATGCTCTACCACAATCAACTATTCCGCCCCGTGGCTGTGGGTGACCGCCTGACCGCCTACGTGAAGTTCATCACTCAGGACGGCCGCATCGATGTGTCGCTACAACAACAGGGCTACGACGAGGTGAAACACTCGGCCGAAAAGTTGCTCGAGATGCTGGAGCGTTCCGGCGGAATGTTGCCTATCAACGACCACTCGTCACCCGAAGAGGTTACCGCCCTAACCAAGATGAGCAAGAAGGTGTTCAAACGTTCGTTGGGCGTGTTGATGAAGAGCGGCCGAGCCATCGAAACCGAAAACGGAATTAAACTTATCAAGTAATGGGCGCAACAGCAGAGAGAGTATCGGTCGAGGCGTCGGATAACTACGTATTCCAACGCTCGCTGTTGGCCTACCACACAGCTGCACAGCTGATTGACGGCGTTGTGCTGGAGATTGGCACGGGCAGCGGCTACGGTATTGATGTAGTGTCGCCCCGAGCCGAAAAGTTCATTACCATCGACAAGTTCGATTGCGGTGCCGACCTCTCGGAACGCCCCAATGTGGAGTTCCGCCAGATGACCGTTCCGCCTCTCACGGGTATTGCCGACCAGAGTGTCGACTGCGTCATCTCGTTCCAAGTGATTGAACACATCAAGGATGATGTTAAGATGGTTGACGAGGTGTGGCGTGTACTGCGCCCGGGAGGACGCTTCATCGTGTCGACCCCCAACCGACTCATGTCGCTCACTCGCAACCCATGGCACGTCCGAGAGTACACCCCCGAGGAGTTCGCCGCGTTATTGGGTACGAAGTTCGACAACGTCGAGCAGATGGGTGTTTTCGGCAACGCCAAAGTCATGGAGTACTACGCGGCCAACCGCGCATCGGTAGAGCGCATTGCACGTTGGGACATTCTCGATTTGCAACACCGCCTGCCACGATGGATTCTGCAAATTCCCTACGACATTCTCAACCGCATGAATCGCCGTCGCCTGCTGAAGGCCAACACCTCCCTGACGTGCGGTATTCGAATGGACGACTATCGGGTTGAGGCCGTAAGTAGCGAATGTTTCGATTTGTTCTACGTGGCGCAGAAAAACCTCAGTCAGACAGAATAAAAACCTAACGTGCTACGTTAAAAGGTCGATGCGGCGTTAACTTTGCGGCATCTCAACGGCACACAGAAATAATATACAATTCATACACAAACTATGAACGACTTTAAGAAAAACGGCTCGGAAGGCTGGCAACGTTTCGCCCGCGAGAGCCGCACGCACACCTCCGCGACGAGAGATGTTGCCGAGGGTAGCAACCACACTCCGCGCTACCAAAAGGTAGAACGCACTCACACTCAGGGCGTACGCCGCTCGTTTAACCCCAACTTCACCGCCGACAACCGCCTGCGCGACGGAGGTGAACGAAACGGAGGTTACAAACAAAAAACTTTCAAAAAGAGTTACGAACAACGTGGTGGCGGCTACAACCGTGATTACAACCGCTCATCGGACTACAATGCCGACGACCGTTTCAATCGCGTAGACTACGTTCCCTCGGAAGAGCGCAGTTTCAACCGTTCGGACCGCCCCTATAATGCCGAGCGCGGCTACAACCGTTATGGCGACTCGTCGCAAGAACGCGGAGAACGCAACTATGGCAACCGCAAACCTTACGGAAGCTACGCCGGTAAAAGCTCCTATTCGAAACCTTATCGCAAACCCTATGGCGAAAGTAACGACAACCGCGAAGGTGGTTTCAACCGCGAGAGCAACTACAACCGCGACAACAACCGTCGTACGTCACAAACTTTCAGCGAAAAACCCCGTCGCAGCTATCCTCGTTATGACGCACCCAAAGCCGAGGACGAAATCCGTCTGAACAAATACGTTGCCCAATCGGGTCTGTGTTCGCGCCGTGAGGCAGACGAGCACATTCTGGCCGGCGAAGTTTCGGTAAACGGCGTGGTAGTTACCGAGCTGGGTACCAAAGTGAAACCTACTGACGAGATTAAATTCAACGACAAGGTGTTGCGTTGCGAAAAGCTGGTTTACATCGTAATGAACAAACCCAAAGGTTTCGTCACCTCGATTGACGACCCACACGCCGACAAGACCGTTATGGACCTTGTTAAGAACGCTTGCACGGAGCGCATCTACCCCGTTGGCCGACTCGACAAAAACAGTGTGGGCGTGCTGTTGCTCACCAACGACGGCGAGCTGACCAAACGCCTGACCCACCCCGAATACAACCACCGCAAAGTCTATGAGGTGACTCTGAATAAAGCCATCACCGAGGCCGAACTGACCAAAATCGCCGAGGGTATCACCCTTGAGGATGGCGACATTGCAGCCGACGAGGTGGCAACCCTGGACAACACCCGCAAACTTATCGGTGTCGAAATCCACTCGGGTCGCAACCGTATCGTTCGCCGTATTTTCGAGCACTTCGGCTACTCGGTGGTCAAACTCGACCGCGTGTACTTCGCAGGCCTGACAAAGAAGAATCTCAAACGCGGCCAATGGCGTTTTCTGAGCGACAAAGAGGTGCGTATGCTCAAAACGGGAATGTACGAGTAAGTCAGCAACAAAAAAAGCAACGAAAAAAGTGAGCAAGGATTAGGAGTTTCGGAAAAAAGTCGTATCTTTGCGGCACTTATTGATAAACCATTTAATTAACAAAACACTATGAAAAAGGATTTGCATCCTCAAAATTATCGCATCGTGGCATTCAAAGATATGTCGAACGAACAAGTGTTTTTGTGCAGGTCCGCTGTTCAGACGAAAGAGACTATCGAAGTGAATGGCGAAACCTATCCCGTCTACAAAATGGAGATTTCTAACACATCTCACCCGTTCTACACCGGTAAGATGAAGTTGGTTGACACCGCAGGACGTGTTGATAAGTTTATGAGCCGCTACCAAAAGCACTACGATAAACGTAACGCAGCAAAGAAAGCGTAAGCTTTTGCACGAGAACGTTAAAAATGAGCTGTCCAATCTTGAGAGATTGCGACAGCTTTTTTTTATTTTTTGATGACTCAAAAAATAAAAAAAGTGTCCCGAACATCTTCTTGTCGAACACAAAAAGAACGTCAAAACTCAAAGATAGGGACACAAAAAAAGGGTAAGCTCCTTATATCGCACCGCTACAACCGTCTACCCTTGCTTCATTCCTGACCTGGGGGAGTTCGACAGGAGCTGGTCGTATAAGACTTACCCAGGTGCAAAATAACAATTTTTTATTATCTTTGCAAAAAAAATAGAAAAGATGACAAAGAAAAATTGGCGACGTTTGGCCTTTGTTGGGTGTTTCACTTTTGTAACTATCGTTCTTGCAGCGGGTTGCGTGCTTATTACCACTCGCACGGGTTGCGTTCGCACTCCGGGCTATGTGTACGTCCCTCACGGTACTAATTACCAAACTCTGTTTGACTCCCTGACCACCGACCGTAAAATTCGATATAAATATGGTTTCGATTGGTATGCACAACATATCGGACTCGACACCAATGTTCGCGCCGGACGCTACGAACTGCGCGAAGGTATGTCGTACGTCGAGGTGGCACGTATGTTCAACCTTGGGTTACAGACACCGCTAAATATCACATTTAACAACGCGCGTGACCCCTATCTGTTGGCACAGAAACTCGCTCCACAAATCGAGCCTGACTCGGCTGCGATTGTTGAGGCTTTCCATAACCCCGAGTTGCACGCTAAACTTGGCGTGGCTTCAGCCAAGGAGTTGTTTGGAATGATTCTGCCCAACACCTACGAGGTCTATTGGAGCATTACACCCGAGGAGTTCTTCTGTCGTATGAAACGCGAGTACGAGCATTTCTGGTCGCCCGGCCGTGTGGCTCAAGCCGAAAAGCTGCACATGACACGCAACCAGGTTACAACTCTGGCGTCGATTGTCTATGAGGAAACGGCCAAGGTAGAGGAGATGCCTATCATTGCAGGTGTATATATCAATCGTCTTCGCATCGGTATGCCCTTGCAAGCCGACCCCACGGTAAAATATGCCATCGGTGACTACAAAATCCGACGCATAACACACAACATGTTGCGCGTAGATTCGCCTTACAACACCTATCGCAACGCTGGATTACCTCCGACACCGATTTGCATGCCCTCTATTGCGGCCATTGACGCGGTGCTGAACTATCGCCACCACGACTACTTGTACTTCTGTGCAAAGGAGGATTTCTCGGGCTACCACAACTTTGCGGCCAACTACCGTGAACACCGAGCAAACGCCAAACGTTACGCCAAAGCACTCGACCAACGAGGTATCAAATAACAAGCCACATCATAATCCCGACCCACGTTAAATTATGGAGAAAAACGTACGAATCAAAGCCGAGGAGTATTTCCACAAACCTCCCGTAAATTATTGTTGCTCACAGGCTGTGCTGCTTGGATTCAAGGACGAATTTGGAATCACAGAACGTGATGTTGCCGAGTTTGCCCGTTATCGCGGAGGACTCGCCCCCGAGGGTTATTGTGGAGCATTGTATGCCGCGAATTCTCTGTTGGCCAAACGCGGATTGCCACCCGTGACTGAGGAGTATAGAGCCATAGCAGGAGCTGTCAAATGCCGCGAAATCAAAGGTGGAACCAAATTCCCGTGTGTCGAGTGTGTCCGTCTTGCCGACTCCTTAGTTGAGAAACGTCTCTCCGAAAATCTTTAGGAGAAGGTTTTCTGATGTACTTTTTGTGTCGACAAAAAGGTGTCAGAGCCACTTTTGTTATATGTACTTTTTTGAGTCATCAAAAAAGTACCAAAAAAATGACCCGCAAACCGGGGGAAAGAGAAACTGCGTTTCTCTGAAATTTCGCGCGGCTTAGTTTTGACAATGGAGCGGCCTCAAGGCCGTAGCTAAAATATTTAAGGCTGGGACCTCACAAACAAGTTTGCAGGTTCCCAGCCTTAAACATTTCAGCCACATCCCTAACGGGATGCGCTACTCCATCATCAAAATTACGTCACTCAACACCTCTGAAGGAAAGTAGCCTTTTCCCCATCCCTCCTATCGCAATGCACGTTTTCAATAGTGTAGGTAGATTTCACACAGAATGGTAACGCACATAAATGTTGCCGCCAATTTCACTCGCCCTCAAATACTTCATGATGCAGTCACGCTACCCCTCTACGTCCGCGGGGTGGTGTGTGGAGCATCACACCAACTCAAGCACCAACGCTATGACTTCCTCTCTCACTTTACTACCTCGGGGTGGCTTGTGTGTTAATTTGTGGGTGGTGTGTGTTATTTAGTGGGAGGTGTGATTTGTCACTTATTCCCGCGGACGTAGAGGGGTGGGGATTTCAAACGGTTTAGGTTTCCGCGGAACAGCAAGTGTGTGGAGTATTGTACTTTTTGCGAAAAAGTACCAAAAACTTTGGCCTTTCGTTTTTGAGGGGTGCGCGGGGTGCGGCAAA
>JAGBFQ010000002.1 GCA_017936385.1 Rikenellaceae bacterium
AAAAGTACCAAAAACTTTGGCCTTTCGTTTTTGAGGGGTGCGCGGGGTGCGGCAAACTGAATCGGCCGCTATTGCGCGATAGAATCGAGTGCCGATTCCGAGCGTTTGCCACACCCCTGTGCACTTCTTCCCTCAAAATCCGACGGCCACCCCACCCCTGCTACCACGAGGTGAATAAATCCACCATCAGTTCCCCTTCTACCTCGGGGTGGGGTGACCGAATCGTGGAGTGATTGTGAACGGAGGTCGGATTTTGAATAAAAAAGTTGGGGGCTAAACGAGCCGAACCAACGAAAACACCCAGCATGAGGAGAGTTAGCGACTTTCTCAAATTTGCGCGGAAGAGGTTTCTATGATGCGCCACACATCCCGAGGGGGGATGTGCTACGAAATGTTTAGGGTTGGGAGCCTGCAAACTTGTTTGTGAGGTCCCAACCCTAAATATTTTGGAGAAACACCGGCAGGTGTTACGCGTCATAAAAAGCTCTCGCCCAAACCTGATTTTCAGAGAAACGGAGTTTCTCATCCGGCGGTTTGCGCCCCATTTTTTGGTACTTTTTGATGGCTCAAAAAGTACATCAATATTTTAAGTCGTCGATGCAGACGTAGGTGGGTGCGTTGATACCCCATTCGCCAACGTCGGTTGTGGCGAAACGGAACTCTATGCGGTCTACTGAGCCCAGCGGCGTGAGGTCGATGGCGCGCCAAGTGATGATGCGCTCTTTGCCCTCGGCCAAAGTAACCTCCACTTCGCCCGTCTGTGTGTTACCTTTGTGTCCGCTGATTATAACCGAAAGTTTGTCGTTGTCGTCCCACTGTGAGTAGGCATCTACGCCCGATGTGTAGCACTCTACGGTGGTGCTGTTGGTGAGCATCACGCTTTGGGGTTTTACTGCGCCATCAAAACGAATGGTCGGCACGTATTGGTCTTTGCTGTAATCCGAGAAGTAGCAGACAGCGAAGATGTTGCCCGAGGTGGGCGGAAGCGGGCAGTTGTATTGGTGCAGATAACCTTCCAAATACGCAGAACCCACGTTGCGGCTGAATGCCCAACCCCACCAGAATCCCGAGGTAGCATCGACCCAAGTGCTGAATGTTGCGCCGTTCTGGTGGGCGGAGTGGATGTTGTAGGTGTCGGTTGGGTCGTTAGTTCCGCTGTCGGTGCCCGTGCCGTAGCCATTGTCTGTGGTTGCCATCTGTTCGAAATCGATGGTGATTTGTCCCGAAGGGGTAGCAGTGCCGGGGCCGTCCACTTGGCACGACCATAGTGTTGCGGCCATAAGTGTAAGGCCGAGAATAGTTTTGCGCATAGTTCAAAAAATTACCGCCACGGACACTCCGCAGCGGTAACAAAGGTATAGTTTTTTGGGCGAATAATCAACTATTCCACCTCTTTGTTGTTAATCGAGATGACGTACACGCCCGAGGCTCGCTCGTCGATGTTGATTACCACATCCCGATTGTTGTCGTCTTTGGCCTGAATGACGTGATGTGTTGTCGAGGTGCTGTCGGGGTTCATACTCGTGTAGTGGTAGTAGCGCGCGTCGTGTATAGACTCCAAGTCGAGTTCGTCCAAAGCCTCGAACAGGGCGTTTTCGTCCAAATTGTCGAGTTGCTCCTCCAAGAGTTCCAACTGTTCGCGCAGATTGAGATTGTCGGCCGACGAGGGTTGTTGCACGGCCTTGATACCAAAGAACGTGAGTGCGGCAATCCACACGGCGACGATAACGGCAAATACCCAGCCACGAATGCGACCACCAAAGGCAAACACAAACAGCGCATAGTCCAACATCAGCCACGGCAATGAGATAAGTCCTACGACAAACCACATAACCCATATCATATTGCCGAACACGCCTGAGAATATTTCCAATCCGGTATCAAAATCGGCCATCCACTCCCACGAGCAATTTGCAATCGACGCGGTGGTCATCACGCCAATCATTGCGAGCCACGACAGCAATACCCACACAGCGGCAAACCCTGCCAACACGCGCAGAATTACCAACAATGCACTGCGACCCGAATCAACGGCTTGGGCCTCGCGCGAGGCCTGCATACGACCCTCGGGTGTAGGGGTGGCTTCGGCCTGGAAGTTTCGGTGGATTGACTCCGAGGTTATCTTTTCGCCGCGACCTTCGAGTTTTTGTCGTGGCGTGCGTGCCAACGGAATTATAATCCACAGCGCAATGTAGATAATGCTCGACAGAAACATCCACGACAGGTCGGTTGAGATGTGAACAAAGTGGGTCGAGAAACTTAATATGTGGCTTAAAATACTGAAAAATATAGCCAGAAACAGCGGTGTGATAAATCCCAAACGCAACCACATAGGGTTGATGTCCCAATATTGCCCCATACCTGCGCACACACCTCCCAAAATGCGTCCTTCGCGCCAACGGTGCAGACGGCGCGGAATGTGAGCTTGTGGCTCGGCTTTGTGCGGCCCTGATGACTCTTGCCCCTCCTGTTGTTCGGGTGAACCGAGTTGGGCGGTGATAATGTTGATTTTGGCAAGCGGCACCACCTGCTGGTAAGATTGCTCCGAGAGAATCAACTCGGCAATGCGAGCCTCAATGTCGGCAATGATTTCGGCACCATTGGGGTCGCTGTCGTAGGCGCGGTGCAGCGAGTCGATGTAGGCTTCGAGTGCGGCGTAGGCATCGTCGTCAAGGGTGAACCCTATTCCTGCAAGGCTTATGTTACGGGTCTTTTTCATAGTGTGTTAGTTTCTGGATTTTCGAATAGTGTTAATTTGCTCGACCATCTCTTCCCACGAGCGGTCGAGCACTTGGAGTGCTTCGTGTCCGAGGTCGGTCAGGCAGTAATATTTGCGTGGTGGACCTTGAGGCGACTCCTGCCATCGGTACGACAGTAACCCTTGATTCTTGAGCCGCGCCAATAGCGGATACAACGTGCCCTCGACCACAATCATGTCGGCGTTTTTTAGCTCACCGAGAATTTGCGGTGCGTAGGCATCCTCGCGCGAGAGAATCAACAGTATGCAATACTCCAACGTTCCCCGTCGCATCTGAGTCTTGACATTGTCGAGTTCGATGTTTTGGATATTCATAGGCTACCTCCTTTCGTTGCGGTTTGGGTATTGCACGACCTCTTTCTCGTCGGGCATGCAAATCCAAAGTATAATGTAAATCCACAAACCCGCCGTACCCAAAATCACCGCCAAAATTGCAATGACACGAATCAGTGTCGGGTCAACCTCGAAGTAACGCGCCACACCCGAACACACGCCGGCAATCATTCGGTCGTTTTGCGGTCGTGACAAGCGTTGACGGGTGGTTTCGCTCGAGCGTTCGAAGCCGTCGCCGGCAGTGTCACCGAACGTGGTTTTGCGGTCGCCGAACTCCTCGGGACGTCCGATGCGGGCTGTCACGCGGCGTGCCATCTCGGCTGTTACTACCTGCATGGGCGAGGCGATTTCCTCTTTCAGAAGGTCGGCGATGCGTGCCTCGACATCTTCCAGAATATGAAGGTTCGTGGAGTCGAGTCTTGAACTAATGTCGCTCAGGTAACGTTCGAGCAGGCGATAGGCGTCCTCGTCGACGGTGAAAGCAAGCGAGCCGATATTGGCATTGATGGTCTGTTTCATAATCGTATATGGTTGTTTGTTGTTTTAACTGATGCAAATATAGTAATAAATTTAATACCTTGCAACGCCAAGTAGTATATTTGTTAAAAAACTCCCTTAATTCCTTGCTGTCGCTTGCTCATGGGAGGGTGGGGAATTAAGGGAGCTTAGGGATTGTTTTTTTTCTATTTGAGTCATCCCCAAGGACAACTCATCTAATATCCAATTTCGTTAACTCGGCCGGTGGCGAAATCTATGCTGCCGACCATCTCGAAATCCAACTGACGTAGGCGCAGGTTGGCTTGTTTGACACGGATGCGAACGCCATCGCCGAGGGTGAATTTGCGTCCCGTGCGTTTGCCCACGGCGGCGTAGTTGGCCTCGTCGAAGTTGTAGAAATCATCCGCCATGTCGCGCATTGCAACCATGCCCTCGATGTGGGTATCGTCCAACTCGACAAAGATACCCCAATCCGAAATGCCCGAGATGTGACCGTCAAACTCTTGTCCGATTTTGTCCTCCATGAATTCGACCATTTTGTATTTGATTGAGGCTCGTTCGGCATCTGCGGCTTTGATTTCCATCTCGGTCGAGTGCTCGCACAGTTTTTCGTACTTTGCTTTGTCGCCCGCAGGTTCGCCCGCCAAGAAGTCGGCCAACAGACGGTGAACCATCATGTCGGGGTAACGACGAATGGGCGAGGTGAAGTGTGCGTAGTAGGGGAAAGCGAGTCCGTAGTGACCGATATTGTCGGTCGAGTAGACTGCCTTGGCCATCGACTTGACGGCCAGAATCGAAATCACGTTCTCTTCGACACTACCTTTTACCTTTTTCATCAGTCGGTTCAGCTCTTTGGCTACGGCTGCGGGTTTGTCTGTTTTGATATAGTGACCGAACTTGAGCACGAATTCCGAGAATTTGGCCAATTTTTCGCCATCGGGTTTGTCGTGGATACGATAGACGAACGTGCGTCCCGAGGCGCGGCGACCCTTCTTGCCAACAAACTCGGCAACGCTGCGGTTGGCCAGCAGCATGAACTCCTCGATGAGTTGATTGCTCTCTTTGGCAACTTTGAACTTCACGCCCAACGGTTTGCCCTTCTCGTCGAGTACGAAACGCACCTCTTCGCGTTCGAAACCTATGGCTCCTTTGGCAAAACGCTCCTTGCGAAGGATTTGTGCCAATTCATTGAGCTTAAGCACCTCAGTGGCGAAATCTCCGTGACCCGTTTCGATGATTTGTTGTGCTTCGGCGTAGGTGAAACGGCGGTCCGAACAAATAACCGTGCGGCCGAACCAGCTATCCAGCACATCGGCCTGGTCGTTCATTGTAAACACAGCCGAAAAACAGAGCTTCTCCTCGTGCGGGCGCAACGAACACAACTCGTTCGACAACCTCTCGGGCAACATGGGTATTGTGCGGTCGACCAGATAGACCGACGTAGCACGCTCCACAGCCTCGCTCTCGACTACCGATTCCGGACGCACATAGTGAGTTACGTCGGCAATATGTACACCGACCTCCCAGAAACCCTCTTCGGTACGACGGATTGAGAGTGCGTCGTCGAAGTCTTTGGCGTCGTCGGGGTCGATGGTGAAGGTCGTAACCTCGCGGAAGTCGCGGCGTGAGGCGTAATCCTCGGCTGTTAAGCGTCCGTCAATGGCTTGTGCATCCTGCTCTACCTCGGGGTCGAAACGATAGGGCAGTCCGAACTCGGCCAAGATGGCGTGCATCTCGGTTTCGTTGTCGCCAGCCTCTCCCAACACCTCGGTGATACGTCCTGTCGGGTTGCGGCTGTTAATATCCCAATCATCCACCACGGCCAGCACCTTTTGTCCGTCACGAATGGCAGGGGTCTGGTCGGTGATTTTTACGAATATATCGTGCGGCATTCGGCGCGAATCGGGTTTGACAAAAGCGTATGAGTTGTGGAACTCGACGGTGCCGACGTATCGTTGTTTGGCGCGTTCCACAATGTCGGTAACCACGCCCATGATTTGTCCCGAACCTCGGCGTGTGCGTACGATGCTAACCCTTACGATGTCGTCATTGAGCGCGTGTCCTGCATCCTCCGAATAGACGAGAATATCCTTGTCGAAACCCTCTACTTGGACATACAGATTGCCTCCTGCTTGCATCCTCGCCGTTCCCACAAACGACGGAAGCTCGTTCAGGTTAATCATCCAACGTCCTCGGCTGGCCGTTGCAACCACTCCTTCATCGAGTAGTTGGTGTAATATATCTGCGGTTATGGATTTGTTGTCGGCCGAACCGTCGCCACACAGCAGTGTCAACTCGCGCAGCGAAAACCTTGCGGTCGGTTCTTTGCGCATGCGGTCGAGGATTATTTCGCGGCGTTGCTCAATGCTGAGTGCCGGCATTTTCATCTTTCGTTGTTGTTTTTTCTTCTTAGCCATTTTCTCTCTTCTTACTTGCGTCCATCATCATCTGCTGTCATCTCATCGCGCCCAAGGCTGTCGGCATCGGGCGTGGGCAGGGTGTCGGCTGTGAGGACACTCTGCGTGGTGTCGGCAATCGTGAGGCTGTCTGCGATTGTCGTTGTGTCGACCGTTGGTTGTATGGTTTGTTTCGGCGAACGTTGCCACAGACCCGGTCGGCGGTCCATGGCAGCCATTACAACGATTAGTATCGTGCCTGCGGTAAGCAGTGTTGCCAATAATTTCCTCATAATAGCCTCTTAATCTTCGAGAACCTCCAGCGCTTTGAGCATCGTGGAGTCAATCACATAAATATTCGAGTAGTAGCCGCTGTAATCGAACGTTGCGTTGCGTCCGATGTAGGCGCGAAGTTGTGCCATCAACAAATTTCGTTCCCGTCCCGTGGGTTGATAGTCAATCTTCACGCCCTGCTTTGCAGCGTAACTTATCAATCCGCCCACAAGGTCCGGTTCGGCGTCCAACAGTTGGTTCAACTCCTTGACATTGGCAACATCTGTCAGGCGGCTGCGATTCAGGTCGGTGTACTCCATGGTGTAGCGATAGAGGATGTTTTTGGCCATCACCTCGCGATAGAACTGACTGACTGATGTGGTGTCCAACGGAACAAAGATGTCGGGCATGATTCCACCTCCACCATACACCACCTTACCCTCGGGAGTGTAGTATTTGAGCGAATCCGCCAACTTTATGCTGTCAACCGAGAACAACTCGCTGTGCATGAATCGGTTGTAGATATCCATGTCATACGCCTCCTGTTCGCCTTTGTTGTAGGGCTTTTGAATCGAGCGTCCCGTGGGAGTGTAGTATCGGGCAATGGTAAGGCGCAGAGCCGAGCCGTCCACATAAGGGATTTGGCGTTGTACCAGAGCCTTGCCGAACGAGCGGCGACCGATAACCGTTCCTCGGTCATTATCTTGAACGGCACCTGCCAAAATCTCGCTTGCCGATGCGCTGGATTCGTTTATCAGTATGGCAATCTCCAAATCCGAATATTTGCCATCCTTGCGGCTGTGTTCCTCGAGTCGGTTGCCTGCACGGTCCTCGGTGTAGACCACCAGCTTGCCGTTGGGCAGAAACATTTCGGCAATATAGATGGCTTGGTCAAGCAATCCTCCGCCATTGTCACGAAGGTCGAAAATCAATTTGGTCATTCCCTGTTTTCTCAAATCATCCAGTGCCTTGCTCATCTCCTTGTACGAAGTCTTGGCAAAACTCGACAACTTGACAAAACCGACCTTGTCCGTGAGCATGAAGGCAGCGTCTACAGAGTTGATGGGAATTTTGTCACGTTTGACCGTGAATGGTATCAGTTCGTCGGCTCCTCGGCGTTGAATACCCAAACGCACCTTGGTGCCTCGTTTGCCACGCAACGTATTGACAATCTTGTTCTGAGGAATCTTGCGACCCGCCACCACCGAATCTTCGATGGTTATAATGCGGTCACCACTCTGAATACCCACCTTGTCGCTTGGTCCCTTGGGCACGACGTTCATAACAACGATGGTGTCGGTTCCCATGTTGAACACCACGCCGATACCGTCAAACTCACCCTCGATAGATTCGTTGGCTTGTTGCATTTCGTGTTTGGGGATGTAGACCGAGTGAGGGTCCAACTCCTCCATCAGCACGGGAATTGCCATCTCGACCAGCGAGTCGATACTTACCGGGTCGACGTACATGGCCGCCACCAAGCCCAGGGTTTGCGAGAGTTTGTCGTTACCCATCTGGGGTATGAATTGTACGTTTTCGAGCATCGAAACTTGCTGTTTGCGGTGCTCAATAATGCGGCCGATGCCCACTCCGGCCAGTATGGCCGTAGCGAGCATCAACATTGAGATTATACTACGTTTGGATTTTTCTTGCACTTTTTATTACGTTTTTGGTCGTTATTTGTTCTTGAATGTGTATGACAGACCGACTTGTGCATAGTAGACAAGTTGCAACTTGTCAAGTTGTTGGCGGTCGTAAAACATATCGCACTTGAGTTGGAGTGTCAGATACTTAACGAGTTTAATGTCGAAAGTATTGTTCCACGTGAAGGTCGGAATGATGTGTACGTAGGGTTCGCTGCCCGTGTATTGGCTCTCACGAGTAATGTCGGTAATCCAACCATAGAATGACGACATTGTGGTGCGGTATGCCACAATACCTTTGCGGTCGAAGTTGACGTTGAGGCTCATCGAGATGCTCGAACCACCCTCGAAACGTGCGGGAGAGTAGTAGTAACGTCCGGGGCCTTCGTATTGTACGTGGCGCGGGATGAGCATACCGTAGGGGTTTTTAACTGCGCCAATAGCTCCGTCAGCGGCGTAGTTGTAGCTGCGCAGAGTGGTGTCGCTTACGAACGTGGTTTGGCACGACAGCACGTCGATGTTGATATTGATGGGAAACTTCTTCTCGGGGCTGGTGAACTTCACACCGACACCGGCATTGAGTGTGGCAGGTGATAGAAAGTTACTTTTGAGGTTGCCATTCTTAGCCTCGTTGCGGTTGGCGTAACCTTTGTCGAATTGGCTGTTGAACGACATCGAAGCCGAGTATGCCCAATTCTTGCGTGCGCCCTCTTTGCCGAAGTCCCACGAAGGGTTGATGTTGACAGAGAACTTATCCTGGTTTTTGAACCACTTGTCGCTGGCTTGATAGACTTGGCCATAGGCTGCATCGAAACGGGTGTCGAGCTTAAAGAGGTTCTTCTTGTAGATATTGCGAAGGTAGATGGTTCCCGATACGCTGAAGTTGTTTTCACCACCCTTTACCTGGGTTCGAGCGTCGTTGTAGGCGTTGAACACTCCGGTGATACTGCTTTTGAACTCAAAACTGTTACGCTCTTTGCGCAGAGCCTTACGTTCGGCTTTGAGTTTGGTTGCGGTTTGGTAATCTATGTCAATATTTGCCGAGGTGGGTTTGTTCTTATTTACGGCAGCCACGGCAGGTTTTTGTTGTTCGGTTGTGGTATTGACATTGAATTGAGCCTTGGCAGGCAGAGCCGCCACGAGTAGCAGGAGCAGTGTAGTGGTAAAGATTTTCATAATTCCAGTTTGATTAATTTCCTACAAAGATATATTTTTCGTCCGAAAGATTCAACTTTTTTAGTATATTTGCCAATCTTTTTTTTAGCACTATGAAAATTGCCGATTTGGATTTGGGTGCCCAGCCGTTGTTCTTGGCACCAATGGAAGATGTCACCGACCCGTCGTTCAGACACATGTGCAAGGAGTTCGGTGCCGATATGGTCTACACCGAATTCATTTCGAGTGACGGACTGATTCGGGACGCAGCCAAGTCGCTGGCCAAACTCAATATAGATGATGCCGAGCGACCCGTGGGTATTCAAATCTATGGTCACTTGATTGTGCCTATGGTCGAGGCGGCGTTGCGTGCCGAGGCTGCTCGTCCCGATGTGATTGATATCAACTTCGGATGTCCCGTCAAGAAGATTGCCTCTCGAGGGGCGGGTAGTGGTATGATGCGCGATGTGCCGTTGATGGTCGAGATGACACGACGCATTGTCGATGCCGTAAAACTTCCCGTGACCGTCAAGACGCGTTTGGGTTGGGACGACGACAATAAGAATATCGAGGATATTGCCCTGCGCTTGCAGGATGTGGGTATTAAGGCTCTCACCATCCACGGCCGTACCCGTGCGCAAATGTATAAGGGTGAGGCCGATTGGACGCTGATTGGCAAAATCAAAAACGACCCACGAATTACCATTCCCATTATTGGTAATGGCGACATTGACTCGGCAGTTAAGGCACGTGAGGCTTTCGACCGTTATGGCGTAGATGGTGTGATGATTGGCCGTGCAACGTATGGCCGTCCGTGGATTTTCCGCGAGGTGCGCCACTACCTGCAAACAGGCGAATTGTTGCCCCAACCGTCGGTGTTGGAACGTGTCGAAATAGCCAAACACCACCTGCGCAAATCCATCGAAATAAAGGGCGAAAAGGTGGGAGTGTTGGAGATGCGCCGCCACCTGACCAACTACTTCAAGGGTATCCCTGACTTCAAGGCCTATCGCATGAAACTTGTCACCGAGATGGATGTTGACACGATTCTTGATACACTCGACCAGGTGGGCGAACGCTTTGGCGGGGTCGACACCTCGGAGTGTGTTCCCCCTTCGTTATCTCACGAAATTTAGAATAATATGAAAGTTATTGCAATAAACGGAAGCCCCCACAAAGAGGGTAATACTGCGCTGGCACTCGGCGTGCTACGCGACGAACTGGCAAAGTTCGATATCGAAACCGAAATCGTACACATTGGCAATCGCCCCATACATGGATGTATGGCTTGCGGTGTGTGCGCCAAACGACGTAACTTAACCTGTGCCATCGACGATACGGTGAACGAGGTTCTGCCCCGAATGGCTGAGGCCGACGCCATTGTACTTGGTTCGCCCGTTTATTATGCCGGTATTGCAGGTACGATGAAATGTTTCCTCGACCGTGCGTTCTACACCGCCTCGGCAAGTGGCGGAGCGTTCTCGGGTAAGGTGGGTGCAGCTGTGGTTGCCGCCCGACGTGGTGGTGCTACGGCAACCTTCGCAGGATTGAACTACTATCTTCAGATTTCGCAGATGATAATGCCCGGTTCGAGCTATTGGAATATGGTCCACGGTCGTGCTCAGGGCGAAGCAGTGTGCGACGAAGAGGGTACGCAAACCATTCGTCACTTGGCACGCAACATCGCATGGATGCTCCGAATGAAGGAGTGTGCCGCAGGCCAAGTGCCAGCTCCCGAGTATGAACCCATCGTCCGTACTCAAATCTCCGACCGCCTGCATAAATAAGGTGCTAATTCGCAGTTAATTGCGCATTATGAACTGTGCTTTGTGAATTGTGCATTGTGAATTGTGCATTGTGAATTGTAAATTCTCACAACCCTCGGCGGGCAATCTTCCAAGCTAACCACGTGTAGGCCGAGTGAAACCATGCTCGAAGGGGCATTGGCAGGGCGTTCATCACCCTCAATCGCCACCACAACTTGCGACTGCCGCGAGTGTAGGCATAGAAACTCAGTCGTCGGGCAGCATCTTCAGAGCCGCCTTTGGAGCTGATTACTATTGCTTTGCCCAACTCCACGCGGGCTATGTATTCATTCAAGGCGGGGTTTGCGGGGTCGTAGAATGATTCGAAACTGTGGGGCGTGCTTTCGGCGCGATAGATTGCAGAGGAGCGGTTCGAAGCGGCCATATAGTACTCCGTAAGTCGTAGCGGGGTGTAGGCCACAGGGTATGAGCGAGCAATCTTGACCCACATAAATTGGTCGCCTCCGAGTTTCATTCCTTCGGGGAAACCTCCCACGCGTGCCACAACTTCGGCGGGAATTACGCTGGCCGAAGGGATGGCTACGTAACGGGTCATCGACTCTTCAAAGAAATTTTCGACCACACCTCGCTCAGTGGGAGAGTTGCTGGGGTGACGACCGTCGGTGTTGATTATGTCGAAAGCCGAGCAGTAGAGTCCGCACTCGGGAAACTCCTCAATCAACCCACTCATCTCTTCCAAAAATGTAGGTTTCCACGCATCATCGGCATCCACCAACGCGTAGTGTGTTCCCGTGGCGTGTGCCATTGCTGTGTTGCGGGCAGCGCACTCTCCGGCGTTGGGCTGACGAATAAGGCGTACCAGCGGCGAGTCGATACTCTCAACAATTGTGGCCGAACGGTCGGTTGAACCGTCATCCACCACCACAATTTCGTGGGGTAGCACTGTCTGAGCCAACACCGAACGTACCGTGCGCTCGATTTCGGCCTCTTTGTTGTAGAGCGGGATTATGACCGAAAATCTAACGTTCATAGCTACATTTGTTGGGAAGAATGGTTTGCAGGGCGTCGAGCAGACGGTCGCGCACACCCTCAAAGTTCTTGATTTGGGTACTGTCGTTCAGGCAGTACATTGCATAGCGACCCTCACGGATGTAGCGACAAGTGGCGTCGATTCTTTCCTCGCCCAAGGTGTCGAGCATGGTGTCGTTCTCGGATATGGGCATAAACTGACCCGTCAGCAGTTGTTCGTAACGCATAACCCAGCAGTTTACTCCGTCGTTGGAGCGTTGGCGGCTGCGACAGGTGCGGTCGAGTATCTCGTGCTCTTCGCGCCACATCTTTTCGAACATACTCTTGAGGTATGGTTGAGGCATGTGGGTGTCGCTCAATGAGGGTATGGTGTTCCATACTGCAAGGTTGAGCGTTTTGAGTATGTTTTTGACTCCATAGCGGGGCGAGAACCACTTGCACGGGTGAGCTTTCATTACATCCCACAATTTGTAGCGGCGGTTAATCATCTCGCTCATATTGAGCACTGCGTGGCTTATGGAACAGTGGGAAATCAGCGACAGACGCGCCATATCGCACGGCAATCCCTCGCGGAAGAAACGCTCGGGACTCACCGGTCGGCCCAGCATCATATCGTCGTTGAAATATACAAACCTCTCGGCCAAACCCTTAATGCGGTGCATGTTGAGTTCAATGGGGCGCGACGCAAACGTAGGCAGATACTCTTCGGGGATGTAATCCTCGTGACGCACGATATTCAGTTTGGGATGCGAAGTGTCGAGCCATTCGGGCAAGTGCCCCCACGTGATAAAGTGGATTTTGCGTACCCACGGGGCGTAGTTCTCCACGGCGCGGAACCAATGGCGCAGAGTGTCCCAATCCCGATAGCGGATGGGGGCCGTGTTCTCGGAGCCGTCGGGTGTGCAGTGGCGGCGGAAAGCCTGCTGCCACGCAGGGTCCGAGCCGTCAACCCAAGTGATGACAAAATCTATGTCGTGTGTTGTATTCATTGTACAAGCAGGTTACATCCTCTGATGTCGCTGTGGGCTATGCGCCCCTCGATAGTGAAACTTCCGTCCTCGGTCACTGTTCCCACGTCACCCGTGGCGATGAATGCCACGCTGTCGCGGCTGGCCAAGTCTATGATGTTGATACCTCCGCGTCCACGGCGGCTTATGGCTGTCGGGTCGGCGGTGTCGCGCACCAACACTCGCATCCAATCGGGCGTGCGGAAAATGCCCTCTCCCATGCTATAAGCTTGCGAAGTCAACTCGGCCATTCCGTACTCGGAGTGAATACGCTCAACGCCGAATCTCTTGGTCAGCACCTCGTGTAGTTCACTTTTGCTTAGTTCCTTGCGTTTGCCCTTCATTCCGCCCGTTTCCATCACCACACACTCTCCTAAATCGGGACACCTCTCGGCCAAATCAAGCAGGGCGTATGTCACACCTATCAGCACTTTGGGCCCATGGTCGGCAGCCATGTCGGAGAGCAACTTATCGTGGTCATACAGATAGAAACCTCCTCCGCGTCCTCGGCGAATCAATCCGTCGACCATATAAATCAACGACGAGCCGTCGCGCTCCAAGTACGAGGGCAACAGTCCATAGAAACTCCACCCACTGACATCACCATAGAAGTGTTCCCATCCGCGCACGAAGGCCTCCTCGTAGTTCTTCAACGAGGCCATGTAGTGACGTGACGGAGTTGTGCCGCCCGTGTTGCTGCTTGTGAACACCTTGGCAGGCTCCTCTTCGCCAGAGTAGAATCGTTGCGTCTTGAACAACTCCACGGGTACGAACGGAATCTGTTCCAAGCGTTCAACTCCTTCGGGTTTCACTCCCATAAGTCTGACCCATTCGGCATAGGGTGCGCACCTGTCGGCTTGATAGCGAAACAACTCCAACGCGCGACTCTCAAACTCTTCAGTGTGTATGTCGTAAAACGGTTTCAAGGTGTTATTTCAACAAAAAACGTTCGCAATCCAGAGCCGCGATACATCCGCTTGCGGCAGCCACAATGGCTTGGCGATAGTGCGGGTCGCGCACATCACCTGCGGCAAACACGCCCTCGATGTTGGTGCGGCTTGTGCCGGGTACGGTCTTGATATAACCCTGCTCGTCCAACTCTACTTGACCCTTCACCAAGTCGGTTACGGGGGTGTGGCCTATGGCAAGGAAGAATCCCATGATGTCAATAGTGCGCTCTGTGCCGTCGGCCGAACGCAACAGAGCACCCGTTACGCCGTCCTCGTCACCCAGCACATCCACCGTGTTGTGTTCCCACAGCACCTCGATGTTGGGCGTATTGCGTACCCTTGTCTGCATAGCCTCCGAGGCACGCAGATAGGGCTTGCGAACAATCATATAGACCTTGCGGCAGATGGATGCCAAGTAGGTTGCCTCTTCGCACGCGGTGTCGCCACCACCCACAACGGCCACATCCTTACCACGATAGAAAAATCCGTCGCACGTTGCGCACGCACTAACACCCATTCCGCGGAACTTTTGCTCGCCGGGCAGACCCAAATATTTGGCCGTAGCACCTGTGGCGATAATCACGCTGTCGGCCGTAATTGTGGTTGTTCCGTCGATGGTTGCGGTGAAAGGACGCTCGCCGAGTTCGAGGGCACTAACCACGCCAAAGCGGATGTCGGCGCCGAACTTTTGGGCTTGACGTTTCATGTCGTCCATCATCACCGTGCCAAGCACTCCGTCGGGATAGCCGGGGAAGTTCTCGACTTCGGTGGTTGTGGTAAGTTGTCCTCCCGGCTCGATACCCTCATAGAGTACGGGCGAGAGGTTGGCGCGTGAGGCGTATATGGCAGCCGTGTAGCCTGCGGGGCCACTGCCTATGATTAAGCATTTAACGTGTTCCATGTATTTATGATTGGTTTTTAATTTTCAAAGGTATTGTTTTTTGTTGAGAATTGCAATTTCCCCTCCACTATTGAGCCGGCTTGTAGCGCAACAAGAGCGAGCTGCGTGGCGAGGGAAGATTCAGTTTCAACCCCTCGATGAGTTGCTGTCCCGTGCGTTGAACGGTGATTTTGTTGTCCTCGTTGTAGATGTCATAGAGGGTGTCGGCATTGACTCCGCCAAGATGTACCATAATTGACACCTCCGGAGCCTCGTCGCGTCGGAATGCCTGAATGATACCCGAGTTGAGTTCCGAGTCGTGGAATTGCCAGGCCACCCACTTGTCTTTACCCGTGATGTCGCCGTCGCCGCTCAACGGATAGAAATCTTTCAGATAGAAACCTCTTAATTCGCGGTACGTGGCCATCAAGTGGCGTAGGTCGGGCACCGAGTTCTTGCGGCTGAACACCTCGCCAAACCACGCATAGGCACTGCTCATACCCGAACGTGCGCAGTAGCGGTCGGCGTAGTAGATTCCCGTTCCGTGCATAGGCAGGAATTGGCTCAATCCGTACTCGTGGCACTGTTGACAGGTGGGTTCTCCGTAGTGGCAGTCGGTGCGCCACAGAGGTATGGAGCGCGAAATGGTCTCGATGTCGAAACGACGGCCGCCACTTGCGCAGTTGTCAATCAGCATGTCGGGGAAACGTTCGCGCAGGTAGTCCCAATAGCGATACAGTCCCTGCACATAGCGTATCTCGGTTATTCCGCGACGACCCACTGAGTCGGCTTCGGCCCAGAACGTGTCGGGATTGATGTTGAAATCCTGTCGATAGTGGTCGATGCCGTTCTCCTCGAAGAAGTCACCCATATATTTGCACAGAAAATCGCACGCCTCGGGGTTTCCGATGTTGAGCAGACGGTGCTTACCCGACTTAGACGATGCGAGCAGCCACTCGGCGGGAAGTTGTTGTTCCCACAGCGAGCCCACGTAGACTCTTTCGGGTTCAAACCATACCATAAATTCGGCACCCGCGCGGTGTACCTCGTCGGCAATGGGGCGCAGACCTCTCGGGAAACGTGTCGTGTCGGCAACCCAGCTACCTGCCGTGGTGTACCAACTGCGACCCTGCTCGCGTGATAGGGGGGCATTGTTGCCGTGATACCAACCTGCATCGAGCCAAAATATTTCGGGTACTATGCCGAAGTTGCGATGACGTTCGATGACGGCGCGTGCCAGCAACTCCGTGAAACTCTCATACTCACCACACGGTGCGGGGTCGCCATAGTCAAAACCTGCACACAGCGGGGGAGTAATTAATTCGCCTTGACTATCGCGGGGTGAGTGATGTGCTACTACAAAGCGACGGAAAGCGTTGTTGCCGTCTATTCGGTTTGTGCCCTGCCACAGCAGTACCGACACACGGGGAGTACGAATCTCCTCGCCCGGATAGAGGAACAAATCCACACCCGGCATACCTGCACAGACATGTAGCCCCTTGTCATTTTGCTCCCACTCGGCAAACCAGTTGCCCGTCCAACCCAGCGAGAAGAATACTCCACGGTCGCCCCGTGAGTTTGTGACGTTGTAGAACGGGAAAGCCGTCTTGGACGAGGGTCGGCCACCCGTAGGCACGTGTCGATAGGTGGTGTCGCTCTCAAGGTCGATTCTCAGCAGGTGGAAGTCGCGGTCGATGGCGTGACAACCTTGTG
Source organism: Rikenellaceae bacterium (assembly GCA_017936385.1). Lineage (GTDB taxonomy): Bacteria > Bacteroidota > Bacteroidia > Bacteroidales > Rikenellaceae > UBA940. Next base: position 16,402 of record JAGBFQ010000002.1, read on the forward strand.
CCGTGTAGAGCGTATAACCCTCGGTGGTTTGGTCCGAGATTCTCAGGTCTGCGGCGTTGATGTTGGCGATTTGTGCAGAGTTGTTGGTGTCGTTGTTCTTCACAAAGAGCGTCCACTCCACGGCGGGGAAGTCGGTGTAGGCCACAATCTCGCAGCGTAGGGCGAGATGTTTGTCGGGTGAGGTCAGCAGCAGGTTCCAACGTTTGGTGTTGGCCTCGGAGCTCTCTACGGCAACGAGTCGTCGGCTCCAGCGATGTATGAATCGTTCGGACGACACGCCGTCAATCTCGAACGAGAAGGGGAGTTGGCTGTTGCGTGCGAACATGGTTTGAACCATTTTTTCGCTTGCGATGGATGCCGAGCGGTCAATCTTTACCGTACCAATTGCCATAGCTGCGCCACTCACAAGGCACGCTGCGAGCAGTGCAAAAAGTTTTCGCTTCATAAGTATAGCTCTTTAATGTGCCATAAAGATACGAATTATTTTTAATTCACAATTCATAATTCACGATTCACAATTATTTGATTTTTGTTGTGGGTGTCCCAAAAAAGAACCTGCCTGACAAAAAAACTTGTCAGGCAGGCTTATGAGAGAGCAAATCCCTTGCAATCTATTTTTCAATCGGTGTTGCGGCGTCGTACATTTCGCGCGTGAAAGTGAACGAATATTGAAAAAAAGACTCCGATATAGAATGTCGATTGTTTGCCCAATTATGTTTGAAAATTTTTGCATCTTCGCCCTTTATCCAGAAATCACGCTCATTTCCCCATACACCATGTATGCTGTCAAGTGTAATGAATGGGTCTGAATAACCGAAGTTAGACATCATTATCAATTTGTCATTGGCAGCAATAGTGTACTCCTTGACATATTGAACGGTGGTTTTTCCATACAATGTCAAATCAAGAGTCTTATCTACACCATTTAGGTATATTCCCTGGCCATGTGCTATGTTATCAATAATCCGTTTGTCTGAACATGCCATAAATGTTACTATTGCTAAAACTATCAATAATAATTTTTTCATTGTCATTTTAGTTTAATGGTAAATTTATTCTATCCAATATGGATGATATTGCTCAAAAAAAGCATTTATATCATCAGCTGTTACGCCCGCGGGTTTGTTGGCTCGCAAGGCCGTTTTTATAGTATGAAATATGTGGCAAAAATATAAAAAAACGATTACCAAACAAATGTTTTCCAAAAAAAAGAGTGAGCCCAACGGATTAGACTCACTCCAACATTGTGCCGTTCCAAAGGCCTACTTCAACGCCTTGAAAATAGCGGTCACGCGGCCGTCGCAGAGCAGCATCAAGCGGTCGCCCTCGATTGAATAACCGTTAGCCGTGGCGATGATTTGAAGGAACTTGTCTTCGCGCTCCTGGTCGGGGCACATAGCCTTGGTCGAGCCCATGCCGCTAACCGAGATTTTGCCGTTCTCCAGGCTGAACGAACCGAAGTAGCTGTTGCAGTCGCCCTGACCGTTGATGCGACCCTCCGAAATTACAAGCGTATAACCCTCGCTTGAGTCCGTAATTACGGTGTTGCTACCGTTCAAGTCCAGAACCATTGCCTTCCAAGTGGTACCCGTGAGCGGTGTGGCGTCGGTTTTACCCTTGCGGCAGGGGCAGCACGAGGTGGCCAGCAGGGTGGTCAGTGTCATGATAATTGCAGTTTTGAGTTTCATGTGATGGTATGTTTTTTGTAAAAGTTAATAAATTTGCGTTACTTTGCACTCGCTAAAAAACAAATGCTCTATGTCTACAACACTTATCGTAATACTCCTGGCTGTTGCGTTGGTGGCCTTCTTTGTGGTCGGAATGTCGCTCACTCTGATGATTAAGGGACACAACATCGACTCCGAAATCTCGACCAACAAACACATGAAAGAGCGAGGTATAACATGTGCCATTCAGGAACACGCCTCGGCAGATAGTGCCACATGTGATAAAATTTGTGGCGACAATAGTTGTTTTACTTGCGAGAAAAACGAATCAAGCAGCCGAGTTCGCAGTTAACGAATCCTATTTTGGAGAACTCTTAAAAAGCCTGTCTAACCTTTGCGGTTGGGCAGGCTTTTTCTATCCGTAACACGCGGCTGTGTGGGTGTTGACACCTACTTCTTGGCTGCCGCGATGATAGCCTTGCACTCTTCGAGGGTGAGGCTCTCGGCGCTCTTGCCGCGAGGAATCTTGTAATTCTTGCCACCGCTGGCGATGTAGGCTCCGTAGCGGCCGTTTTTCACAACGATGTCTTCTCCCTCAAAGGTTTGGATGGGGGTGTTGGCCTTCGAAGTTGCGCTGCGACTCTCCTCGATGATTTCGCACGCGCGTTCATAGCTGACCGTGTAGGGGTCGTCCTTCTTGCCGAGCGACACGAACTTGCCGTCGTAACGAACGTAAGGGCCGAACTTGCCGATACTAACTACAACCTCCTTGCCATCCAGCTCGCCCAGCGTGCGCGGCAACGACAGCAACTCCAAAGCCTCCTCCAAAGTAATACTTGCCACCAACTGACCCTTCTTCAGACTTGCATAGCGAGGTTTCTCTCCCTCGGGACCATCCATCTGTACCATAGGACCAAATTTGCCGATGCGAGCCGAAACAACATAGCCCGTCTTGGGGTCGGTGCCCAGGATTCGAGGTTGGTTGGTCGAGGTGGCTTGTGACTCCAGCGCGTTTTCGACCGAAGCGTGGAAACCGCCATAGAACTCGGCAATCATCTTCTCCCATTCGATAGCTCCCTCGGCAATTTTGTCAAACTCCTTCTCGACGTTGGCCGTGAAGTTGTAATCCAAAATATTTGAGAATTGAGCCTCCAGATAGTCGTTGACCAACATTCCGATGTCGGTGGGGAGCAGTCTGTTCGACTCCTTGCCAACCTTTTCGCTCATGGTTTTTTCGCTGATTTTGCCCTTCTTGAGGGTCAGTTGCACGAACTCTCGACGTACACCTTCGCGGTTCTGTTTAACCACATATCCTCGTGTAATGACGGTCGATATGGTTGGTGCGTAGGTCGACGGACGGCCGATGCCCAACTCCTCGAGTTTCTTGACCAGCAGTGCCTCGTTGTAGCGCGACGGAGCTTGAGTGAAACGTTGTGTGGCCACAATTGAATCCGACATCATTTGCTCGCCGCTGGTAAGTGCGGGCAGTACTGCGCTCTCGGTATTGTTCTCGTCGTCGGTGGACTCGGTGTACAATCGCATAAAACCATCGAATACGATACTTTCGCCAGTTGCCGTGAATACCTTGTCCGATTTGTCCGAAACAATGGTGATGGTTGTCTTATTCAGTTCGGCAGCAGCCATTTGAGATGCCACGGCACGTTTCCATATCAGGTCGTACAACTTCTTTTCGGTGGGCGTACCCTCAATTTCTCTACGGTCGAAGTAGGTGGGGCGAATAGCCTCGTGAGCCTCTTGTGCTCCTTTCGATTTGGTTTTATAGTTACGCGACGAGGCGTACTCTTCGCCAAACTGTGCGGTAATCTCTTGTTTGGCTGCGCCGATTGCCAGGCTCGACAAGTTCACCGAGTCGGTACGCATGTATGTAATCAATCCCGACTCATAGAGTTTCTGTGCAATAGACATGGTTTGCGACACCGACATATTGAGTTTACGTCCGGCCTCTTGTTGCAGGGTTGAGGTGGTGAACGGTGCCGACGGGTAGCGGGTTATGGGTTTGGTTTCGCACTTGTCGACGCTCCACACTGCGTCACAGCAACTCTCCAAGAAAGCCTCAGCCTCGGCGCGAGTAGCGAACTTGTGATTCAACTCAGCGTTAATCAACGCCTTGTTCGGGTCGTTTGGTGCATAGAATTTGGCCGTTATGCGATAGTATTCGGTGCTCTCGAATGCCATAATCTCTCGTTCGCGTTCGACAATCAATCTCACCGTTACGCTCTGCACACGACCGGCCGACAATTGCGGTTTGACCTTTTTCCACAGCAGGGGCGACAACTCAAAACCCACCAGACGGTCCAGGATACGACGTGCTTGTTGTGCATTGACAATATCCATATTGACGCTTCTTGGCTCCTCGATAGCGCGGAGGATGGCGTTCTTGGTAATCTCGTGGAATACAATGCGGTTGGTCTTCTCCTCGGGCAGACCCAAAACCTGTGTCAAGTGCCAAGCAATAGCCTCTCCCTCACGGTCTTCATCGGATGCGAGCCACACTTTGCGTGCTTTGGCGGCCATTTCGCTCAGTTCCGTGACGAGTTTCTTTTTATTGGCCGAGATTTCGTATTTGGGTTCGAATCCGTTTTCGATGTCCACTCCGATGCCCTTTTTGACAAGGTCGCGGATGTGTCCGAAGCTTGAACGAACAACGAACTCTTTACCGAGAAATTTCTCGATGGTTTTGGCTTTGGAGGGAGACTCCACAATTACTAAGTTGTCCTGCATATCTGTTTCTTTATATAAGCGGAAACCTAAACCGAAGTTTAGGTTTAGCGTTCTATTTCTTGATTAAAGTGTAAGTCATTGATAATTTCATCGGTCGAGCACCTGCTCCCTGGAGGGCTACATGGCCGTAACCAAAGAAGTCATAGCCCGAGGGGCCGAGTAGAATATCCTTTTTCATCGTACCCTTCATGATTTGTTGAATGTACGACGATATGTTCAACTCATAGTATCCGTTGCTACGATTCAAATATCCGTTGTAGGGTAGAACGTAGTTCTCGTCCGAAATCTGATAATTCTTCTCGTAATCATACAGATAGTCGGGAATGGGCGAAGGTGTGTAACCCTCGGTACCCGAACTACGCATGTTCAGATACGAACCCAGGCGGTTGGGTGCGGCGTTCATGTAGTCAACCGTTGTCATGTCGCCTTCCACCCACTCCTTCATCTCGACATAGAGCATCGCTTGGTTAATCATCACCGAGTGTTCAATACGTGTGCCGTCCTCGTTGGTGGTGTATTTCAACTCATTGAGCGCATCGACCAACTCGTCGGGGAAACGCAGACGCGAAATCACACCGCCCCACGTCTGAACATAAATCGTGGGCTGCACCATCACCGTATCCGTGAAGTTGTTGGTTTGAGTCTGTAACTCGCCGAGAGTCGAACCCTCGTAGTCATAATCGGCCAGATTGACCGACAAACTTGCATACTCCTCGCCGTCATAGAAGTAATACCATGCCGTGAGTGTATCTTTGATTTTGGCTTGGTCTATGGAGTCGTGGTCGCGCAACCAGAGTTGCATGTAGGCGTCATCCAGAGCGAACTGATAGGTTGCAGCGTTGGGGGAGGTTGGGTCCGGAGTGATGTAGAATCCTGCAAAATTCTTGCGCCACAACGAGTCGTTGTTGTACACTGCCGTGTCAACCGAAATCAACTGTTGCATCAATTCGCGTCCAAGGGTTGTCGGTTCCAGTTTGGTTGCGATGTTCGATTTGCCCTTGTAGTTGAACGTGAACAGCAGATTCTCGGGTTTGTAGTACTCCTCAACGTCCAAATTTGTATAGTACAGCGAGTCGTAGTTCAGTCCCGAGTCCTTGTTGATGGCATAGATGTTGAACTTTTGGTCGATTGTGGTGTCGCCGTTGTACGAGGCAATTGCAACTCTCAAGTACAAAGAGTCGATGATGGGGTTGATTCCAAAACCACCTTTATAAGGAATCGACACGGGCAGATATTGAACCAAGCAACTATTGGTTCGTTTACCGAAAGTCTGGTCGGCCACTTTACCCAAAAACACGTATCCCGTATTGCTCGACAACACCGAGTCATAGCGATACAGGTAGGTTTTAACTCCGGTCAGGGTGTCGAAGTGCAGAGTCATGCGTTGTGACTCGGGGATGAAGTCGTAGCCTAAATCGTAATTGACTTCGGTACAACCCACCGCACCGGCGATACACACCGCCACTGCAATCAGATGTTTTGTTATGCTTTTGGTCCAGCTCTTAAAGTTCATTGTAGAATTTCTGATAAGCGTCCATGTAGTCGTTTTGTTCGGCGAACGAAGCTCTGTCGAGTATCGGTTTGCCGCTTTGCTGGGCGTATTGTCGCAGAGCGGGGCTTACCTGGTCGCTTTCCACCACAATGCCATCGGCATAGTCAATAACGAGTTTCATTAAGTTTTGGTATGATTCGGAGCCTATATTTTCGAGGTTCGTGTTGTTGATACCTGTGTTTTCGTGTGCGATTTTTTCGCGGAACTCATCGCCGAACTCTCTGCTGAAAGCATCGTCGTGCAACGAAACCACGATTTTGGTTCCGTTGAAGATGGGGTCGTCCGAGAACGCGTGTTTGATATATAGCGGCGCAATTGCCGAGAACCAGCCGTGGCAGTGGACGATTCCTGGTTGCCAGCGCAGTTTCTTGACGGTTTCGATGACGCCGCGGGCAAAGAAGATTGCACGGTCGTCGTTATCCTCAAATTCAACACCTTCGGCGTCGCAGATTGTGGCCTTGCGGGTGAAGAAGTCGTCGTTGTCGATAAAGTAGACTTGCAGGCGCGAGGGTTGCAACGAGGCCACTTTGATAATGAGTTGGTGGTCGTTATCGCAGATAATCACGTTCATTCCCGACAGGCGGATTACTTCGTGCAGTTGGTGGCGTCTTTCGTTTACGCAGCCATATCGCGGCATGAAGGTACGAATCTCAAAACCTCGTTCTTGCATAGCGGTGGTGAGGTTTCGGGTTGCCATGCCCATCGGGGTTTCTCCTGCGATGTAGGGCGAAATTTCTTGACAAATGTATAAAATTCTCTCGCTCATAATTTTACGGCGCTATAACTTTGCAAATATAGTGATTTTTCCGTGTTTTTCCAAAATTTTGTATGCTTACAGAATCAGCATGGCATCTCCGTATGTGCCGATTTTGTAACCGTTTTCAATAGCCTCTTTGTAGGCTTGCATGGTAAGGTCGTAGCCACAGAAGGCTGACACCATCATTAGTTGGGTCGAGTAGGGGAAGTGGAAGTTGCTAATCATGCAGTTGGCCACACTGAACGAGTATGGCTCAAAGATGAATTTGTTGGTCCATCCCTCGTAGGGTTTGAGTTGTCCGTCGGTTGAAACCGAACTCTCGATGGTACGCATGACACTTGTACCTACGGCGCAGACCTTTTTGCCTGCGATTTTGGCTTTGTTGACCTTTTCACTGGCTTCGGTTGTGATGCGGATTTGCTCCGAGTCCACTTTATGTTTGGTTAGGTCTTCAACGTCCACCGAGCGGAAGTTGCCCAGGCCTATGTGAGCGGTGATTTCGGCTGTATTGATACCTTTGATTTCCATGCGTTTTAGCAGGTGTTTGCTGAAGTGCAGACCCGACATCGGAGCTACCACGGCGCCCTCCTCTTTGGCAAAGATGGTCTGATAGCGGTCGGCGTCAAAAGGTTCAATCTTGTGTCTAACCCATTTAGGCAGAGGTGTTTCGCCCATTCTGTATAGCAACTCTTTGAACTCGTCATGCGGGCCGTCATACAGGAAACGGAGGGTACGTCCGCGCGAGGTTGTATTGTCGATAACCTCGGCCACAAGCGACGAGTCGGGGCCGAAGTAGAGTTTGTTGCCGATACGGATTTTGCGTGCCGGGTCTACCAGCACGTCCCACAATTTGAGTTCCGGATTCAGTTCGCGGAGCAGGAATATTTCGATTTCGGCTCCGGTTTTCTCTTTGTTGCCATATAGTCGTGCAGGGAACACCTTGGTGTTATTGAAAATCATCACATCGCCGGCGCTGAAATACTCCATAATATCCTTGAACGTGCGATGTTGGATTTTGCCTTTTGCTCGGTTGATTACCATGAGTTTCGACTCGTCGCGGTTGGGCGCGGGGTACGAGGCGATGAGTTCTGCGTTGAACGGGTAGTTGTATTGTGACAGTTTCATACTTCTGAAATTAGACGACGAATAACAATTATATTACGTGGTCGACGAGGTTTTGTTTCATTTCGTGCAATTTTTTTAGTAAATCGTCAAGCACGAAGGCGTTTTCGGTGGTAAATTCACCACTGCGAGTGCGTCGCAGGGCGGTCAGGTGAGCGCCACTTTGGAGTTGCTCGCCGATTTCGCATGCCAACGAGCGGATGTAGGTACCTTTGCTGCACTCTACACGAATCACAAGGCGAGGCAGGTCAAGCTCCAAAATCTCTATATTATATATATTAATAAGTACTTGACGGCTCTCCATCTTCAGCTCCTCGCCTTCGCGGGCGAAGTCGTATGCGTGGCGGCCTTCGAACTTCTTGGCGGAGTAGATGGGTGGGGTTTGCAATCTTTCGCCCGTCAGGTCGCGCAGGGCTTGTTCCACCATTTTGGGTGTAATATGTTCCCACGGGTAGGTAGCATCCACCGGATGTTCGAGGTCGTAGCTGGGGGTTGTTGCGCCCAACATAACTTCGGCCACATACTCCTTGCGTTCGGCTTGCAGGGCATCGGCCTGTTTTGTAGCTTTACCCACGCACACCAGCAGTACACCCGTAGCCAGGGGGTCGAGTGTTCCGGCATGTCCGACTTTGAGTTTTTTGTGGCCGCTGATTTTGCTCAGCAGGAACTTGAGTTTGCGTACCACGTCGGCCGAGGTCCAGCCGTATGGCTTGTCGACGTTGATTACCACACCTTCGGTGAAATCGGTGTCGGCTGTGATTTTGTTAATTTCCATTAGCCGTTACGCGAAGTATGAAATAATCGAAATAGAGCCTACGATTGCGCAATATACGGCAAACCATACCAATTTGCTGCGTTTAACAATCTCAATCATGAAACGGCAGGCGAAGGTGCCCGCAGCAAAAGCTGAAACGAAACCTGCAACCAGAGGCCACAGACCGATTTCGGCACCCATAGCCATTTCGCCGCCGATAACCTCCAGGAAGGCTTCGCCCAGAATGGGCAGAATCACCATCAGGAACGAGAAGTGTGCAACGCTCTCTTTCTTGTTACCCAACAGCAGACCCGTGGCGATGGTTGTGCCCGAGCGGCTGAGTCCCGGCATAGCGGCCAGAGCCTGACCCAAACCGATGATGAAGGCGTCACGATATGAGATTTTCTCTTTAATGCGCGGTTTGGCGTAGGTCGCAAAGGTCAGCAACACGGCGGTCAGCAACAACATTGCACCCACAATCACCAGAATGTACGGAGCGTTGAGCATTTCGTTGATTTGGTCCTTCAGGCAGATACCTACAATGCCGATGGGTATCATCGACAGCAAAATCTTAAAAAAGTATTGGGTTTGCTCGTTCATTTGGAATTTCAGCACGCCACGGAGCAGGTCGCCCACCTCTTTGCGCAGAACCAGCAGAGTGCTGAGTACGGTTGCTACATGCAGTGTCACGTCGAATGTGAGGTTTTCTTGAATTTCAACGCCCAGCAGTGCTTTGGCGATTTGGAGGTGTCCGCTACTGCTGACGGGCAGGAATTCGGTCAAACCTTGAATGAGTCCGAGAACGATGGATTCAAATACGTTCATGTCTGTGTCTCGTTTTTAGTAGTTTATCTCTTCATTATTGCATAAATCTCGAAAGCGAAGCCGCCAATCACCAACAGCGGAGCCAGAGTGATACGTCTGAAATTGAACATCTCGTAGTTGAATACCTCAGGGTCGTCGCTTCCGCCACCTGCCATCAGCACGAAGCCGAGGACGATAACGGCAACTCCTATGGCCATCAACACAAGATTCTTTTTGCCGAGAGCCATCTTGCTCTCATTCTCTTTGAGGTCTGTCTGTTTATTCATCGTGTTCGAATGTTTTGCTTGGTTAATATATGTACAACTCGCCGCCTTGCAGACGTGTGGCACGTCTTACGGCCGCAGCTGTGAAAATCTCCGAAATTACCACACCCATGACAATCATTCCGCCACACACCGCGGCCAATGCAATGTCATCTACCAAGAAAGACATCTCGGGCACACCGCGACTCATAGCCGCAACCATGGCGCAGAGCAACAGCGAGGCCAACACTCCGGCGTACAGGCCGTTCACGGCACTTCGTCCCAAAAACGGGCGCATGATGAACCAGCGCGTAGCACCCACCAATTTCATGGTTTCGATAAGTTGAATTCGTGTGTTGATTGTCATGCGAATAGTGTTGCGTAGCAGGATGAGAGCAATTATCAGCAGTGCTGCGGCCATCATAACCAACACCACGTTGAAGCGTGTTAGGTTCTCCTCAATCAATTGCATGGTGCTTTTGGGGTAGACCACCTCCATTGTTTGTTCCCACGCGCCCCACACCTCGGCCAACGAATCAGCTGTTTCCGAAGAACTGCTCTCGGCCTTGAGTGTTATTTCGAACGAGTCGGGCAGGGGATTGCTACCCAGGAACTCCTCGAAATCTTCGCCAACGTACTCCTTGAAATCCTCGGCTGCTTTAGCCTTGTCGATAAACTTCACACGTTTTACTTCGGGAGTCTGGCGCAACAAAACGCCCAACGAATCCTGCTCCTCGGGTGTGGTTGAGTTCAACATAAGATTGATAGCCATATTTTCGCGTATGGAGTCGGTGGCTCGGAGTGCGCTACCCATCAGGTAGGCGGCTGCACCGAGCAGAAAAAGCACCATCGAAATGCTGATGGTCGAAACGGCGTACGAGCGTCTTACTCGTCGTCGGAGTTGTTTATCGGTCAGTTTCATCGTTGTTCGTCTTTTTAGGTTTGCCCATCATCGTCGCAACGAGTGCGGCAGCCACGGCCGCCAAGATTGCAAGTGACGAGACGAGGGTTATATTCTCCACTTTGCGGAACTCTGGAATTTTGAACTCCCATTCGATTATGTGCTCGCCTGCGGGAATGACCATTGCTCGCAATACGTAGTTGGCGCGGAAATATTCGGCCGGTTCACCGTCGATGCTTACACTCCAGCCGTGCGGGTAGTAAATCTCCGAGAACACCGCGATTTCGTCATAATCCGACGCGCTCTCATATCGCAGGTAGTTGGGCTTGTACTCCACAAGTTCGATAACGGCCTGTTGGTCGACGCCCTCCATCGAGGCTTTCGAGTAGATGTCTGCAAAACGTTCGTCCGCAACGGCTTCGCTCACAAGGTCGATGTCGTCCAGAGCGTCGATTTCGTCTTGCGGACTCTCGACGGTCAGCAATTTGTCAACAAACCATGCAGCACCCAAGCGGTCGGGGTTGGGGATAACGTTGTATTGCCTGGTCTGTTTGTCGGCCGTGATAAAGTATTTGGTGTTGAGCATATTGTACACGGGGCTTGCCGTGTTCGACAGATGGTGTTCAATCAGGTCTTGGTAGCGGCTCAATTTAGCTCCGTGGTAGCCACCCACCGAGCGGTGGAAGTACGAGGTTGTCGCATCGTTGAAGGGACTCACCGTGGTGTTCAGTACGCGGAATCCCGGCTCCTTATCCTGCATGATAGCCAAGTCGGCGGGGGTGGGTTGTACCTTGTTTTTGCTCGCCGAAACGAAAGTTGACTGTGGCAGGAAACGGGCGTTGACGGGAATCATATCGGCGCACACCAGCACGGCACACGCGGCAATCATCACTCCTCGTTTCAGTTTGCCCATTCCGAAAAGCAGAACCACACCTGCGGTCAGTGCCACAAAGATGAACGAACGCCAAGCGTCGCCCCTAAGCATTGCTGCTCTCTCGGAGTGCATTGCCGCCACCACATCGTCGGGCAGTTGTGCGTCCACAGCCGAGCCGAAATCAAACAGTGCTCCACCCAGCAGGGCAAACACCAAAGCGATGCCACCGGTAATACCAGCCGCCCACTTAAGTCCATGCATCAATCTCTGGCGCTCCATGCCGTTCCACAACTCGGCCAACACGAAAGCACCAAGCAGTGGAATGGTGAACTCCACCACAGCCAGGGTCATCGACACCGTGCGGAACTTGTCGTATCCGGGCAGGATGTTGAACATCAGCTCCGTGAACCACATCATATTGCTGCCCCAGGCCAACATTACAGCCAACAGGCTTACACCTGCGAGCCACCACTTCTTGCGGCCTTCCAGCACAAACATTCCCAACACTGCCAAGAATATGGCCACAGCTCCGATGTACGTAGGACCTGCGGTGAAGGGTTGGTCGCCCCAATACGAGGGGAGTTGTGTCGCCAAGTCGCGTGCCCCGTATTTCCCCAATGATTTGGCAACCTCGCCGTTCGATGCAAAGCCGCCATTCGACGAGCCGCCCATCAGGCCGGGGATAAATGTGTTGAGGGTTTCCAGCTTGCCGTAGCTCCATGCGGTGGCATACTCCAAGTCGAGACCCTTCTCGCCTTGCGAAGTCGGAGCAAGCTCGGAGCCGCCACGGATGGTTTCGGCCGAGTGCGACATAGTGTAGTGTAGCGACGAGTAGTTGGCGCCCACCGACAGCACAGCGGCCACGGCCAACACGGCGGTAGCCTTGAAGAATCGTGGCAGGGTTTTACTCTTAAGAGCTTGCACAAATTCGTTGATGGCCAGAGCCACGATGATAAGTCCGAAGTAGTAGGTGATTTGGGGGTGTCCTGCGCCTATTTCGATAGCAGCGGCAAGTGCCGTCAGTGCACCTCCCAGCCAGATGTTGCTGCGATAGGTGTACAAAACTCCTCCAATCAACAACGGTGCGTAGGCCAAGGCCCACATCTTGGTGACGTGTCCCGCGCCGATGATTATGAAGAAGTAGGTCGACAGTCCGTAGGCCAAAGCCGAAACGAGTCCCACCCATGGATTTATGCCGCACATGAGCAGCATAACCCAAAAGCTGGTCATCGCCAGCAGAATGAAAGCCCACGGTTTGCCCAGCGCATTTTGTATCGAGTTCACGGCGTTGCGAATCACCATCGACGGGTATTTGACCGTAATCAGGTAGGCGGGCATGCCTCCGAACATACCTCCCGTCCAACCCGAGTCCACACCTTCGGCGGCGCGCAGGTCTTTGATGTCCTTGCTCATACCTTCGTATTGCACCACGTCGTGCATGGGGATTTCTTTGCCCTCGAATTGCGGCGCGAAATATGCAGCGCATAGGGCTGCGAACAGAGCCAATACAGCGGCATAGGGAGCCACTCGGGTCAATATCGTTTTGAGATTCATGTTTTGTCGCTTTATAAATAAGGTGCAAAGTAACTAAAAAAAGTTGAGATTTTTGCTTTTTGTGGCTGCCATTTGCCGTCGTTTGCGAAAAAATGCTAATTTTGCGTCCATAAAACGGATTTTATGACCTTACTTGAACAAATTCGCCAACCCATAGACACCGCTTTGCGTGAGTGTCGTGCCTACATGCGCAGCCGCATGACGGCCGACGACCCTTTCGTGCAGTCGATGCTTGACTATGTGATTGATAATATGGGCAAAGGAGTGCGCCCTCTGCTTGCTATTTTGGCTTCGCGCCTGCACTCGTCGCAACCTCTGGGAGAGCGCACAAATCTGGCGGCAATGCTTGTCGAAATGATTCATACAGCCTCGTTGGTGCACGACGACGTGATTGATGAGTCGCCCATGCGACGCGGAAACCCCTCGGTCAATAGTCGTTGGGGAGCTAATAGCGCTGTGTTGTGCGGTGACTATATCCTTGCTACGGCTTTTGACGCGGGTATGACCAGCGGACACTACGACATTCCGACCTACATTATCTCGGCCATGAGAGAGTTGTGCTGTGGCGAATTGGTGCAGAACGAGTGTAACCGCACCTCGACTATGAGCCGCGAGGTGTATCTCGATATTATCAATAAAAAGACGGCCGTTTTGCTTTCGACGAGTGCTGCCGTTGGAGCCGTTGCCGTGGGCGCTTCTGAGGAGTGTGTGACACGCATGGCAGAGTTTGGAACAGCCCTCGGAATGGCTTTCCAAATCAAAGATGATATTCTTGACTATGATGTTGATGCTCAGACGGGTAAACCCTCGTGTAATGACCTGCGCGAAGGTAAAATTACCCTGCCTTTGTTGGATGTTTTGGAACGTGCCGAGAGTTCCGAGCGCGAACGCCTGATGACTTTGTTGAAGGCCGCCCGCATGGACGACGACGCTGTCGAGCAGTTGCGTGCGGAGGTTGTTGTGCGTGGTGGTTTGCAGGCAGCCGAACGTCTTATGGATGACTATATGGCGCGTGCCCGCGAGATATTAACGGCTTATCCCGCATCGGAGGTGCGCCGTTCGTTGGAGTTGCTGTGTGACTTTGTTGCAGCCCGAAATCATTAGGGTTACGATGCGTCTAAATATTGTTCGGAGGTTGCCTTGTGTGGGGCAACCTCCGATGTGTTTCAGGGGTGGGGTAGCCTAAAGGTTGTGCTAAATGCTTGGTGCGGCGATAATGAAAGGGACTGTTCAACCAACCGAGTCGAACAGCCCTCTATAATGTTTATGTAGGCGCAACTGCTACAACATCACCTTGACGATGCACTTTTTGATTTTGCCCTCGCCAATCATAGGCGCGTGACCATCCTCGGGCAGGAAGATTGCCATCTGACCCTCGTGCAACTCAAATTGCATGGTAGGGGTGTCTTCCCAGAAACAAATATCCTTAGCTTCGTCAAAGGGTGCAGACGCTTTCTTAAGCTCCTCGGCGGCAATCCATCCGAACTTCTCGCTGCCGCTCAGCACCAACTGAATGTCCAGGTATTTGCGGTGGGTTTCGACGGGAGCATCCTCGGGACGTTTCAGTTCGGGTGACGAAATCATTGCGAAAATCTCGTCGCCGTCGATGTCGTGGCGACCATCTTCGAACGACGCAAGGTCGTTGTTCAAAATATACTCGAACGCTTTGGCCAAACGAGGCGACAGCGACAAGTAGCGGGTGTAGTTTTTGAGCGAATCTGCAATCATGATGGTTATGTGTTTAGTGTGGTTTATAGTTCGAAAGTTACAGCCACCGGTTTGTGGTCCGAGCAATCAAACAGTGGCGAAGAGTAGTCAAGTGCTGTCAACCCATCCGAGTAAAGCACGTAGTCGATGCGTAGCAGGTTGAAGAAACTCTTGTAGGTGTACGATGAGCCCCAACCGGCCGTCTGATATGAGTCGTTAAGCCCTTGGGCTATTTTGTGATAGGTGTACGACATTGGGGTGTCGTTGAAATCTCCGCATACAATGGTTTTGTGGGGTGATTGCTCCACGGCGCGACGTATCACTTTGGCTTGTTCGGCACGGATGCGGTAATTCATGCCAAGTTTGTGGTACATGTTGCGGAACTTCTCCTGACGCGTGGTGTCGCTGACGAACTTCATGTTGTTGATATACTCTTGTTCGTCGGCCGTTATGGAGGTGGTTTGCAGGTGCGTCGACAAGACTCGAACGGTGTCGTTGCGGAACACCACGTCGCACCAAATTGCCGAGTTCGGCAGGTCCTCGAAGTCTACGTGTCCGCTATTTATGATGGGGTAGCGGCTGTATATGGCAAGGCCCCAGCCATGGTCGTTTCCGTTGTCAATTTTGTAGACCACCTTGGAGTGTTTGAGCCAAGGCACCCTTTTGCCAAACATCTTGCGCGAGGCTTGCACGGTCGATTGGAACTCCTGAAGGCACAATATATCGGGGTGCACCGAATCCACGGCAGCGACAATCTGGTCCATAGACGACACCAGGCGGTTGTTCTCGCGATTCATCATGCCCATGGTGTTGAATGTCATCACCTTGAATCGGTTTCGTGCTCGTTCCGAGCTCTCGTATTCGCGCAGGTACTGAGGTTGCCAAAACAGCGATACATTACCCACACCGAGCAGACCCACAAAGAGTGGCAACCACACCATTCTGTTCCAACGGATAATCCAAAACAGAATCAGCACAAGGTTTGTCATAAACAGAATGGGCATTCCCAGAGGCAAATAAGCCAACGCTGCGCCACCTTCCGACGGGTCAATCCATCGGCTTATGTAGCTGAGCAACAGAAGCAACGAGACGACAATCGTCACACAACTCATTGCAAAGTTGGTAAGCGAGAATCCTCTCTTTCGTCGGTCGTTTCGTGAGTACGAAACTCGGTATTGGTCCTGTTTTCGTCGGCGTGCCATGCGCGTATTTGTTCGTCTAATAGAATATTTTGCCTGTTTTTTTCCAATATCGGAGCAGCAACCAGCCCCAAATCATTCCGCCCAAGTGAGCGAAGTGGGCCACGTTGTCCATTCGTCCCGACACACCGGCAAACAGCTCAATAAGTCCGTATATTATCACGAACCATTTGGCTTTGAGCGGTATGGGCGGGAACATCAGCATGATGATGTTGTTGGGGTGCATCATTCCGAATGCCAGCAGGATACCGAATATGGCACCCGAGGCGCCCACGGTCGAAACAAAAGAGCCTTCCAACCAGCAGACCAACATCTGAATCAGTGCCGCACCGATTCCGCAAGCCATGTAGTAAATCAGAAAACGTTTGCTGCCCAACTCGTACTCCAACGTACGGCCGAACATCCACAGCACAAACATGTTGAAGAACAGGTGCGAGAAGTCGGCATGCAGAAACATGTAGCTCACCGCCTGCCACGAGTGAAACATCTCGCTGCCCACGGGGTACAGAGCTCCCCATGCATACAAAAATTTACCAATGGGCAACATCTTGGCAGCCATCAGCATCAGTACGTTTAAGATTATCAGGTTCTTTACGACGGGAGGTGTTCCCGGCATTCCGTATCGTCTGTATTCCATGTGAGTGTTGTTTCGAAGTGAGTGTTGTTGTGTTTAGTTAAGTCTGTTTTTGAGTTCTTCCACATCGAGCGTGGTCATGATTTGCTTGCCACTCGGGGTGTAGCTGTAATCCGAGCATGCGGCAAGTTGTCGTAACAACTCCTCGGCCTCTGTTTTCGATACCTTGCCCAGCGGACGTGCTGCCGAACGAGCCATCAGACGTGCCATCTTGTCGCGGCGCACATCCTCGGCGCACATGACGTCGCTGCGAATGGCCTCCAGCATGTCGTACACCAAGCAATCTATGGTATCCATATCGGCATCCGAGGGAACTCCTGCCAACTCCACGCGCCCCTCGCCCCTAAAACGGATGTCGAAACCGAACGTTATAAACTCTGTTTCGTGGTCCTTGAGCAGGGTGTAGTCCTCCATCGACATATTCATCTCCTCGGGGAACAACAACGTTTGCGACAGCGAGCGGTTGTGTCGGAGAGCGTTTGAGTAGTCGTCGTACAATACCGCCTCGCGTGCCCTGCGAAGGTCAACCACCGTCAAGTGGCCGTTTTGTACAGCTGCACACATACCACTCTCCAGCGGGGTTACATCTTCGAATCGGAGCTTCGGCTCGTCGGTTTTGATGTTAAGTGTTTGCAGCATTGAATCCTCCTCGACCCACTCCACGGCAGACTCTTCAAACTCCGCAAAGTTGTACTTCGCAATACCTCCGCCTGCTTGACCACGGTCTTGCGAGGGTTGCCCGTAAGCGGCCGTAAAGTCACTTAGGTCGGCGTTGCCTCGTCGGCTTTGCGGTTCGTAATCGACAAACGGGTTGTAAGCCTTGCGTGTTGTAACTTCGGGCTCGTACATGGGTGCTTGTCCGTCGGTCAGTACGGGTATCTCGGGTGAGTTCTCGTCGAACTCCATCAAAGGTACGGCGCCCGTCTTGGCCAATGTTTCGCGCACGGCGGCATTGATGATTTGCCACACGGCGGCCTTGTCGGCGAATTTGATGTTGATTTTGCGCGGGTGTATGTTGACGTCAATTTGCGACGGGTCGATGTCCAAGTAGAGGAAGAATGAGGGCTGGTGTCCCTGCGGAACCAACTTTTCGAACGCTTGCACAATGGCCTTGTTGAAATACGGGCTCTCGAAGTAGCGACCGTTGACAAACAAGAACTGTTCGCGGTCCGTGGCACGTAACCTTGCAGTCGAGGGGTGAGCCACAAAACCGTTGACGTTCACAATCGAGGTTTCGACCTTCACATCGAGTAGTTTGCTGCAAAGGTTGCGGTTGCCTGCCACACCTGCGATACGTTGCACTAAAGGTGCAATGGGCAGGTCGTACATCAGCGCGTCATCCTTGTAGAGTTTGAACTCCACCTCGGGGTGACACAGCGCAACGCGTTTGAATTCGCGTATGATAGCCGTCGACTCGCGTGTCGAGTTCTCCAGAAAGGTGCGACGCACGGGTACGTTGTAGAACAGATTGCGGATATAAAACTGCGAACCCACAGCCGCCGCCACGGGCGTTTGTCCTTGGAAAACACCGCCGTGAATTACCGTTTTGGTGCCTACCTCGTCCTCTGTGGTGCGTGAGTGCAGTTCTACTTGCGAGATTGCCGCTATGGCCGCCAGTGCCTCACCACGGAAGCCGAAAGTTCCCAAACGATAAATATCCTCAAGCGAGGTTATTTTGCTTGTTGCGTGGCGGTCGAAAGCCAGCCTTGCATCAATGGGCGACATTCCGCAACCGTTGTCCTTGATTTGGATTAACTCCTTACCTGCGTTGCGGAAATTGAGCGTAACAGAGGTGCTTCCGGCGTCGACGGCGTTCTCCAGCAACTCCTTGATGGCTGTTGCGGGACTCTCCACCACCTCGCCGGCCGCAATCTGGTTCGACACCAGGTCGGGCAGCACTTTGATACGGTCGCTCATAAATTTTGTATTACACGGTCGGACGAAGGAACAGATAAAGCAGTACCAGCAGAATCAGCAGCAAACCGATTGTACCCATGCTGTTATTGCGATTTTCGCGCTTTTGGTGCGTGCCATATCCACGTCGGTCGGCTTGCGCCTGACGCACGATTCGTCCGGGCACGTACTCGCCATTCTTTTCATCGTGGCGTCTGACACTCGGAGCGTCGGGGCCGAGCAGTTCGCGTCTGCGTTGTTCGCGTCGCTCTTGTTCGGGGTCGTAGTGACGGGGAATGTAGTTGAAACCTTTGGGTTTCGGGCGGTCGAAAAACTTAATTCCAAACATATCGCACGTGGTTTTATCTATTCAAACTCTCCAAAGATACGTTTTTTATCTGAAAAAGTTGTGCATTCGGTCAAAAATGTTTTGATTTTTGACACTCTCTGCCTTCTTGAATGATGGTTTCTCGGCCAACTGCTCGAAGAGTTTGCGCTCCTCCGAGGTGACCTTCGACGGAATGGTGATGTCGATGACAATCAGTTGGTCGCCACGGCCGTAACCGTTCAAATCGGGTACACCCTTACCTCTCAGACGCAGGATTTTGCCGGCGTGAGTTCCTGGTTCTATTTTGATTTTGACCTTCGAATCAACCGTCGGAACCTCGACCTCGCCACCCAGCACAGCCGTGGGAATGGTGATGTTGAGGTTGTAAATCAGGTCGTTGCCGTCGCGGGTGAAGTCAGGGTCCGATTGCTCCTCGATGAGAACCAACAGGTCGCCGTTTACACCGCCGTGACGAGCTGCATTACCCTTGCCGTTAACCGACAACTGCATACCCTCGCCAACGCCTGCGGGAATTTTCACCTCTACAACCTCTTCGGCCTTTACCGTACCGTCGCCATGACACTTGTCGCACGGAGTGGTGATGATTTTACCCTCGCCGCCGCAATGCTTACACGTGGTGACGGTCTGCGTACGGCCGAAGAACGTGTTGACAATCTCGGTCACGCGACCCGAACCACCACACGTGGGGCAGGTATTGTACGAGTTGGAGTCTTTGGCACCCGTGCCACCGCACTTGTCGCAGGCTGTGAGTTTATTGATTTTGAGTTTCTTGGTTGTGCCGTTCACAATCTCCTTGAGTGACAGCGTAACCTTGATGCGCAGGTCCGAACCACGATTGACTCTCTGACCTGAATCGCCGCCGAAACCGCCGAAACCACCAAAGCCGCCGCCGAAGTGACCTCCGAAGATGTCGCCAAAGTTGCGGAAGATGTCCTCCATCGAGAAACCGCCGCCAAAACCGCCACCGCCAAAGCCTCCGGCACCTCCGCCGTTCATGCCTGCGTGTCCGAATTGGTCGTAGCGAGCTCTTTTGTCGGGGTTGCTCAGCACGTCATAAGCCTCGGCAGCCTCTTTGAACTTCTCCTCGGCCTCTTTGTCGCCCGGGTTTTTGTCGGGGTGATATTTGATTGCGGCCTTGCGATAAGCCTTTTTGATGTCATCGGCATTGGCGTTCTTGTCGACGCCGAGCACCTCATAGTAATCCCTTTTTGCCATATTGGTATGAATCTTCTAATACTTCGAATTATTCGCCCACCACGACTTTGGCGTAGCGAACCACTTTGTCTTTGAGTTTGTAGCCTTTTTGTACTACGTCCACGATTTTGCCTTTCGATTCGGCGTTGGGAGCGGGAATCTTGGCGATGGCTTCGTGCAGGTCTACGTCGAACTCCTTGCCCATGGCCTCAATCTCCTCGACACCCTTGCTGCGCAGCACCTCGCGGAACTTGCCGTCAATCATCTCGACACCCGTACGGAGAGCATCCACATCGGTTGCGGTACGTACAGCATTGAGAGCACGCTCCAGGTCGTCCATTACGCCGAGCAGCGATTTGATAACATCTTCGCCACCCGTAGCTACCAGTTCCATTTTCTCTTTGAGTGTGCGTTTGCGGTAGTTGTCGAACTCGGCTTGCAGACGGATGTATTTGTCTTTCCAGCCTGCGGCCTCGGCCAGAGCGATTGTCAGTGTATCCTCGGCAGCAGGCTCGCCCTCTGCCAAGTTGTCAGCCTGGGTGTCAGCGCCCTCTGCCATATTGTCACAAGGTGTGCCTTCGCAATTGGGGTATCCGTCGCCTTGCGGGTAGGTTTTGTCGTTTTCAATATCTTGATTAACAGTCTGTTCCTTTTCGTTTTTGTTTTTCGACATAGCTATTCTGTGTTTGTTTATTTTTATATAGAACAAATTATATACCTAAATATTTCGGCAAAGATAGCCAATCCTCGTCCAATAATCAAAAAAAACCGATTCAGGTGCGCAGCCCGAATCGGTTTTGGAGTTTGTTTAATCTGATAAGTTAGATTTTGTACAGATAACGTTTGATTGATTTCTTGGGAGTCTTTTCGAACTCGGTGGGGTAGACAACCAAGCTGGCAACCTTCTCGTAATTGGCGACCATGGTGTTCAACTCGGCCAAGTTGGCTTTCAGAATCTCCTCGATTTTGTCATCGGCAATACCGTCAATTTTGGCTTGGTTGTAGTCGGGATAAACCAGAGCAACCAAACGGCCGTCGCGCTCAACAATCAGCGACTCCGAAACCAAATACAGGGTGTTGAGTTTCGACTCAATCTCCTCGGGGTAGATGTTCTGACCGCTGGGGCCGAGAATCATGGTCTTGCAACGACCCTTAATGTACAGAGTGCCATCGGGGTCCATGGTTCCGATATCGCCCGTGCGCAACCATCCGTCCTCGCTCAATACGGCAGAGGTGGCCTCCTCGTTTTTGTAGTATCCGCTCATCACCTGTTCGCCACGAATCATAATCTCGCCGGGAGTGTTGTGCGGGTCTTTGCTGTCAATCTTAACTTCGCAGTACTCTTTGAGGTATTTGCCAATCGAACCGGCCTTGAATTGGGGCCAGTCGATAGTGGCCGAAATCAGCGGTGCGCACTCGGTCATACCGTAGCCCACGGTGAGCGGGAATTTAATCTTCATCAAGAACTCCTCGGTTTCGGGGTTGATGGCAGCACCACCTACGATGAACAGATTAACTTCACCACCGAAAGCGGTCAAGAGTTTGTTGCGAATTACCGAGTAGATTGCAGTGTCAAGCAACGGGATACGCAGAGCATATTTCAGCGCGCCCTTTTCCAACATAGGAGCGATTTGTTTGCGGTAAACCTTCTCCAACACCATCGGCACACAGCAGATGACGTGGGGTTTCACCTCGGCCATAGCCTCAACCAAAATCTTGGGGGTCGGCATTTTACCCAGCAGGGTGATGTGGCTACCGTGTGCAAGTGGGGTCAGGAAGTCGAACATACAGCCATAGGCGTGTGCCAGCGGTAGGAATGCCAAAGTGCGGCTGCCTGCGAAGTAAATCTTCTCTTTGATGGCAAACTCAACGTTCGAGGCTAAGTTGTTGTGGGTCAACACCACACCCTTGCTGCTACCCGTAGTACCGCTTGTGTAGTTAATCAGTGCGATATGCTCGTTGGGTACCTCTTTATACGAGATGTCCTCCTTGCGGAATCCATCTTTATAGCGTTCGCGGTAGTGTTTGGTTATGTCAGCCATGAACTCTTTAAGTTCGGTGCCTTCACGCTCCCACACGTTGTGGTAATCGGTCAGCGAAAATGCGGCCTCGACGGTGTCCAAGCGGTCTTCCTCGATGATGTCCCAATGTTGGTCGCCAACAAACAGCAGTCGGCTTTCGGAGTGGTTGAGGATGTTGATTACGTCGTTGGCGTTGAAGTCTTGAAGAATAGGAACCAAGATTGCACCGTAGGTGATGGTTGCCACGTAGGCAATACACCAGCGGGGGTTGTTGCGTCCCATCAGTGCGATTTTGTCGTCGGGTTTGATGCCGGCTTTCTCGAACAGCAGATGGAGTTTAGCAATTTCCTTAGCCATTTCATAGTACGAGAAGTCCTCTTTCTTGAAGTAATCGCTCAATGCTGTCATCTCTCTGTGCTCACGGAAGGCTTGCTCGTAACATTTTACCAGGTTAAGTTGTACCATAATTTTAAGTTTTATGTTTTACTATCTGGGTGTGTGTTTTGCATTTTAATTTCACACACCTTTTGGTTAACAAATCGGAGCAAAGATAATAATTTTTCGTTGTTTTCCAATAGCTTTATTATCGTGAGTGTTGGTGGGAGAATGCAAAAAAATGTCCGATTTTGCGTCGGACATTTCTGAAATCGTGGTGAGAGAGCCCTCTCTCGTCGAAAATATGGTTTTGATTTTTTCTTGAATTTTCTACTCTTTTTTTGTTTTTTTTGTGGTGTCTTTGGGCGGGAAGATGTATATTTTCGACTCTTCGCCAGCCATCAAACGCTTGATGTTTTTGCGGTGGGTGTAGATTAGTAGTATGGCCACTACCATCGAGAAGATAATCAGCGAGATACTGCCGTTAGTACGAGGCGAAATCATGATGAAGATGGGGTACATCACACCGGCCAACATCGAACTGAACGATACGTAGTGGGTAATCATCAGCGAGAAGAACCACACTATCAGACAGAGCAGGATTGCCGGAGGGTAAATTCCCACTACCGCACCTGCCATCGTAGCCACTCCTTTGCCGCCCCTGAAATCGGCAAAAATGGGGAAAATGTGACCCAGCACAGCTGCGAAAACAAGACCGATTTTGACGTTGATAATGAAGTTGGGTTGAATCTCCGGGTCGTATGCCAGCAAGATAGCCAAAGCTACCGCCAGGAAGCCCTTCAGAAAGTCGATTATGAAGACCGGAATAGCGGCTCGTTTGCCCAATACGCGCAGAGTGTTGGTGGTACCTGCATTTTTACTTCCATGCTCGCGCACGTCGATTCCGTAATAGTGTTTGCCAATCCATACGGCACTCGGAATCGAGCCGAGCAGGTAGGCACAAATAACCAAAATTATGATTGAAATAACGGTTGAATTCATTGCTTCTAAAGTCTTGATTCGTCGCAAAGGTAAGAAAAAATGCCGAAAACTCAAACGTTTCTTGCGCGAATACTTGTTCTACCCGAAAAGAATTTGTATATTTGGGCGATTTTTTGGGCTTATGCGTTTCGCGCCCGCGCATCATACGCATGATTGTGCGGCGCGCGCGAGGATGTGTTAGAAACAAAACGGCTCAGAAAAATAGCGACCTTGGGGTCGTGGTGTTAAAAGAGAATAATGAAAAACGCTTTATTTATGAACAAAAAAATTAATCACCTATTGGTTCGCCTGTTTATGGCGTTGTTGCTTGTCGGTGGCGCGGTTTCATGCGTAAACACACCACCCGTCGAAGAAGATGAACCGCAGCTCACGGTATCAACCATGACGCTCGATTATGATTGGATTTACAGTGAGCAGTCGTTCGAGGTTTCGTCGCTTGTCGATTTTACGATTTCGACCAATGCCGATTGGTTGAGTTTTGACCAGACTGAGTTCACCGGCGGAAACTATGTGGTGACAGTGGCTGCCGAAAAGAACCCTCGTGAGTTGGTGCGTGAAACAATGATTTTTATCACGCCGCTGGGAGGAGAGCCCCAAACAATATCGGTCTATCAAATGCCTAACGGCCGAAAGGATATGTTTGAAGTGGTCAATAAACGTGTTGAGGTGGATTCGCGCAGTCAGCAGACCTCGTTCAAGGTCAATAGCGGCATGCCATTCTCGGCCATTTCGTCGTCTGATTGGATTTCGCTGCCTGTGGAGAATTTCTCTGCGGGCGACGGTGTCGAAGTGGTTGTCGAGGTGGAGCGAAATTTCGAGAGCGCCACACGTGAGGGTAAAGTGTCTGTGAAAACCGATAAAGGTAATTGGATTGACGTTATCATCGAACAAGAACCCTTCAAGGCGATGATGAGTGTGCCTGCCGATACGCTGACAATAGATGGTAATCATGGTACATTGTCGTTCGCCGTTAAAAGTGACGTGCCTTTTACTGTTACGGCCGAGGTTGATTGGGTGAAGGTAGATAGCACAATCTATTCCGCTTCCGACACGAGTGTTGTTACTCTCAAAGTCGAGCGAAATATGTTGAAACACACCCGCGCAACCCGACTCAAAATTGATGGCGGTAGTGCTCGCCTTATTTACTACGTGTGGGTGCGCCAAGGTGAAAATATTCCTGCCGTGGATAATAATATCACCAAAATCTCGCTGCTCAAGGAGCTAAATCCGACGCTTGGAAAGGACTTTATACTGACTCCCGACGAGAATGGCGTGTTCAGCTGTCATATCCCTGCTCGCAAACAGGACTCTTATGTGCACATCTCGGGTAAGGATGTGCTTTTCCCCGAAATCAGGCCGTTTGACATCGAGAATGTGGTTATTACCTTTGAGTCCGATGCCGAAAAAGTTTATATGAACAATCAACTGCTGACCAGTGGCGAAAGTGTGTGTGACTTGTCGAACTTCACAACCATCAAGGCTGTGGCCGAGAGTGGCGATGTGCGTACTTACCCCGTAAAAGTGACCTATTTTACAGGTTTGCCGATTATGTATATCAACCTTGACTCGAATGGTGAGGTGGCAAGCCGAGATTTCTACGAGGGTGGAACCATCCACATCGTGGGTGCCGGTGATATTCCGGGATTGCCCGAACAACGTTTCGAAATTCACGGACGTGGTAACTCGTCGTGGGGAACCTTCCGCAAGAAACCTTCGTACACCTTCAAACTCGATAAAGCACAAGAGGTGGGCGGTATGCCCGAACACAAAAAATGGGTAATGATTGGTAACTACCGTGACAAAACTCTGTTGCGTAACCAAGTGGCATGGTGGTGTTCGGAGCGACTTCCCGCGCTTAAATGGACACCTCGTTACCAACAGATGGAACTTGTGCTGAACGGCATGCACCGTGGTGTATACCAAGTTACCGAGCAGGTGCGTATTGGTGAGAATCGTGTGAATATCGCTAATATGTTGCCTACGGACACCGAGGGTGAGGCTATTACCGGAGGTTACATCGTGGAGTTCCACTATGGAGGTGATGCCGACCAATGGGGTTGGGATATGCCCTATATGCGTGGTAATTCGGGCGCTGCTGTCAAAGTCCCCAAGATTGAGGATAGTAACACGGCGCAACGCGACTACATCATGAACTATGTGATGACTATTGATAACTGGTTTGCTTCGGGTGAAAACCTCGAAGAATTGATGGAAACCTATATTGATATTCCCTCGTGGGTGGCACAATGGCTGGTGTTTGAGATTTCGGGTACCACCGAGCCGCAAGGCCCCAACAGCTGGTATACCTACAAACAGCGTAACGACGACAAGTGGTATTGTGGTCCGGCATGGGACTTCGACTACCGCTCGTATCTGCCCTCGACGGGTAATCGTTGGGTCAATGCCGCAGTTATGTATATGCCCGAAATGTTGCGTTACCGTCCGTTCAAGGATGAGTTGGTGCGTCAGTGGCGTACTTATCTTGAGCCCGTGTTACCCGACCTGTTGAAATATATCGAAGAACAGTGCGTCTACCTCAAACGCAGTGAGGATGCCAACTGGGCAATTCACGACCAAAACCTGATTGATGATAATCGTCACGAGAACGGTGATGAAAATATTCCCTGGGAGGATGCAGTCGACCGTATGATTCAGTATCTGAATTACAAGTGGGCGCATATTAGCAAGAACATTACAAGTCTGTAACGAGAGATGGGCGATTTTCGCAACATAAATATCCGCAATAAACGAGCGACCTACGACTACGAGATTCTGGACGAGTACATCGCAGGCATTGTGTTGGTGGGCACCGAAATTAAGTCGCTCCGAAGGGGAAAGGCCTCGATGAACGACTGCTACTGCTATTTTGACCGTGGTGAGTTGTATATCAAGGGACTCAATATTTCGGAGTATGAGTGGGGCACCTACAACAATCACCAACCCAAACGTGACCGCAAATTGCTGTTGCAGGGGCGCGAACTCGATAAACTTGCACGCGCCACACAAGATGTTGGACTTACTATCGTGGGTCTTAGGGTGTTTATCAACGAGCGAGGTCTGGCTAAGGTAGCCATCGGTCTATGCCGTGGCCGCAAGAGCTTTGACAAGCGCGAATATATCAAAGAGAAGGACGCCAAACGCGAAATGGACCGCGCAAAACGAGTGTCCTTGTAATCAAACCAAAGCAGTACAAAAAGAGAATGGCTAATATATTGTGTATCGAAACAAGTGCCGGAGTGTGCTCTGTGGCCCTCGCAGTGAATGGCGAAACAGTGGCCGTGCGCGAGAGTGACCAGGGACGTAATCATGCGGGAAATATCGGCGTGTTTGCCGACGAGATACTGCGTGCCAATGACCTTAATCCCGAAGACTTGGATGCCGTGGCGGTGAGTTCCGGTCCGGGCTCTTATACGGGTTTGAGAATTGGCGTGTCGTTCGCCAAGGGCTTGTGCTATGGTCTGCAAATTCCGCTTATTGCGGTGGACTCGCTGGAGGCGCTTTTTGAGGTTGCACGAGAGAACAATCAGGCGGGAATAGTGTCGGTCGGCGAGTGGAATAAAGCGCTGTTGACACCGATGATTGACGCCCGACGTATGGAGGTCTATACCCGAGTGTTTGACCCCGAGGGTAAGCCGCTCACCGAGGTTGAGGCCAAGATTGTCGACTCGGATAGTTTTGCGGAGTTGCGCCAGAGAGTGGCTGCCGAAGGTGGCGAGTTTGTGATTTTTGGTGACGGCGCAGCCAAATGCCGACAAGTGCTGGAAGGCGTGCATTATATCGAGGTTGCACCTTCGGCTTGTGGCCTGTCGCGTCCCGCACAACGTGCCTACGACCGTGAACAATGGGAGGATATAGCCTACTTCGAACCGTTCTATTTGAAGGATTTTGTGGTAACCAAATCACAGAAGAATCCGCTTGCAAAGAGATAAACTACCACAACCAAATATGGGATACCAAGAAGAAAAACAGCGACAATTGGATAGTCGCTACCTGCGTATGGCTCGTATCTGGGCCGAGAACTCCTACTGCGTACGTCGTCAAGTGGGAGCGCTTATTGTTAAGGACAAGATGATAATCTCGGATGGCTATAACGGCACCCCCTCAGGTTTCGAGAATATCTGCGAGGATGATATGGGTAAAACCAAACCTTATGTTCTGCACGCCGAGGCCAACGCCATAACCAAAGTGGCTAAGAGTGCCAACAACTGCGACGGTGCGACACTTTATATCACAGCATCACCATGTATCGAGTGCGCCAAACTGATTATTCAGGCCGGAATTCGCCGCGTGGTCTATTGCGACCCCTATCATTGCGAGGACGGACTCAAACTGCTTGAGCGAGTAGGTATCGAGGTTGTGCGCATCGAGGAGGCCTAATTGTTAGCCGTGAAAATTAAGGAATCGGAAAATTAAGGAATCAATAATAAATAAATATTTAAAATACGTTATGAAGAAAAAAATTGTAACGCTTATGACTGCATTTGCACTTGCGGGTTGCTGCGACGACCGTAATCCACTTTTGGAACCGGCTCAAACGCCGTTCGATACCCCCGAATTTTCGAAAATCGAGCTGGCTCACTATAAGCCCGCTTTCGAGGCTGCCATTGCCGAGGCCCGTACTGAACTCGACGCTGTTGTAAATAACCCCGAGGAGCCGACTTTCGAGAATACCGTTGTGGCTCTGGAACGTGGTAGCGCATCGCTCGACCGTATTGCCAATATCTTTTTCAACCTCAATATGACCGACACCTCGGACGAGATGCAGGTCCTGGCACAAGAGATTCAACCAATGTTGGTGGAGTTTACCAACGATGTTATGCTCAACCCGACGCTCTTTGAGAGGGTCAAGACCGTGTGGGAGAACCGCGAGGAGTTGGCACTCGATACCGAGGATAGCATGTTGTTGGCCAAAACTTATAAGGGTTTTGTGCGTAGCGGTGCGGGGCTTAACGACGAGCAGAAACAGACCTACCGCGAACTGTCGACCGAACTGTCGAGCCTGACGCTCAAGTTCGGACAGAACGTGCTGGCTGCAACCAACGCCTTCAGTATCAATATCCCCGCCGAGGACTCTGCGAAAGTTGCCGAACTGCCCGAGTATGTGCGCGACGCAATGTCTGCCGAGGCTAAGGCCAAAGGTCAGAGCGGTTGGACGGTGACGCTGCAATATGCCAGCATGTCGCCTTTTATGACCTTCTCGACCGACCGTGCACTCAAAGAACAACTCTACCGTGCGTATAACGGTCGCTGCGTGGGTGGTGATGCCGATAATACCGCAAATGTCAAACGCATCGCCGAATTGCGCCTGCGTATGGCCAACCTGCTGGGTTACCCGACCTATGCCGACTATGTTTTGGAGGAGCGTATGGCGCGTAATGTTGCGGGAGTGAACGGTCTGCTGAACGAACTGCTCACAGCCACCAAGAGCTACGCCGAGGCCGAGGTTGAGGCTATCGAAGAGTATGCCCGCAAGAGTGGCCTGTATGGCTCGGACTTCGAAATGATGCCATGGGACTGGGCATATTTTAGCGAGAAGTACAAAAATGAGTACTACAACGTGAGTGAGGAGAAAACCAAACCCTACTTCGAGTTGGAGCACGTCAAACAATCCATCTTCCAGCTGGCCGAACGCCTGTACGGAATTCGCTTCGTGGAGCGTAAGGATATTGAACCCTACAACCCCGAGGTGGCCGTGTATGAGGTTACCGAGGCCGATGGTGGGTCAATCGGTATTTTGTATATGGACTTCTTCCCGCGAGAGAGCAAACGTGGCGGTGCATGGATGACTTCGTTCCGTGACCACTCAATGACTGCCGACGGTACCGAGGAGTTGCCTCTGATTATCATGTGCGGTAACTTCACCAAACCCACCGAGAATTCACCTTCGTTGCTCACCTTTGATGAGTTCGAAACCTTCCTGCATGAGTTTGGCCACTGCCTGCACGGACTGCTTGCCGAGGGTAAGTACGCATCGCTGGCCGGCACAAGCGTCTATCGTGACTTTGTTGAGTTGCCTTCGCAGACTATGGAGAATTGGGCCACCGAACCCGAATTCCTCGATATAGCAGCCGTTCACTACCAAACGGGCGAAAAGATGCCCACCGAGTTGGTGAACAATATCATTGCTGCCAGAAACTATCTGGCCGCTTACGGCAACATTCGTCAATTGTCGTTCGGCCTGTCGGATATGGCATTCCATAGCATTACCGAGCCTATCGAGGAGGATGTCGAGACCTTTGAGCGTCGTGCTACGGCACCCACCCAAGTGTTGCCCGTAATCAAGGGTGCGCTGTCGTCGCCGTCGTTTACACATATTTTCTCGGGAGGCTATGCGGCAGGTTACTACTCTTATAAATGGGCCGAGGTGCTGGATGCTGATGCCTTTGCGCTGTTTAAGGAGAAGGGTATCTTTAACCGCGAGGTTGCCCAGTCGTTCCGTGACAATATCCTCTCGCAGGGCGGACACGAACACCCGATGACACTCTACGTTCGCTTCCGTGGCCACCAACCCGAGGTTTCGGCACTCATCGAGCGTATGGACCTGAAAAAATAATACGTAATAGCAAACAACACAACCAATAATAATTAAGAAACTATGAACCAATCATTGAAAAACCTGCTGACCCTTGCCGCCGTAGTGAGCGTGAGTGTGGCTTCGGCTCAGAAAAAGAGTGCTATGCCCGTCTACTTGAACGAGAATGCACCTATCGAACAACGCGTGGAGGATGCTTTGGAGAGAATGACTCTGGATGAGAAAGTTGCCTTCATTCACGCACAATCCAAATTCTCGGCTCCGGGTGTTCCGCGTCTGGGTATCCCCGAGGTGTGGTGTACCGACTCGTCGCACGGTATCCGCGAGGAGTGCGCGTGGGACAAATGGTCGGGTGCAGAGTGGACCAACGACGCATGTACTGCATTTCCCGGTTTGGTGTGTCTGGCCGCTTCGTGGGACCCCGAGTTGGCAAGCCGCTATGGTGTAGCCATTGGCGAGGAGGCACGCTATCGTAATAAAACCGTGCTGCTTGGTCCGGGTCTTAATATCTATCGTACCCCTCTGTGTGGCCGCAACCACGAGTATATGGGCGAGGACCCCTACTTGGTAAGTACATTGGCTGTACCTTATATTAAAGGTGTGCAATCGAACGGCGTGGCAACCTGCGCCAAACACTTTGCTCTGAACAACCAAGAGCAACGCCGTCACTCGACCGATGTAGAGATTAGCGACCGCGCACTATATGAGATTTACCTGCCTGCGTTCAAGGCCGCAACGGTAGATGCAGGTTCGTGGAGTATCATGGGTGCCTATATGAAATATAAGGGAGAGTACTGCTGTCACAACCAATATCTGCTCGATGATATCCTCAAAGGTGAGTGGGGCTGGGATGGCGTGGTAATTTCGGACTGGGGAGGTGTTCACGACACCCACCAAGCAATTCACCACGGTTTGGACCTGGAGTTCGGAACCTGGACCGACGGTCTGTCGCAAGGCAAGGCCAATGCCTATGACGCCTATCACTTGGCCGATACGCTGAAAACTTTGGTTAAAGCGGGCAAAGTTTCGGAGGATGTGCTCAACGAGAAGGTGCGCCGCGTGTTGCGTATGGTGTTCCGCACCACAATGAGCAAAGACCGCCCCTATGGTAGCTTCGTTAGTCCCGAACACTCGGCAGCCGCTCGTGAGATTGCACAAGGCGGTATCGTACTGCTCAAAAACGAGAATAAGGTGTTGCCTATGCGCCCCGCCAAGGTTAAAAAACTGCTGGTTGTGGGTGACGTTGCCACCGCAAGTATGATGAAGAGCGGTAGCAGCACTACACTCAAGGCCAAATATGAGATTCTCCCGCTGGATGGTATCAAAGCGGCCTATCCCAATGCCGAAATCACCTATATGCGTGGCTACGAGGTTGACAAACGCAAAGCCGAACCTCTCAAAGATGTAGTGAAGGCTGCACGAGAGGCTGACGCTGTGATTGTGTTTGCAGGTCTGTACTACAAAGGAGGCCAAGATGCCGAGGGTGTCGACCGCAAGAGTATGGAGTTGCCCTATGACCAAGATAAGGTTATCGAGGCTCTGTGTGGTGTTAATCCCAACTATGCCGTTGTTATGGTGTCGGGTACGGGTGTTGCAATGCCTTGGAAAGATAAGGTGCCTGCAATCGTTCAAGGATGGCACTGCGGCTCGGAGGCAGGAACGGCTTTGGCTTCGGTGCTTACGGGCGAGGTAAACCCCTCGGGTAAACTTCCCTATACCTACTACGCAAGTCTCGACCAATGTGGCGCACACGTGCTGGGTGACTATCCCGGTGACAAAAACCACCACCAAGTGTATCGTGACGACATTTTTGTGGGTTATCGCTTTATCGACCGTGAGGGTATTAAACCCAACTTCCCGTTCGGCCATGGCCTGAGCTACACCACCTTTGAGTATAGCAACGTGCGTATCAATCGTACCAAAGGCAATGCTAACTCGAAATGGGTTGTCTCGGTGGACGTTACCAACACGGGTGATGTCGACGGCAAGGAAATTGTACAACTCTACGTGGCAGCTCCCAAAGGAGATTTGGAGTATCGCGCACCTAAAGAGTTGAAGGGCTACAATAAAGTGGCTCTCAAAGCGGGCGAAACACGCACCGTGCAAATTCCGATGGATTTCTCGTCGCTGGCTTACTTCGATGAGAAGATGCACGATTGGAATGTGTTGCCGGGTGAGTACAAAGCACTCATCGGTGCATCGAGCCAGGATATTCGTGGCGAAGTTGCCTTCGAGGTTAAATAACGAATTACTTTATGAGAAAACTATTGGCAATAGTCAGTGCAGCCCTCGCGCTCGGGGGCTGCGGACGACTGCCCAAAACGGACGATTCGCAGAGTATGAAAATGGAACAAACAATCAATCTTTTGCAACCCGTGGATAACGGCGTGACGCTGATGGCGGCACTCAAGGAGCGTCAGAGCGTGCGCGAATTTTCGCCCGAGGCACTGTCGTTGGAGCAGGTGTCGGGTGTGCTGTGGGCAGCCTACGGAATCAACCGTGAGGATGGCAAACGTACCGCACCGTCGGCCCTTGCTCTGTATCCGCTTACCGTGTATGCCTTCTTTGCAGAGGGCGTGTATAGCTACGACCCTGCTGCAAACACTCTCAACCGAGTGGCCGAGGGCGACCACCGAGCAATCAGCGGTATGCAGGATTGGGTGGTTACGGCACCGATGAATCTGGTGTATGTTGCCGACTTGGGCGTTTATAGTCAAATGCCTCCCTACTTGGAGGATGTCAAACGATTGCTGGCGGCCCAAGACGCAGCCTGTTGTGTCGAGAACGCCAACCTTTGGGCGGCAGCCAATAATATGGGCGCGGTGACTCGTGGAAGTTTCAAAGAGCCCGAAATATTGTCGTTGCTGGGACTCGACGCCGAACGCTACACAGTGGTGCTGGCACAGAGCATAGGAAATCTAAAAACAGATGGCCAAGAAACTACCAAAAACTAACGCAGCACGACTGCTTGATGCGGCTCACATTGCCTATACGCTTATTCCGTATGAGGTGGATGAGTCGAACTTGGCAGCCGACCACGTGGCCGAACAGCTTGGCGAACCTATTGAGCGAGTGTTCAAGACGCTGGTGTTGAGGGGCGACCGCACGGGAATCTTTGTGTGTGTTGTGCCGGGTGATTGCGAGGTGAACCTTAAGACGGCGGCTCGCGTGTCGGGTAACAAGAGTGCCGAGATGATTCATGTGCGCGAACTGCTTGCTACAACGGGATACATTCGTGGCGGATGTTCGCCCATCGGAATGCGCAAGCCGTTCCCGACCTATATCCACTCGACGTGCGAGGGGTTCGACAAGATTTATGTGAGTGCGGGTGTTCGCGGAATGCAAATCTGCATTGCCCCGGCCGACTTGATAAAAATATCATCAGCCACCGTTGCCGACCTGTGTTAGAGTGGGTGGGGGAGATGTGATAACAGTCCGACAAAAGGTTGTCGGGCTGTTTTTTTGTAAAAAAATGCTACCTTTGTAAAAAAAACAGAATGACGATGAAAAGACTCTTACTGCTGTTGATTGTGGCTGTTTGTCAGGCCTGCGTGTCCAATTTGGTCGTGCGAAACAACCATCTGTACTATGACGGTGTGTTGGTGGGTGAACTAACCTCACAACCGTGCGAGGGAGTTACATATTGCGATGTCGCGGAGCAGATAGATGACCAAACCGTTCGCATTGTGCGTACATTCACAGCAACCGAGAGTGTGGATTCGGTCCGTCTGACACTCAACTTCTGCCACACCTCACCCTGTTCGTATGCAATGATTCCATCGGTGTGCTACAACGGTAATCATTGGGGACGTGGCCGCGAACCAAAGGGATTCTGCACCGATGGGGTATGGCACACCTATTCCTATCAGCGCACGCCGATTCCGGGCGCAACCTACTCCGAGGGAGAACACTTTGCTGTTGCAATGTGGAGCGAAGTGCCCGATGCCGAAAGCGAGTCTTTCTCATGTGGGATTATGCCTACGGACTCCTGCACAACACATTCGCTGATACTGCCCGAGGAGGAGCGACCATTTACATACATAGGCAAGAACCGTTATGGCAAACCTTTTGCGCAAAAACTGTCGCTCGCTCGGGGGGATACACGCACCGTGGTGGCCTACCTGCACGTTACACCACTGACCGAAGGTGCCTATAATGCTACGTCATTTTTGGATACGGCGTGGAAACTCTCCGACGCGGAGAGCGCACAGGTTGCAACGGCCGAACAGATTTGGGACTATGGCGTAAGATATGCCAAAGAGTATCTGTGGGCCACGGAGGGCGATTATCGCGGATTCAGCATTGGCCTTGTTCCCGATGGCAGCGACGGCTGGCGACAACGTTCGTTTATGAAGTACGAGATTGGCTGGTGTGGCCAGAATGCCTCGTTCATCAACAGTCTGCTGGCGGACTATCTGCGCAGCGGCGATGAGGACTCCAAAAACAGGGCACTTGCGGCACTCGACACATGGACCTCAGTGGCATTACAGCGCGAGGGCGGATTCTACGTTGTGAGCTACGACGATGTTCTTCGTGGTAAGGAGAGTGTCATCTCCGACGCTTGCAACCTCGGAACGGCAGCCTATAACTTTTTTGAAACAGCCCGACTGCTCAAGCAGTGTGGCGAACTGACGCGAGTCGCTCAAGTGCAGGACGTCGCACTCGGTATTTGTGACTTTGTGCGTAGCGACCAACTTCCTTCGGGGTGTTATGCTAAAGGGTGGCGCGAGTCGGGCGAGTGTCTTTATCGAGAGGGCACCGTGGGCGCTTTTATGATAGCTCCTATGCTGGCCGCTTATGAGGCTACGGCGGATAGTAGCTATCTTGGCTCGGCCACAAAGGCTTACGACTACTATTTTGCTGAGTTCGCACGCGAAGGGTACACTACGGCCGGTGCTCTCGATACGTGGTGTATAGACAAGGAGTCGTCGCTGCCGATGCTACGCGCCGCAATGCTTCTTTATGATATTACGCACGATAGGCAATACCTCGCCGACGCCGAACGAATTTCGTACTATCTGTCCACGTGGTTGTGGCACTACAATGCACCGTACGATGACTCAGAAGTAGCCAACCACACATTCCGCACATTTGGAGCAACCTCGGTTTCGGTACAGCACCACCACCTCGATGTCTACGCGCTATTGTGGGTTGGGGAGTGGCTGCGCCTTGCCGAACTTACGGGCAACGACACTTGGCGTAGTAAAGCACGAGCCGTTTGGAATTATGGCTGTCAGTTGCTATCGGATGGTGCGCTCGAAGTAAATGGTCGGGTTCGTCCCATAGGTAGTCAGAACGAAGCTTTCTTTAATTGTCGCTGGGAACATCCCGATGGTGCGCCGCGTTTCAATGATTGGCTTGTGGCCTGGCCCGGAGCGTTCCGTCTTGAGACTCTCCGTCACCTTAAGGATTGGAGTGTGTTGACGCAGTCGGAGTAGGGCAATCATAACTTTAAATGCAAGATTACTCTTGGTAAGAGTATTTTGTGATACTCAAAATTGCTCTTTTTTTTGTAAGATACGAAAAAAACACTACTTTTGCACCTGGAAAGATGGCAGAGTGGTCGATTGCGGCGGTCTTGAAAACCGTTGAACTGCGAGGTTCCGGGGGTTCGAATCCCTCTCTTTCCGCTCAAAAGGACGCTCCCAAGGAGCGTCCTTTTTGTGTGGAAAGGGAGGGGCTAAAGTGTTGGCCACCCCTAAGGAAGTTGTCTAACAAGGTGATTTCTTCGTTAGGCTCGCCCTCAAAAAGCTCATTTACGCTTTAGTAAACTGCGCTTTTTCGTGCTTTGCAAGCCTTGAAATCTCTCTTGTTATACAACTTCCGAAATAAAAGAGCGTGTCCAAAAACTTGTTGGACACAAGCCTTACTATCCAGACACATATCTTTAAGGGAATGTGAATCATCAAGGAAGGTGTCATAGGCTGCGAAGTAACTAAATTAAATAAAAAAAGGACGCTCCGTAAAGCGTCCTTTTGAGCGGAAAGAGAGGGATTCGAACCCCCGGAACAGTTGCCCGTTCACCGCATTTCGAGTGCGGCCCGTTCGACCACTCCGGCATCTTTCCTCTTTGGTCGTGCTCCCGAGAAACCATCAAGCAAGCCGTAGCTCCTCAAAAGCGAGTGCAAATATACGCAAAAATCTTCGAATCAAACAAATTTTTTTGCAAAAAAAGTTGCCAAAACTTAAAAACGTATGCCAAAAGTCATCATAACGCCGTGGCGCTCAACGCTTTGGTCGTACGACAGGGTGAATTCCTCGCCCGAAGCATTGCTACCAACCTGACTGACGGGACGATTGTTGGGGTCAGTGTCTGCGGGGTTGTAATAGTAGTAGAGCATGTAGGGAGTGTACGACAGGTTGCTATACACGTAGGCCAAGTCGATATAGACCGTGTTGAAACGGAAACCGATACCTGCCGTGCCGTTCATGCTTTTGTAGACAATCGGGGCGTCGTAGTTGTTGAACATCGCGTCGCGGCCACTAAATACTCTGCCGTCGGACTCCTTGACATCTCGCAAGAAACTGCCCTGCAATCCGAAACCACCGCGAAGCGACAGCCACGAAGTTGGCTTAATCTCAAGACCCACGCGCACGTTGTGTCCAGCCTTGTAGTGACGTTTGATTTGTTGTTTGTAGTTGTCGGCCACATCGCGTGACACGGCTTTGAGCCGCATGCCGTTGTACCACACACACTCGTAGTCGGCACTGAACACACCCCACTGTCCGAAGGTGTACGATGCACCCGCCAACAAGCGTGCAGGGGTGGTGTAGCTATACGAATAGGAGTTTGCGGGGGTTGTTTTGGTAACGTCGTTCACGCCGTTAATCTCCTTGAAGTTGGCTCGCATCGAGGCAGAGTAGTACTTCGACAGTGACAGATAGGTCGGAGTGTGCACAGCCACGCCCAAGCGGAGCCCGCCCACGGGACGCAGCGTAATTCCGAACTTACCGTTGAAACCCGAGCCCGACACCTTGACATTCTGGTCGTACATCATGAATTGAATGGGGTATTCGACCGTATTGTCGGTGTAAGCCTCTTCGTAGTAGTTGTTCTCGACATAGTCGACCGAGCGCACGCCCAGCGACGCACCGAAGTAGAGAATGTTGCTGACATTGCCACCCACCGACAACTCGAAGTCGCCCGAACCACCTCGAGTGCGGGTTGTGAGTTGCGAATTGGTCTTGGCAAAGTCGCTCAAACTGCGGTGCAATGAGTAGCTGCCATCCTCCTCGCCAAACACAAGTTCGGTTTGATAGGCCAACACCGAACCCCACTCACTCATGTAGATGTCGCGGTTGGAGAACGGGTCGCTCGACGAGTTCATCATCTCTTGGGTAATGCCCGCGTCCTTCATCTGGTAGAGCTGATTAATCAGCACGTCGGCAATCGAGATGGGTTGTCCGTGTACCTCGTAGGTTGCGGTCGAGTTGTAGCTGGCGACGGTGTTGTAGCTGATACCCAGGTTGATGTTGGTCAATCGACCGCTGCCCTCCCACACGCCGAAAGCAAAACCGACGTTGTTGAATTTGAATGGAGTCTGGTTGCGCTCCTTCATATATATAGGTGCACCGTTGCCGACTACCGAGGTTTTGTTGTTCAGCACCGACAGGGTTATACCCAAATCGCTCGATTGGTACATACCCACACCCGCAGGGTTGATACTCATACTCGACAGGTCGGCACCCAACGAGGTGAAAGCTCCTGCCATGGCGGCACTGCGAGCCGTTCCCGAGGTGTAGTCCACCTGCGAGAAGTTGAGCATGTCGGTGATGTCGAAATAGGAGAGCCCCATAAGGCGTCCTGCGATGTCGGCTTGTGCATGTGCGCCTTCGAGGGCGAGTATAGCCACAATGGTGGCGAACAATTTTCGGAGTTTCATAATCGTCTATATTAGAGTCTGATGCAGATGTGCTGCATCAGACTTGGTTTTGCAATAAATTTATGTGCGGATTAGGTCTATCTGCCACCTGCGCTACGTCCGCTGCCACTGCTCGAACCGCCTCGGTTGCCGCCTCCCGAGAAACCTCCCGAACTTCCCGTGCGATTGCTTCCCGACGAGGTGGGCGGAGTGTAGGAGTGACTCGAAGAACTGCTGTTTGACGGTCTGCTCACTGTCCCGCTACTGCTCGAGGACGATGTGCCGCGACGATAGGTGGTCGAAGTAGATGTTCCCTTGTTGCTTGACGAGGAGCTGCTCGGGCGCGAAGTGTTGCTGTTAACGCGACTTGGTGCTGTCCCGTTGGTTGTGCGTCCGGGTTTTGTGAAGTCCGAACGTGAAGGGGTCGAACCGCGATAGCCACCACCCGAGGTATTGCTGTTTGCTGAGTTGCCGCGTGCCGGTGCACCGGTTACACTTGGATTGCGCGAGGCGATGGGTGCTTTGTACCCATTGTCGAAGGTGCGGTATCCGGGTTGGTGCGAGGGTCGGTGCGAGCCGTGCAGATGTCCTCCACTACCCGGTCCGGGACCCCAACCCGGCCATACGTGGCCGTGATGATGGTGGTGATGCGGATGGTACGACGGGTAGTAAGGACCCCAATAGGGGTTATACCATCCGTAGTTCCACGACGCATACCATGGGTCGTACCACGACGAGTTCCAATAAAAGTGCCATCCTGCGCTACCAACACTCCATCCCCAGCTACCCAAGTAGCCGTTCCAATATCTCGGCGGCAGGTTGTGGTAAAACGGGTCGTAATAGGGCGAATAACTCCACGCGTAGTAGCTCGACGGAAGGATGTAGACATCGTAGTTGTCGAACATATACATTCGGCGGGCATAACGGCTGTCGGCCATAATCACCACATCGGCATCGTCGGCATAGATGGTTGTGCCACGTCGGTTGTCGCCCGTACGCAACGAGTTGTAGTATGCTTGTTCGGCCTCGGCGGCTTGTTGCTCGGCCAACATCTGTTCGTAACGAGCCTTCTCGGCCAGGGCTTGTGCTTTGGCAAGTTCGGCTTCGGCAGCCTCACGTTGTGCGATGGCTATTTTGTTGTGAGTTGTGTATAGGTCATCGCTCGAGGCGTTGCGATTCAGCGACGAACATCCTGACGTAACCGCAGCCACAAGTATCACCAATGAGAGTAGTGAGAATCTGAATTTTTTCATGGTTGCATTCTGTTTCTGGGGGAGTTTTGTGTGGCTCGATTTATCCAAAATCATACCATTTTCCACTCCCTAAATACTATATCTATCTATATAACAACAAAATCGTAGCATTTATTGCCCGATTCCCCATACACAAACATACTTTATTTATATGAAATTTGCAAAAAAAATGTAACTTTGCGGTGCTTTTACATAAATTGATAACAAGAATTTTCTAAATAATATGGCAAAAGAGTTAAAAGAACTGACCTCGCGCGAGGAGAATTACTCGCAGTGGTACAACGACTTGGTTATTAAAGCGGGCTTGGCCGAGAACTCGGCAGTTCGCGGTTGTATGGTGATTAAACCCTACGGTTACGCCATCTGGGAGAAAATGCGCGACGCGCTGGATGCAATGTTCAAAGAGACGGGACACCAAAATGCGTATTTCCCGCTGTTTATCCCCAAATCGTTCTTCAGCCGTGAGGCCGACCACGTTGAGGGCTTTGCCAAGGAGTGCGCAGTGGTGACGCACTACCGACTCAAAAATAAC
The DNA here is from genome assembly GCA_017936385.1 of Rikenellaceae bacterium. Lineage (GTDB taxonomy): Bacteria > Bacteroidota > Bacteroidia > Bacteroidales > Rikenellaceae > UBA940. The sequence goes on from JAGBFQ010000002.1 coordinate 55,945, forward strand.
CCCGAAGGCGATGGCGTGGTGGTAGACCCCGATGCAAAGTTGGAGGAGGAACTGATTGTGCGCCCCACTTCGGAAACCATCATCTGGAACACCTACAAGAATTGGATTCAATCGTACCGCGACCTGCCTATTCTGTGCAATCAATGGGCGAACGTTGTGCGTTGGGAGATGCGTACCCGTCTGTTCCTGCGTACTGCCGAGTTTTTGTGGCAAGAGGGTCACACGGCTCACGAGACTTCGGAGGAGGCTCAAGAGGAGGCATTGCGAATGATTAATGTCTATAAAACGTTTGCCGAGGAGTATATGGGTGTGCCCGTGATTGTGGGTCATAAGAGTCCCAATGAGCGTTTCGCAGGTGCTCTGGATACGCTGACCATCGAGGCTCTGATGCAGGATGGTAAGGCTCTGCAAAGCGGAACTTCGCACTTCCTGGGTCAGAACTTTGCAAAGGCTTTCGATGTGAAGTATGTTAACCGTGAGGGTAAATTGGAGTACGTGTGGGCTACTTCGTGGGGTGTTTCGACTCGTCTGATGGGTGCCCTGATTATGGCTCACTCCGACAATAACGGTCTGGTGTTGCCTCCGAAGTTGGCCCCTATTCAAGTTGTGATGGTGCCCATTTACAAGGGGGCCGAGGAGCTGGCCGCCGTTACCGCCAAGATGGATGAGATTGCTGCCGGTCTGAAGGCCAAAGGTATCAGTGTTAAGGTTGATGCACGCGATAATGTTCGTTCGGGATTCAAATTTGCAGAGTATGAGTTGAAGGGTGTTCCCGTACGTGTGGCTATGGGCCCGCGTGATATGGCCAACGGTACGGTCGAGATTATGCGCCGTGACACGCTGGTTAAAGAGACCGTTTCGCAAGAGGGTCTGGTTGAACTGATTGAGGGTGTGCTGAAAGATATTCAAAAGGCCATCTTCCAAAAAGCACTCGACTTCCGTAACTCGATGATTACTCCGGTGGATACATGGGAGGAGTTTGTCAAGGTTTTGGACGAGAAGGGCGGTTTCGTTTCGGCTCACTGGGATGGTACTACCGATACCGAGGTTGCCATCAAAGAGGCTACCAAAGCAACCATTCGCTGTATTCCGTTGGATGTGGTGGATGAGGATGGAGTCTGCATCTATTCGGGCAAACCGAGCAAGCGAAGAGTGCTTTTTGCTCGTAGTTATTAAGAATCTTGTAAAAAAGTTGCCTGCGGGCAACTTTTTTTATGTAATGTTCCGGCAAAATTATTACCTTTGTAGGGATATAATCAAAAATATATAAAAAGACCTTTTCTATGACAAGACCTGTAAGAGTTCGTTTTGCTCCAAGTCCTACGGGAGCACTTCATATCGGCGGTGTGCGTACCGCGCTGTATAACTACCTGTTTGCACGCCAAAGAGGTGGTAAATTCATTCTGCGTATCGAGGATACCGACTCGCAACGTTTCGTGCCCGGAGCCGAGGAGTATATCATGGAGTCGCTCGAGTGGTGCGGCATCAAAATCGACGAGGGTATCCGCGAGGGTGGCCCCCACGCACCCTACCGCCAAAGCGAACGTAAAGCAATCTACAAGAAATATGCTCTGCAATTGGTCGAGAGTGGTAATGCCTACTATGCATTCGACACTCCCGAGGAACTGAACACCTTGCGTGCCGAGATGGAGGCAAAAGGCGAAACCTTTGCCTATAACCACGCCGTGCGCACCCAACTTGCAACCTCGTTGCGCCTGTCGGCCGAGGAGGTCGAGGAGCGCATTGCACGCGGTGACCAATATGTAATCCGTTTCAAAATGCCCGAGAACGAGAGCGTCGAAATGCACGATATGATTCGTGGTAATGTGACTATCAATACCGCCACACTCGATGACAAGGTGCTCTATAAATCGGCCGATGCACTGCCTACCTATCACTTGGCAAATATCGTGGATGACCACTTGATGGAGATTTCGCACGTGATTCGTGGCGAGGAGTGGTTGCCGTCGTTGCCTTTGCACTACCTGCTGTATCGCGCGTTGGGCTGGAGTGATACTCAGCCCGAGTTCGGCCACCTGCCTCTGTTGCTCAAACCTACGGGTCAGGGTAAACTGAGCAAACGTGACGGTGATAAGTTTGGTTTCCCTGTGTTCCCGTTGCGTTGGGTTGCTCCCGATGGCGAGGTGTCGAGAGGTTACCGTGAGGATGGTTATTTTCCCGAGGCGTTTATCAATATGCTGGCACTGCTGGGCTGGAACCCCGGAACCGAGCAGGAGTTGTTCTCGATGGAGGAGTTGATTGAGGCGTTCTCGCTGGAGCGCGTGAGCAAATCGGGTGCACGATTCCAACCCGAGAAGGCTCATTGGTTCAACGGACAATACATGCACCGTAAGTCCAACGAAGAGATAGGTGCTTTGTTGCAACCCATCCTCAAGGAGCACGGTATTGAGTGCAGCAGCGAGTTGGCGGCTACAATCGGTGGCCATATCAAGGAGCGTTCGACCTTCCCTGCCGATTTTTGGGAGTTGGCCGGTTACTTCTTTGTTGCTCCCACGGAGTATGACCCCAAAGGCGTTAAGAAGTATTGGAAAGGCGAGAATCCTGCCAAATTGCTCGAAATCCGCCAGGTGCTGGCTGCAATCGACGACTTTAGCATTGAGAATACCGATGCGGCAGTTCACGAGTGGATTGAGCGCACGGGCTACTCGGCAGGTCAAATTATCAATACTCTGCGACTGAGCGTTGTGGGTGCTTGCAAAGGCCCCGGAATGTTTGATGTGTTGGCTCTGGTAGGCAAGGAGCAGGTGCTGGCTCGTATCGACGCTGCCATTGCAACGCTCGGAATGGCTAACGAATAAATAGGTGTTTCTATGAATGTAGCGATTGTAGGATACGGCAAGATGGGTCACACCATCGAGCGAATCTTAGGGGAACGAGGTCACAACGTTGCGCTGATTATAGATGTCGACAATGCCTCGGACTTGTGCCCCGAGAAGTGTGCAGGTGTGGATGTGGCTATCGAATTTTCGGCTCCCGATGCAGCGTTTGGCAATGTGCGTAAGTGCCTGGAGATGGGGCTGCCCGTAGTGTGTGGAACAACCGCATGGGGTGACCGTATGGCCGAAGCCAAGGAGCTGTGTGAAAAGAATGACGGTGCGTTTTTCTACTCGTCGAATTATAGCGTGGGCGTGAACGTGATGTTTGCCTTGAGTCGCAAGTTGGCAAAGATTATGAATACCGTGGGTGGTTACACCGTGTCGATGGAGGAGACCCACCATATTCACAAAAAGGACGCTCCGAGTGGCACGGCAATCACTCTTGCCGAGGGTATTATTGCCGAAACCGACTCGGTGGATGGCTGGACACTTGTTGAGAGTCAGGGCGCAGAAGTGGCCGATGGTAAACTCCCCATTGTGTCGTTCCGCGAGGGTGAGGTTCCGGGTATTCACACCGTGCGCTATGAGTCCGAGGCCGATGTGATAACCTTGACGCACGATGCCAAAAGCCGTGCCGGTTTTGCACTCGGTGCGGTTCTTGCGGCGGAGTATATCGTGGGTAAAAAGGGCTGCTTTACAATGAGCGATTTGTTCAAATTCGAATAACGAGAAATGAGTAAATTCAAAGATATAGTTACGAACCGTTGGGTGAAGTTCGTATTTTGGACCACGGTGTGGGTGCTGTGGTTTGTGGTGTGGACTGCCAACCCGTGGTGGCTGGTGGGCGTTCTCGTTATTTTTGACTTGTGCATCACCAAGTGGTTTGCGCGCACGGTGTGGAGCCGCTATAAAGTGTGGAGGGATTCCAATAAGGCCGTCAAGGAGGTTATGAGCTGGGTCGAGGCTATCGTGTGGGCCGCCGCCGTAGCAGCCATAGTACATATATATGTGTTCCAGATGTACAAGATTCCCACCTCGTCGATGGAGAAGAGTATGATGATTGGCGACTACCTGTATGTGAGCAAAATCACGTACGGACCCAAGATGCCCAATACCCCCATCGCAATGCCGTTGGTACATAATACAATGCCTGTGACGGGCGGCAAATCCTATTGTGAGTCACTCCAATACCCGTATAAACGAATCGCGGGTCGCCGAAATGTAGAACGTGGTGACATTGTGGTGTTCAACTTCCCGGCAGGCGACACCGTGCTGCTGGAGAATCAGGCTGTGACCTATTACGACGTGTTGAGAGAGTACCAACGACGTTACGGACGTTCGGCGCGTGAACGACTCTCGAGGGATTTTACCATCGTTGCAAGACCCGTCGACCGCCGCGAAAATTATGTCAAACGTGCCGTGGGCGTGCCGGGTGATACTGTCGAGGTGCGTGACGGTATTTTGTGGGTTAACGGCAGTATGTATGACGACCCGAGTGGCCGCCAATACCTCTACCGCGTGAGAGTGTCGTCGCCCATAGCTTCGAGTGTGTTCGAACGACTCGGAATGAGCGGCTACGACATCGTGGGATATGACCGCAATAAGGGCGAGTATCAGATATTCCTGCGCGATGGCGATGTTGAGGCACTGAAGAGTATGAGTAATGTGACGGAGGTTGAACGCTGGGTGGATAACCTCGCGGCCGATGTGTTCTTTCCCAATGATTTGAGCTACCATTGGACCGAGGATAAGTTTGGCCCGTTGTGGATTCCCGCAAAGGGAACAACCGTGGCGCTGACACTCGAAAACCTGCCGCTCTATCGTCGCATTATCGACGTGTATGAGCAGAACGATTTGGCTGTTGAGAATGGACAGATTCTGATTAACGGCCAGGTTGCCGATAGCTATACTTTTAAGATGGACTACTACTTCATGATGGGCGACAACCGTCACAACTCGGCCGACTCGCGTTTCTGGGGTTTCGTTCCCGAGGACCACGTGGTGGGTCATCCGTCGTTTGTGTGGCTGTCGTTAGACCCCGAGAAGAGTTTTCCGGCCAACATCCGTTGGGAGCGTATGTTCCGCGGATTTGAGCAATAAAAATAGGATGACGCAATGACCGAGAGTGACGTATATAAAACAATCGAAGGCGATGCCGAGTGCATTTATAAGCAACTCAGCAGCAAGTTCCTTACGTATGCCTACCACGTCACCTCGGAGGAGCAAATAAAGGCGCACTTGGAATCGTTGCGCAAAACATACTACGACGCTACGCATCACTGCTATGCCTGGCGACTGGGTCCTAAGGGTGAGCACAGCCGAGCCAACGACGATGGTGAACCATCGAGTACGGCGGGCAAACCGATTCTCGGGCAACTGCTTTCGCGCGAAGTTACAGACTGTCTGATTGTGGTGGTCAGATACTTCGGTGGAACGAAACTCGGAGTGTCGGGACTTATTGCCGCCTACAAACAGAGCGCCTCGGATGTGTTGGATGTGGCCACGGTGGTCGAACGAACGGTCGATACGGAGGTCGAAATCCAATACTCGTTTGTGGCGATGAATGGCGTGATGAAAGTGGTCAAGGAGATGTCGCCCAAGGTGCTGTCGCAGGATTTTGACAATCTGTGCGTGATGCGCCTTGCCATCCGCCAAAGCCGCGCCGAACAACTTGTGGACAAACTGTCGAAAATAGAAGGAGTAACCGTAACTGCTAAATAAACCGATATGAGTAAAAGAAGTCTTATTTCAATTACCGACCTAAGTAAAGAGGAGATTCTGCGAATCGCCGAATTGGCCGCCTATTTTGAGGAACACCCCTATGAGCCGTTGTTGCAGGGTAGGGTTATAGCCTCGTTGTTCTTTGAGCCGTCGACCCGCACACGCCTGAGCTTCGAGAGCGCAATGAATCGCCTGGGAGCACGTGTAATCGGTTTCTCGGACGCTACCAACACCAGCGTGTCGAAGGGTGAAACATTCCACGACACCATTCAGGTCATTTCGAACTACTGCGATATGATTGTGATGCGTCACAGCTTGGAAGGTGCACCTCGCTACGCAAGCGAGTTCTCGAAAGTACCCATCGTCAATGCCGGCGACGGAGCCAACCAACACCCCTCGCAAACTCTGTTGGATATCTATTCCATCAAGAAGACACAGGGACGCTTGGATAACATCAACATTATGATGGTGGGTGACTTGAAGTATGGCCGCACGGTACACTCGCTGTTGCAGGCGCTGTCACACTTCAATCCTACGTTCACCTTTGTGTCGCCCGAGGAGCTGCAAATGCCCCGCGAGTACACCATGTTCCTCGACCAGCTGGGTATCAGCTACACGGTCAAACGCGAAATAGATGAGGCAATCAATGAGGCCGACATCGTCTATATGACCCGCGTTCAGAAGGAGCGTTTCAGCGACCCGATGGAGTATGAACGCATGAAAAATGTGTATGTGCTCAAGAATAGCATGTTGGAGAGTGTCAAACCGACCATGAAGATACTGCACCCGCTACCCCGTGTGGGTGAAATCGAGCAGGAGGTGGATGCTAATCCCCATGCATACTACTTCAATCAGACCGAAAACGGAGTCTATACCCGTATGGCAATAATCAGTTACCTGTTGGGCGTTAAAAAATAATCGAAACTATGACCGCTAACGATAAATATATGGAAGTCAGAGCAATTGAAAACGGTACGGTAATTGACCACATTCCGGCCGATGCTCTGTTCAAAATCATCCGCATTATGGGTCTTGACCAAGACTCGGAACACCGTATGACCTTTGGTGCTAACCTTGAAAGCAAACGCCTGGGTTGTAAGGCTATAATCAAAATCAATGACCGCTACCTGGAACCGGCCGAAATCAACAAGATTGCGCTGATTGCTCCCACGGCAGTGGTCAACACCATCCGCAACTTCGAGGTGGTTGAGAAACACGCTGTGGAGCTTCCTCATGAGGTTCGCGGCTTTGTGAAGTGCGCCAATCCGGCCTGCATTACCAATCACCAACCGGTCGAGACGGGATTCTCGGTTATGGAGGAGGATGGCAAGATTTTGTTGCGTTGCAGATACTGCGAGAAGATTACAAGCCGTTTCGAGATTAAGTAATCTGCTGAAATAACATAAAACGAATGGCCGACAAAATCGAAATACGCGGCGCAAGGGTACATAACCTCAAGGAGATTGATGTCGCAATACCTCACAACAAGCTGGTTGTGATTACGGGTTTGTCGGGTAGCGGCAAGTCGACCTTGGCATTTGACACCATCTTTGCCGAGGGTCGCCGTCGCTATGTCGAGAGTCTGTCGGCCTATGCCCGCCAATTCCTCGGACGATTGGAAAAGCCCGATGTGGATTACATCACAGGAATTGCCCCGGCCATTGCCATCGAACAGAAGGTGAGCAGCCGAAACCCGCGTTCAACGGTAGGTACAACAACCGAAATATATGACTACCTGAAACTGCTCTACGCGCGTGTGGGACACACCTATTCGCCGGTGTCGGGCCGTGAAGTGAAGTGCTACTCTACGGACGATGTTGTGGAGTATGTGCTGAGTTTGGGCGAGGGTAGCAGGGTTGTTGTGGCAGCACCGCTTATACTTCGTCAGGGGCAAGGCATTATCGAGCGACTGACACTACTGTTGGGCGAGGGCGTGCAACGCTTGTGGGTGGATGGCGCAACGGAGTTCATCGAGGACTTCCTGCCGCAGGTTACGGACTCCACCCGTGTCGAAGATATTAGCGTTATCTTCGACCGCCGAAGGGTGTCTATGGATGCCGATAGTATTACCACGTTGGGCGATTCGGTGTCGAAGGCGTTTGCCTATGGTGGCGGTGTTTGCCGAATCATCACGGATGAGGTGAGGGAGTTTTCGTCGGAGTTCGAGATGGATGGACTGCGTTTCGAACAGCCGAGCGAGCACTTGTTTAGTTTCAATAATCCGCTGGGAGCCTGCCCTACGTGTGAGGGTTATGGTCGCGTGGTGGGAATTGACGAGAACCTTGTGGTGCCCGACAAAACAAAGTCGGTGTATGAGGGTGCTGTGGTGTGCTGGCGAGGCGAAACGATGGGATGGTGGCGCCAACAAGTTGTGGATTCGGCCGACGCGTCGGGATTTCCAATACACCGCCCGTACTACAAACTGAGCCGCGCCGAGAAACGACTGCTGTGGACGGGATGCGAATGGTTCCATGGTTTGGACGAGTTCTTTAAGTACCTTGAGAGCCAGCGATATAAGATTCAATACAGAGTGCTGCTGTCGCGCTATACGGGTAAGACCCTTTGCCCCGAGTGTGAAGGTGGCCGCTTGCGCAAAGAGGCGACCTATGTCAAGGTGGGCGGAAAGGCCATTACCGAACTTGTGAATATGACGGCAGGCGAATTGGACAGATGGTTCGCGGAGTTGTCGCTCGACGAACATGACACCGCCAAATCAACACGAATCATTACAGAGATACGTAATCGTCTGCGCTGCTTGTGCGACGTGGGTTTGGAGTATTTGACTCTCGACCGCTTGTCGTCTACGCTTTCGGGTGGCGAGAGTCAACGAATCAATTTGAGCCAACAATTGGGCAGTACACTTGTTGGTTCGCTCTATATCCTCGACGAGCCGAGCATCGGCCTACACCCGAGGGACACCGACCGACTGATTAAGGTATTGAAGGGTTTGCGTGACTTGGGTAATACGGTGATTGTGGTCGAACACGATGCCGAGATTATGCGTGCTGCTGACCGAATTATTGATATGGGCCCGTTGGCGGGAGTCCATGGTGGCGAGGTGGTGTGCAATGGCACTTATGAAGAACTGATGAAGTGCTCGGAGAGCCTTACGGCTGATTATTTGGCCGGGCGACGCACCATAGAACGCCCTGCACAGACACGTGGTTGGAGTCATAGTGTGCTGTTGCGCGGAGTGCTGGAACACAACCTCAAGGGTTTCGATGTGAGAGTACCATTGGGAGTTATGACCTGCGTTACGGGTGTTAGTGGTAGTGGTAAGTCGTCGTTGGTGAAGGGTATTTTGTATCCGGCGTTGCGCCGTCACCTGCACGAGTCGGGTGACCAACCGGGCGAGATGCGCGAGTTGGCGGGTGATGTCGGTCTTTTGACAGCCGTTGAGATGGTGGACCAGAACCCCATTGGCAAATCGACCCGTTCGAACCCTGTGACCTATATCAAGGCCTACGACGAGATACGTAAACTCTATGCCGAGCAACCTTTTGCCAAACACACGGGTATGACACCTGCCTACTTCTCGTTCAACACCCCCGGTGGACGCTGCGAGGAGTGCCAAGGCGAGGGTATCATCAAGGTTGGTATGCAGTTTATGGCCGACGTGGAATTGACTTGTCAAGCGTGTGGCGGCCACCGCTTCAAGGACGAAGTGCTGGAGGTCAAGTACCGCGACCGTAATATCTACGAGGTGTTGGAGATGAGTGTCGACCAGGCTGTGGCGTTTTTCGGCGACGACAAAGGCGCAACGGCGCGACGCATAGTCGAACGACTGAAGGTGTTGCAGGATGTGGGCTTGGGCTATGTCAAGTTGGGCCAAAGTTCGTCTACGTTGTCGGGGGGCGAGAGCCAAAGGGTCAAGTTGGCGTCGTTTCTGCTCAAGGAGTCGGCCTCGGAACACATTATGTTCATCTTTGATGAGCCGACTACGGGACTGCACTTTCACGATATAGCAAAATTGCTGGGTGCTTTCGATGCACTGATTCGCCGCGGACACACGGTGGTCGTTGTGGAGCATAATATGGATGTTGTCAAGTGCGCCGATTGGGTGATAGACCTGGGCCCCGAGGGTGGCGACGAGGGTGGAAATCTTGTGTTCGAGGGCCGTCCCGAGGATTTGATAAATTGCTCGGAGAGCTACACGGCTCAATATTTAAAACCATTAATGAAGAACTGATGGAATTCGATACATTTACGCTGCCTAACGGTATTCGTTGCATTCACCGCAACAACCGTTCGAAGGTGGCTCATTGCTGTCTGATGGTCAACGCCGGTTCGCGTGACGAACTTCCCGAGGAGCTCGGTGCAGCCCACTTGACCGAACACACGCTGTTCAAAGGAACGACACGCCGTAAGGCTTACCAAATAAATTGCCGCTTGGAGAATCTGGGTGGCGAACTTAACGCTTTTACCACCAAGGAGGATACCACCATTCACGCCACTACGCTGCGGGGCGACTTCTCGAAGGCGGTGGAACTGATTGGTGATATTGTGTTTAACTCCACGTTTCCAGACCGCGAGGTGGAGCGCGAAAAAGAGGTGGTTATCGACGAAATCAACACCTACCGCGATATACCGGCCGAGACAATTTTCGATGGCTTTGAGGCCGAACTTTTTGCCGGCTCGTCGCTGGCGGGTAATATTCTTGGTACAAGCCGTAGTGTCCGACGTATTTCGCCCGAGATGTTGCGCGGTTTCGTGCGCCGAACCTACACCCCCGACCAGATGGTATTTGCCTCCATAGGAGGAATGTCGAGTGCTGCCGTTGAGCGAACTCTGCACAAGTATTTAGATGGTGTTGAAGCTCGCCAACGTGACTTTGTGCGCACAGCCCCAGCCCCCATCGAACGTTTCGAAAAGAGCGTCCACAAGGCGGGTGTTCATCAGGCTCACTGTATCTTGGGTGGTCGTGCCTACTCGCTTCAAGACCCCAAACGTCTGCCATTGGCACTGCTGATAAATATGCTGGGCGGCCCTGCGGCAAATTCGATGCTCAACATTCTGTTGCGCGAACACAATGGTCTGTCGTACACGGTTGAGGCTTCGTATAATCCAATTTCGGATTCGGGACTTTCGACCATCTACTTCAGCTCGGACCGCGATAAGGTTGAGCGTTGCTTGGAGTTGGTACGTGGCCAACTGCGCCGGCTCTGTGAACAGAAACTCTCGACGCTCAAACTCTCGATGGCCAAGAAACAATATATGGGACAGTTTGCCATCTCGATGGAGAACCCCGAGGGCAATATGATGGGTGCGGCCAAGAGTATGCTGGTGTTTGGCGAGGTGGACGACAGCGATGTAATCTATCGCAAAATCAGTGCAGTCACGGCCGAACAACTTATGGAGGTCGCCAACGAAATATTCCCCGAATTTTCAACACTTATATACCACTAATATGAACGCCGAAATAGAACGCTACCTGCGTGAATACTCCTCGGCCGAGGAACCTCTGCTTGCTGCCCTTGACCGCGCGACCCATCAACGTGTCATCCAACCGCGTATGTTGTCGGGACAGGTGCAGGGCCGTTTTCTCGAAATACTTGTGCGTATGTTCCGCCCGCAACGAGTGCTTGAAATTGGCACTTTCACGGGCTACTCGGCGCTCTCGATGGCTGCCGGCCTGGACGAAGGAGCCGAACTGCACACCATCGAAATTGAGGATGAGTTGGAGCCGCTGATTCGTGAATTCCTCGACCGTAGTCCGCACGGACACAAGGTGCATCTGCACATTGGCTCGGCGTTGGACATAGTTCCCGAGTTGGGTGAATTTGACTTGGTGTTTATGGATGGCGACAAGCGTGAATACCCGGACTACTACCGAATGTTGATGAATGGCGGTGTTCACTCGGGCAGTGTGATTTTGGCCGACAATGTTTTGTGGTCGGGCAAGGTCACCGAGCAGGTTAAGGCAAATGACCACCACACGCAGGCCATTAATGAGTTCAACCGAATGGTGGTTGACGACCCACGAGTCGAGAATGTGATTCTACCCTTACGCGACGGAATCAATATGATTCGGGTGCTGTAAACGTAGAATCGGGGGGGGGGGGGGGGGG
>JAGBFQ010000030.1 GCA_017936385.1 Rikenellaceae bacterium
AGCCAGGATCAAACTCTCCATTATAAAAAATATTGTTTTGTTAAATCTTGGCTTATTCTCAAAGGTATTGCTTTGAAAACTCTTCAAAAGAAGAGTGATAAAACTATTTAGCTGCTCAAAAATCTCAAAGAACCTCGTTCTATATTCTCATAAAAGAACTTGTCATTTTCAACCACAACTCTCGCTTGACTGTCACTCTTATCGAGTGGTTTCGTTCAAATTGCGGGTGCAAAGGTAAGGGGTTATTTTCAAACTTCCAAATTTTTCGAGAACTTTTTTCGAAAAATTTTTCAGAGGCGGTTCAGACTGCCTTTTGAGTCACTCTTGCAGACTCGGCCATCTTCACCCGAATAACCTCTTTCACCCTTTTCTAAGAACTCTTGCAACTCGGAATCGTTTACCGTTTTTCCTCATTTGCGGTGCAAAGATAAGCACATTTTTTGGTATCTTCCAAATGTTTTATGAAGTTTTTTAAAAAATTTTTAAATTCAAAAAGTCATCTTGTTATACATCAGCCCTTTAGGCGTACAACTCTCTTAGGCATTCATCACACGCCCCAACCACACACGCAACAAAACTGATTTCGGCACAAAATAATTCTCCCTATATTATATAATATGTATGATTTTTTCGTACATTTGTGCCGCAATAAACACTAATGACAACTAAACATGGAGTACAACTTCAAAGAAATTGAAAATAAATGGCAGGCCTTGTGGCAACAACGAGGCACCTATAAAGTAAAGGTAGACCCCTCGCGTCCCAAATTCTATGTCCTCGACATGTTCCCCTACCCCTCGGGTGCGGGATTGCACGTGGGACACCCGCTGGGCTACATCGCTTCGGACATCTACTCGCGCTACAAACGCCTGCGCGGTTACAACGTACTGCACCCGATGGGATACGACGCTTTCGGTCTGCCCGCCGAGCAATACGCCATCCAAACCGGCCAACACCCCGCCGTAACCACCGAAAATAACATTGCACGCTATCGCAGCCAGCTCGACAAAATCGGTTTCAGCTATGATTGGGACCGTGAGGTGCGAACCTGCGACCCCGGATACTACAAATGGACCCAATGGGCCTTCCTCAAAATGTTCGGCCACTACTACGACCGCAACGAGGACAAGGCCATGCCCATCGAGAACCTTATCGCCCACTTTGAAAAGTCGGGTACCGAGGGTGTGAACGCTGCTTGCACCACCGAGATGAGTTTCACGGCCGAGCAGTGGGCCGCAATGGACGAGGCTCGCCGCGAGGAGGTGCTGCAAAACTACCGCTTGGCATTCCGCGCCGACACCATGGTAAACTGGTGCGCAGGTCTGGGTACGGTGCTTGCCAACGACGAGGTGAAGGACGGATTGAGTGTGCGCGGAGGTTTCCCCGTGGAGCAGAAACGCATGAAACAATGGTTGCTCCGTGTGACCGCCTACGCCGAGCGTCTGCTCAAGGGCTTGGACTCGTTGGAGTGGAGTGACTCGCTCAAGGAGATTCAACGCAACTGGATTGGCCAAAGCACGGGTGCTCAGATGTTCTTCGATGTGGCCGACTCGCCGCTGAAACTCGAAATCTTCACCACCCGCCCTGACACCATCTTCGGTGTTACGTTTATGGTTGTGGCTCCCGAGCACAAAGACCTGATGGCTCTCACCTCGGACGAGCAACGCGCCGCCGTGGAGGAGTACATCGAGCAGACCAAGAAACGTAGCGAGCGTGAGCGTATTGCCGAAACCCGCCGTGTGAGTGGTGTGTTCACGGGAAGTTACGCCGTAAATCCTTTTACCGATAAGAAGATTCCCATCTACGTGAGCGACTATGTGCTGGCAGGATACGGAACAGGTGCCATTATGGCCGTTCCCGCACACGACAGCCGCGACTACGCCTTTGCAAAACACTTCGGGCTCGAAATCATCCCCGTTGTGGAGGGTGGCGACATCTCGGTTGAGAGCTACGACGCCAAGAGCGGAGCTATGATTAACTCGGGATTTATCACCGGCAAGGATGTCAAAGAGGCTATTCCGATGATGTTCGACGAGGTTGAGCGTCGTGGTCTGGGCCACAAACAGGTAAACTACCGCCTGCGTGATGCTATCTTCTCGCGCCAAAGATATTGGGGCGAGCCGTTCCCCATCTACTACAAGGACGATATTGCATACCCCGTGGAGGAGTCGAAACTGCCCGTAGAGTTGCCCGCCGTGGCCAACTTCACCCCCACCGAGAGTGGAGAGCCCCCCTTGGCACGTGTCGAAGGTTGGGAGTACGAGACCAGCACCATGCCCGGTTTTGCCGGTTCGAGCGCATACTACCTGCGCTACATGGACCCCTCGAACGACCAAGCTCTGGTGAGCCGCGAGGCCAACGACTACTGGCGTAACGTCGACCTCTATGTGGGAGGTATCGAGCACGCCACGGGTCACCTCATCTATTCGCGTTTCTGGAACAAGTTCCTCTTTGATATGGGATGCATTTGCGAGGACGAGCCGTTCAAGAAACTCGTAAACCAAGGTATGATTCAAGGTCGTTCGAACTTTGTGTATCGCATCAAAGGTACCAATAAATACGTGTCGGTGGGACTCAAGGACCAATACGACACCCAAGAAATCCACGTCGATGTAAACATTGTCAAGAACGATGTACTCGACTTGGACGCCTTCCGTGGCTGGATGCCCGAATTCAAGGACGCAGAGTTTGTGTTGGAGGACGGCAAGTACATCTGCGGCTGGGCTATCGAAAAGATGAGTAAGAGTATGTACAACGTGGTGAACCCCGACTACATTGTCGAGCAATACGGTGCCGACACGCTACGTATGTACGAAATCTTCCTTGGTCCGTTGGAGCAGAGCAAACCGTGGGACACCAACGGTATCGACGGTGTTCACAAATTCCTGCGTCGCTTCTGGCGTCTGTTCCAAGACAAGGAGGGCGGCTTTGCGGTAAGTGGCGATGCTGCAACCCCCGCAGAGATGAAAACCCTGCACAAGACCATCAAGAAGGTGTCGGAGGACATCGAGAACTTCTCGTTCAACACCGCCGTCAGTGCTTTCATGATTTGCCTGAACGAGTTGGGTGCATGCAACAAACGCGAAGTGCTGGAGCCTCTGACCGTACTGATTGCTCCGTTCGCGCCGCACATCGCCGAGGAGTTGTGGAGCGAGGCTCTGGGTCACGAAGACTCGGTATTTGATGCAGCAATGCCCGAGTTCAACGCCGATTACCTGGTTGAGAACAGCTTTGAATACCCCGTTTCGGTAAACGGCAAACTGCGCTTTAAGAAACAAATCGCACTGGGTCTGTCGCCCAAAGAGGTCGAGGCCGAGGTGCTGGCCGACCCCGCAGCAGAGAAGTGGCTGGAGGGTAAACCCGTACGCAAGGTGATTGTGGTACCGGGCAAGATTGTTAATATCGTAATCTAAAACGAATAACTGATATGGGAAAGTTTAACGCTAATTCGATTCTCAAAGTCATCAAGGAGTATGTTCTGATGGCTGTGGGTTGTGCAGGCTACTCGTTTGCGTGGTCGAGCATCATCTCGCCTGCGGGCGTAATCGGTGGAGGCGCCAGTGGTTTGGCCCTTGTTATTGAGCACGCCACACGAGGCACCGCACTGCTGCCCGACGGACTGCCTATGGGTACGGGATTCTTCATCATCAACGCAATCCTCATCACGCTGGCGGTGCTCACCGTGGGAGTGAAGTTCGGAGCCAAGACCATCTACTGTATCGTAATGATTTCGGTATTCCTGGATGTGTTCGGAACATTCCTCTCGGGCGACCTGCTGGGCATTGCCGACGACAAGATGTTGTCGACCATTTTGGGTGCCGTTGTTGCGGGTGCGGGCGTGAGCCTGAGTTTCCACGAAGGCGGCTCGACCGGCGGTACGGACATCGTATGGATGATTATCAACCACTTTAAAAAAGTGAGCTATGGTAAGATTCTGATGTTGGTTGACTTTATGATTATCGCAAGTTCGTATCTGGTGTACGGCAGCATCTCGACCATCATCTACGGCTTTGTGATGGTTACAGTGTTCGGTTACACGGTCGATATGATTATGGCGGGCAACAAGCAGTCGTCGCAAATCTTTGTATTCTCGAAGAACTACAAGGAAATCGCTGACAAAATCACCAGCAGCCTGCATCGTGGAGTAACCATCCTGGATGGCGTGGGAGCCTACACGGGCAACCCGTCGAAAATGCTGGTTGTCATCTGTCGCAAATTCGAAACCGACACCATTCTGAAAATCGTAAAAGACAGCGACCCCAACGCCTTCCTGTCGGTGGGCGCAGTAATGGGAGTCTATGGCGAGGGCTTCGAGGCCCTGCCCGAAACCAAACAAACTGCAAAGAAGAAATCTAACAAAGAGGAGAATAAATAATGGCTAAAGAGTATAAAAGATATTTGGTAACATCGGCTCTGCCCTATGCCAACGGTCCGGTGCATATCGGCCACTTGGCAGGTGTGTACGTTCCGTCGGACATCTACGTTCGCTACTTGCGCCTGAGGGGCAAGGACGTTGTGTGGGTGTGCGGCTCGGACGAACACGGTGTACCTATCACCATCAAGGCACGCAGAGAGGGTGTGACACCGCAAGACGTGGTGGACAAATACAACGCAATTATCAAAAAGTCGTTTGAGGGCCTGGGCATCTCGTTCGACATCTACTCGCGTACCACCTCGCCTACCCACCGCGTGACCGCATCGGAGTTCTTCCGCACGCTCTACGACAAGGGCGAGTTCGTGCAACAAACCTCGCAACAGTACTACGACCCCGAAGCCAAAACATTCTTGGCCGACCGCTACATCACCGGCACCTGCCCCAAATGTGGCAGCGAGGGAGCCTATGGCGACCAATGCGAGAAGTGCGGTTCGACGCTCAACGCTACGGACCTTATCAATCCCAAGAGTACTATCTCGGGTGCTGCTCCCGAGTTGAGAGATACCACACACTGGTTCCTGCCGCTGGATAAACACGAAGCAATGTTGCGCGAGTGGATTTTGGAGGGTCACAAGGAGTGGAAGAGCAACGTCTATGGCCAATGCAAGAGTTGGTTGGACGGTGGTCTGCAACCTCGTGCCGTGAGCCGCGACCTGGATTGGGGTATTCCCGTTCCCGTCGAGGGTGCCGAAGGCAAGGTACTGTACGTTTGGTTCGACGCACCCATCGGCTACATCTCGGCCACCAAAGACCTGACACCCGATTGGGAGAAGTATTGGAAGAGCGAGGACACCAAGATGGTTCACTTCATCGGCAAGGACAACATCGTGTTCCACTGCATCGTGTTCCCCGCAATGCTGAAGGCACACGGCGACTATATCCTGCCCGAAAACGTACCCGCCAACGAGTTCCTCAACCTGGAAGGCGACAAAATCTCAACCTCGAAGAATTGGGCCGTGTGGCTGAACGAGTACCTCGAGGATATGCCCGGTAAGGAGGACGTACTGCGCTATGTGTTGTGCGCCAACGCCCCTGAGACCAAAGACAACGACTTCACGTGGAAAGACTACCAAGCACGCAACAACAATGAGCTGGTTGCCGTGTTGGGTAACTTTGTGAACCGCGCAATGGTGCTGACCGCAAAATATTTCGAGGGTAAGGTTCCCGCAGCTGGCGAACTCACCGATTTCGACCGCGAGATTCTGGCCGAACTGCCCAAACTGCGCACCGCCGTCGAGGAGAATATCGAAAACTACCGCTTCCGCGAGGCTCTCAAAGAGGCTATGAATATCGCCCGTCTGGGTAACAAATACCTGGCTGACACCGAACCGTGGAAGGTCATCAAAACCGACGAGGCTCGCGTGGCCACCATCCTGAATGTGGCTCTGCAAATTACCGCCAACTTGGCTGTGGTGATTGAGCCGTTTATGCCCTTCACCGCCACCAAGCTGCTGCGTATGCTGGGCGTCGAGAGTTTGAGTTGGGAGCAGGCCGGCAGCAGCGACATCCTCGCCGCAGGACACACGTTGGGTAAAGCCGAGTTGCTGTTCGAGAAAATCGAGGATAGCGTAATCGAGGCCCAAGTGGCAAAACTCCAAGCCGCCAAAGCCGCCAACGAAGCCGCTGCAAAACCCGTTGAGCCGCAAAAGGCCGAAATCTCGTTCGACGACTTCGAAAAACTCGACATCCGCATCGGCACGGTCGTGGAGGCCGAGAAGGTTGCCAAAACCAAGAAACTACTCAAACTGCTGGTGGATACGGGTATCGACCGCCGAACCATTGTCAGCGGTATCGCCGAACACTTCTCGCCCGAGGAGTTGGTGGGCCGTCAAGTGATGGTGCTGGTAAACCTCGCTCCCCGCGAACTGAAGGGAATTGAGTCGCGCGGAATGATTCTGATGGCAGAGGACGCAACAGGTAAACTCGTGATGGTTCCACCCACCGAGCCCGTGCGCAACGGTTCGCAAGTAGGTTAACACTAACAAAACTTAAAATACAATGGAAAACATCAAATGGGAAGAACTCGGTTTCGGATACATCCGCACCGACTACAACATCCGCTCGACGTGGAAAAACGGTGAGTGGAGTACGCCCCGCTTGACCGAGGACGAAACTGTAAATATTCATATGGCTTCGACTGCTCTGCACTACGGTCAAACCGCCTTTGAGGGAGCCAAAGCATTCAAGGGTGCCGACGGCCGAATCCGTCTGTTCCGCATCGAGGAGAATGCCAAACGTCTGCAATCGTCGGCCGAATACCTGATGATGGCTGTGCCCCCCGTAGAACTGATGGTTAAGATGACCGAGGAGGTTGTTCGTGCCAACGCCCGCTGGGTGCCCCCCTATGGTAGCGGCGCATCGCTCTACATCCGTCCATTCTTGTTCGGTACGGGAGCCAACGTAGGTGTCAAACCCGCCGAGGAGTACGAACTGATTATCTTCGTAACCCCCGTGGGTCCCTACTTCAAGGCGGGATTCCAACCCATCCGCGCCATCATCGACCGCGACCACGACCGCGCAGCTCCTCTGGGCACGGGTCACATCAAGGCGGGTGGCAACTATGGCGCAAGCCTGCTGTCGGGCGACATTTGTCACAAACTGGGTTACCAAAGCGCAATCTATCTGGACGCCGCACACAAACGCTACATAGACGAGGCCGGTGCTGCCAACTTCTTCGGTATTAAGGACAACACCTACGTGACTCCCAAGTCGCACTCGGTGCTGCCATCAATCACCAATATGAGTCTGCGCGACTTGGCGGCCGACTTGGGACTTAAGGTCGAGGAGCGTCTGGTTGAGTACACCGAACTCGGCACCTTCGAGGAGGCGGGAGCCTGCGGTACTGCGGCTGTGATTTCGCCTATCGGCGAGGTGTACGACCCGCTGGAGGACAAACACTATGTGTATGGCGGTGGCACCGAGGCGGGCCCCGTCAGCACCAAACTCTATAACCTGCTGCGTGGCATCCAACTCGGCGATGAGCCCGATACTCACGGCTGGGTAACCTTCGTGGATATGGAGTAACCGCCACGAGGAGCAAAAGCAATGGGGCTGTCACAACAAGTTATGTTGTACAGCCCCTTATTATATATAATAGGTATAAATTCTACCTCCAAACGTTGCACAAAAACCTCGCCGACGACAGCAAAAGCATAGGCCCCAAACCCGAATAGAACGACGCGGTGAACTGCAACGGTACGGCAGGGATGTGCTTCAACGCCACACCCAATGACATCATAAACAGCATCAATATCCAACCTCGCAAAGGGAAAGTCTGCCACAAGCGAGCCTTCGAGGGCAATTTGGCGATTCTGCCCGAATATCGAGCCACAACCCTACGAAACATAAAATAGAACGCCACAAGCACCGTCACCGTACACAATATCAACCACCATAGGTCGTCAATCGCCACTGCACGGTATGCCGCAACGCCCTTTGAGGTAATAATGCAACCCGGCACACCCCATAACAGAGCGGCCATTAGGTAGAGAAATTCTCGTCGAACGGGCATTTAATCAGTACTTTGAGAAGTTGTAACGGGTTCGAATATTCTCCTGTTCGGCAGGCTCAAGAGAGTTGAAATATGCCCTCCAGCCAGGGCAGAAATTGATGTGCCAACGCCAAAAACGGCCGATGAATGATTTGGGACTCTTCTCGTACTTTGCCCTCAAGGGGCAAGAAGCGCATTTGTACTCTTGCATAATGGTATAGTTTTAGAATGTTTTTATCATCTTGCGAAGCAAAGTGTAGAGTTGCATCGCCTCATCATTTTCGAGCGTCAGGCACTGCGACATCTTGGTGGGGACCTCGGAGAGTTTATCGTGCAACGCCTCGCCCGCCTCGGTAATGGTAAGGACCACCACGCGCTCATCCTCCGCCGACCTTGCACGACTCAACCACCCGTTGCGTTCCATTTTTTTAAGCATCGGAGTGAGTGTTCCCGAATCGAGGTATAGAAGTTTGCCCATATCACGAACCGTAATTTCTCGATACTCCCACATAACCATCATTGCAATGTATTGGGTGTAGGTCATCCCAAAGGGTTCGAGCAATGGGGTGTAGCGACGTACAATCTCTTTGGCGCAGGCGTAAAGCGGGAAACAGAGTTGGTTATCAAGTTTTAAGAGTGGGTTCATAGCAATCTAAGTATATCGTTTTCAATCTTTTCGGGCTTGGTCATAGGGGCGTATCGTTCGACCACACGGCCATCTCTCGACACAAGGAACTTGGTGAAATTCCATTTGATGCCATCTCCCATAAAGCCACGTTGGCGGCTCTTCAGAAAACGAAAAAGAGGCTCTTGCTTATCGCCATTGACGTCAATCTTGGCAAAACGCGGGAAGGAGGTATGATACTTGAGCGTGCAAAAACTGTCGATTTCCTCGTCCGTTCCCGGAGCTTGGTGTCCGAATTGATTGCATGGAAAATCCAGAATTTCGAATCCGCTCTCTTTGTAGGTGTCATACAATTTTTGCAAACCTTCGTATTGTGGCGTAAAACCACACGCCACAGCGGTGTTGACAATCAGAAGCACCTTGCCTCGAAATGTCGACATCGGGACTTGCTGACCATCAGTCCCCGTGACACTAAAATCATAAATGCTCATACGGCTTACGTTTTTTGATTTTACACAATTGAATTGCGTGCCACAAATATACATTTTTTCGCGTGAGATTTCAACATTTTCATCTTTTTTTTATTCGCCGAGGTTTTTTCCTCACAAAAATCATTGCTTTCCGTGGTCAGAGATTCTCAATTTGTCTTATTTTTGTAGAGTGTTTAAGGCAGAACCAAAATATAAACTCTATGATAAAATCGATGTTGATTGCAGGCTTGGGTGGAATGATTGGCACCTGGCTGCGCTATTTGGTTGGTCGCGCAACGGCGGCGATGTTTGTCGGCTCGACGTGGCCGTGGGGAACTTTCGTGGTGAATGTGGTGGGAAGTTTCGTCATCGGCGTGCTGTTTGGGCTTGTTGAGCGGGGCGGGGTGATTTCGCCACGAATGAACCTGCTGTTGATTACGGGACTGTGCGGAGGGTTCACGACATTCTCGTCGTTGAGCCACGATATGCTGTCGCTGCTGGACGGTCGCCACTTCTGGAGTTTCGGCGCGTATGCAGTTGGAAGTTTCGCGCTTGGCTTGGCGTGCGTGTGGCTCGGCCGCTGGATTGTCCGAACCGCATAGGCATACCTATTATATATTATATAAGAAGGGCTGTTCGACCACATGGATGAACAGCCCTAAATAGTTTATGCTATCAATGCTCTATTGCACAAATTTGGATAAGTACCAGCGAACGGTGCGCGTCAGGCCCTCGGCAAACGATGTGCGGGGAGCCCAACCAAGCTCGCGTTGCAGTTTCGACGAGTCAATGGCGTAGCGCAGGTCGTGGCCCGCGCGGTCGGTGACATAGGTTATAAGCCCCTCGGACGCGCCCTCGGCACGACCCAACTCACGGTCGGTGATACGAACAAGCAGGCGCACCAGGTCGATATTACGCCACTCATTATTGCCGCCAACATTATAACTCTCGCCCAACTCTCCACGGTGGAACACAAGGTCAAGAGCCTCGGCGTGGTCCTCGACATAGAGCCAATCCCTCACATTCAGACCCTTGCCGTAGACGGGTAGAGGGCGACCCTCAACGATATTCTGAATAAACAGCGGAATGAGTTTCTCGGGATATTGCGCCGGGCCATAGTTATTCGAGCAGTTGGTAATAACCACCGGAAGTCCGTAGGTGTCGTGGAACGCACGCACAAAATGGTCGCTCGAGGCCTTGCTCGCACTATACGGGCTATGCGGCGCGTAAGGTGTCTGCTCGGTAAACACGCCCCCCTCCAAAGGCAGGGCACCAAACACCTCGTCGGTCGAGACATGGTGAAAGCGTTTACCATCGAAGCCTTCGGGACGGTTCATCCAATAGTCGCGTGCCGACTGCAACAGTGCAAGTGTACCCAACACATTGGTGCGTGCAAAGGCCATAGGGTCGGATATACTGCGGTCGACGTGGCTCTCGGCCGCCAAGTGAATCACACCATCAACATCATATCGGCGCAGAATCTCAGCCACACGCGGTGCATCACAGATGTCGGCCCGTTCGAACGCGTAGTTCGGCGCATCGGCAATGTCGGCAACATTGTCAAGGTTACCTGCGTAGGTCAGCGCGTCGAGGTTTATGATTCGATAATCAGGGTAGCGTTGCACCAGGCGACGCACAAGGTGGCTACCGATAAATCCCGCGCCACCTGTGATAACTATATTCCGACGAAACGTCATCGTTTTGAGCGTTTTGCAAGGTTCAACACATAATCTCCATAGCTACTGCCACGCATACCTTCGGCAAGGGTTGCCAACTCCTCGGACGAAATCCACCCCTCGCGCCAGGCAATCTCCTCCAAGCATGCTATCTGCACTCCTTGTCGACTCTGGACTACCTCCACAAAGCGTGCCGCATCGAACAGCGATTCGTGAGTTCCAGTATCCAACCACGCAAAGCCACGACCCAGTGGTTGAAGTACCAGCTCGCCGCGCTCAAGATAGGCCGCATTGACCGAAGTTATCTCCAACTCTCCGCGCGGCGAAGGTTTTATCTGTGCGGCAATATCCACCACATTATTCGGGTAAAAATAAAGACCCACCACAGCATTATCACTCTTCGGGCAGGCGGGTTTCTCCTCAAGGCTCACCACGCGACCCTCGGCATCCACCTCAGCCACACCAAAGCGTTCGGGGTCAGCAACCTTATATCCGAAAATTGTAGCCAAGTCCTCGCGCTCAACACGACAAACCGCATCTCGCAACATTCCCGTAAAACCGTGGCCATAGAAGATATTGTCGCCCAGCACCAAGCACACCGCGTCATGGCCAATAAACTCGCGGCCAATCAAAAACGCCTCGGCAAGCCCGCCTGGCGTAGGTTGCTCGGCATACTCAAAGTGCACTCCATAGGCCGAGCCATCGCCCAACAAGCGTTTAAATCCCGGCAAATCGTGCGGCGTCGAGATAATAAGAATCTCTCGAATCCCCGCCAACATCAACACCGAGATGGGATAATATATCATCGGCTTATCATAGACGGGCAAGAGCTGTTTGCTCACACCCTTGGTTATCGGATACAACCTCGTACCACTACCTCCGGCCAAAACTATTCCTTTCATAAAACGCTACAATTTAGGATGGCGTTCAAAACAGAGCGCCCAGGTTGCACGTGCCACCTCAAAAAGAACGCTACGACCATACAATTTATGATATTTCCACGCACCACGCAGATTATATTCGACTATAAGAAAACGTTTGCGCAGTTTCGAATAATGCGAAGTATGCAATACGTGACCATAATACAAGATGTCATTCAAAACTCGTTTGGCATAGGCACTCCTCTGGCGAATAGCGGGATTAGTGAACTTAAATCCCAAATACTCAACCGCAATAGCCGTCAGAGCCTCCGCAAAACGGGTATATCCCATCGCATCGCATTGGCGGTAAAACTCCTCCCAATCAATTCGGGTCTGTTCCGCCTGCACCAACAACGCCCAATCCAGAATGTGGCGAATCTTTATCCCCTCGGTCAGAAAATGTCCAAAACTATGAGCCGTCAAAAACAAAGCATTGAAATCTGCCGAAGGTCGAATTAGCTTGGTGCCCGAGATATATTCGGGTGTTGCCTCTTTCAACAATCCCTGCAAATGGCGTTCAAAGCGTTTGCGGCGTCGAGCCCCCCTGATTGCCGTGCAAAACTGATGATTTTCAACCGTCAAACCCCTAAACTCGATATGAGAGTGTTTATAGAAACCTCTGCTTACATCGGCTCCATTTTGCTCGGCGAGGACATTTCCTCGTTCATAATCCTCGCCCAAGAAACAATCCAAATCCCCACATTCGCGGTGTTTGGGTATTGGGTAATAGTCACTTAGAGCAAACCCCTTCAGGACATAGACATCTATCCCTTCGGCTCCATACAACGACGCCAGCTCGGCAGAACGCACGAACTGACGGTCGCTGTTTTTCTCAATACTATCAGAGATGGCAACCCACCTCATTTTCAACAATCGGGGAACCCTCAACTCCAAGTTTGGAGAGTGCTTATGCAGTGTCACTACCCCATCAAATGCAATTGCAGCAACACCTTGGCTCTTGGCCAAATCATACACACCCTGCCAGTCGACCATATCCCAATCGACCGTCTTGGCTTGACTACACTCTCGTTCGTCACCCCGCAATGCCACTCGCAACAGCAGAAACAAGATGTCGGGGACAGCCACACTCATCGTCGGTTGATTCTTTGTTCCACCTTAGCCATTTTAGCGAACAATCGCAGCTTTTATCTGCTCTACCACGTAACGCACGTCGTCATCCGTAACGCATGGGCCACTCGGCAGACACAAACCTTTAGCAAACAACTCCTCGCTAACTCCATTGACATATGCCGGAGCTTGTGCAAATACCGGTTGACGGTGCATCGGTTTCCACAGCGGACGAGCCTCAATCCCCGCCTTATCCAATGCTATTCTCATAGCTTCGACATTGGCATTCGGCTCACAATCGGTATGCAACGACTTGGCTGCGTGAGTTACACCGGCAGCTCCTCCGACAGCACCTTGAACAGCAACCTCATAAGCCGACTCCTGGCCCACTACCTTCAACGCAGGGTCAAGTATGACGGTATTCAACCAGAAGTTACTATCGAAACGCTCCGAGGGATTTCCGTGAAGTGTAACACCCTCAACATCAGCCAAAAGGTCCTTATACAACTCAAAGGTGTGCTTGTGATGTGCCACGTGGTCGGCCGCAACCGTCATTTGTCCACGACCAATGCCGGCACAAATGTTCGACATTCGGTAGTTGTAACCAATATGTTCGTGCTGGTAGTAAGGATATGCCTCGCGCGCTTGAGTCGCATAGAACATAATTTCGCGTTTAGCCTCGTCATCGGGACAAATCAAGGCACCACCACCCGAGGTTGTAATCATCTTATTTCCATTGAACGACAACACGCCATATTGTCCGAAAGTACCGCACACACGTCCATCATACTTCGAACCGAAACCCTCAGCCGCATCTTCAATAACGGGGATGTCATACTTTTGGGCAACAGCCATAATCTCCTCTATCTTTGCGGGCATACCATACAAGTAAACCGGGACAATCGCTTTGGGTTTCTTGCCGGTTTTGGCAATTCGGTCAACGATGGCCTGCTCCAAAAGTTCTGGGTCCATATTCCAAGTATCACGCTCCGAGTCAATAAACACGGGAGTTGCTCCCAAGTAAGTGATGGGATTTGCCGAAGCGCAGAAAGTGAACGATTGGCACAAAACCTCATCGCCTGCGCTAACGCCACAAGCTATCAGCGCAAGATGCACCGCCGCAGTACCTGCCGAGAGAGCCACTACTTTCTTGTTCTGGCCCACGAAGGCCTCCAAATCGGCCTCAAAGCCATTAACATTCGGACCCAGAGGCACCACCCAGTTGGTATCAAACGCCTCTTGTATAAATTTCTGTTCATTGCCCGACATATGCGCCAGGCACAAATAAATTCGTTTTGGCATATTTTTTACTCTTTGTATTTTATAATCTTAGCCGGAACACCCGCGACAACCGCTTTATCTGGCACATCTCGAATGACAACTGCACCAGCACCTATCAAACAATCCTCACCTAACTCTTTTACTCCGGTCATAATAGTAGAAGATATTCCACAAAAGGCGGGCGCTACATTTATATCCTTAATCATCTCATTAACCTTATATATTTTACATTTATTACCAAATGCCACCACGCCAGACGGGATATCATCAACGACCACAGAGCCCGCGCCAATCATAGACCAACTGCCTATACGTACGCCTTGTTTAATAACAGTTCCTGCACCAATCCAAGTTCCTTCGCCAATTTCAACTCCTCCTGTAATCGTCGCATGTGGAGCAATATGTACAAAATCTGAAATTAGAACATCATGGTCTACCGAAGCTCCCGTGTTAACAATACAATGTTTCCCGACAGAAGCACAACTCTGCACAATTGCACCTTGCATAATTACAGTTCCACAACCTATTGTTGCACGAGGTGAAACTATAGCCGAGGGATGAACAGCCGTACCATAACCTTTAACCTTAATTGCATCAACGATACTCTTTCTTGTTTGGCACGAACCAATCGCAACTATCATTTCCTCACTATACGCTCCACTATTTCTTTTAACATCGTAACCTAATAACGAAGAAAGAGAGTTATTGTCATCCACAATATAATCTATCGGAATCTTATTGGCCTCTAAAATATCTATAATGACCTTGCAATGACCACTTGCTCCATACAGAATCATAATCTCTCATTCTATTAGTTTGTTCCATCAAAAGGATACATTGTCGCTACTGCATCATTGTTTATATCAGAGCGACATAGCACCTTCTTAATTGTCAATAGCAATATCTTCAAATCAATCTTGATTGACACATTGTCCACATACCACACATCCAATTTAAATTTTTCCGCCCATGAAATAGCATTGCGCCCATTACATTGAGCCCAACCCGTAATTCCAGGACGTACTTCATGACGACGGGCTTGTTCTGGGCTATACAATGGCAGATACTTCACCAACAGCGGGCGTGGACCGATAAGAGCCATATCACCTTTGAGGACATTTATCAGTTGTGGCAATTCATCAATTGAAGTTGAGCGTACAAAGCGGCCTACTTTGGTCAAGCGTTGGGCATCGGGCAAGAGTTTACCGTCGGCATCGCGCTCGTCGGTCATCGACTTGAATTTGATAAGTTTGAAGATTTTCGCATCTTTACCCGGACGCTCCTGCGTGAAGAATGCACCTGCACCCTTATTGGCAAAGTGCAACCAAACGGTAATTATCAACAACACGGGCCACAGCACCAACAACGCCGTCAAAGCTATCCAAAAATCAAAAAAACGCTTAAAAAAATGCTTATACATAGATTTATCCGTTAGAGTTTGCAATGTTTAATTATGGCGTTATACGTATGCTCCGTTGTGTAATTATTCTCGAAGAAACGAAAGCCGTTTTCGCCCATCTCTTTAAGGTTGGATTTCAGCATCTTATCCACTGCTTGCACAAACCCATCAACATCATTACTCGGACACCAATATCCATAACCATTTTCTTCGGCAATAACTCCCGTATCGCAATTAGGGTCGGTAGCCGCAATAATTGGTTTGCGTTCCATAAGATACGGAAGTAATCTACTTGGGTAATTGGGAATGGTGAAATTATAATCCAAAAATATAAGACCCACATCACATGACGAAGCTAATTTATCGTACTCCTCCTTTGGCAAGGTCTTAAATAGTGTCACAGCCGTGGGACATGTTTCATCATACCATTTCTGCAACTTTGGATATTCCGTACCATTACCGACTATTAAGAAATGACAATCTTCACGACGAGCCACCGAATCAAGGCATCTGATTAGAAAAGGTATTCCTTGAGGTTTCCCCATATTTCCGCCATAAATAAATATAGGCTTGTCCGTAGGAAGATTGTATTTGGCCCTTACTTCAGCTCCATCGAATTCCTTTTTAGCTATAGGCAAATCATAAGAATTCGGAGCTATTTCCACTTTTGAAGCATCAATATAAGGATTATGTTCTATTACATATCTCACATTTGCAGGACTCATACATCCGATATGGTCTGATATGTTGTACAACATCTTCTCCTTACTACGAAATGATTTATACATTAAGCCTTTAATCCCGCGTTTGGAGAGCATACTCATATCCACTGCATTTTGAGGGAATATATCCTTTAGCAACAAGTATGTAACCGCACGGGGATTGTTTCGTTTGGCATATTGTATAACCTTTGTAAAGGTAATAGGGGGAGTCGAGTAGAGTATCAAATCAAAATTCACACTCCCCCAATACTTTTTCAAGGCCGAAGTAAATTGATACTCCATCATCACCTGACCGATACCTTTTTCTATTACATTTGTCTTGGTAAGGTTCAGCGTACGCACTCCAAGAAAATGTACGCCATTCTCTTCAATCAACTCTGTTTTACGTTTTGTGCGTCTTTCGTAGGGTGCTATAATGTACACTGAGTGACCCGAATTGCGAAATTTCCGTACAAGGTCGGTATATATCCCACTGACCTGCACATTTCGCATTCCCGAAGACATTGTCAGAAAAAGAACATTCATCGTATCAGTAACTTAAAATTTTCTCCAGACCATTTTGTTGACCACTCCGGTGTAGGATTGGATGAGTTTCACAACCTTCGTGGAGACGTTCTCGTCGACATAGTTGGGCACGGGAAGACCGTTATCGCCTTCCTTTACCATCTCAACGGCGGTATCAACGGCTTGCAACAACGAGCCCTCGTCTATTCCCGCCAAAATGAAACAGCCCTTATCCAACGCCTCGGGACGCTCCGTCGATGTTCGGATGCACACCGCCGGGAATGGATGACCTACACTCATAAAGAACGAACTCTCTTCAGGCAGGGTTCCCGAGTCCGACACAACAGCAAAGGCATTCATCTGCAAACAGTTGTAGTCGTGAAAACCGAGAGGTTGTTGAACCTGCACTCGAGGGTCGAGTTGGAAGCCCGATGCGGCCAAACGATTGCGGCTGCGAGGGTGACACGAATACAGTATCGGCATATCGTACTTCTCAGCCATCTTGTTGATGGCGGTAAACAACGAGAGGAAGTTCTTCTCGGTATCGATATTCTCCTCGCGGTGAGCCGACAGCAAAATGTAGCGACCCTTTTCCAAGCCCAAGCGTTTATGCACATCCGAAGCCTCAATGTCGGCCAAGTTCTCGTGCAGCACCTCGGCCATAGGCGAACCCGTAACATAGGTGCGCTGAGGAGCTACGCTGCTGGCATTCAGATAGCGGCGAGCGTGTTCCGAGTAGCAAAGATTGACATCCGAGATGATGTCGACAATTCGGCGGTTGGTCTCCTCGGGCAGGCACTCGTCGAAACAACGGTTGCCGGCCTCCATGTGGAAAATAGGGATATGCAGACGTTTTGCGCCAATTACGCTCAAGCACGAGTTGGTGTCACCCAAAACAAGCACTGCGTCGGGTTGGGTTTGCGCCATCAACTTGTAGCTGGCATTGATGATGTTGCCCATGGTTGCACCCAGGTCGTCACCCACGGCATCCATATAGACCTCGGGGTCGGCCAATTTCAGGTCGCGGAAGAATACTCCATTGAGGTTGTAGTCGTAGTTCTGACCTGTGTGCGCCAAGATGCAGTCGAAGTACTTACGGCACTTGTTGATGACGGCTGCCAAGCGGATGATTTCGGGGCGTGTGCCCACTATGATTAATAGCTTCAGTCGGCCGTCACCTTTGAACGACACGTCCGAATAGTCCAATTTCATATCCATGGTACTATGTATTTCGTGATTATTTTACCGGTTCGAAGAAGGTGTCGGGGCGCGAGGGGTCAAAGCATTCGTTGCACCACATCACCGTTACAAGGTCCTCGGTGTCCGACAGATTGATAATATTATGAGTGTAGCCGGGCAACATTTGAACAGCCTCGATGCGCTCGCCGCTGACCTCCCACTCCAAAACCTCGTCCGACAGGACGTTACGTTGTTGGATTAGTCCGTGGCCCGACACAACGATGAATTGCTCCCACTTGGTGTGGTGCCAATGTTGTCCTTTGGTGATTCCGGGCTTGCTGATATTGATGCTCACCTGACCAACGCCTACGCTCTTGACAAGCTCGGTAAAGCTGCCACGCTCGTCAACGTTCATCTTCAACGGGAAACTTACCTTCTCTTTAGGCAGATACGACAGATAGGTCGAGTAGAGTTTCTTGGCAAACGAGCCGGCGGGAATTTCGGGCATAATGAGCGTCGAGGGTTGCGCCTTGAACTGCTCCAAGAGGTCTACAATCTCGCCGAGTGTAACTTTGTGTGTCACAGGAGCGGCGCAATAGCGACCATCGGCCTTCAGCACAGTATCCACACCGTCAAACTCGCAGTGGTGTTCCTCGCCTTTAAGCGCGGCTATCATCTCGTCCACAAGGTCGTCGATGTAGAGCAGTTCGAGTTGGGTCGAACGGTCGTTAACCTGAATGGGAAGGTCGTTGGCAATGTTGTTGCAGAACGTCGCCACAGCCGAATTATAGTTGGGGCGGCACCACTTGCCGAACAGGTTGGGGAAACGGTAAACCAAGACTTTTGCTCCACTCTTGGCCGCATAGTCAAAAAACAGTTCCTCGCCCGCCTTCTTACTCTTGCCATACTCGCCCTCGGCATAGCGTCCGACGAGCGTAGCTTGAATCGAACTCGAAAGCATCACCGGCGCGGTATTGCCATACTTTTTGAGCGTATCAAGCAATGTCGAAGCAAAGCCGAAGTTACCCGCCATAAACTCCTCGGTATTCTGAGGACGGTTTACGCCTGCAAGGTTGAACACAAAGTCCGCCTCTCGGCAATAGCGGTCCAGCTCCTCGGGGGTCGAGTCGATGTCGTACTCATACACCTCCGATACCGTCACATCGCCATAATACTTGGCCTTTCCCGATTTGATATTGTTGAGTTGAGCCACAAGGTTTTTACCAACAAAACCCTTGGCACCCGTAACAAGAATCTTCATAACCGTGTCGCGTATATGTATTACTCCGAGCGAATCTCTTTAGCCTTCGAACGAGGTTGCAGACCCAAGTCCTCACGGATGAAACGCAGTTTCAGAAGCAACTCCTTCATACCCTCAACATCCAATCGAGCGGTATTGTGCGAGTGATAGTCCTCAATTTTCGAAACCTCCTCATTACCGTCCGTGAAGAACTTGTCGTAGTTCAAGTCGCGGTTGTCGCACGGGATACGATAGTAGTCACCCATATCAATAGCTTTGGCCATCTCCTCACGGGTAACGAGTGTTTCGTACAACTTCTCGCCGTGGCGCGTGCCGATAACTTTAACCTCAGTTTCACCATATTTGGGGTTAACCTTTGCATAGGTCTGTTTAAGTGCCTCGGCCAAAACTTCAAGCGTTGCGGCGGGAGCTTTCTGAACAAACAGGTCGCCATTCTCACCGTGAGTGAACGCATAGATTACCAAATCCACAGCGTCATCCAGAGTCATCATAAAACGAGTCATATTGGGGTCGGTGATGGTAATGGGTTTACCTTGCTCCATCTGCTCAACCCACAAAGGAATAACCGAACCACGGCTCGCCATAACATTACCATAGCGGGTGCAGCAGATGGTAGTCTGTGCTCCTTGGCCGAGTTCACGACCTTTGGCGATAGCAACTTTCTCCATCAGGGCCTTTGAGATACCCATTGCGTTGATAGGGTATGCCGCCTTGTCGGTCGACAACACGACAACGTTTTTCACGCCGTGTTCGATAGCCGACAACAGCACGTTGTTGGTACCGATAACGTTAGTCATTGTAGCCTCCAGCGGGAAGAACTCGCACGATGGCACCTGTTTGAGTGCAGCCGCCGCGAACACATAGTCAACGCCACGCATCGCCACATCAACCGAGGCTTTTTCACGCACGTTACCGATGTAGAATTTCACTTTGGGATTCTGCAGAGCGTGACGCATATCGTCTTGCTTTTTCTCGTCGCGCGAGAAGATACGAATCTCCTTGATATCCGAATCAAGGAATCTACGAAGCACGGCGTTACCAAAACTACCCGTACCGCCCGTAATCAACAGGACTTTGTCTTTAAATACTGACATAGAATAAATTTATTTATTATTAATAATTGTATTTAAATCATTCATTAAGCGGCGTGAAACATTTTCTACATTATAATTTTCATTAACAAACTCTTGTTGAATTGAATAATCATAATTATTATATGTAATGATAGCCTCCACTAATTTATTTCTGATTTCAATATCAGTATCTTTATCTGTTAAGCAACAGCCTAAGTTGTTATTTTTCAACAACTCTATTGACGCTACCTCATGAGGGCCAAAAGCAATTACATATCTATTAGATGCTAAATACTCTGATATCTTTGTCGAAATTGAGTACTTCACGTAACGCCTATATTGTTCATCAAAGCTCTCCACATGTAATAAAAAATGTGATTTTCTCATTTGCTCTAACACACCATTTGTGTCCAAGGAGCCACAATACTCGACCTTATTAGACTTAAATAAATTAAGAATATCATCATCAGGTTTTGTCATAGTATAAACCTGAACTCTAATTTTCCAATTATACTTTACAGAAATATCTGAAACAATTGCGCCTAAACGAGATATAGATTTCCAACGATTTGAATGTATGCCTCCAATAAACGATATTATAATATCCTTATCCACATCTATTTTATTGGGAGCCAATGAAGCAAATCTCTCAACATCAATACAATTACCTAAACAGTCAAAATTACGATTATACTTACGAGAGTATTCTATTGCCATTTTTTTACCTATGGCATAAAGACGACTACTTCCTTTTATTGTTTCTTCATAAGCCCTACATAATTTCTTGTAATACATTCGTTGTATTACATTTGTTGATGTATCATTTATAACATAATCATCAGTAAAATAAACAACATATGGGATATCGTATCTTTTAGATATTTTTTGTAATATTTGATGAACTTGAATACTATTACCAAGCAATGCAAAAATCACATCTGGACTATTTTCTTCAACCCACAGATTCAAATCTTCATTATCCCAAATATTTGTTTTCCACAATGCCAATCTCAAAAAAGACAAATTAGATGAATGTTTTTTTAGGAATCTAAAAAGCCTTCCTTCTTGGCCTACGGCACTACCTTGAATACTTCTCACCAAAGCATGATGAGAATTTCTTGTTTTAAAAGAGAGTTTTAATATCGATTTTATAATGTCTGTTTCTGTTACCCTATAATAGTTTTCACAACAACTTAAATCAGGCGTTTCATTTGTGCCTATATAGAATTGCGAAATGTCAGAAGGACTAAGTCTGCTCAAAAAAGACTTCAACGTCTTTCCATTACAAGCAGTTTCTGAAAAAGCATTATTTGATATTACGAGCACTTTCATATTCTTTATATTATTTTATAAATATTATCAACTCATACTAGAAAAGATTGTTTTGTACTCTAAATAAGCATCACGCCAAATCGGAGAATGAAAAAAGCCGTAATAAGTATATAGCATTATGAATACGAACAAAGCGATGAACGCCCCCCGAAAGACATTATTCTTTACAATTTCTTTGTTATAAAAAAGCTGAGGGAAAGTAACAATAGAAAACACTGTAAAATAATAAGCCACACGACCAACCATTTGTGCAGCAGAACCCAAAGGGATAACTAATGCGCCAATCATTGTTAGTAAAACAACTTTTTTATCTATTGTATGATGTATGGAATTTTGCCATAAATATATCAATCCTAATATATATGGAATCAATCCTATCAGGTATCCAAGGCCATACGTAACAAAACTATTATCATCATAAACGGCATATCGACTCATGTCTTCATTCTCGGTAATGAAATTCAAGAAAAATGCAAACACCTCTTTTGAAGAAATCGACACAACGACAAACAACACAACGAAACTCGCCACAATCCACCTATAAATTGACCCTTTTTCGGGCAACATACCTATCAACAATATAGGAAGTGCAACAATAGCCGACATATGAATAGTCGATGCGGCGAGAATCACCAACAATGGAACTAATATTCTATTCCTTAAAATCAATGGTAATGTCGCAGCAATCATTGTTATCGCCAATGTCTGCCGCATCATAGATAATCCTAATACAAAAAAATTACTATTAAATAAGTATATAAAGACAGCAAATGGACGTAGATTAAGAGGGACGTATGTTCTGATAAGCATGTAATATATCACACTATTAAAGATAGTCAACGTTACAACAAACCACTGAAAACTCACATTGCGAAACAACATATTAAGAAGCAGCCAACCAGGTTCTTCATCTCGCAATCCAAAACTATCAAAGTTCGATAATGTTACATTATATTTACTAAACAACTCGAACATAGCCTCATATGCCGGCCAATCATTTCCATAATCACAACGCAGACTCGCAACTATTGTTACTATTATAAAGCCCCAAGCCATACCATTCCTCATCCACCCTTTTGATTCAAAGAGTGTTAATAATACAGCCAAAAGGCTTATTGGTAACAATACATCCATTATTACAATATGTTCTTATAAATTTCAGAAAGTCTAACGCTATTTGCAGCCCCATCATGGCGCACTCGAGCGTTGGTTTGCATCTCAACATTTGCGTCACGA
Organism: Rikenellaceae bacterium; assembly: GCA_017936385.1. Lineage (GTDB taxonomy): Bacteria > Bacteroidota > Bacteroidia > Bacteroidales > Rikenellaceae > UBA940. The sequence continues at coordinate 22,672 of JAGBFQ010000030.1, forward strand.
CATTCGGCAAATACACGACAAACCTTAATCGCCAACATCTCAATCTCCTCAAAACGATACAGATTTTGCTCGTCCCCAACCATCATATCCATCGAACCTCCCACATAAGACGCGATACAAGGGATTCCTAAAAGTTGAGCCTCGCCCAATGAATTTGGAGAATTCTCGATAGATGACGGACATACAAAAACATTCGAACGCAGATAACGTTGACACATCTGTTCTTCATTCAAATTCCCCGTAAAAATCACCTTCTGCTCCAAGCCATAGCGTTTCATCAGTCGACTTAAATAACTGCCATATCCTGTTCGCAATAGTCGACCTTTTAATCCCTCTTTGGTTCTGGTAACATCACCGCCTGCTACATATATTTTCGTATCAGGATAATGTCTCAAGATAATCGGCATAGCCTTTAGCAGCTGATGTAAGCCTTTGATGGGATAACCTGCTTGACTTATGAATATACTATGTTTTTCACATTGCTCATAAGACCATGTCTTGTCATAAAACGCATCTCGCAAAGTTTCGTTACAAAAATGATATTTAATATCAGGATTAATCGCCAATGCGTGAGCCTTATCCCAAGATGTACGTCCAATAATATGTTTCAGACGACGGATTGTCTCAATCTCATAATTTCCCTGTCGCTTGAAAGTTTTTCTTCCCGCCCAAATTGTTCCACGCAAAATGTCGCGCAATGTCATGCTTTTCAATATATCCCAAGTGGTTAGTCCGGCTAAATAGTATCGCGCTATGCGCGATACTATTCCTTGTATTGATGCTATTGCTGGTATTTCCGGACACGCTTTCAAGAATGCAAGCCCATAGGGATATTCCGTTCCGTGTATATGTACGAGCTGGGGGTTAAAAATTTTTTTTACGTTTTTCCAGTGGTTCTCTAAATTCTTATTGTATTTTGTAGTTTTAGCACCATTAAGTGGCAAAAGAAAATACATTATGCCATCTAATTCTTGTGTCACAAACTCCCTGCCCGGGTAAACCGTAGCGACGGCGAGTTTGAGAGTGGGATTTGCCACAACCAATCTTTTTGCCGACGAGTACATCCATCCTCCCACCACAACTTTAGGCAGATTCATCTTCTCGGCTATCGCCGGAAAAACTATATTAGTAATCCAAAGAACACGCATAGCTAATGGTTTAATATTGATTTTATCATATCAATCTGATAAACTGGATTGTATTTAGTGTCTATTACCTGATAACATCTTTCTCGTACTATTTCTCTGTCCATATTATTCTGCAACCACGCCTCTATTTTATCGGCAAGATTGCAAACATCATCCTCTCGAAAGAAGTCACCCGTACGTTTTGATTCTATTGCTTCGAATTCAGGCATTTGATTTTCGAAATTATCATTCGTAATCACTGGCAAGCCATAAGACAACGCGTGAATTCCCGTAAGTCCGACATTTCCAGGGGATATACATAAATCTGCATAATATAAATATGGAGCTATTTCTCGCTCGTTATATAAAGAACCAACAAACCAATATCTATTACTATCGGAAGGTGAAATTTCCTTTTGAAGAATATCTTTTTCTGGGCCATCACCAACAAATGCGACATTCACCAATAATCCTCTTTTTTTCAACAATTCAACCGCCTGCTGTATCATATATAGTTTCTTAACTGCGGTTAACCTTCCTATAAAGACCAAAATAGGATTATTGTTTTTGAAATACGACTCATATGGATTAGTCAAACAAACCTGCCGTAGTTCCCTGGACGATTCATAATTCAACGAATTGTAGATTAAATGGAGTTTTTTACTATCAAATCCCAAACGAATCATATTATTACGAGCGTGATTACCATACAAGAACGAGCCTTTCAAGAAAAAATCGTAAAATTTCCACAAACACAATGTTTTGGCAGAAACTTGATACTCTTTTAGTCCGTGCAGCCAAACATAAACCTCTTTCCGAAGAATAAAGCACAGCAACAAAAATAACCACTGATTCAGAGCAACTTGATTAGGTGTTATTAAGTATTGTTTATACTTAGGATTTAAGGCTAATTTTACCCAACCCGTTGTACACTCTATTTTCAATCGTCCCCAATTAATAGAACGTACGTTGAGTTCTTGTTTAAATCCATTCAACTTTGCATAATCCAATTTTTCAATATGCTCACCATTTAACAACCTATCCCCAAAATAGAAATGAGCATTACACTCTTTATCTATTTTCTCATAGATTGGCAATCTGTAATGTGGAGCATAATTAAAAATACAACAAAGTGTTTTTATTTTCTTCGACATACGGAACTTATTTTACTTACAACTAAAGTACGTTCTTTAGTTGACAATCCCACTATAAATATCAAGAGACATAGATATATTTCTGCGATTATCATAACAACAATCGGATGCCACGATAACTTGAGCAATAAGAACGGCAAGAATAATAATACAACTATTATCGAGGGTAAATAAGAGTTCCGTATTAAATACATATTATCATAACCCAATGTTTTATGCATAATTATTTGTCGTACAAATGTATTTAATATGGCAATTACGATATACACATAAAATAAATAATACGCTGGACGTCCTGTCTTAAGCAAAAGATAAGCTATGACTATGGATAATAAAATATTTGTATTAACTGACAGTTGAAACTTTTTGATATTACCATTGGCAAATATCGCCTCCGCAATACCCATATTGAATGTAGCTATCAGATTCTCCACTATCATCAAATAGACGAATATAGGAGCATATAAAGGTACTTGGCCTAACCAAAGATTAAGCAAAAACTCCACATTTACCAAAAAAGGTGCTGAAATTAGCAACATTACAAAGAATGCAAATTTCGACGATGTCGCCATCAACGACATACACCTTTTATGATTCCCAGCAACATAACTTTTGGTTATTTGAGGCGAGATTGATTTTGTAAGATTCTGAGCGACCATCATTATAAGAGACTTTATGGAGGTCGCAACCCCCAATGCTGTATTCATCACTGCATTAAAGAATGTATTTACCAATAATGCTGCACCTTGCGCCTGTCCCACCTGAGCTATAGCTCCATACGCAACCCATTTAGAAAAATCCAGCATCTTTTTATATAAAGTCCCATCCTTCACTATCCTTAGCTTTACCAACAAAGGCCACTTTTTATAACAATATGCTATATATATAAAATTCGGAGCACATACACATATTGCCGTTATCAACGCATATACTTGTAATTTATTCTCTAAATGATAATACACTAACAAATAGGCGACAAATAACTTGATGAGATGAAATACAACATCTGATATACAAAAAACAAAAAATCTCTCTTTTGCTATCAACAACCCATTGTATGGCACTCCGATAAAAGACAATATTGAACCAATGATTGAAATATTAAAAACCCGAATAACATCATTAATATCGCCATCAAAGTTAACATAATTGGTTATATACCATTTTCCTATCGGTGTTGCCAAACATAAAAGCAACACAGCAATAGAGATATGTATCAACAAACTGACATTAAATATACGATTCGTTTCAACATCATCACCCTTGCCTATCGACGCCGAAATAAAGCGAGTAGAAGTAGATACCATGATTGTATTGACAATAACAATCAATGATATAATACCACCAACAACTGAGAATATACCAAAATCATTAGCACCTAATGCTTGCAATGCAAAACGAGTGGTAAATAACCCAGCAATGGCCGTAATACCCAGTCGCAAATACATTATAACGGAATTTACGACTATCGCCTTATTTGTATTCTCGCGCATTATCGTTAATTTATATCAACCAAACAACCCATTTGCTGTATTACTTTTGGTTCTATTGATGTCATATATCCTCCCATTGGAGTAAATGTCATTTCTCCAAAAAATAAGTGACCTTGCACCTCATAAAAATCCACTCTCACAAATGGATGGTTTTCTGATAGTATAGCTGCTGACTTTATCATTTTAGATAAATTTATAGGAGCTTTTATTTGTACTGATTGGACATAGTGATTAAGATTAATCATATTAGGCAATAAACGCCACTCAATATCATAGAAACCAACATCTTTTTTCCCTACAGTACGATTCGCACACACCAATATAGAGTGTGGTTTCCCATTCAAACAGAAAACTTTATAATCAACCAACGAGGACGAATTCTCATTATCATTTATCAACAACTCTTCTGCAATAATTAGAGGTTTAATCTTCAAATAGTGAGGTTCTACCGTATCCAAACCAAATTTAACTTTCAACCATTTATTAAGTTTTTTTCGGGTTGCATTAATATCTAACTTTGATTTATCCTCAACTACGATAATAGTTCCACATCCATGATTGGTTTTCAACACAAACTGATTAGGTAATTTATCAAAATCGATATCATTAGCATTTTCCCACACGCCATATAAATCGACCAATATATCTGCCAACCCTTTTTCCACGACATATTCCCGAACCAAATATTTATCCGCTAACCTTGTCCATTCTGTCGTATCGTAATTAAATTTCATCCAATTAATTTTTTCATTCAAATCTATGGGGTTTTCCCAATCTATATTTTTCCCCATTGCACCTCGATACATTTTATTAGCCATTACTTTAGGGAACAACCGAACACCTATACCCCAGTAAATTCTAAGCAAAAATCGTTTTACATTTTTAATCAACTTATTCATTGTCTAACTAATTTAATTGTACTAATCTCTTCCAAACAAATCGCGGGTGTAAACTTTACCCCTTACATCATCAAGTGAAACATCATAGCGGTTGGCAATAATTGCCTGCGAGCGGAGTTTGAATTCCGCCAAGTCATTCACAACCTGGCTGCCGAAGAATGTATCTCCATCTTGAAGCGTCGGTTCATAAATAATTATGGTTGCTCCTTTGGCCTTGATACGTTTCATAATGCCTTGAATAGCACTTTGACGGAAATTATCGGAATTTGACTTCATCGTCAAACGATAAACACCCACCACTACATTTTGCTCCACTGCCTTATCCCAGTCGCTCGAGCCTACATAGTATCCCGCCTTTGCCAAAACCTGGTCGGCAATGAAATCCTTGCGCGTACGGTTACTCTCAACGATAGCCGACATCATATTCTGTGGCACATCCTGATAGTTTGCCAAAAGCTGCTTGGTATCCTTAGGCAAACAGTAGCCGCCATAACCGAACGACGGATTATTGTAGTGCGTGCCGATGCGTGGGTCGAGTCCTACGCCCTCGATAATCGCTTGAGTATCCAAGCCCTTCATCTCGGCGTATGTATCAAGTTCATTGAAATAGCTTACACGCAAAGCCAAATAAGTGTTTGCAAACAATTTGACAGCCTCAGCCTCCTTCAATCCCATAAATAACACGGGGATATCCTCTTTTAATGCGCCCTGCTTAAGCAACTCAGCGAAGATGTGAGCGGCCTCTGCCAAATGATTGCCTGCAATAGCTTTGATAGCCTTGTTCTCCTCATCAAACTCCTCAATCATCTTGGGATAGCCCACGATGATGCGGCTTGGATAGAGATTGTCATAGAGAGCCTTGCTCTCACGCAAGAATTCGGGAGAGAAAAGCAGACGGAACTTGCGAGTAGCCTCCCAGCCCATCTCCTTAAACTTCTTGGCATACTTCACATACAGCGAGCGACAATAACCAACAGGGATGGTACTCTTTATAATCATCGTAGCCTCGGGATTAACCTCCAAAACAAGGTCTATCACATCCTCAATATGGTGAGTGTCAAAGAAATTTTTCTGCGGGTCGTAATTCGTGGGAGCTGCGATTACAACAAACTCAGCATCCTTATATGCCTCTTTGCCATCAAGTGTTGCTCGCAGATTGAGCTTTTTCTCTGCAAGATATTTCTCAATATATTCATCTTGGATAGGCGAGATTCGATTATTTATTTTCTCAACCTTTTCGGGTACTACGTCTACTGCCACAACTTCGTTGTATTGCGACAGCAGCGTAGCAATCGACAAACCGACATAGCCGGTTCCTGCTACTGCGATTTTCATATTTTCTGTATTATTTGACTTTAGCAACAACGCGCAAGACTCGCAAATCCACGAAATACAACAACGCATCAGAAACACCAAGGCGTCTGACAACTCTTTTTTCGATTTGCTTTTGCGTATTTGTTGGTTTCAGAAACTTATTCCACTCTTTCGAGGTACCCTTTCGGGATGTAGGCCAATGCCACGGCCGCGACACCTTCGATGGCCACAATCAGCCGCTTTGCTCCATGTACGCGTGCAACATAACCCTCGGCTCCCTTGAAAACACCGTCCGTAACACGCACCCTATCACCTTGAGCAAGAGCCGCATCTACACTCTCAACCTTATCTGCCCCCGCACGGGTCACCAGCATAAACACATCCATTTCGTGGTCGGAGATTTCGGCCGGTACATTTGTTCCGGGACGACGATATGCCGTCGCACTAATCATGTTATCTTTACTCAAACGCTCCACATAACACGCCGTGGCACGCACAAATACAAGCGATGCTATTAACGGTTGACGCACGATTGTTGTTCGGCCGAATACGCTCTTTTCAACCAATCGGGTAGGCACATAACTTTCGTATCCGCTTCTTTCGATTTCGGCCAACACTGCCGACGAACGATTTTGAAACACCCTCAATGCATACCATTTAAGCTCTTCGGCCGCTCCAAGCACACAACCGCTCGCCGTCTCGTCATCAGACAAGGCAACGACACAAGTCGCTTTTTCCGAATTTGTGGATTCAATGGTAGACATGGCAGGAATTCGGACGGGCAAACCACCCAATCAAAAGAAACATGTCGCATCCATACACCCTCTTTTCCCTCGCACAACCCACAAAGTCGCACGCAGCAATCAAGAAGCAAGGCCGCTAACCCAAGCCAAACACTCCCCCGACAAGGCACTCACACTTAACATTTTCGCAGAGCATTTCGACACGCCCTATCACCAACAAATGCCACAGGTTCAGTATGTTTGCTTTCGTTCGGCACCCGGAATGTTACGACACACGCAACAAGAGCCGTATGCTTCTGTGCTTCAGGTCCAAGAGATGGACGGATACAACACACCTGCAAATGTAAACATTTTAATCAAGACCACCAAAGAAATATCTACTTTTTTGCCCGCGACACATCCGCATCAATAGGGCTGTGGCTCATGTTTTGCATTGGAGTTGCTAACAAAACTTTGCTGACATGAAACGATTACTTTTCACACTTGCCGCATCGTTTCTGACATTTGGAGGAGCGGCGGCGCAATCTCAAACTTCACGAACGGGCTCTCCCGACGAAAGTCACAGCCAACGGCGTCAGGAGCGAATCGAACGTCGGGCAGCACGAACAGCCGAGTACATTCACTATGTTGATTCGTTGGTCGAGGCGCGCAGTTTTTCGTTCATCCCGCTCACCTTCCAGATGCAGCCCGCAGGCTCGCTTAACCAAATCACAAACACGGGTTACGAGCTCAACTTCTACCCCTCGTGGACAGACGTCTATCTACCTTACATCAAGGGCATTACGCCACCATACTACTTCACGGTCATCAACTACGCGCTACCCAAAGTGGATGGTTACCAAGCCATACGCACACCCTCGGGTTGGAAGGTGACGTTCAGCAGTTCGATGTTCTCGGCCAACACTTACAATTTCGAGCTGGACATCATCTCGGCAACGGGCAGTTGCACGCTGACCATCGCAACGCCACTCTACAACACAGTGCAATATTCCGGCCAGCTATACAGAAATTAATCTCAGCGCAGGCGCGTCCGCAAGATTAAAAGCCTTGCGGACGCATTTCTTTTTTTTTGGAAAACTCCGAAAATATTCATACATTTGGACAAGAATAACCTAAAAAAACGACACCATGACAACACAAGCCAACCCCACCGACAGCTACATTACTGCGTCGGGCAAAGAGCTGACTTTCACTTTTTTTGCACACTCCACCATGGCCATTGATTTCGACGGTCGCCGTATCTACAACGACCCCGTTGCGGGATTTCTGGGTGACATCGAATCTCTCCCTGCGGCCGACGCCATGCTTATAGGTCACCACCACTACGACCACATGGAGGTTGAGGCTGTAGAAGCCCTGCGCGGTGAGAGTTGCACCATACTTTGCGATGTAACAACGGCCTCGATGCTGCCCGAGGGTTGGGCCACAGCCCTGCGTCCCGGCGACACCGCAAAATTAGGAGATATTGAGGTGACAACTCTGCCGGCCTACAATAGTTCAGAGGGTCGCACCGATTTCCACCCGCAAAGTCGCGGTGACTTGGGATGGCTGCTCAATATCGACGGGCTGCGCATATACATCGCAGGCGACGGCGAACCCACGCCGGAGATGCTCGCCCTGCGCGACATTGACATCGCGTTCTTACCTGTCAATCAGCCGTATACAATGACCGAGGAGCAGGCTTCGGAGGTCCTTCACGCCATTCATCCCCGCGTGTTCTACCCCTACCACTACGGCCAAGTGGAACACCGCACAGACCTTGAGCTTTTGCGTCGCCTGACCTCCGACATCGAGGGCATGGAGATGCGCATCCGCCCCATGGAGTAGAGAACTCAGAGCCATGATAAAGAAGATTTTAGGCCTTATCATTGCAGCCGCGTGGTCGTTGGCTGTCGGAGCACAACCCATGAAGAGTATCCAAGAGTTTGGGGTGTTGCCCACGAACTCGCCCGAGGTGAACCGTGCAAACCTACAACGAGCCATTGACGAGTCCTCGCGCTCAGGCTCGGCGCTCTATGTCGAACCTACCGAAAAGGGCTACCCCATGTCTGCCGGCATTGTGCTCAAGCAAAACGTTTCTCTCATCGGCGCACACGGTCCCGTAGGTCGCGGAACAGCCAATATCGAGCGTACTGCCCCCGTCGGCTCATTATTTGTAATCACCGATAACTCAGAGGTTTTCATCACCGTGGAGTCGGCCACACAGATTCGTGGCATACAGTTCTACTACCCCGAGCAGAGCCACACGGATGCCTCGAAAATCATCGTCTACCCGGCCACAATTCGGGTGAGCCAGACCCAAAAAGTCGAGGGTGTAACACTCTCGTCGCTAACTTTCTTTGGGGAGTATCAGGCGATGGATTTTCGCGCCAATCCGCGTTTCCCGTGCGAGCAGATTCTCTTTGAACACTGCTATGGCTATCCGCTGGGTGGTGAGTTTATCAGCATTGACTATTGTTATGACATTCCGCGCATACTGCACTGTCACGTCAACCCCGCCAATATGCGTCGTTTTGGGCGCTCTTTTGGGCGTAGCGTCATTGATTCGGTGGTTGCGCGCCCTACCTTCTCGTTCGCTATCGACCACACTGATAATGCCCAACTGATGGATGTCTTCACGTTTGGTGTTCACGGCGGCATACTCCTCGGCGAACACAGCTACGGCCAGCTGACAAACTTCAACCTCGATTGTGTCAGCGTGGGAATCCACAAAAAGGGAGCCTCGACCTTCAACCGTAATTGGCAGATTGCACAAGGCTCCATTATAGCCAATGTCCGTGGATGTGCCGAAGCAATCCACCCCATCATCATCGAGGGACAAGGACACACGGCAATTAGTAATGTCGAGGCCTTTTCGGGCAAGAATGGCGCACTGACTACGGACGGATACTCGGATGACGTGGTGCTTGTACGCGGCAACCAACCGCTCACGGTGTCGCTATATGGCTGCCGAATGCGCAACTATCGTTCGGCTGACCCCATAACGGTCGAGAATCCGCAAGCCCGCATCTGTGCTGTTGCCTGTGTCGACAATGCCGAGCAGTTTTTCTCGCAGCCCGCCAAATAGGGGAATTTAGTCCATCACCTCGACGTAGAAACTAACGGGACGGAAACCGTCGTTACACGACAGCATTGCCGAGTGGGGGTTGCGCATCCAACCGTCGAAAAAGTTGCCACCCCCAGCAGCCAACTCCTCAACAAAGGGGCGCAGGCTCTCCCATGCACTCTCGCACAGCCCCTCGGGACGCAGACCCTTCTCCACAACAAAGGTTTGGCCAAGTTGTAGGTCGCAGGCGTGTTCAATGGGGTTCTCGAACTCGGCCATCAGGTCGGGATACTCGGTTCGTCGCATTACGGTAATTTTCACTCGTTTCATAGCTCTATTGTAGTATTATTTCGATGCGTCGTGCAATCTCTTCGGGACATTCAATGAGCAGTTGGCCATGGTTCATCCCGCGGAACATCTCCACATGGGCTTTGGGGCATAGACGCAACAAATGCCTTACTTGCGGACGAGCCACGAAAGCCTCCTTCGTTCCATACCAATAGTGAACATCGCCGCCACGAAGTGAACGTAGAGTACTCGCATACACTGACTTATAGCCATCAAGCACAGCGCGACCACCACCCCATGGGTAGGTCTTGCGGCACTCGTCAAGCAGTACATCGAAGTAACGCGAGCCAAACACCCAACGCCAAAAGCCCCGCATGTAGAAACAACTCCAGACATTGGCGCATTGCAGATACCTCAACGGTCCCACAAGCCAGTGCGGCAAGGCAATGAGCGGAGCCGCATCCATAATGGCGTGAGCCACCACTACTTCGTCACGTTCCAAAATGCGTGACAATATCTTTCCACCCATCGAAAGTCCATATATGCAATCCACGCGGCCATTATAGCGCTCGTTGATATGGTCAATAACTTGTGCGGCCTGGTGGTCAATCGTCGTGAACGAGGTACGCCGACCGAGTGTAAAGCCATCCACCTGCACCGCCACGATATTGTAGTGACTTTTGAGGAGTTCGACAAGAGGCATAAAAATCTCATAAGACACTCCCAAACCGGGTATCAGCATCACCGTAGGCCGCTCGGAATTATGAAATGTCACAAACTCCATAGTTCACTAACCATAAATTAGTTGCTCAAAGTTACACATAATTCCGAATTATGCGTAACTTTGTAGAAAGATATCTGCAATTATGACAAAAGAGTTGTTGGTCAAGGCACTGGCTAAGTTGCTTCTCGGAGCCGTCATTATGGGAGCATTGCTCTTTGTTGCCGCCGGCTCGCTACAATATTGGAATGGTTGGGTGCTTCTGGGTGCTCTATTCGTCCCTATGTCAATTGTCGGAGCGACACTGCTATTCAGAGAGCCCGAGCTACTTCAGAAACGGTTGAACTCCCGAGAGACCGACTCTCAACAAAGAGTAGTCGTTGCGGCCAATGCCCTGCTATTTATTTTGGTATTTGTCGTTTCGGGTCTTGGCTGGCGATTGGGCTGGTACATGTTCCCTCGGTGGATGGTGTGGGTCGCCTTGATTCTCTTTTTGGCAGCATACCTAATGTACGCCGAGGTGCTACGCGAAAACAGCTATCTCTCGCGCACCATCGAGGTGCGACAAGAGCAAAAGGTTATCGACACGGGGTTATACGGCATTGTACGACACCCTATGTACACCTCCTCAATCGTACTTTTTGTTATGATGCCCGTGATTCTCGGGTCTCCCGTCGCAACAGCGGCGATGTTGCTTTATATCCCACTTATAATCATGCGCATCAAGCTCGAGGAGAAGCTCCTCGACAGAGAGTTGAAAGGTTATATCGAATACAAACGAAAGGTACGATATAGACTATTCCCTTTTATTTGGTAGAACAAAAACAGCCCGCCCACGTAGTTCAGCACACTACGTAGGGCGGAAAACGAGACTCTGTCCATCTGCTCCCCACTCTGTATATCAAGCAATTACCTTTGCCCAGTACTATACTCCCAATTCGAGGGACACTTGGGTTGTTTCAAGGTGTCGTTTTCGAGTCCGACTTTTGCCATACAAACTTCAGAACTACAGTTG
>JAGBFQ010000031.1 GCA_017936385.1 Rikenellaceae bacterium
GAGATATATCGCATACACCGAGCCAATCGGTGATGGGGATATACACCAAACGCGGACATCTGATTGCGAATCTTCGTTTTGTGTAAAACCGCCAAGTTTTGAAGTGGAAGATTTCGACAATAAAATGTCAACTAATATGTACGGCTCAACGGCAAAAGCCATAAGCCATTACAAAGATATAGAAAATTTTTGAGAAAGCGTGAATTTATGCGAAAACTATTTGCTGGCACCATATCTGATTGCAAATAATTTGTATATTTGTGAAATGTTATTTAATTTTAATGTATTAATCATAATTAAATTAATATATGGACTTTAAAATAAAAGTTGGAGATATGAGTGTTCTGCAATCGGGAACAGTCATTGGAGTTGTCAATCAATCAATAGAATTTTTGATTGATGATTTAAAAATAGAATTTATATTTGTGGATAATGAAGATAGAGAACAGGTAGTAAATCCTGAATCTGTGAGTAACAAGCATCTAAAATTAACATTTATTAATTTTAACAATTCATTAGGAACGGAAAATATCGAACCATTAAAAATTGGTTCATATGGGGACAACCATCTTCTTTTATCGTATCGCATTTATTCATTAGGTGAAAATGTTGGCAAAACTCTTCATTATACATTTCTAACTGCATCAAAAACTACTGACAATGGGAGCCGATAAAAATATAATAGAATCTAATGTCGCAACCTCGTCATCTTCTATATACGAAGGGGGAACTTTGTCTCAAATTACTATTAAAGATTTAAAGAATAATGAGGTAGCTATAAGACAACTGATAAATACTCATAATGCATTGGCACAAAAGTATGAAAATGCAGAACAAAAATCATCTGAACTCAAATCCTCATTAGAACATATTAAGACAACTCCATTTATGGCAATTGTGTCGTCAATTATAAATGTAATAGGCACTATTATTGTCGGCATTGGCGTAAACCAATGCTCTAGTAATGAAAACAATATAAATGCGCTTATTATTTTGGGTGGCATACTAATCGTACTATGTAATGCCGCTACAATTTGTTATCCTTATTCTAGGAAGTGGTTCAATAAGTAATCTGTCGGGTTATACATAGATTCCTTATGATCGACCACCTACTACAACCATTGATTTGTGAGCGATTTCTGACAGATGCGCGGTATCGGGAGGGGCATTTGCGAGTGGTGAATGCGTTGCCCGAAAGGCGTGTCGTAGGGCTTCATTCGCCCGAGATTAAGCAGGTTGCAAAGCAACTTTCACACAATGGAGGCGAGATCGTTATGCCCGATGGAGTGCGTCGAATTTGCGCCAATGGAGCCGAGGTAATTAGAGCGTTTGAGGCCGTGTCGAGCGAATGTCTATGCTACGAGGAGACCGTCATTTGGGGCTATCTCATCAACCTCGAGAAATGTTCGCTCGATGAGCGTTTGGCGATGCTCGGTCGCTATGTTCCTGTGCTCGATAATTGGGCGGTGTGTGACTCATACTGCGCTCACGCCAAGTGGATGGCTTGTGCTGACAAGGTGGCTCTGTGGGCGTTTTTGGAGCGTTGGTTTGACTCCGAGCGCGAGTTTGAGGTGCGCTTTGCGGTAGTTGTGGCTATGTGCTATTTCCTCAACGAGGAGTGGCTCGACAAGGTTTTTGAGCGCATCAACTCTCTCGATTTTGACCGCATAAAATCAAAGTACAAGACCCTCAAAGGCAAGCCGAAAGTGGCGCAACAAGGCACTGTGCAGGGTGCGGAGCCGTACTATGTGCGGATGGGTGTTGCGTGGCTGTTGGCGACTGCGTTGGCGAAGTTCCCTGAACAAACTCGCACCTTTGTCCGATCGTCAAACTTGCCCGACGATGTTGTTAAACTCTATATCCGCAAGGCTCGCGAGTCGTTCCGCACACGCACGGTCGAGGCGGTGTAGTTCCCCAACCGTGCGGTTTGGTGACATTCATCAATAACTAATTTAGACGAAATCAATTGTTTACATCGTCGCAACCTGTTTGACATTCACCGTTATGCAGAACTTATTCATACGCAGAATATCGGCGAGTGAATAGGGCTGGTAGGCGTTGAAACTGTGGAGCGCAAGGCATATATTGAGATCCTTAAACGCCTCGGCACCAGGTTGCCAATCCTCGTAGGTTGTGATGTCATCCAATGTACCCAGCTCCTTGTCCAAGTTCGCAGAGTCATCAAAATCGACATAATCGGGATGGATAAAGCCC
>JAGBFQ010000032.1 GCA_017936385.1 Rikenellaceae bacterium
ACTACTCTGCATATACCCCGCGTGGGTATATGCAGAGTAGTTAAACCCCCGGTCTGCGGGTCATTTTTTGGTTCTTTTTGATGACTCAAAAAGAACATACCCCCTCAAATGCCCTTAATTGGCACTATTCGTGGGCGGGAGTTTCGGAGGTAGAGAATTCCGTGTAGTGTTAGGGGAGTGGTGGGTATGGTGTCGTGTGCGAATGTTGCATAGGGGTTTGTTTCGACCCACAGGGTGTCGCCCTCGATGTCGCGGAATGGACGAATGCCGCCCCATGTAGAGGTGCAGTGGTCGGCGAGAGTCACATGTTCGATGCGAACAAACTGCCCAAGCAGATGGGTGAACTCCTCGCCCGGATTAAACGGCGTGGGTTCGACCTTTTGGATATTGTCGCCCATGGTCACGAATTGTCGCCACAAGGGAGCACTTCCGAAGGGTTGCGGTGTGGGTGAGGTGCCTGAAGTGGAGGGTAGCCCTACGCGCAAAACACCTCCGTCGGTGTCGATGGCAAGACCTTGCAGCCGCACGGCTAAAGGTGTTCCCACGGGTATGGTGAGATAGTTGTCGTAGAGTCCGCTCAGCAACTCGGCACCGCCCGAAGGGTCGACGATAACCATACTGCGAAAGAAGTTACCCGTGCTGTCGCTTGATGCCACGTGCCCGGTGATTGTCAGGTCGCGTTCGACGATGTGATAACCTGCGTCGGCCATCGACCTCACTTGGGCAATGGTGATGTTGGCCGTCGGGAAAATTTTGGGATGTTCCACTTCGGGACGGGAGCAGGCGCACACAGCCCAACTTATAACACATGCAACAAACAATCTAATCATAGTGTATAGGATATTGAAATCACCGCCGTTACGGGCATGGAGTATAGTCGTTTGAGAGGTGCGGCGGTGTAACCCACCTCGGAACTTCGCAGTCGCATCTGCTCGTAGGCATAGTATGTTTTGTCGCCTGCCACAAGAGCGTCGACGGACATCGAAACCGCCACTCCCGAGCGTTCGAATATTTTGGAGAGGTTAACACCTACGCCCAACGTATTGTCCAGCCGTTTTTGGCGGCTGAGTTTGGCGTAGCTTTCGGGTGAGGCCATGTATATTTTGGTTCTCTCCATGCGGTAAAGCGGGTTGGGCTCGATGAAACGTCCTCCGAATCCCACAACCGAACCACTCAAACGCCAACCCTCAGGCAATCGTCCCGAAACTTCGCATAGAGCCGTGAACTCAGGGGTACAACCTGTGCGCAAACCCTTCAGGGCACTTCGATTGTTTTCTGACAAGACCTCGCCATCGATATCCCTAAAGAGAGTCACCGAGGGGTTCGACAAATAGACGTCGCGTAGCCACGAGGCTGCCACCGACACGTTCCACCGTTCACTCAACCGACCCTCCACAGACAGGTCAATTCCACAGCGAAGGCTCGATAGGTCGGTCACCGCCATGTCGGAGTAACACTCCTCGATGTCGTCGTAGTAGCGGTAGACCTCCATCCCGTTGTGACTTTTTGCTACGTGTGCTACCACCCGAGCACTGAATGCACTGCTGCAAAACAAGTAGCTTAGTTGAATACCTCGGTCGACGGTGCCGGTGGGGTGGGAGATTGCCTCCGAGGAGTTTTCGGGCGAGAGGTAAAGGTTGCGATACTCCGGAGGCAGGATTGCTGCCCACACCTTGGCTTCGGCCGTGTGGACGCTCCATGTGCGCCTTAGTGCAAGGTCGAGAGCGCAATCGGCAAACAGATGCACCTTCGAAGAACCGTAGCCCTCCGTGCGCGAACTCTTCTGCCACAATCCCGTACGCGACAGAGTACCCAAGCCACACTTGAAATCAATATTGGCGTGCCATCCATAACGGCTCCACTTTATATCTCCGTCGAGTGAGGCGGCCAAACGGTTGATGACAAAGTTGTAGTCCGAGCGGTCACCTACACCGAGCCTTTTCCCGACCGCCCCGACGTCGTTGTGCACCACTTGCCCGACGGATAGTTCCGACTCGAAGTAGTCGATGTTTAGGGCGTGCGATGCGTCGAGCAAATCGTCAATTTGTTTGTAAAGAGCCGAGTTGTCCCAACGAAACTCTGTACCCACACGATAGGAGCACTCTCCGCGACTACCCGACAGACCAACCCTGCCGCCGAGCGTGGCTACGCGCTCGACTTGCGAGGCTACCACATACATTGCATGGCCGTTTGCGCGGTTGATTTGGCGCAACGAGGCCCAATCAACTCCCGTGACATCGGGTGCTCCGACTCGCCACAACTCGCGCAACTTGTCGGCAGCCCAACTGCTCTTCATGCCACTCGGCAAGGCACGATAGTGGTCGGGGTAGGGAGATAGTCCGTTGTACCAATCCAACCCCGAACGTGACGCAGCTCCGTAACGACCCATTGCGGCAATGTTTAACCTTAGGTCTTGCCCGAGAGCCGCATCGTATTTTGCAATCAGTGTCGGAATGTACTCCTTGCGTATGCGAGCATTGCGCAACCGTCCGCCATCCCATCCCGTCGAAGGGTTGTAGAGAGTTCGTCCCGACAGTTCGAAGGCCTCGTCGGTCGTGGCTGTTCGACATCCCGCCGCCGAAGGAGCCACGGCTAACAGAAACGACAACCCACCGGTGCTGACCGTTGTCGAAAGAAATCCACCGTAACTGTCGATTCCCGAACCATATAGGCTTGGACCTCCATGTAGTTTGAGGTTTATATGGTAACTTACACCTCGGTGCTTGGCTGCCAGACGTCCATTGACGCCGCCGCTGTATTTACCAGCCAAGGCCACAGCCCCAATACGACGAATCTCTCTTTGTACGGCAAACGGATTGAGGGCGTAGTTGCGCCGACCGTATAGCTCCTCTCCGGCCATTAATAACGTGTCGGACGGATAACCCGCCGTTCGCAGTCGAAGTGCAACGGAACTGACAGTTGCGCGGTTGATTCCGTCTGCCACATCGAAACCCGCCACCATCACTCGGTGGTCGCGTCGGCCGTGAAAGGCGTAGCCTACGGGCATGTATCCGCTGCGTATTTGTTCGTATGTAGAGTAGAGGTTGTGTCCGATTTCGAAGAGTTCGTATCGACTCGGGTCGGGCAGTTCGTCACTGCGCAGGTCATAGGTCGATATTTCGGATGATATGTTTTGTGCTGCCACATCGCAAGTGGCCGACACCATCCCGCAGACCAATAGCAAAACGTATAGTCCGAAAGATTTCATGTTACCCGGTAGAATCTTAAAATACCATGTTCAAAGAGGCACCTCCACTGCGGCCGTCATACCATGGTGAGGCTTGAACCACCAGATTTCGTTTGGGTGTTCCATCTTTGCGCACGCCGTAAATCAATCTCTGAAGCGGCGGGAACAACCAATAAGCAACCTGTACACTTAGTATGCCCACACCCGCACCGGCAATCACATCACTTGTCCAGTGGCGGTTGTTCAGCACTCGGCTCACACCCACGGTGGTGGCAAAAGCGTAGCCCATCACACCAATCCACGGATGAGTGTCCCAATACTCGCGTCGTAAGAATTCCGCACCCATGAAGGCCGTTGCCGTGTGACCCGAAACGAAAGATTTGCGGTTGGAGCCGTCGGGTCGGAATCGACGCACCGAGTATTTGGTGGCGTTGACAATCACACCCATTGTCGCCCACGAGGTGGCCAAAATCACCGTTGCATCCAGATATCTGTGTTTGCCCTTGAGTCCTGCCACGTTCAGTGCATAAGCTGTCACGGCGGGGACATATTGCAAATAATCACCTATTGGTTCCTCAGCCAGGCCCATGTTTAAGACCTTCTCTCTGACTGGTCGGTCGATTGCTTTGTGAAGTTTCGGTACGGCCATAATGGTTGCACCGGCACCGATGAACACGATGGGTGCCACAAGTTGTTCGACATGAAACTTGCTTGCTCGTTCGTTGTAGTTGACGTAACGAGCCTGCCAATGTCTTGTTTTGGAGGTTGTGTCCACAGAACCGTTTTGAGCATAACTGCAAAGTTGCGCACTCGCAAACCAAATGGCAATCAGCAATAGACGTATATATTGGGTCGTGGTCATAGTTGTTACAAAGGTAATATTTTTTGTCGAAAAAGTCGCAGAAACCGTCATTATATTGGCGTTACCATAAAAAACATTCACCGCAAATATCTTTTTGTTAAATTTTTTGAATGCGTAAAAAATACCGCTGGGAGTGGCTGGAAGGTGAATTTGAGAGTGAGGAGCACACCAAAAACATAAAAAAATGAAAAATATTTCTTTAAAATATTTGTTTTTAAAGTTTTATTTCCTTATGTTTACATTAGAAATGGTTAGCAAACCTTTCTAAAATTAAGACTTGTTCCTATTCAGCAAGAGGAAGAGTAATTATAGTAGTGTTGTTTTTTCGGCTTCGGCCGGGAGGATTGTCGGGTGCATAGCCCGACAATTTTCTTTTCTCCCCCCCTCGACCTTTTACCGGCACTCTTCAAAATAAAAATCCTACCTTTTACGTTATTGACAAAGGGAGTACATTTCCGAATAAAAAACATATTCGGGAATTCCCCAAAAATTTGTATCTTTGCGCGTGAATTAAACAGAGAATAGAAACTAACATAATATGATGCGTTTTTTTGCCATACTGTTCCTCGTGATAATCGTTTGGCACACCTACAAAATGTTCCGCGATATTCTGAACGGGACAAAAGGAGTGCGACAGGGTTCGCACGAAACACAGCGAGAGGGACACGTCACAATACACAAAACTCAAAATACACCTCCCAAGAAAGTTAACGACGACGTGGGCGAGTATGTCGATTTCAAGGAAATCAAAGACAAGTAATCCACAACGCACGTACTACTTCAACCATACAACCCGCCGCCAGGCTGAAACCTCCCGACGGATGTTCAATCAAAAACAACAGAAATGAACTTCTTAAAAACACTCGGTCAGTATTTCATACTTATGGGCAAGGTCTTTTCGCGCCCCGAGAAGGCTCGCATATACTACCGACGCACGATGTTTGAGATGGAGGCTCTCGGCTTCAACTCAATTGTCATCACGGCCATCATATCGTTCTTCATCGGAGCGGTAATCACCATCCAGATGGCAATTAACCTCGAGTCGCCTTTTATCCCGCCGATGATGATTGGATACACCACACGTGAAACAATGGTTTTGGAGTTTGCCTCGACCGTTACCGCGCTGATTTTGGCCGGTAAGGTGGGCTCGAGCATCGCCTCCGAAATCGGAACCATGCGAATCACCGAGCAAATTGACGCGCTCGAAATCATGGGTGTCAACTCGGCAAGCTATCTGATTCTGCCTAAGGTGGCGGCGTCGATGATTTTCTTCCCGTTGCTCACCGTGTTGAGTATCTTTGTGGGTGTGGTTGGCGGCTACATAATGTGTATGTTTGGCGGAGTTTGCGCACCGGAGGACTATCTGACCGGCTTGTACTTCGACTTCCGCCCCTACTCCATAACCTACACACTGCTCAAGATGGTGGTCTTTGCCTACATCATAACCTCGGTGTCGGCATTCTACGGCTACAACGCTCGCGGCAACTCGCTCGAAGTGGGACGCGCAAGCACCAAAGCCGTGGTAATCAGCTGTATTGTAATCCTGCTCATGGACCTTGTAATGACTCAATTAATGTTGCTGCGATGATACGTGCCGAACATATAACCAAAAGTTTCGAGGGAAGAACCGTGCTGAACGACATCTCGGCAACCTTCGAGAAGGGTAAAACAAACCTTATTATCGGCCGAAGCGGCTCGGGTAAGACCGTGTTTCTGAAGAGCTTGGTCGGCCTGCACCCCGTGGATTCGGGCGAAATATACTATGGCGACACCTGTTTCACGCGACTCGGATTCCGTGAATTAAAGGCCATTCGCCGCGACATGGGAATGATTTTTCAGGGCGGAGCGTTGCTCGACAGCTCGAGCGTCGAAGAGAACGTCAAATTGCCGCTCGACCTGTTCACCACCCAAAGTGAACACGAAAAAATGGAGCGCGTGAACTTCTGTCTGGAGCGCGTAAATCTACACGGCGCAAACCACCTATACCCCTCGGAACTGAGTGGCGGTATGGTTAAACGTGTGGCTATTGCACGAGCCATTGTGTTGAACCCCAAGTACCTGTTCTGTGATGAACCCAACTCGGGACTCGACCCCATGACCTCGGTGGTGATTGACCACCTTATTCAGGAGATTACCAAGGAGTACAACATAACAACCATCATCAACACCCACGACATGAACTCGGTGATGGGTATTGGTGAGAAAATTATATACATTCACGAGGGACGCAAGTGGTGGGAAGGCTCGTCGGCCGACATCCTGACCTCGACGAATAAAGAACTAAACGAATTCGTCTTTGCATCCGAGTTGGCAAAGGCAGCAAGAGCAAAGTTATAAGGTTTGAGGGGTTATGTTCTTTTGTATCGACAAAAGAACCAAAAACGACCCGCAGACCGGGGGTTTAACTACTCTGCATATACCCACGCGGGGTATATGCAGAGTAGTTATAAGAACCACGGCTGGGATTATTTTGATTCAGTTGACGTTTCAAAAAAGAACATAACAAAAGTGACATTGCCACCTTTTTGTCGACACAAAAAGTACATAAAGAAAAAACTTAAAACAATATAAAATTATGAAACCCGAGTACAAGACTTTTGTAGATGATTTGATTGAATTGGCTATTCGTGAGGATATTGGCGATGGTGACCACACATCGTTGGCAAGTGTCCCCGAGAGCACGCGCGGCCGCATGCGCTTGTTGGTAAAGCAACCCGGAATTCTGGCAGGTGTCGAGATTGCCGAGATGGTGTTCCGTCGCTTGGATGCCGAGGTGACTTTCGAGAAACTGCTGGACGATGGTGCAAAGGTTGAGCCGGGTGACGTGGCGTTCTACGTCGAGGGCAAGGAGCGCACGATGTTGCAGGCCGAGCGTATCGTATTGAATATCATGCAACGTATGACGGGCGTGGCCACACAGACCGCCAAATATGTTGAACGTATTGCGGGCACGGGCTGCCGTGTGCTGGATACGCGCAAAACCACTCCGGGTATGAGAGTGCTGGATAAGATGGCCGTTAAGATTGGCGGCGGCGAGAACCACCGTATTGGCCTGTTCGATATGGTGCTGTTGAAGGACAACCACATTGACTTCTGTGGTGGCGTGGCAAAGGCTATTCGTCAGGTGCACGAGTACTTGGAGGCTAAGGGCAAGAAACTCCCTATCGAGGTTGAGGTTCGTTCGATGGAGGATATCGACGAAGCTCTGGGCGTGGGAGGTATCGACCGCATCATGCTCGACAACTTCTCGGTGGAGCAAACTCGCGAGGCGGTGGCCAAGATTGCAGGCCGCGTAGAGGTTGAGTCGTCGGGCGGTATCACTTTCGATACGATTCGTGACTATGCCGAGTGTGGGGTTGACTTTATTTCGGTGGGTGCGCTGACCCACCAAATCAAGAGTGTTGATTTGAGCCTTAAAGCGTGTGAGTAATGAAGAGATATTTGACCCTGTTGGCGGCCGCAGTGATGGTTGCAACCGATATGTTCGGATTCGATTATAACGATATAGCTCGCGGCAAGTTCTCGTCGCGTAGCGTCTATGGCGTGCGTTCGATGGCCGATGGCCTGCACTACACCTCGTCGAAGGGCGGCAAGGTGATTAAATATGCCTATGTCGATGGCTCGGAGGTGGATACACTCTACCGTGGAGGTGTGGCGTTCTCGTCGTACCAACTGCTGGAAGGCGAGAGCAAAATCCTGCTCGAGAGCGATGCTAAGTATATCTATCGCCGTTCGCATACGGCACGTTATTGGCTGCACGACATTGCTTCGGGTGTGACTACCGAGCTGATTCCCGAGGTTGAGGGTAAACGTGACCTGAGTATCGCGGGTGGCCGCGTGGCTTTTGCGTCGGAGAACAACCTTTATGTCTATACGCTCGACGGCAAACAACTTTTCAAGACCACCGACGGAGAGTTCAACAAGATAATCAATGGAACCACCGATTGGGTGTACGAGGAGGAGTTCGGATTTACGAAGGCCTACGCTCTGTCGCCCGATGCGGGGAAGGTTGCGTGGATTCGTTTCGACGAGAGCCACGTCAAGGAGTATCACATGAACCGCTTTGACGGCGAGTTGTATCCCACGGTCTACTCGTTCAAATATCCCAAGGCGGGCGAACGCAACTCGGTGGTGGAACTGATGGTGGCCGACCTTGCTACGGGCGAGGTGGTGCGTATGGATAAGGGGGCAGATACGGAGTATATTGCACGTTTGGGCTGGACTCCTTCTGGAGAGCTCTACTTCTTCCGCTTAAACCGTCTGCAAAACCACTTTGAGGTTGTGTTGGCCGACGCCGACAAGAGCCGTGTGGTCTATACCGAAACATCGCCCCGCTATGTTGACCGCGTGGACGACGGCACGGTACGTTGGCTGCCCGATGGCGACCGCTTTATCGTTCAGAACGAAACTGCGGCAGGATATTCGCATCTCTACCTGTATAGCCTCAGCAAAGGCTTTTTGAACGCCATTACCGAGGGCGAATGGGAGGTTACGGCCGTTAATGCCATCACCAAAGACCGAATTTACTACACCTCGACCGAGGGTTCGCCCTTGACTCGCGGCTTTTATAGCGTAAAACTCAACGGCAAGGGTAAAAAGACCATCCTCGAGCCGAAAGGTATGCTGTCCGTAGCTGCGGGTGCGGGCGCAAAGTACTTCCTGAGCTACTACACCGATGCCAAGACCCCCAACATTGTGACCCTGCACAAGGGCTCGGGCGAGGTTATCCGCGTGTTGGAGGACAACGCCGCGCTGCGCCAAATGATTGTCGATGAGAAGATTCCTACCAAGGAGTTCTTCACGTTTGAGAATCCCGTGGGAGTGACCTTGAATGGTTATTTCAAGAAACCCGTCGACTTCGACCCCAACAAAAAGTACCCCGTGCTGATGACCCAATACAGCGGCCCCGGCTCGCAACAGGTGACCAACTCATGGAGCGTTGGCTGGGAGGATGTGCTGGTACAGAATGGCTACGTGGTGGCTTGTGTCGATGGACGCGGCACGGGTTATCGTGGCGAGGAGTTCAAAAAGTGCACCTATCGCAACTTGGGTAAATTGGAGGTAGAGGACCAAATTTCGGCTGCTCGCTATTTTGGCACTCTGCCGTGGGTTGACTCGTCACGTATCGGAATCTACGGTTGGAGTTTCGGTGGCTTTATGGCCCTGAACTGCATCCTCAAAGGTGCCGACGTATTCAAGATGGCGATTGCCGTTGCGCCTGTGACCTCGTGGCGTTACTACGACACCATCTATACCGAGGTCTACAATGGTCTGCCCCAAGACAACGCCGAAGGTTACGATGACCCGTCGCCCATCAACCACGCCGACAAACTCAAAGGCAAACTGCTCATTTGTCACGGCTCGGCCGACGACAACGTTCACCCCCAAAACGCCATCGAAATGGTGCGTGCGCTGGGTAAGGCGGGCAAACTGTTCGATATGATGTACTACCCCGATGCCAACCACAGCATGGTTCCCGGTTTCGGCCACGCGGTACGTCAAAAAATGGTGGACTACACGCTGACCAACCTGTAACCCGACCAACAAAAAATATAACCACGACAACCCAATAAAAACATAGGGAGTAACACTCACAAAGCAAACAGACAGACATAAACGATGTTGAAAAGAGCTTTACTCTTACTGATGATTGCGGGCGGACTGGGACTTTCGACCGCCCGCGCGACCAACAACACACTCTCGACCAACTCAACACTTCAATCCGAACAACAACCCTCCGTTACGGGACAGGTTGTTGACGCTCAGGGGCGCCCCATACCTTATGCCAACGTCAGTGTTCGCAAGGCTTCGGGCGAGGTACTGGCCAAGGTGGGAACCATTACCGACGACAAAGGTATGTTCTCGCTCCCAAAACTGCCCACAGGCGAATATGTGGCCGTGGTTGCATTTCTGGGTTACCAAAGCGCCGAAAAACCTTTCGCGGCAGGTTCGCGCACAGCAACACTCGGAGTCATAACACTCAAAGAAGATGCACAAGCCATCGATAAGGTGGAGGTCACTGGCGTGCGCTCGCAGATGCAGTTCGACATCGACAAAAAGGTGTTCAACGTCGACCAAAACATCGCCTCGACGGGTGGCTCGGCAAGCGATATCCTCAATAACATCCCCTCGGTGGAGGTGGATGGCGATGGTGAGGTGAGCCTGCGCGGAAACTCCTCGGTGACGGTGTGGATTAATGGCAAGGAGTCGGGTATCACGGCCGACAACCGTGCCCAAATCCTCGAACAGATGCCTGCAGAAAGTATCGACAAGATTGAGGTTATCACCAACCCGTCGGCCAAGTTCAGCCCCGAAGGTACGTCGGGTATCATCAACATTGTACTCAAAGAGAACCGCTCGTCGGGCTACTACGGAGGTGTGAATGCCACCATCGATTCGAAGTTGGGCGGCAACGTGGGTGCCAATATCAACTATACCAGCAGCGTGGCCGACTTTTATGTCAATATGGGCTATCGCCGCCACGTGAGGGACAATGGTTCGACAACCTTGCGCCGCAACCTCGATGAGTCGGGTAATGAACTATCGTGGTTAAGGTCGGTTACGGATGGCGATGGCGCGGGCAACAACGGCTTTGCGCGCTTGGGCGCAACGTTCCACCTCACCAAGAAGGATGACTTGGGTTTTGCAGGTTTCGGTATGCTGGGCGGACGCTCCAACGACGAGACGGTTAAATATACCAGCACTGTCCCGGGCTCATATACCTCGGCTGTTCGTCGCACCGACGGAGGCCATAAGATGATGGGCGGCCACCTCGAACTGAACTATCGCCACAAATTTGGCACGGACCACACGCTGGATGCGATTGTGGCCTACGACGTGTGGGATATGGATAACGGTTCGGACTACACGCAAACATCCTATTTCCCGACCGACACCACGCGCTCGCTGCAACGTCAACATAGTGATATGCGCAATGGCGGCTGGACGGCGCAAATCGACTATCTGAACAAACTCAACGAAAATCACCGCATTGAGGCTGGTTACAAGGGTACGCTCAACAGCGAGAACAGCCCCACTGTCTACTCGGCGGGCACCTCGGTCGACGACCTTGCGCCACTCTACGCGCTCTACAACGATTTCTACTACAAGCAGGATGTTCACGCACTCTACTTCAACTATGCGGGTAAGGTACGTCGCTTTGGTTATCAAGTGGGTCTGCGTGGCGAGCACACCTCGATGCGTACCCGTTCGCTGGGCTACCAACCCACAGCTGCACAGCAGGAGTGGTACACCAATCAATACTTCAAGGTGTTCCCCAGCGTGTTTGTGTCCTACTCCTTCCCGGGTGACCACGAATTACAGGTCAACTACACGCGACGTATTCAGCGCCCGCGCGGACACCAACTAAACTCGTTCCGCAACATGAGCGACTCACTCAACGTGTCGTATGGTAACCCCATGCTCGACCCGCAAAATGCCAACGCCTTTGAGCTGAACTACATCAAGAGTTGGGAAAATCACATCCTTTCGGCATCGGCTTACTATCGCTCCACGGATGATGTTATTCAACGCATCAGCTACTTGGATGGCGGCGTGATGATGAGCACTTTTGCCAACGTTACGCGTAGCCAATCGGCGGGTGTCGAGCTGGTGTCGAAGAACAAACTCTGGACACGACTCGACCTTACAACCACCCTGAATCTCTACTACTCGTCGATGTCGGGATTCACCTATCGTCCCCCTGTCGAGGGAGCCGAGGTGGTTACGGGCGAGGGGAACAGCAACTTCTCGTGGGACATTCGCATGGTTGCCAACGTGACCCTGCCGTTGGGCTTCTCGGTGCAGGCTACGGGTGGTTACAACTCGCGCAGAGTGGTGGCTCAGGGTTACTCGCTGGGCAACTACTTTGTGGATGCCGGTGTGCGCAAGTCGTTCGAGGGAGGATGGTCGGTGGCTCTCAATTGCCGCGATATCTTCAACTCGCGCGGTCGCCACAGTGTAACCGAGGGCAAAGGATTTATCCAAGACTCGGAGCGTTGGTGGGGAGGTCGCCGATTCCGCCTCACCGCATCGTACTCGTTCGGCAACATGAAACCTATCCGTCCCAAGAACTCGGCAGCCATGTCCGAGGCAGGTGACATGGGAGGTTATGGCATGGGTGAGGAGTAACGCTCATACCTTATAATATTAAGAGAGGTGTTCCATCGCGCGGAACACCTCTCTTTTGTTGTATAAATAGGTTGCCTTACTTGGTGAACGAGAAACCAATCATCATTCCGTCGTAGCCCGAAACCAACGAACCGATGGTCGAAAGAGTCGAGTTCTTGCTGGTCGAGATGGTGGTTTGAATCAGTTTCAGAAGTTTGTCGGCGTTGCTCACCAGGTCGATGTTGTTACCCGTTTTGGTCAGCGTCATGGTGAGTTTTGCGATGTTCAGGTCGAGCTTGCCCGAGCCGAAGTTCAGTGTAACCTCCTTGGTTTCGTTGTCAAGTTCATAGGTACCCTTGACGGTGCGTTTGCCGATAACCATCTCGAAGCTCTTGTCCTCGTTGAAGGTGTACTTCATGACGCCCTCTTTGACGCCGATTTTGCCCAAACCCTCGGCCAATTTCTCCTCGACAACCGATGCTGCAGCCACGCCACCAGCCTTTTTGAGAAGGTCCTCGGTGGTGAACTGAACAGCAGGTTTCGTATAGGTCCACGTACCAACAATGCTCTCCTGAGTCACTTGAGTACCCAGCACCGAGCCGATTAACGAACTTGCCAAATTACCCAACACACTTGCAGTGCTGTTGCTTGCCGGAGGTGTCGCCGTTTCGGTAGTTGTGGTGGTAGTTGTGGTGGTTGCTTGTGTCGCAGCTTTAGTAGCTGCTTTCTTGAGTGCGTCTTTCCAGCTTTGCGCCTCGGCGGTTGCCACCGAGCAAATCAGCGCAGCCGCAATAATCATCAATTTCTTCATTGTTTGCTTTTTTTAGAAAGGGTCGTCCCGCAGGAACGACCCTCGTTATTTATTTACTTTCTACTTACCAAGGAACTCTTTAACCTCACGATAAACCACCTCGCCCGAGTATCCGAACTCCTGCTCCAGACGTTTGGCCGGAGCCGAGTAACCGAAGTGGTCGAGGCTGTGGATGCGACCCTTGTCGCCCACCAGACCGCGAATGGTCGATGCAATACCCGAGGTCATACCATAGCGGATGATACCGTCGGGCAGCACGCTTTGTTGGTACTCCTCCGGTTGGTCGCGGAACAGACCCTCCGACGGAGCCGATACTACGCGGCACTTAATACCATCGGCAGCCAACATTCCGGCACCCTCAACCAGGTGACCAACATCCGAACCGTTACCAACCAGCACGATGTCGGGTGTTCCCTCGCAGTCATACACCACATAAGCACCTTTGGCAACGCCTTTGGCAACCTCCTTACGCGACAAACCTCCTTGTGCGGGCAGGTCGTTCACATTCTGACGGGTGCAGAGCAGAGCCACGGGACGCTCCTCGGAGTAGGCAATCTTCCAAGCCTCGATGGTCTCGGCGGTGTCGGCGGGACGCAACACAACCATCGAGCGTTCGCCACGGTGGTTACGCACTTGCTCCATCAGACGGACCTGAGCCTCGTGCTCGATAGGTTGGTGGGTAGGACCGTCCTCGCCCACGCGGAACGAGTCGTGCGACCACACATACACAACGTGTTTGCGCATCAGAGCCGACATACGGAACACGGGCTTCATGTAGTCCGAGAACACGAAGAACGTTCCGCACGCGGGAAGAATACCTCCATACAGAGCCAAACCGTTCATCACGCAAGCCATGGTAAACTCGCTAACGCCTGCTTGGAGGAATCCGCCACGGAAGTCGCCTTTGGTGAAGGCCGAACTCTTCTTGAGGAAACCGTCGGTCTTGTCGGAGTTGCTCAGGTCGGCCGACGAAACAATCATATTATCAACCGTTTCGGCCAATTTACCCAGCACCGCAGCCGAAGCTACACGGGTAGCGCAGTTGGCGGGAGCCTCAATCGAATCCCAATCCACCTCGGGCATTTTGCCTGCGAAGTACGAGTCGAGTTTGGCCCATTGCTCGGGGTTGGCAGCACGCAATTCGGCGTCAATCTTCTCCTGCTCGGCAGCCCAAGCACGCAGCTCCTCGCGGCGAGCGTCAAACAGAGCTTTAACCTCGGGGAAGATGGTGAAAGGATTCTCGGGGTCGCCACCCAAATTCTTGATAGTTGCGGCAACATCCGCGCCCGCAGCCGACATAGGTTGACCGTGGGTCGAAACCTTATTCTCGAAACACTCGCCGTTGGGGCCCACAGCACCGCAACCCATGATGGTGCGGCCGATAATCAGCACGGGGCGCTCCTCCTCGGCATTTGCCTCGGTCAGTGCGTTGTAGATTTGCATAATATCCGAGCCGTCGATGCTGATAACCTTCCAGCCCCACGCCTCGTATTTGGCTGCCACGTCCTCGGTGTCGACAAAGTCAACGGTTGTCGAGAGTTGGACGTTGTTGGCGTCGTAGTACATGATGAAGTTGTTCAATCCCAGGTGGCCTGCGATACGACCCACACCGGCCGAAACCTCCTCTTGGATACCACCGTCCGAGATGTAGGCGTAGATTTTGTGCGCTTTGCCACCGCGAGCCGCCATAAAGCGTTCGCCGATTGCTGCGCCCAAAGCCATTGCGTGACCCTGACCCAAAGGACCCGACGAGTTCTCGACACCGCGAGCAAAATCAACCTCGGGGTGACCCGGAGTTACGGTGCCCCATTGACGGAAGTTCTGCAACTCCTCCATCGAGTAGAAACCCGCCAGCGACAGCACGCCATAGAGCATGGGCGACATGTGGCCCGGGTCGAGATACATGCGGTCCCTCCACGGATAGGTCATATTATAGGGATTGTAGCGGAGAAAACAGCCATAGAGCACGCTCACAAAGTCGGCACCACCCATAGCGCCGCCGGGGTGACCCGATTTAGCCTTTTCCACCATCGAGACCGACAAGATACGGATATTGTCGGCCGCCTTTTTCAGCGCCGCCACGGGAACAGCAGCGGTAGCCTTGTTGTTTGTTTGGTTCATATCGTTTTAGTTTGTTTTGTTATCTCTCTTTTTTCAGCTTGCTTGTAGGGCGTCCGACACGGCTGCCAGTGCCGATTTCTCGAACTTCGAGCGGGCATACTCTTCCGTGACGCAATACTCCGTGCAGTCGCCAACCGACGGAAGGTCATACATGGCGTCCATCATGATGGTTTCGCAAATGCCCCTCAGTCCGCGTGCTCCGAGTTTGTACTCCACAGCCTTGTCGACAATATAGTCGAAAACCTCGGGCTCGAACGACAATCGCACGCCATCCAGTGCGAACAACTGTTCGTACTGCTTGATGATGGCATTTTGCGGCTCTGTTAGAATACTCCTCAGTGCCTCTCTGTCCAGCGGGTCCATATATGTCAGCACCGGCAGACGACCAATCAACTCGGGAATAAGTCCAAAGCTCTTCAAGTCCTGCGGCATGATATATTTGAGCAGGTTGTTGCGGTCAATCTGCTTGCCGTCATCCCTGCGTCCATAGCCCACGGCGTGGGTATTAAGACGGGCGGCTATCTTGCGCTCGATGCCGTCGAAAGCACCGCCGCAAATAAACAAAATGTTGCTGGTGTTGACCTGAATAAACTTCTGTTCGGGGTGTTTGCGTCCTCCCTGAGGCGGCACGTTTACGGTTGTACCCTCCAGCAGTTTGAGCAGTGCCTGTTGCACACCCTCACCCGACACATCGCGCGTGATTGAGGGGTTGTCACCCTTGCGTGCAATTTTGTCAATCTCGTCGATAAACACGATTCCGCGTTCGGCCTTGGCAACGTCGTAGTCGGCAACCTGCAACAGACGCGACAGGATACTCTCGACATCCTCGCCCACGTAGCCCGCCTCGGTCAGCACCGTTGCGTCCACAATCGTAAAGGGCACGTCAAGCAGTTTGGCGATGGTACGCGCCAACAGGGTTTTACCCGTACCCGTCGGGCCTACGATGACGATGTTGCTCTTGTCAATTTCGACATCACCGCCATCGTGTTTATTAAGCAGTCGCTTGTAGTGGTTGTAAACAGCCACCGAAATATATCGTTTCGAAGCCTCTTGACCGATGACATAACGGTCCAAGAACTCCTTTATTTGTGCCGGTTTGAGCAATTTCGAACGGTCGAAACCCACGTCCGCCTTCTTTACCGCTCCCCCCATCTGTCCTGCGGCCTCCATCAAAATCGCGTGGCCGTGTTCGATACATTTGTTACAGATGTTGGCGCCGCCCTGTCCGTTGAACAACAGTTCGACGTCGGCACGTTCAGCACCACAGAACCAACAGCGTTCCATATCGCCGCCGGCTCCCCCGCCTCCTCTGGTATTTCTTTTATTGGCCATTGTTGCGTTCGGTATTTGCGTTACGTTTGGTCAGCACCTCGTCGATGAGTCCGTACTCCTTGGCCTCGTCGGCACGCAGCCAGTAGTCGCGGTCGGCGTCGGCGGCAATCTTCTCAATCGCCACTCCCGAGTGTTGAGCCAGAATTTCGTACAGTTCTTGTTTGGTGCGCATGATTTCGCGTGCGGTGATTTCGATGTCCGAGGCTTGGCCCTGAACGCCACCGAGCGGTTGGTGAATCATGATGCGCGAGTGAGGCAGCGCTGCACGTTTGCCCGCAGTACCCGCCGTCAGCAACACAGCGCCCATGCTTGCCGCCAAACCCGTGCAGATGGTAGCCACATCGGGCGCGATGAGTTGCATGGTGTCGTAGATACCCAAACCTGCGCTCACCGAGCCACCCGGCGAGTTGATATAGATTTGGATGTCACGTTCGGGGTCTGCCGTTTCGAGGAACAGCAGTTGGGCCTGTATAATATTAGCCACGTCATCATTGATGGGTGCGCCGAGGAAGATGATACGGTCCATCATCAATCTCGAAAAAACATCCATCTGTGCGACGTTGAGTTGTCGCTCTTCGATAATTGTGGGAGATACGTATGCTGATTGCAGATTGGCATAGTCATGCACTGCCGCTGAGGAGATTCGGCGTGTGTTGTAAGCGAATTTTTCGAACTCTTTGTTAATCATCTTGTTGTGTTTGTTTGGCGAGTTATGCGGTGTGCATTGGTTCAAACTTCGCGCCAAACACCCGCAGCCTTTACTGCTCGCGGAGTCAAAGATACGAATTTTAATTCACAATTCACAATTCACTATTCACAATTTTTATCAAAGACATAAGAATTGCACGACAGTTCGGCTCAATTCACTTTTTCATCAAAGAAATATGATTTGCACGAAAGTTCGGCTCAAAACAAAATGAATTCACAATCAATTGTGAATTGTGCATTGTGCATTGTGAATTTAACAATACGACTCAAGCAGAGTGAGATTGCCTTCGAAGCGGATGGATTGTTCGATGGCGGGAACCAGATAGACGTCCCCTTTGGAAAGTTTTACCTTGCCGTCCGAGTAGTACATTTCGCCCTCGCCTTCGGTGCAGATGTAGATGACAAACGAGGGCAGCCATGCCAGGTCGCGCACAAAACGCTCCTCGACACGAATCAGGTTGGTCGTAAAGTGCGTGCAGTCGACCAACTCCACAACCTCGCCCGCAATGCTCGGCTTGGTACGCACGTACTCAACGTCGGACGAGAAGCGAATGGCCTGCAAAGCCAACTCGGGATTCAGCTCGCGCATCTGACCGTTCGAATCAACGCGCTCCCAATCGTATATACGATAAGTAATATCGCTTGTTTGTTGAATTTCAAATAGTTTGATGCCGCCGCAAATGCAGTGGATTGTACCCGCAGGAATGTAGAACGAATCACCCGGATGAACGGTATAGCGGTTGAGCAGGTCGGGCAGTGTGCCGTTCGACAGAGCTGCGGCAAACTTCTCGGGCGTTGTGCCCTCCTTGAGTCCGACCAGAATTTCGGCCCCCTCCTCGCACTCGGTGATATACCACATCTCGCTCTTGCCCCATGCGTTGTGCAGTCGTGCGGCCTGGGCATTTCCGGGATGCACCTGAATCGAGAGCAACTCCTCGGCATCCATATACTTAACCAACAGCGGGAATTCGGTTCCGAACTTGTTGTACACCTCATCGCCCACCAGCTCACCCATGAAAACCTCCATCAGTTCGCCAATGGTATTATCCTTGAGTCGTCCTTCGGACACGACCGACATCTCGTCCTCGAAGCCCGAAATTTCCCAACTTTCGCCGATTCTCACGTCCTCTCCTTTGCGCGACGCAGGCAGTCGGTCGCACAGCTCGGTGCCGCCCCAGATACGCTCTTTGAGCAGGGGTTTGAATTTGAGAGGATAAAGCATAGTTTTGGTGTACTTTTCGTATAAAATTACGCAAAGATAGTTAAAAAATCGTAGGATGCAATATTTTTTGCACGATATTAGTCGCAAAGGCACTTTACACAAGAGTGTATTTGGCAAACCGAAATAAAAACGTATCTTTGTGGGGTATGTCTAAATGGTTTAACATATTCGGCCGACACTCCGAAGGGGGCAAACGAGCCGCAATGTCGACGCACGGAGCGAATCTGCCACGTGGCGTCAAACTTATCATCTACACCATCCGTGGAGTCGACCGACACCAAACAATGGTGCGTTCGGCAGCGTTGTCGTTCTATACGGTGCTGTCGCTGGTTCCGATTTTGGCTCTGGTATTTGCAATCTTCAAAGGTTTCGGCATGGACGCGGGCTTTATCAACGAACTGCACACCCGTTTCCCGGAATACACCGACCTGCTCGACACACTGCTGGAGTTCGCCGAGAACATCCTCGCCCGAACTCGCGGTGGAGTAGTTGCCATCGGAGGTGTGATATTCTTGATATGGGCTGTGGCGCAGGTGTTTGGAGGTGTGGAATCGGCTTTCAATGCCATCTGGGAGGTTAAGCGACGTCGCAGTCTGGCTCGCTCGGTGACCGACTATATTGCCGTTATATTCATCGTGCCCGTACTGCTGTTGTTGCTCAACGGAGCGCTGGTCGAAACGAAAGCGGCGTTTGCCGAGTTGGTGGGTGCGTTTGTGGCCGAAGTGGTCTACCTGCCCACATCGCTATTGGGTGTGTGGATTTGTGTGTTGTTGCTCTACTACCTGCTGCCCAATACCAAGGTTCACTTCCGTCCGTCGGCTATTGCGGCTTTGGTGGCTTCGGTGGTTTTTCTGATATTCCAAGAGGGCTATTTCTATATCCAACACGCGCTGAATACCTACAACGCCATCTACGGAACTTTTGCCGCCGTGCCGCTGCTGTTGGTATTCGTTCAGGCGAGCTGGATGATTCTGCTGTTGGGCGGCGAGTTGTCGTATGCCATTCAGAACGTGCGCAACTTCGAACGCGACGAGGAGAGCATGCACATCGGCCCGGGTAACCGCAAACGTATCGCTGTGGCTGTTATGGCTGTTGTGGCGCGACGCTACACTGCATCACCCATGACCACCACCTCGGCCGAAGATATAGCCTCGGAGTTGGAGCTTCCCATACGTATTGTGAGCGATGTGCTGTTTGAACTCGAGACCGCTCGGTTTGTGATGGCCGTGGCGGGTGCCGACGACACAAAGCGTACGGGTTACCTGCCCGCACGTGACGTACACTCGCTGTCGATTGCCGACGTGACGCACGGACTCAACCGCTATGATGATGACTCCATTGACTTGGAACGCAATCAGTTGTTGCAAAACGTGGGCGACCGTTTCAATAAAATAGAGGCTATCGTTGCCGCCTCGCCCGTAAATGCCAAAATCATGGACCTGCTATGACACGTGTAGTTATCATCGGAAGTGGCGCCGTGGCCGAGGCGCTGTGTGTTGGCTTGGCCGAGAGAGTCATCGCTGTTGTAGCCCGCAACGAGAGCCGTGGCCGTGAACTCGCCGCGCTGTGTGGTGCCGAGTGGAGTGCCGAGTGTATTCCCGTTGCCGACCTGTATCTTATCTCGGTCAGCGACCGTGCCATTGGCGAGGTGTCGGAGAGTTGGCAGTTCCCCGAAGATGCGGTGGTGGCTCACACGGCAGGGTGCCCCACGCTCGATACGCTTTCGGAGCGGATACGCCACCGAGCGGTGTTCTACCCGATGCAGACCTTCACCCGTGGCCGAAGGGTCGATTGGCGCGAAATTCCCATCTTTGTGGAGGGCGCTACGGAGCACGCGCTGAAGGTTGTGCAAGGGCTTGCTTGTGAGATTTCGGAGCACGTCGAACAGGCCGACAGCACACGCCGCAGCCGCCTGCATCTGGGTGCTACGTGGGTGTGCAATTTTGTAAATATGATGTTTGTGGCAGGAAGTCGTGCTGCCGACACCGAACTTACGACCTATCGCCCGCTGGTCGAAGAGTGCGTGCGCAAGGCCATGACTCTCGGACCGCAAAACTGCCAAACGGGAGTGGCCATTCGCGGCGACGTCGAGATGCAACAGCGACACGCCCAAATGCTCCACGATGTGACTCCCGAATTTGAAGAACTTTACAAACAGATAAGCAAAACGATATGGGAAACTTTAAGGAAGATATAGCCCGCGTCAAGGCTTTCGTTTTTGACGTCGACGGCGTATTCACCGACGGCAGTATCACCCCCACGGCCGACGGCGATTTTCTGAGAACCTACTACGCCCAAGACGGCTATGCCGTAGCCTATGCCATACAGCAGGGATTCCGCGTGTGCGTGATTTCGGGAGGCCGCGGCGCACTGCTGGCCCGCCGTTTCGAGATGCTCAAGGTCGAGGATACCTACTTCAATTGCGCCGACAAGGAGCGTGCACTCGAGGAGTTTATGGCCAAATACCAGCTCTCGCCCGACGAGATTGTCTATATGGGTGACGATGTACCCGATTTGGGTGTGATGCGTCGTGTGGGAATCCCCGTATGTCCGTCGGACGCCTGCTCGGATGTGTTGGAGGTTGCCCGCTACGTGTCGGAATTTGCGGGTGGTCGCGGTGCCGTGCGCGACATCGTAGAACAGGTGTTGCGCGCGCAGGAGTGCTGGGCTCTGCACACAAAAGGACCAACTTGCGTATCGAATTAAGGAAACTTTGCTACCTTTGCCCCAAGTATGAAGATAGTTGAAAACATAGACCTCGCACCTTACAACAGTTTTGGTGTGAGCGTAAGGGCCGCCCGCTATGCCGAGGTGACCACGGCCGAGGATGCCGCCGAGTTGTTTGCCCGCCCCGAGGTGGTGGAGCAGGGATGGATGGCCCTGGGCGACGGCTGTAACGTGCTGTTTACGGGCGA
Organism: Rikenellaceae bacterium; assembly: GCA_017936385.1. GTDB lineage: Bacteria > Bacteroidota > Bacteroidia > Bacteroidales > Rikenellaceae > UBA940. The sequence continues at coordinate 21,268 of JAGBFQ010000032.1, forward strand.
CTACGCAGGAACGATTGTGCGCGTAGCCAACCGCCAAATCACCGTCGAAAGCGAGGATTCGGAACGTGCTGTGGTGCTCGTCGGAGGAGGCGTTGAGTGGGATGACCTTGTGGAGTGGTGCGTGAACCACGAACTGTGGGGCGTCGAAAACCTGTCGCTTATTCCGGGCACGGTGGGAGCCTGCCCCGTTCAAAATATCGGAGCTTATGGTGCCGAAGTTGCCGACACAATCCGCGAAGTGGAGATTTGGGACACGGCCGAAGGTTGCGCTCGGGTGCTGAGTGCCGAAGAGTGTAAGTTTGGCTACCGCGAGAGCGTGTTCAAACACGAATGGAAGGGGCGTGCGCTGGTGTTGGCCGTGCGTTTTGAGTTCGGCAAAAAGCCCAATCCCCGCTTGGATTATGGCGACGTGAGAGCAAAGGTCGAAGCTCTGGGAGGAGCTACATTGCGCAACATCCGCACCGCAGTGATAGAGATTCGCCGCGCCAAACTGCCCGACCATAAGGTTGTGGGCAACGCCGGAAGTTTCTTCAAAAACCCCGTGGTCGACAACTCCGTGGCCGAACGTATCAAAGCCGAGTGGCCCGACGCACCGACCTATCCAACACCCCACGAAGGGATGACAAAGTTGGCAGCCGGATGGCTGATTGACAAGTGTGGCTGGAAGGGTCGTTCGCTGGGACGCGCCGGTGTACACGACCGCCAAGCCTTGGTGTTGATTAACTGCGGAGGAGCCACTGCTGAAGAGGTTATCACCTTGGCGCAAACCATTCGCCGCGATGTGGCCGCAAAGTTCGGAGTCACAATCGACCCCGAGGTTAATATTATATAATAATATGAGCGAAAGTTTACTCGAAAGATTTATACGTTACATACGCGAGAAGGAGCTGTTCACCCTCTCGGACCGCATACTGCTGACCGTCAGCGGCGGTGTGGACTCAATGGTGATGATGAACCTTATGGTTGAGGCCGGTTACTCGGTGGGTGTGGCACACTGCAACTTCCAACTGCGCGGTCAGGAGGCCGTTGAGGACGAGGAGTTGGTGGCACAAAGAGCCGAGGTACTGGGCATTCCTCACTACAACAAGCGTTTCGACACCGCGGGCGAGATGGAACGCACGGGTGAATCTGTGCAGATTGCAGCCCGACGCCTGCGCTATGAGTGGTTCGACGAGTTGTGCCGCCAGCACGGCTACACGGTGGTCGCCATTGCACATCAGGCCGACGACTCCATCGAAACCTTCTTTATCAACCTGTTCCGTGGCACGGGACTCAAGGGACTTACCGGTATCAGTGTTCACCGCGACCGCATTGTGCGACCTCTGCTGTTCGCCCCTCGCAAGGAAATCAGCGAGTATGCCTTGGCGCACAAGATTCCCTTCCGCGAGGATTCGTCGAACAAAACCACCAAATACCTGCGCAACAAAATTCGTTTGGGACTTGTGCCGCGAATCCGCGAAATCAATCCCAAATTCACCGAACTTATGCGCACCAACCTCGGACGATTGATTGATGCACAAAGGTTTATCGACGGAACCATCGAGCGTATGCGAAGTTCCGTACAGGAAAAGTCGGGCGAGGATTACATAATCTATCCCGACCGTATTCCCGAGGATTTGCCGTTGAACTTTGTGGTCTACGAGTTGTTGAACTCGTCGTTCGGATTCAAGGGCGACGTGGTGGAGGCTATGTGCAGGGCGTTGCGCCATGGCTCGCAATCGGGCAAACGTTTCTACTCGAGGGACAAGGTGGCATGCATCGACCGAGGACGAATCATCATCTCACCCATTGACGATGGCGACAGTTGCGAAGTACGTGTCGAGAAGTTTGCCACACGCGCCTATTGCGGCAACTCGGTGCTCTACATGGAGTGGCTGGATGTCGACAATGTGGGTTCGTTGCAGGTTCCCGACAATGTGGCTTTGGTGGATGCCGACCGCTTGGAGTTTCCGCTTACACTGCGCCGTTGGAACGAGGGCGACGCCTTCATTCCGTTGGGCATGTCGGGACGCAAGAAGGTTAGCGACTACCTCATCGACCACAAGGTGGCTCTGCCGGCCAAGAAACGACAATTCGTCATGACCTCGGGCGAAAACATCGTGTGGCTCATAGGTCAACGTGCAGACGACCGCTACAAAATCACGCCGCACACCGAGAATGTTCTCAAAATAACACGCGAAATAATCTAATCCGACACCACCATTATGGCCAAAGGGGGAGCAACATTCAAAAACTGCGTGGTGGAGTTCGACCGCATAATGAGCGACATCCGCGCACAGAGCTACAAACCTGTCTATCTGTTGATGGGCGAGGAGGGCTTCTTCATTGACGCCATCTCGGGCCTTATCGAAGAGAGCGCGTTGGATGAGGTCGAGCGCTCGTTCTGTCAGACGGTGATTTACGGCAAGGATGCGCGGGCGGGTGAGATTGTCGACCTGGCGCGTCAGGTGCCCATGATGGGTTCGCGCAGCGTGGTTATTGTCCGCGAGGCACAGCAACTGTCGGCTTTCGAAGAGCTGGACAGCTACGCCAAGGCGCCAAACCCGAGCACCATACTTGTGTTGTGTTACAAAAAAGAGAAGGGTTTGGACAAGCGTTCGGCGGTCTACAAACATTTGGCAGCTGTGGGCGAGGTTTTCGAGTCGGTGCGTCCCCGAGATTACGAGATGAAGGATTGGCTCAGAGGTTTTGTCGAGCGCAAAGGCATGAAGATGGAGCAGAAGGGCGTCGAAATGATTGTTGACCACGTGGGAACCGACATCGCCAAGATTTCCAACGAGTTGGATAAACTTCTGGTAGCTCTGCCCGAGGGTACACGCATCATAACTCCCGACCACATCGAAGAGCACATCGGCATCAGCAAGGACTTCAACGTCTATGAGCTCAACCGCGCCGTCATGGCACGCGACGCGGCACGTGCACTCACCATTGCCGACTACATGTCGCGCAACCCAAAGAGCAACCCGCTGGTGGTCATCATAATGACGATGTTCGGTCAATTCAAACAGGTGTTCCTCTACAACTACTACAAGTGGTTGGTGGCACGCAAGGGGCAGACAATGCCCTCGGATATGGAGATGTGTCGCATCTTGGGAGTACCCGCACCCTTCTTTGTCAATGAGGTCAGAGCCTCCGCAGCACTCTACCCCAATAAGGTGACTTTTAAGATTTTAGGGATTATACGTGAGTACGACGCACGCAGCAAAGGTATCGACACGGGAGGCGTCTCCGACGGCGAACTCCTCCGCGAAATGATACTCAAAATAGTGACAGCGAGTTAAGGGAGGGGACTGTTCTTTTTGAGCCATCAAAAAGAACCAAAAAATGGGTCGCAGACCGACGGTGTAATTCCTACTAATAACCATTGTGGTTATTAGTAGGAATTATATAGACGGAGGCGACTAATTTTGATTCAGTTGAGGATTCAAAGAGAAAAGCACACCTCCGAAACTCCCTATTATCACGATTTTAATAAAAATTGTGCATTGTGCATTGTGCATTGTGAATTTAAAGAATGTTTAAGGACGCGATATATATTGATGGACGTATGGTGCGTTCGGTGGAGGATTCCGTCGGGCTTCAGGTGTTGCAGTCACCCTATGTCTATCGCACGGTGAGGACTTCAGGGTACGCCGTTGAGCAGGCCAAGAACGAAACCCAAGCGCTGAACTGCGCTTTTGGCGAGGTTTTTGGCGGCGTTGCAACCCTCGAAACGGAGCAACTGACACGTGCCGTGGAACAGATACTGACCCGCAATCACTACCCTTCGCAACAGATTGCCAACGTCGAGGTACGATTGCATGCCACAGAGGGTCGCGCCGTGCTGTGCGTTGTGGGCGGACAGGTGCTGATGCAGGAGCATTACGAACTTTCGGTGATTCGCCCAACAGGCAAAGAGTGTGTGACGGAAATGCCTAAGCCCGAGCATTTTACAAGTTTCGGGCGACAGGTTCTGGAACTTACTCCGGCAAGTGCAAAAGAGGTGCGACTTGTGCGCCAAGCGGGACGCTTGGTGGCATGCGAAGGATTCCCGTTGTGGGGTGTCGAGGAGCGACGTGTAGTGCGGTTGACACCGTGGGAGAGTCTCGAAAGTCAACGCGCCGAGGAGGTGTTCCGTAGAGCGGGCATAGAGTTCGAACAAGCCGCCGAAGTCGACGAATCGCGTCTGTGTGAATTGTTCTTTTTCGGCACCAACGAATTGGTGTCGTTGAGTCGTGCCTTGGGTCGTGCAATGGAGCCTTTCGTGGCATTCCGTCTTGCGGACTATCTGTTTTAGCCGCAATAAGCTCGGAGTCTTTCCACTTCGTCGCGCACCAATTGAGTACTTTTTTGCGGCGAGCCTTCGGAGGCCAAAATCTCCCAAGCAATGGGCGAGCCGAACACTATGCGAAAGTGCTTGCCGCGCTGTGCAAAAAGTTCGGACGGCAACAATATCATCTCAATATTCTGTTTGATTCCCAAACTCTTACGCAACTTAGCCAGGGCATAGAAACGCCTTGACAATCGTCCCTCAACCCACACCGGAATGATGTCACGGTGGGCTGCGGCGGCACGCTTTATGAATCCCGTTTTCCAAGGCAGGTCACGCACCCGTCCACCACTCCTGCGCGAGCACACCCCGGCCGGAAACGTGACAATCGGAACATCCCCTCCAAAGACGCGCGAGAATCCTCCAACCGCACTGTCGCTTTGTCGTCCGTGTTTGTTGATAGGCAGAAATATCGGACGCAGTGGCGCAAGATACATCAGCAGGTCGTTGACCCCAATTCGCACGTCGCCGAAACGTCGCCCCACGCAGTGCCCGAGCATCAACCCATCCATGCCTCCAAACGGGTGATTGGCGGCAAATACGTAACGTCCCGGCCGAGGTTCGTCCTCCCAGATTCCTTCGTAGGTTATTCCGAGCCTCTCAAGACAGGCGTCGATAAACTCCAAAGGCGGCATGCCGTCGCCCATACGCAGCAACTCCTCGATTTGGTCGATGCAGAGCAGCCGTTCGAGTGCAGTTACGGCAAAGTCGGGCAACCTTGCGTCGAGCCCCGGATTTTTGGCCCGTAAAATATGTCTTACAGATAGTTTTCGCATAGTCCGAAAAATAATTTTGCAAAATTTGTGCCCTATGTGGCGCGAGCCTTTGTAAAACCGAGGTAAAATTTATAATTTTACACCCTAATTGACACTACCCACCAGAAGTATGACCACTTACCACGTACCCGTAATGCTCGAGGAGTCGCTTGAACTGCTTGCGATTAAGCCCGATGGAGTCTACGTCGACCTCACCTTTGGAGGCGGCGGACACTCGTCGCACATCGTTCAAAGACTCTCGCCCAAAGGACACCTCTACTCGTTCGACCAAGACGCCGACGCCGAGGCAAACGCCTTTGCGGACGAACGATTCACCTTTGTCCGTAGCAACTTCCGCTTTATGCGGGGACACCTGCGTTGGAGAGGCGTGGAGCATGTGGATGGTGTGTTTGCCGACTTGGGCGTGTCGTCACACCACTTCGATGCTACGGAGCGTGGATTCTCGTTCCGCGGTGACGCTCCCCTCGATATGCGTATGAACCGCCGAGGTGGACGCACCGCCGCCGATGTCGTAAACGGCTACGACGTGGAGCAACTGACCCGAATACTCAAAAACTACGGCGAGTTGGATGGCGCGGCACGTGTGGCACGATGCATCGAGTCGGCACGCAGCGCGGCTCCGCTGACAACCACCTTCGAGTTGGTCGAGGCGGTCAAACGCGTCACCCCGCCCAGAGATGAGTCGAAGTTTCTGTCGAAACTGTTTCAGGCAATCCGCATCGAGGTCAATGGCGAGATGGAGGCGTTGCAGATGGCTCTTGAACAGAGCCTTCGAATGTTGCGCCCGGGTGGAAGGCTGGTTGTGATGTCGTACCACTCGCTGGAGGATAGGATGGTCAAGAACTTTATGCGTAGCGGTTCGGTTGACGGCCAGGTCGAGAAGGACTTTTTTGGTCGCACCAGCACACCGTTCGAAATTGTTACGCGCAAGGTTGTTGTGCCCACCGACGAGGAGATTGAGCGCAACCCTCGCAGCCGCAGTGCCAAGATGCGCGCCGCAATAAAACTTTAGTTAAGCACCATGAGCAGTTACGACCCCGAAATAGACCCTTCAATCCGCCAAGAGGAGGAGGAATTGTTGCGTTTGCAGGAGGAGGAGCAGGCCGAACAGGCTCGCCGCCTCGAAATGGAGCGCACCATAAACGAGATTCTGGACCGACGTGAACAACGCGCCGCAGAGTCTGTGCGCTCGCGTGTGACCAACCGCCGCGAACGCTTCAGCAACCCTGCGCAACAGGCCGAACAAAACGTCCAAATGGATGAACAATCGGCCGAGGAGCCGTCTGAGGAGTCGCGCAGAGGCAAGGCCAAACGCTTGGCCGGTGAGGGCAAGGGTTTTCTGGCAAGGATGTTCTCGGGAAGTTTTCTGGACACCCCGTGGATGAGGGAACACTACTCCTACTTGGTGAGTGGCGTGGTGCTGTTGCTGATATACTTGATGTGTTCGTTCAGCGTCCAGAGGTTACACCACACCCGTCAGGTGCTTGAACGCCAGCTCCACGACACCCGAACCGACGCGGTGAATATGTCGCGTAATGCCAAGAGCGTGTCGGGACGTAGTGCTGTAACAAAACGCGTCAAAGAGATGGGGCTCAACCTTGAGGAGTCCCTTGAACCCGTTAAAGTGATTGAAGAGTAATGGCAGACGATAAGAGAAAACAACAAGCCCCAATCAAGAGCTCGATTCGCCACAGAGTGCAGTGGATATACTTCACCATGTTGTTTGTGGGCCTGCTCATATTGGGTAAGATTGTCTACATACAGTACGGCCCCGATGGTGAAAAATATCGCAAGGAGGGTCGTAAGGCCAACTTCGGCTACTTCCGCGAAGAGGCCATGAGAGGTGACATCTACTCGAAGGATATGCAACTGATAGCCACCTCACAGAAACGCTACTTCGTGGGACTCGACTTCGGCGTGGACAGCATCGCCAAGAGCAAAAAAGGAACCCGCGAATTGCTGAAAAACATTCCAATACTGTCGCGTCAGTTGGGCGAGATGTTCGGCATGCCGGCTCAATACTTCGAAAGCAAAATACGCGGAGCCTACAACAAGCACTTGGCAGGCTCGAAGGTTCGTTACGTACGCCTGACACCGCGCAGTATCTCAAAGGATGAACTTATGCGTATCCGCACCTTTGCACAACTCAACCTTCCGGCCAACCGAGGAGGTCGCAGCGAGGAGGCAACCATCGTGCGCGTACGCCCGTTCGGAAAGCTGGCGGCACACACCATCGGACTCACCTCGACCAAAATGGACACCGTTACCCTTCCGTCATCCATTGCCGACAGCATCGTGCGTCAACAGAGAATCCACTCGTTGCGCCCGTTGACGGGACTCGAGCACTCTTTCCATGACCAACTTGAAGGCGTGAGCGGAGTACAGTTCAAACAACGTATCAACAGCAAATTTTGGGAACCCCTCGACAGCCCGCACAATATCACCCCGCAGGATGGTTGCGATGTGGTGACAACGCTCGACATGGATATTCAGGATATAGCCGAAACTATGCTCGAAAAACAATTGCTGCAATATAAGGCCGATTGGGGAACGGTGGTGGTGATGGAAACAGCCACGGGCGACATCCGCGCAATGGCCAACCTGACACGCTACGACGACGAGTGTATCGAGGACCGCAACTACGCCCTGGGACGATACGAACCGGGTTCGACCATCAAGTTGGCGTCGTTGTTGGCACTGTTCGAGAATAGTTCACTGCAACTCACCGACTCGGTGGATGTCAACTTCGGAAAGGCCGTTGTTTTTAATGGCAAAAGCTACAAGGACGACCACGGATACAAAACCCAATACCTGACCGTAAAGGATATGTTTGCGCAATCATCCAACATCGGTTTCGTACGCCAAGTCAGGGATGTGTTCGGCGATGACCCCGAGGAGTACACCGACTTTCTGATTGAAAAACTCGGATTCCGCGACTCCATAGACATCTGTCTTAACGGCGAGGCCAAACCCAGAATGTGGACCCCCCGCGACCGAGGTGACTATCAGTGGGGCAAACTGACACTTCAGCAGATGGCCTACGGCTACTCGTTCGAGGTTACCCCCCTGCATACGCTGTCGATGTTCAACGCCGTGGCTAATGGCGGTGCAATGGTTCGCCCGAGGTTGGTGACGGGAATCAGCCGCTACGGCGAGATGATTGAGGAGTTCCCTGTAACCTACATCAACGAACGAATCTGCTCGGACGAAACCTTGGCCAAGGTTAGGGAGTGTCTGGAGAGCGTTGTCGACGTCGGTACGGGCAAGGTGCTCAAGAGCCCCTACTACACGGCGGCGGCTAAGACGGGTACGGCGCAGATGTTGATTGGCGGAAGATATGCCGACGAGCGCGGACGACGACAATATCTGGCGACGATGGTGGGTTACTTTCCCGCCGACAAGCCCAAATACTCGATTATCGTGTGCATGAAGTGTTTTACGGGCAATACGGGCAATATCTATGGCGCATCGCTGTCGGGTCCCGTGTTCCGTGCCGTGGCCGACCGACTCTACGCCGCCCACACCGAGTGGCAACCAACCATCGAGGAGAAGGTCAAGGCCGACACCATCCAAAGGGTACTTCGTCCGGCTCCCATCAAGGGTGGCTACTATGACGATGTCTATCGCGTCGCCCGAGAGCTCGACGTGCCGTTGGAGAGCCATGTCGAGTCCGAGGAGTGGGTGCGCACCAACAGAGATACGGCAGCTGTGAAGCTCGATGATTTGAAAACTCAACAAGGTTTGGTTCCGAATGTGATAGGCATGGGCGCCGCAGACGCTCTCTATATGTTGGAGAGCCGCGGTATGCGTGTCGAACTGAATGGATGCGGAGTGGTGACGCGCCAATCCGTGATGCCGGGTTCACAGATACAGAAGGGGCAAACCGTAACTTTAACACTTAAGAGATGACAACGGAAAGTAACATAACGGCATTGCTGGCCGACGTCGATGTTCGACGTGTGGTTGGCCCGAGCGACGGAACAATCAATGATATGACCTTCGACTCGCGCAGCGTTGCACAGGGGGATGTCTTTTTTGCCATCAGAGGCGAAAAGACCGACGGCCACAACTACATTGCAGGAGCTGTCGACAAGGGTGCACGCATGGTGGTGTGTGAGAGTATCCCCGAACAGACCTCCCAGGGAGTGTGCTACGTCGAGGTCGAAGATACCAATGTGGCCATGGGACGCATGGCGTCGACCTATTGGGGACACCCTTCGCGCGGATTGACGCTGGTGGGTGTGACGGGAACCAACGGCAAGACCACAACCGCCACGCTGCTCTATAATCTGATGCGTGCATTGGGCTACCGTGCGGGATTGATTTCGACGGTTCGCTATGTGGTCGACACTCGCTCGGTGGAGTCGACGCATACCACACCCGATGCACTGCGTTTGAACCGTATGCTGGCCGAGATGGTCGAGGCGGGCTGCGACTACTGTTTTATGGAGGTCAGCTCGCATAGTATCGTTCAGCACCGCATCGAAGGTTTGCGATTCCGCGGGGCGCTGTTTACCAACATCACCCACGACCACTTGGATTACCACAAAACCTTCGCCGACTACATCAAGGCCAAAAAAGGTCTGTTCGACGGTCTGGATAAACGCGCCTTTGCGATTGTCAACGCCGACGACCGCAACGGACAGGTGATGGTGCAGAATTGCAAGGCGAAGATTCGCACTCTGTCGCGCCGCAGCATGGCCGACTACCGTTGCCGCGTGGTGGAGATGGGCTTCGAGGGTATGCAGTTGGAGATGGATGGCGTGGAGTTTTGGACACCGCTCACGGGAGAGTTCAACGCCAGCAACCTGCTGGGAGTCTATGCCACGGCCGTAGAGTTGGGTTTCGACAAGAGCGAGGTTTTGATGCACTTGAGCACGCTCTGTTCGGTAGACGGACGTTTCGAGACCCTGCACTCCGAGGGTGGTATAACAGCTATTGTCGACTACGCCCACACGCCCGACGCGCTGGAGAATGTACTCAATACCATCAATGCCATCCGCACCGAAGAGCAAAAACTCTATGTTGTGGTGGGATGCGGTGGCGACCGCGACGCAACCAAACGTCCCGAGATGGCTCGTATAGCTGCCGACGGAGCGTCGATGGTGATTCTCACTTCGGACAACCCGCGCACCGAGGACCCCGAGGCGATTTTGGCTCAGATGCGCGAAGGACTCAATTCAAGTGACCGCTATGTGAGCGTAGTGAACCGCGCCGAGGCTATTCGCACGGCTGTGATGCTTGCAGACAGGGGTGACATCATCCTGCTTGCGGGCAAGGGCCACGAAACTTATCAGATTATCGGCACCGAGAAGCACCACTTCGATGACCGCGAACAGGTGGCTGCGGCGTTCAAGGAGTTGGGAAAGTAGTTTCTTATCAGCCGTTAGCAAAAAGGGGAAAGGGAAACACACACATAAGATAAACTGATATTAGTTAACAGAAGATTGGACTTTACTTCGTAAGTTATTAGTACACCAAAAGGAAAAACTATTTAAAAAGGAAAAACTATTTAAAAATGCTATATTCACTTGTTAAATATTTGGACCGCATGTGGGATATTCCCGGAGCAGGTATGTTTCAATATTTGTCGTTCCGCGCTGCAGCTGCGGTAATCATCGCCCTGCTGATAGGTATGATTTTCGGCGGACGCATTATCAACGCCCTGCGCCGCGCGCAAATCGGCGAAACGGTGCGCGACCTGGGGCTTGCAGGCCAACTCGAAAAGAAGGGAACCCCCACAATGGGCGGATTGATTATCATCGCCTCGATTCTGATTCCCGTGCTGCTGGTGGGCGATTTGAGTAACGTCTATATGCAGTTGATGATATTCTCGACGTTGTGGCTTGGCGGCTTGGGCTTCGCCGACGACTTTATCAAGGTGTTCCGCAAGGATAAGGACGGACTGAAGGGAATCTTCAAGATTATCGGTCAGGTGGGCCTCGGAGTGATTGTGGGAACTACCATGTGGCTGCACACCGACATCGTGATGAAGGATGTGCCCAAAGGTATCAGCCGCGATAACACGCAGAATGAGCAAATCATTCAGACCGAGGGCGAAAAGGCAGCCAAAACAACCATCCCTTTTGTCAAAGGCAATGAGTTCGACTACGGTTGCGTTGTGGGCCAAAAGGAGAATAACGGCTTGGCAACATGGTTGCTGTATATGGCCGTTGCCGTGCTGGTAATTACTGCGGTGTCGAACAGCGCCAACCTGACGGACGGAATAGATGGCTTGGCAACGGGCGTCTCGGTACCGATAGTGCTGGTATTGGGTGCTTTTGCATGGCTGTCAGGTAACATTATCTATGCAGGATACCTGAATTTCATGTATATACCGGGCAGTGGAGAACTGCTGGTCTATGCGGCAGCCATGGCAGGTGCACTGCTGGGCTTCCTGTGGTACAACTGCTTCCCGGCGCAAGTGTTCATGGGTGACACGGGAAGTTTGGCCATCGGAGGTGTAATAGCCGTGTTCGCACTGCTGATTCGCAAGGAGCTGCTGTTGCCCATTCTGTGCGGAATATTCTTGGTAGAGAGCCTGTCGGTGATTATCCAAAGGTCGTATTTCAAGTACACCAAGAAGAAATACGGTGAGGGCAGACGTGTGTTCCTTATGTCGCCCATCCACCACCACTACCAGAAACGCGGATTCCATGAGTCCAAAATCGTGGTTCGCGCCATCATCATAGGAATATTGTTGGCAGCCATCACGCTGTCGACACTCAAGGTTCGCTAACCCCAAAATGCAAGGAGGACGAAAACAATGAATACGAACAAACGAATAGTTGTACTTGGCGGCGGTATCAGCGGATACGGCTCGGCAATATTGGCCAAAAAAGAGGGCTTCGAGGTTCTGTTGTCGGATAGCGGACGCATCGCCGACCGCTACAAAGCACGCCTCGACGAATGGAGCGTTCCCTACGAAGAGGGAGGTCACTCGGAGGAGTATATCCTCGGCGCGACGGAGGTTATCAAAAGCCCCGGAATACCCGACAAAGCCCCTATCGTGCAGAAAATCCGCCAGCAAGGAATCCCCGTAATCTCGGAGATGGAGTTCGCGTCGCGCTACTCGTCGGCTCGCACCGTGTGCATCACAGGCTCCAACGGCAAGACAACCACCACGTCGCTCATCTACAAAATCCTGCGCGACGGTGGAGTGAACGTAGGCTTGGGAGGTAACATCGGCGAGAGCTATGCCTATCAGGTAGCCACCGAGCAGTTCGATTGGTATGTGTTGGAGTTGAGCAGTTTTCAGTTGGACGGTATGTTCCGTTTCAAGGCCGACGTGGGTGTGCTGATGAACATCACCCCCGACCACCTCGACCGCTATGACTACAAGTTCGAAAACTACGCGGCCAGCAAAATGCGTATCACGCAAAATCAAACCTCCGCCGAGCAGTTTATCTATATGCACGACGACCGTGTCATTGCCGACCAAATGGCTCAACACCCCGTAGCGTCGCACCTGCTGCCCTTCTCGGCACACACTCCGCAAAGCGAAGGAGCGTGGATTGAGGGCGAACAAATCTACGTTAAGGCCCTGGGCCGTGAACTGTGCCTCGATACCCGCCGAATGCAAATCAAGGGCATACACAACTGCTATAACGCAATGGCGGCAGCCATGGCGGCAGTGGCTGTGGGCGTTTCGGAAGAGAGCATTGTGCGCAGTATCGAAAACTTCGGCGGCGTAGAACACCGTCTGGAGAGTGCTGGCGAAATCGACGGTGTGGAGTGGATAAACGACTCGAAGGCTACCAATGTCGATTCGGTGTGGTACGCCTTGGAGAGCATGACCCGCCCCGTGGTGTGGATTGCAGGCGGAACGGACAAGGGTAACGACTACACTCCGCTCATGGAGTTTGCCCGTGCCAAGGTTCATACGCTGGTGTGCATGGGCTTGGATAATGCCAAATTACAGAGGTCGTTCGAAGGTGTGGTTCCTACCATCATCAGCACCGACTCGCTGGAGGCAGCCATGACGGCGGCCCGCAAGGCGGCACACTCGGGAGATGCGGTGTTGTTGTCGCCTGCGTGCGCGAGCTTCGACCTGTTTAAGAACTACGAACACCGCGGCGAAATGTTCAAACAATGGGTCGCCGACCATAAATAACGAAAACGGAGTATGGCAGAGCAGAAAGATAACAAACCGAACTTCTGGCAGAGGTTCAAAATAGGTGGCGACAAACCGTTGTGGATAGTCTATGTGCTGTTCTCGGTGCTGTCGATTTTTGTGGTCTACTCGTCGACCACCTCGTCGCTCTACGAGGCCACAACCTCGGAGCACCACATCACACGATTCATCAAACAGATGGCCTATCTGTTGGCGGGTCTTGGTGCGGTGTGGGCGATTCACCGTTGCAATTACCAGACCTATGGCCGAGCAGCCAAAGCAGCTTATGCCATGTCATTGATTTTCATGGTGCTGGTGATGTTCTTCGGAGTGAACAAGTTTGGTGCACAGCGTTGGCTCAAGATTCCCATTGTGGGCATTACGTTTCAACCCTCCGACTTGTTGAAAGTCACCACCGTGGTGTTGTTGTCGCTGCAACTTGCCCGACGCCAAAAGATTATCGAAAAGGTAAACCTGCTGCCAACATTCCGACAATTGCGCTATGACCCGCTCAAAGCACGCGAGATAATTCGTACACATAGCCTGCCCGTGTTTGGAATTATTCTGCTGTCGTGCGGATTCATTGTGCCCGAGAATATGTCGACAGCACTGTTGATGGGTGCCACGTGCGTGGTTATGCTGATTATCGGTCGCGTCAAGTGGAGTGATATTGGGCGTTTTATGGTTGTTACGGCGGTATTTGGCAGTGTCATGCTGGGCGGAATGTCGGTTATGAAAAGCTTTACGGGCGGCGAAAACCGAACCGGAACATGGAAGAAACGTATCACAGCTTTCGTGGCCCCCGACAAGGTGGATGACGACTATATGTACCAACCTCGCCAAGCCCGAATCGCCATCGCCATGGGAGAACTTACGGGTCGAGGTGTGGGCAACAGCGCACAACGACACATGTTGCCAAAGGCCGAATCGGACTACGCCTTCGCTTTCTTGGTCGAAGAGTGGGGCTTGCTGGGTGCGGTGCTTGCCGTGGCTCTGTACCTGTGGATATTCTATCGGGCGATTGTCATTTTCAACAACTGCGGAACGGCCTTCCCATGCCTGCTGGTGCTGGGTCTGGCATTTTTGATTACGTTCCAGGGACTGCTGCACATGATGGTTTCCACGGGACTGATGTTTCAGACAGGTCTGGTGTTGCCACTCATCAGCCAGGGAGGTTCGGCCGAGCTGTTTACGTCGATGGCCATCGGTATGATACTCGGTGTGAGCCGCCAAGTTGAGGAGAGAACGCTGTCAACACCCAAGAGCGAGTCGATGTTGGAGAGTGGTACACGTAAAAAATAGAACCTATGAACAGACAAAAAACATATAAGTTAATACTCAGCGGCGGCGGAACCGGAGGCCACATCTACCCGGCCGTGGCTACCGCCGAAGCACTTAAACGTGCTCTGGGAGATAGAGTCGAATTGCTGTTTGTCGGCGCCGAGGGCAAGATGGAGATGGAGAAGATTCCAGCCCTTGGCTATCGCATCGAGGGACTGCCCGTGGCAGGTCTGCAACGACGCCTGACGTTGGACAATCTGGCTCTGCCCGTGAAAGTCGTGCGCAGTGTGCGCCGTGCGCGGAGGGTGATTCGTGAGTTCGGAGCCGACTGCGTGGTGGGCTTTGGCGGCTATGCAAGCGCCCCCGTGCTGTGGGCGGCCCAGCGTATGGGCATACCGACGGTGATTCAGGAACAAAACTCCTATGCGGGAGTGACTAACAAGATTTTGTCGCGCCGCGCAAAACGAATCTGTGTGGCCTACCATGGCATGGAGCGTTTCTTCCCTGCCGACCGTATTGTGATGACGGGCAATCCGCTCCGAGGTTCGTTCTCACCCGACGCTGTAGACCGTGCGGCGGCATTGGAGTACTTCGGATTTGTAGCCGAGAAACCCGTGATTTTGGTTGTTGGAGGAAGCCTCGGAACACGCACCTTCAACGAGATGATGAAGGCCGGAGTGGATGAAATTGTACGTCGCGGCGAGGTGCAGGTCATTTGGCAGACGGGCAAATATTATAGCGCCGAGATGGACGCCTTTATGGAGGGCCGTTCTTCGGAGGGCGTGTGGCGTGGAGCCTTCATCGAACGTATGGACTATGCCTATGCTGCGGCCGACCTTGTGGTGTCGCGTAGCGGGGCATGCACCGTGTCGGAGTTGTGCCTGATGGGCAAGCCAACACTCTTTGTCCCCTCGCCCAACGTGGCCGAAGACCACCAAACCATGAACGCCCGTGCGCTGGCTGACCGCGGTGCTGCCGAGATGATACGCGATGCGGAGGCCGTAGCCCGAGGGCTCAACCGCGCACAGGAACTTGTGAAAGATAAAAACCGACTTAACGAATTGAAGAACAATATCTTGCAACTCGCAATCGCCGACTCGGCCGACCGCGTGGCAAGATACGTAATAAACGAATTAGGAGAATGAAAAAGAACGTATATTTCATAGGCATTGGCGGAATCGGAATGAGCGCCCTTGCACGATACTTTATGCACGAAGGCGCACACGTAGCCGGATATGACCTCACCGAAAGCGAACTGACTCGCGCTCTGGAGAGTGAGGGTGCCGACATCCACTACGAGGACTCGGTGGAGGCTATCCCCGAAGCGATGCGTTCGGACAAGAGTACGTTGGTGGTTTATACCCCAGCCGTGCCTTCGACGCATAGCGAACTCTGTTGGTTCCGAGAGCAGGGTTACGAGGTGCTCAAACGTTCCGAAATTCTGGGACACCTGACCGAAGGAAAGTTTGTTATGGCTGTGTCGGGAACCCACGGCAAGACCTCGACCACCACGATGGTTGCGTGGTTGAACCGTGTGACAACGGGTGGCGGAAGTGCTTTTCTGGGCGGTCTGTCCAAGAACTTTGATGGCAATATCGTCATTGGCGGCGGCAAGCGAATGGCTGTCGAGGCCGATGAGTTCGACCGCTCGTTCCTGCGTTTGAATCCCGATGTAGCGGTTGTGACCTCGGCCGACGCCGACCACTTGGATATTTACGGCACGCACGAGGCTGTCAAGGAGGCCTTTGCCCAGTTCGTGTCGCAGATTCGCAAGGGCGGTGCCGTCATCATGCGTCAGGGTGCAGGTGTGACGTTGCGCAACCCCGGAATCTCGAAATACTCCTACTCACTGGACGGTGGTACGGACTTCTATGCCCAAAACCTCCGCTTGCAGGAGAACGGTCTGTTCCGCTACAACATCGTCTGCCCCGACCGCACAATCAAGGATTGCCTGCTGGGCGTGCCGGGACGTGTGAATGTCGAGAATAGTATTGCGGCAGTGGCTTCGGTGTGGTGCGCTTGCAAGTGCCGCGGCGAGGAGTTCTCGGAGGAGAAAGTAAAGAAGGCTTTGGAGAGTTTCTCGGGAGTCAAACGACGCTTCGATTTGCATATCAACCGCCCGGGATGCGTCTACATGGACGACTACGCACACCACCCGGCCGAAATCATGGCTGCACTGAAGTCGGTCAAGGGAGCTTTCCCCGGACGACACATCACGGCAGTGTTCCAACCTCACCTCTACTCGCGCACCAATGACTTCCATGCCGAGTTTGCGCAGGCTCTGTCGAATGCCGACAGCGTGGTGTTGCTGCCCATCTACCCTGCCCGTGAGCTGCCTATGGAGGGTGTCACCTCGGAGATGATAGCAAGGGATGTCACGGTACCGTGCGTGATGTCGACCCGCGAGGAGTTGCCCGGCGAAATTGTCGGCCGCAATACGGATGTTGTGATTACGTTTGGTGCGGGCAACATCGACGCCTGCATCGAACCGCTCACCAGGGCACTGAACGAAAAATACGCCGAGCAAAATGCTTAAACGAACCTTACATATCATCCTGACCGTGGTGCTGTGGGTGGGTATTGCAGCCTACCTCACGGTGGCCTCGACACATGCCGTGCACAAAACGGCCGAAATCAAGGTCGACTCAATCCGCGTTGTGATTACCGATGCCGACCGCCTAAGCTCCGTAACCGAGCCTTTGGTGCGCAGTTGGGTGGCGCGTTCGGGGGTTAAGACCCTGGGCGAGAACATCACCGATGTCAATGTGGCCGAGTTGCAACGTTTCGTTGGCGACCAAGTGCTGGTCAAGAAAGCTAATGTGTACGTCGATATGAACGGTGTGCTGAGCGTCGAGGTGAGTCAGCACAAGCCCGTGGCACGTGTCAAGACCTCGAACGGCTACGACTTCTACCTGACCGACGAGGCGTGGATTTTGCCCCCGACAACCAGCTATGCGGCGCACGTTCCACTAATCACGGGCAATGTCAATTTGATGTTTCCCACCAAGTATTACGGCGATTATGAGCAGATTAAGGTTCGTATGGTGGATGAGTATCGCACGACAATCAACAATATGGATTCGAACCTCATGCAACTGCGTGGCAGTATTGCAACTCTGAAAGGTCAACGTGCCGAGAAGAAGGCCGAACGTGCAGGTCGTTTCTGGCGCGAGGAGCGTCGCAAAATGTTCGAACAAGGTAAACAGGAACAGCTTCGCCGACTCAACGACGACATAGACAACTGCGAAAAACGTCTGGCCGAAATGGAGAAAAAACGTGTCGCAGTGGTCGAAAATCAAAAAAAATCGGCAAAAAGGTATTTATATTTGTATAAACTGCTTAACTTTGTGAAGTTTGTGGAAGATGATGACTTTTGGCATGCGCAAATCGTGCAGATAAATGTCACATCTTCCGAGGGTTACGACTCGCCGCAGGTGGAAATAGTCCCCCGCGTGGGTCGTCATGTTGCGTGCCTGGGTGAAATAGAACAGGCCGAGCAAAATCTCGACAAACTGATGCTCTTCTACCGCGAGGCTCTTGCCTGGGAGGGGTGGGATGAGTACAACTATATAGATTTGAGATATGAGAACCAAATAGTGTGTTCAAAATAGAGGATGATGGAAAAGAAACAATACATAGTAGCTTTGGATTTGGGTGGCAGTAGCGTCAAAATCGCACTCGGCAGTGTGAACGACGACCTGCTGACCGTCGAGGATATTGTTTGCAAAGAGCTGGCCGCCAACGGCATGAACCGAGGCGCCATCAACAACCGTCAGGTGGTGAGCAATGCCATCCGTAATGCAGTCGACGAACTCGAACATCGTAACGGCATACGTATCTCGGATGTCCATACCGGCGTGTCCGACAAAGATATCAAGTGCGCAACACACGACTACCACGTCTATATCAGCCACAGCGACGGCGAAATCGCACGCGAAGATGTCAACAAACTCCATGACGGAATGTATAACGTCACCGCCGAAAACAATGCGCGAATACTCGAACGAATTCCTCAGATTTATCGTGTCTATAAACCCGAAGGGGTGTCGGAGGTGAGTGACCCTGTGGGCTGCTTCGGTAAGAAACTCGGCGCAACGTTTACCTTTGTGCTGGGTAACGACAATATGATTGTCCGTTATGAGAACACGCTGGCGGGACTTAGCCCGAAATTGTCGGCTCGTACGCTGACGGCAGGTCCTATGTTTGCCGTGCAGGCGACAGCCATCGAGGACGAAATCGAAATGGGTGTTGTGGTACTCGACATCGGACGCGACACCACCGACCTGTGTATCTGCAAGGATGGAATCGTGCGTTATGTGCGAACCATTCCCATCGGTTCGGGTGACATCAATACCGATATTCGAGGTTTCGGAATCCCCGAAAGCAAGGTCGAAAGCATCAAACGCAATCACGGTCAAGCGCTGGCCGACGAAATAAAGGAGGATGCTACGATTAAGGCCGGTCCCAGCCGCAAACAATCCATCTCCATCAGCCGCAAGGCTCTGGCTACCATTATCGAGTACCGACTCAAGGATATTGTCAGATACGTCAAAGAGGAGATTCGTGACTCGGGATATATGGACAAACTTCAATGCGGAGTGCTGCTGACCGGTGGCGGTGCCAACCTTGTCAATATAGACAAAATGTTTGAGCGCGAACTGGGTATGGAGGTGCGCGTTGCACAACCCAACCTGCATGTGGTTACGCCCGAGGGCAAGGAGGAGTTGCTCGAAAAACCGGAGTTTGCAACGGTGATTGGTATGTTGCACAACGCTAAGGCCAAGGCGCTGTATAACAGTGTCGAGGTAATTCGCTCGATGCAACCCGTTGTAACCCCTGCCGTTCAAGAGGAGGAGGTTGTGCGCCCCGTTGAGAGCAAACCCACGGTTGAGGTAAAGCCCAAGCCCGTGACTCCGAGCCACCCCGTAGAAAAGAGTCCCGTAGTGGAGAAACCCGTGGTGGAAAAGCCTATCGAGCAACCTAAAGTCGAGCAGCCTAAGGAGGAGGTGAAGGAGCAAGCGACAGACGAGCCGAGTGCTGCAACGACACACAATAGTGAGTCGCCCAAGAATCCGATTGTCGACTCTATCCGCGGCAAAGTCAACGAACTGCGCGGAGGAGGTTCGTCGGAGAGTGCCGAAGAAAGCCATGATGAAGAACAAAAACAGGAGGAATCGGATGAGGACAAAAACTCGTGGAGGGGCCGCCTGCGTCATTGGCGTGACAAAATCCGCGACGCCGTGTTCCCCGAAACGGTTGAGGATGACGATATAAGCAGTTTCCACTAAACCACAACAGACACACATGAATAACGACATTATAGACAGCCTCCGAGTTGAGGAAATCACCCATAGCGACATCATGGTTGTGGGCGTGGGAGGTGCAGGCGGAAATGCTCTCAACAACATGATTGAAAGCAAAATCTACAACGTCACCTTCATGGCTTGTAACACGGACCAGGATGCGCTCGAAAACAGCAAGGCCGAATTGCGCCTGCAACTCGGCAACGGCAAGGGAGCAGGCAACAACCCGGCCAAAGGTCGTGATATGGCCGTCGAGAGTTTGAGCGACATCTGCGATATGTTGCGCGCTTCGGGAGCCAAGATGATTTTCTTCACTGCCGGAATGGGCGGAGGTACGGGTACGGGTGCTACACCCGTGATTGCTCGTGCCGCACGCGACATGCATGAGAAACTTGTGCAGGAGGACGAGAACTCTCTGGGTATCCTCACCGTGGCGGTCGTGACAACGCCTTTTACCAACGAGGGTCCCACGCGCGTGAAACAGGCACGCGAGGGTATCGAAGAGTTGCGTAAGTGGGTGGACGCCATTCTGGTCATCAACAACGACAGCCTGGTGGATATGTGTGGCAACCTGCCCGATGACGAGGCGATGAAGGTTTTGGATGGAATCCTAACCTCGGCGGTTAAAGGTATGGCCGAGATTATCACGTTAGTGGGTAAGGTCAATATAGACATCGCCGACGCCAATACGGTGCTCAAGAATAGCGGAAATGTGTTGATGGGTACGGGCCGTGCCAGCGGTGTTGACCGTGTGAAAGCGGTGGTGGACCAATGTTTCAACTCGCCGTTGTTTGAGAACCGCGACATCTATGGCGCCAAACACATCCTGCTGGACATCCATTATAGCAGCAGCAACCCCATTACGATGAACGAGTCGAGCCTGATTCGTGACATGTTGCAGGAGAAGGCCGGAGGTGCGGCCAACTTGATTTGGGGAAACTGCGTTAAGGACGAGTTGGGTGACAATATCGAGATTGTGGTTGTTGCGAGTGACTTTGACACACCCGAACAGCCTGCCGAGAGTGTAGCCGCAGAGGTACAGTCCGAGGTAAAGGACGACGAGAAGAGCGATACCGCAGCTGCCAAAGAGCAGCTTAAGGGTGGCGAACCCGTGGTTGAGGAGGAGGCTCAGGAGGTGATTCGCTTCCGTGGTGTGAACCGTTACGACAACATGGCGGATATTTACAACACGCCGGCCATCAAGCGTTATGGCGGTTCGTATGAGGAGTTGCGCCCCTCGGCATCGTCCAAAAAGACGGTGGTTGTGCAACAGAGCGAGCAACCTGCCACAAACGAGAGCGAACTCGGCGGAGAGGGAACTCTGTTTTAGGGTGGAGCGCACAACAGAAGAGATGCGCACACGACAGAAAAATCTAAAATAAAAAGACTTTGATAGAAATCATTGAACATAGTTTTGCGTCGCCCGAAATCTTGATACTGCTGATTTGCGTAGTGGTATTGTTGTGTTGTTCGGGTTTCATTTCAGGCTCCGAGACAGCACTGTTCTCGTTGTCGCCTTCGGACTTGGATAAGGTGAAGGAGCGAGCCAAAGAGCGTCATTCGGGTGCCGAAGCGGTGCTCGACCTGGTGGGAAACAGCGAGTACACGCTGGCAACCATATTGATGCTCAATAATATGGTTAACATTCTCATCACATTGTTGTCGACACGAATCATCGACCGCACGATGGAGTTTTCGTCTGCGGCGGCGGAGTTTGCTTTTGTGTCGGTATTCGTCACCTTCTTGCTGTTGCTGTTTGGCGAGGTGCTCCCCAAGGTTTTTGCGTCACACTATGCGATGAACTTTGCAATGTTTGGTGCACCGATATTGAGGGTTTTGCGAAAGGTTACACATCCGCTGGCCGTGGTTCTTGTAAGGTCGGGCAGCAAGGTGGGCGAACTCTCGGAGTCGACACGCGACAATCTCTCGTTGGACGAACTCTCGGAGGCTATCGACATCACGCAGACACGCAACGACGAGGAGCGACAGATGTTGAGCGGTGTGGTAAACTTTGCCGACACCGAGGTAGAGAGCATCATGTGCCCGAGGGTGGATATCGTGGCGCTGGAGGAGAGCGTGGGTTTCGACGTGGTGAAGAGAACCTTCATCAGTTCGGGTTTTTCGCGTATTCCGATTTACCGAAGTTCGCTGGACGAAGTGTGTGGTGTGCTGTATGTCAAGGATGTGTTCTCGCATATGGACGAGGCGGATGACTTCAATTGGATGGGGCTGGTGCGTTCGGCGCACTTCGTGGCGGAACATAAGAAGATTGCCGAGCTGTTGGAGGAGTTTCGCACCAAACGTGTCCACATGGCTATTGTGGTCGACGAGTATGGTTCGACACTTGGTTTGGTGTCGCTGGAGGATATTCTGGAGGAGGTCGTGGGCGAGATTTCGGATGAGTCGGATATTGACGAGGCGCAGTGTTACGAAAAGGTGGCCGATGGCGTGTGGATTTTTGACGCCAAGACGCACATCGGCGACATGGCCAAAATCATTGACGTCGACGAGGAGATTTTCGACCGCGTGAAGGGCAACGCCGAGACCATTGCCGGAATGATGCTTGAGTATAAACGACGTTTCCTGCGCAAGGGCGACACGCTCAAGGTTGGGGATGTTAAGCTGACCGTTACCGAGGCTCAAGCACGTAAGGTCAACCGCATCAAAATCGAGAGAGATGAACTCACAACTGCTCATTAGAGCCATTCCCCCATACACCGAGGCGTTGAGCCGAGCCACAGAACAGGAAAAGGTGGAGGCCATAGCGCGTTTTTCGACCGAGAGCCGACGTGCCGAATGGCTTACATGGCGAAGCGTGGTAAGGGAGATTGCAGGCGACCAGGTTCGAATTGAGTATAACCCTTGTGGGGCACCCGAGGGACATTCCGAGAATCATATATTATATATAGGTGTGTCGCATTGTCGTGGCCGTGTGGCTGTGGCGGTGTCGGAGCGTCCGTGTGGCGTCGACATCGAGTGGAGCGACCGCAACTTCGAACGTGCGGCGACAAAATACCTTTCGAACGAGGAGCGAGCAATGGAACGCATACACCCCGAACGTATGTGCGGTGCGGTGTGGTGCGCCAAGGAGGCAGTCTACAAATACTTCTCGGCACAGGGGCGCAAGTACCCCGATTTTCTGAATGATATACGTGTAATATCGAGCGAGCTTGCTGCGGGGCGAATGTACGTTGCGGCAGGCGATGAACCCATCGTCGAGGTTCACATAGAGTGGAGTGACGAGGGCTTAATCGTGGCTTCGACGGGAATCTAAGCGGCGCAAGCGGCGGATTTCGAAGAAGAGCAAAACAGCCGCCAACAACGAAGCCGTACCATCGGCAATCGGCATGCTTATCCACACACCATCGGTGCCGTAAATGGGTGGCAGCACAATCAACAACGGAACAAGGAACAATAACTGACGCGTGGTCGACAACAGGATTGCGCGTTTGGCGCGTTTGATGTATTGGAAGAAGTTGGACGCCACAATCTGGAAACCCACAATCGGGAATATCACCATCACCGTGCGCATGGCGCGTGCGGCAATTTCGACAAGTTGCGGACCGTCGGGGTCATCCTCACCAACGAACAGTCCCGCAATGCGGTCGGGAATGGTTTGGCTCAACACGCAAGCCACGGTCATCAGTGCAACGGCACATCCCACGGTGACCCACAGAGCGCGTTGCACACGGTCGTAGCGTCGTGCACCGTAGTTGTAGCCCACGATGGGTTGCATACCCTGATTGAAGCCACCAACCATCATAATAAACAGCATCACAATTCGATTGACGATTCCGTAGGCACCCACGTAGATATCTCCGCCATAGGTCAACAGCGCCTTGTTGATAAAAATAACCACAATGCAGGTACAGAGGTTCATCAGCAGAGGAGCCGTTCCGATGGAGAGCACGTCGCGGGCAATGTAGCCTCGTGGGCGGAAAATTCCCCGTTTGAAGTGCAGGTAGCTTTTCGAATTGCAGTAGTGGAACATCTCAACCGCCAGAGCCGTACATTGCGCCAACACGGTGGCCAAAGCCGAACCCGTCACACCCCACTTAAAGACAAAGATAAACAACGGATTAAGACACACGTTCACACCCACGGCCGTGAGCATTACACTCATCGAGCGCATCGGATAACCCGAAGCCCGCAACACCTCGTTCAATCCGAGGTAGAGGTGCGTCACCACGTTACCGGTCAGAATCACCCTCATAAAGTCGTGGGCGTAGGGCAATGTTGCCTCACTTGCACCAAACAGCACCAGAATTTCGTCCAGAAAAGCTATGCCCAGCAGCGACAACAACACACCGATGGTGACGTTCATAAACACCAAGTTGCCCAAAATTCTGAAAGCCTCCTCCTTGCGCCCCTGACCCATACGGATTGAAATCATCGACGCCGAACCGATACCCACCATCGCACCAAACGCCGAGAGGATATTCATCAGCGGCATGGCCACCGCCAAAGCCGAGAGAGCCATTGCCCCCACGCCGTGGCCGATAAAAACGCTATCGACAATGTTGAAGATACTCGACGAGGCCATTGCAATGATGGCCGGTGTGGCGTATCCTGCAATGAGTCGTGGAATGGATGCTGTTCCGAGTCGTTCCTGTTCGGTGAGGTTTTTCATCTGTGAGTCATCTGTTTTTCGGATGCAAATATCCGAAATTGATTTCAGAATTCAAAATAAGAGGGGACGACTTGCATAAGGTTCGTCCCCACTATTACGTATTGGATGGATGTGTTATTTGACAAGCATTTTCAACGCTGCGGTCGAGTTGTGCAGAACCAGCAACTCACGCATCTGTTTCCACTCCGACGGCCACACGATGTTCTTGTCAACGCGCAGTGTGTGGGTTATAGTGGCCTTGTTACCATTGACAGCCACCTCCCACGAAGCACTACCCACGGCATTCGACACCGACTCGCGGGACGAGCGGGTGGCAAACTCACCCTTCTCAAGGGTTACGGTGTAGACCTCGCTGTGGTCGATGGTGTTGTACAATTCGAAAGGCTCGGTGCGAACAGCCGCGAAGTTCGAGAATGTGTAACCAAAACTCGGAATGTTGAGCGTGCGAACACCCTCAACCTCCTTGCCAAGCCAGAACTTGCGGGTTGTCTGCTCATCCTTTGCCACGCCATTGCCTTCGGCATCAACCGTAACCTCGACGTTGATATTAGCGACCTCGCCTTTGTGTTCAACCTCAACGGGGGCCATGGTCACCATCGACACCATCACATTGCGGTCGGCCCAGCGTTCAACGGGTGCTGCTTTGTCACCATTGGCCTCCAGCCAGATGGCTTTGCCGTCAACCTCGGTTTTGACAAGCACATTATCGAAACCCGAAAGGTTGTAAACGGGGCAATCCGCGGGGTAGTTCAGCAGGATGTCACACTCGAAGCCCTCGCCAAGCAGTGCCTTGTTGAGCATAAAAGCCTTGTCGAGCGTGCTTCCGTAGCAACGGGCATCAACCGTGCGTGCGGGTGCGTGGCGGTAGCCCACAAGCGACGCGGGAATATCTTTGAGGTCTACCATCTTGCGAACATAGTCACAGACGGCATTCAGTAGCTGCTCGCCTTGCTTACCCTCGGTGCGCTTGGGGTCAACGCGGTACATATCGCGGGTGTCGTAGAATACGCGACCCGTAACATCGGCCGTCGAAGGCAGCGTGGTTGCATACAGTCGGATTTTGCCCAAATATTTGGGGGCACCTGCCTCGCGGAAGAAGGGTTTTACCTTGTTCCAGGTCCAGGTGTGGCTACCCGTAAGGCTACGTTCGCCGGCGCACTTGCCATCGGCACCCACAACGCCATAGCGCAGGGTTTTACCCTCGGGCAGGTTGACCGTTACGGTCATCTTGCGCACGTCGCGGGCATATTGCGAAACCACCTCGGTGAAGTCCAACTCGCCGCCCAGCATATCGGCCGACGAGGTGATGGTGTAGTCCAGGAATGCCGTTGCGCCCAACTCCAGACCCGTATGCGTTACAACCATCTCTTTGAGGTGGTTGTAGGCAGGAGCGTCAGCCGAGTGGCGAGGCAACACCTCGTTGAAGGCGTTGGCCGGAGCTTGGATGACGGTACCATCCACCTGACGGGTGTAGCACTCGTTGATGGTGAGGCGTTGGAACTCGGGGTTGTACTCGATGAAGGTTTCGCCGAACATCGAGAAGAACGAACTCATGGTGTTGTAGGTCAAACTACTGCGGACACGCAGTTCGGTCGAGCCGTCGGCCTTGAGCGTATAGGTTTTGTCCAGGTAGTTGTATGTTGCTTCGGGTTGTGCGGCGGCACCGAACACAAAGGCCGTCGTGGCCACCACCGAAAGAAGTATCTTTTTCATATCTTATGTGAAGGCTATTTGGTGAATATTAAGGTTTGGTTGGCCGAGTAGTAGGTCTGAAGCGACTTGCGAACGTCACCCCAATCCTCGGCTTCGTAGACACGTTTGCCCATTCTCAGTGTGTTGCTGATAGCGGCTGCCGAGCCTTGGGCCTCGATGCTCACCGAGCAACTTGCTGCCTCGCCCTCGTAGCTACCCTCGATTGCTCCTCCGCTCAGGGTGTAACCCTTGGGTGCGGTGATGGTTTCGGTAAGTTCCAACAGACGCGAGCACGAGTCCTTGAAACCGTATTTGCGCTCCTCAATCGAAGTGTCGAAACGGCTGAAGGTGCGGACCTGCGAATACAGACCGCTCATAATCATCGGCTGACACATAATCACTCCGTCGGCTACGGTGGCGTAGTCGGGGATTTCGAAGGTCATGGTGATATTGAACGGACCGTTTTGGTATTGGTCGGGGTTCTTGACGGTGGTGTACTTAACCAGACGGGCACGAGGCGACACCTTGAGCAGTTCGGCCTCGACGCGAGTGCGAATTTGGCTCTTCAGTCCGGTAGTGAAGGGCGCGCGTGCTACCTTGTCGGTCTGTCCCTCTGCACTTACGGTGAGAGTTCCGCGCAGGGTGCCCTCGGCGTCGATGGTGCTTCGGATGTTCATACGCAGGTAGTGGTTCTCGGGAGCCGAAATGGGGGTCAGGCACAGGTCGCTACCTTCGGGAATACCCGGCAGATAGTTTTGTTGCTGCTCGGCACTCGACCACAACTCGCGGCAGAAGGGAACCCAGGTTGGGTCCAGCGGCATATAGGTTCCGTTGGAGAGTTTAACCACCGTTACGCAGTGGTTGAAGTGGTCGGCGGCGATACTTTCGATACGCGAACCAGCCATGGTCATTGCAGGATAGGCCTCGAAACCTGCCATACGCAACATCGAAATGAGCAGCGCAGCCTTATCTTTGCACACGCCGCAACGGTCGTCGAAGTTCATCTTGGTGTTGTGCAGTGTGTAGCCCTCGCCCTTGCCCATCGAGATACCTGAGTAGCGCATGTTGTCGGCTACCCAGTGGGTCAGGCGTGCGATTTTGTCCATATCGTCTTTGGCTCCTTTGATGATTTGGTCGACCTTTTTCTGCGCGGGGGCGTAGGCCTCGAAGCTACCGTAGTCCTCGTTCACACCGTGGAACCACAGCGACTTGTCGCGCCACTCGGGGGTCGACGACATCATCAACTTGGGAGCCGCGTCGTAGAGGTCGACCATGCTGTTCTCGCGCACGGTGGGCAGGATGTAGTCCTTGCTGAACGAGAGGATTTTGCTGCCATTCTCGATGCGAATCGACGAACGACACTCACCCTGATAGAACTCATACTGCACGGGCTTGTGGGCGGGAACCTCCACCACGTAGCTCTTGTGCAGCGTGGGAACGCTCACCCAGAAGGGAACAATGTCATAGAACTCACCCCTCATGGGCGGTATGAATCGCTCCTCATCATCAGCCATCAATACGGCGTCACCCAGCAGAGCGTAGGTGAAACCACGTTTGCTGATTCGGTAGTCCAGCACATCACCCGGGTAGAGTCGTCCCACCTCAATCATGATTTGGCGTGCACCCCAATAGATTTGGCGTGCAGGTGCGGCATAGTCTACGGCCGTTGCGGTGTCGATGTTCTCGACCGAGCCGTCGGCGCGATAGATTGTAACCTCGGTGAACTCCGCAAAAGCAGTCAGCGGGTCGTAGTCATACTTGATGATTCGGTTGCTCATGGCTCCGCGGTCGTCGCCAATGAGGATTGTTTTGCGGATTTCGAACTGTCCCGAACCTGTGTCGGCGACCTTGACACGTGTGCCGTCATACAGACACACGCTTTGAGCCGAGGTGTACTGTTTTCCGGCCCGTGCTGCTTGGTTTTTGTAGTCTTGCAGCCACTCCTGTGCCTGCACGCCCGAGATGGCGAACACTGCGACACAGAGCAATGTGAGTAGTCGTTTCATGGTGTTTGGTTTATTACTTTTTTGGTTTGATAATTCGGTTTTTCGTGCGCGTGCGTGCGCACACAATCACAAAGATACATTTTTTTGTCGAATAAAAAGCAAAAAAACGTATCTTTGTCTTTCAGTACAACCAAAAACCGCGCTTCGAAAATGTCCCCTCTGAGTGTCGCTCTTGTTCTCGGTACCTATATCGGATTGTTGTTGGTCGTGGCGTGGCGTGCGTCGGGCCGTGGCGACAACTCCACCTTCTTTGCAGGCGGACACAACCAGAACGTGTGGACCGTGACCATGGGACGAATCAGCGCTTCGATGTCGGGCGTGACCTTCGTGTCGGTACCCGGGATGGTTGTCCATCAAGATTTCACATACCTCCAGATGGCGCTCGGATTTGTGGCCGGACAGATGGTGATAGCCTTTGTGCTGGTGCCTCTGTATTTTCGTTTGCGCGTGGTGTCGATTTATGAATATCTCGAGAGTCGTTTCGGGCTCAGCGCGCGACGGAGCGGCGCGTGGCTCTTCTTTGTGAGCAAACTGTTGGGTACGGCCGTGCGACTGATGCTGGTGTGCGTGGTGTTGCAGAGCGTTATGTGGGATGTGCTGGGTGTTCCGTTTGCCGTGAATGTGGTGCTGACCGTGGCCGTCACGTGGCTCTATACGGTGCGGGGCGGAGTGAGCAGTGTGGTGTGGACGGATGTCATCAAAACCGCTATTCTGTTGGGTACGGTGGCTGTCATTGCCTCTCTTGTTGCTGGTTCGGCAGGTGTTCCGCTATGGCAGATGGCCGCCGACAGCGTGCGCGACAAACATATCATCGACTGCGATTGGAACTCCCCAACCCACTTCTTGAAACACTTCGTTGCAGGTGCACTCTCGGTGGTGGCAATGACCGGCCTGGACCAAGATATGATGCAACGCACGTTGGCGTGTCGTACGGCTCGTGATGCACAACGCAATGTGGTGATTTCCGGCGTGTTGCAATTTGCGGTGATTGCTCTGCTGCTGACCCTCGGAGCGATGATGGCAGAGTGGCTCATAGGGCAAGGCGGAGTGCTTCCCGAGGTGGGCGACGAACTATTCCCGATGGTTGCAGTGAGCGCAGGACTTCCCATTGTTGCGGGTGTGATGTTCGTGCTGGGACTCGCCGCATCAAGTTTCTCATCGGCAGGTTCGGCGGTTACGGCACTCACAACTACCTTCTCGCTCGACATTTTGGGTGGTGAGGAGCGTTTCGGAATCGGCCTGAAACGCGTCAGAAGATGGGTTCACTCACTGCTGGCGATTGTGATAGCAACCCTTATAATTATACTTCATGGCGTGGGCAATATGAGTGCCATCGACACCGTTTTCCGTTTGGCGGCCTACACCTATGGCCCGCTGCTGGGTTTGTTCGTCTTCGGACTCGTCACAGAGCGGCGACCTCACCCCGTGGCAATCCCTGTGTTGTCCGTCGCGGCTCCCGCTTTGAGCCTTGCAGTGGCACGGATAACTCCCGTTTTGTTCGACGGATTCCACTTTGGACACGATATTTTGATGGTGAACGCCATATTTATGTTTGTCGGACTTGCGTGTTTTTCGCAAAAAAAGTAACTTTGCCCTACAAAAATTATAATTATGACTCTCGAACAACAAATCAGCAAAGGTATTATGGAGGCCATGAAGGCCAAGGACACCGTCCGACTGATGGCTCTCCGAAATGTCAAGAAATATATCATCGAGGCCAAAACCGCAACCACAGGACTCGCCGAACTGCCCGATGCCGACACCCTCAAAATCATCCAAAAACTCTGTAAACAAGGCACCGACTCGGCCGAAGTCTATAAATCAAGCGGACGCGACGACCTCGCCTCTGAAGAGCTGGCTCAAGTGGAAGTGCTCAAAGAGTTCCTGCCCGCACAGATGAGCGACGAAGAGCTGACCGACGCCGTGCGTGCAATCATCACCGAGGTGGGCGCGCAATCTATGAAGGATATGGGTCGCGTGATGGGTATAGCATCCAAAACCTTGGCCGGCAAGGCCGAGGGACGCGCCATCTCCGACAAAGTGAAACAACTGTTAGGCTAATTACCCTCGGGCAATGGGCGGATACGGACGAACAATAGCTATATTGTTGGCAATACTCCTTGGGGTGTTGTTTTACAAGGTATTGATGCCCATTACCTTCTTGATGCCGTATCTTATCTTCGTACTGCTGTTCATTCCGTTCTGCGGAGTGTCACCGCGACAAATGAAGTTCGGTAAACTGCACCTCTCGCTGGCTATATTTCAGGTTTTGGTGTGCGTTGCCACCTACTTCTTGGTGCGCCAATTCGACGAGATATTGGCCCAGGGTGCCATGATTTGCGTGCTCGCCCCAACCGCCACGGCCGCCGTGGTTATAGGCGCACTGCTGGGTGGACGGGTCGAAGTTATTGTGAGTTATACGGTGTTGATTAACTGTATAGTAGCGGTGGTTGCCCCGCTGATGTTTACCTACATCGGAGCTGTCGGTGAGGCGGTATCGTTCGGGGCTTTGTTGGTAGCGATATTGAAGCGTGTGATGCCCATATTGTTGCTGCCGCTGATTATGGCTCTCGTGCTGCGCAAGGTGTCGCTGAAAATCGCCTTGGAAGTCAATAAACTCAAGAGTTATACGTTCTACATTTGGCTGTTCTCGCTGACGCTGACCATGGCCTCGACGGTCGACTATATCGTCAAACGTGGCACCGACCATATCTCAGAATATATCACGCTCGCCGCCGTGGCACTTGTTATAGCCGTGTCGCAATACCTCATCGGCTGGCACATCGGCAAACGCTACGGCCGACGAATCGAGGGTTGCCAACTGCTGGGGCAAAAGAATACCATCCTCACCATTTGGATGGCTCAAAACTTTCTGAACCCCCTTGCAAGCATTGCCCCCGCAGCCTACGTTCTGTGGCAAAACATCATCAATAGTATCGAACTCGGCATCGCCAAAGGAGGACACATCAACCCTCAAGACGACCCGAATCATGTTATTCCCGAATAATGTTTGAGGGGGGAGTTGTTCTTTTGCATCAACACAATAAAGAAGTTGTCTAACAAGGTGATTTCTTCGTTACGCTCGCCCTCAAAATGCTCATTTACACCGAGTAAACTGAGCTTTTTCGGGCTTTGCAAGCCTTGAAATCCCTCTTGTTATACAACTTCCGACAGAAAAGAGCATGTCCAAAAACTTGTTGGACACGCTCTTTAGTTAAACCACGGCCTCAACTCACATTTCACCCCCCCCCTAAACCTATTTGAGATTGCCTACTATGATGGTAGTCAGGGTTTCGGGATTGAGGTAGCGTTCGGCAAGGTCGCGGATGCGGGTGGGTGTTATGGTGCGGATTTCGTCCAGACTACGGGCGATGTAGTGGTTGTCGGTGCCGTTTTGGGTGGCCTCGATTGTGACATCCACCAAACCCATTGGCCCGTCCAAAATACGCATAAATTCACCGAACATAATGCGGCGCACGGTTTCGAGCTCCTCGGCCGAAACAAGCTCCTTACTCAAGCGTCCAACTTCGGCGCGAATCTCCTCGACGGCACGCTCCGAAAATTCACAACCCACATCCGTGGCAATGGCCATATAACCTGCATGACGCATATTAATCATCGAGGCAAAGACGCTGTATGTGAATCCGTTGCGCTCGCGGAGGTTCTCAATCAGTCGGCTGCCGAAATAGCCGCCAAGAATATACGTAACCACCTGCATACCCACAAAATCGGGATGCTGACGACCAAACAACAGTTTGCCCACTCGGATGGAAGATTGCACGGCTTGGTCAACCTGCTCGAAGTCGTAGAGCGAGGGTGTTGGCGCAGGGATTTCGACGGGCGAGTAGCAGCCTGTCGAGGGGATTTGTTCGGCAAAACGCGCAATGCGTGCCAAGCGTTTGGGGTCATCGTCAAGGCTGCATACAACGAAACAGTTTTCGGCGGTGTAGCGTCGACGGTAGAACTCCTTCAAGTCGTTGTGCGTCAGGTCATCATAAAGATTTTCGTGATAACTTACGCCATAGGGGTGTCCGTCGCCGAACAGCGCGTGGGCGAATCTTTCACGGGCCTTGGTGGCGGTTTTGCGACGTTCTATTTCGAGGCTCTGTTTGCGTTTCGAGGCGTAAATCGAAATCTCGTCGGGGGCATACAGCGGGTCGAGCAGAATCTCCTCGAAAGTGCCGATACTCTCCTCGAAAAAACGAGTCAGACAGCAGAACGTGATGACCGAGTAGTCGCGGTCAAGACTCACCTCAAAGTAGGAGCCGTAGTAGTCCAATGCCTCGGCTATTTCGATGGCCGAATGGCGCGAACTACCCTCGCTCAGTAGATTTTGGGCACTCGATGCCACGAAGGGTTTGTGCTGAGTGGTGGTGCCCGCCTCGAACACAAAACTCAGTCGGACAACGTTTTGCCCGGGATTGGTGAGCGCCAACAGGCGAACTCCGTTGGCAAGTCGTTGTTCGGTAGGTTGCGCCACACGTATGGTTTGAGGGATGGTTATTGCGGGTGGTTGAATCATTGTTTTGCGTAAATCAGGGTGGAACTTCTCTCGGGGCGGAAGATGTCGGCGGCTGCTGCGGCAATCTCCTCGCGGGTGATGCTGCGGAACAACTCGGCCTCGCGGTTGATGAGGGGCAGGTCGCCCAACATCGAGTAGTAGCCGAGATTCATGGCCTTGTTCATGATGTTCATTTCGCCGTAGGTCATCTCGGCCTCGAATTTGTTTTTGATTTTGGTCAGCTCGTAGTCACTCGGGGCACTGTTGGCCAGCTCGCGCAACTCCTCCCATAGAGCTTGCTCGGCCTCGGCGACCGAGGTTTCGGGTAGCAGGTTGGCCGTCACGACAAGCAATCCGGGGTCTACGTCGCCCGTGATGTAGGCGTTGGTGGCACCCATCAATCGGCGACCCTTGACCAAACGCTGGTAGAGTCGTGCCGAGGTACCGCCTGCCAACACATCGGTCAGCATATCGCACAGATAGTAGCTCCGCGACAGGCGGTCGCCCATCGGGAAAGCTATCATAATGGCCGTAGCGGGAACGTCTCTTACGACTTCGAGCCTGCGTGCCGAGGTTTGTGTGGGCTCGGCAGGTATCATGTCGCGCGTGAAACCCGTAGCAGGAATGTGGCCGAACCACTTTTCGGCAAGGGCGAAGATGTGTTCGGGGTCGTGGCCACTGCCCACCGAGAGGATGCAGTTCTCGGGCGAGTAGTAGCGGTCATAAAAGCGGCGCACGGTAGCCATCGATGCATCGCGTATGTGGTCGGGCGTAAGTCCGATAGTGGGCCAGCGATAGGGGTGTGTGGTGTAGCACATTCCGCGCAGCAGCTTCCACATATCGCCATAGGGCTGGTTGAGGTAGCGTTGGTTATACTCCTCGAGTACCACCCGTTTTTCGGTTTCGAGCACCTCGTCCGAGATGGCGAGCCCGCGCATGCGGTCGCTTTCGAGCCACAGGGCAGTTTCGATGTTATCTTTGGGCAGGGTGATGTAGTAGTCGGTGTAGTCGTTGTTGGTGAATGCGTTGTTCTCGCCGCAAGCGAGTTGCAACGGAGCATCGAAGTCGGGCACGTTGCTGGTACCTCTAAACATCAGGTGCTCAAACAGATGGGCGAAACCAGTGCAGTCCGATGACTCGTTGCGTGCGCCCACTGCATAGAGCAGATTTACCGCCGCCATAGCCGAGTCGGAGTCGCGGTTTGCCACCACTCTCAAGCCATTGCTCAGGGTATGTGATTCGTATGTAATCATAATTGCTGTTCTCTGTATTAAGAGCCACAAAGGTAACAATCCGCGCGGAGTTTTTAAAATATAGGTAAAATTATTGCTCAAACGGAGTATTTTTTGTACTTTTGCCGGATAGTTTTGAATGCAGAAAACAATTAAAAATCACAATAACAAACAGATAGTTACTATGAAAGAGAAAAAATTCATTACATGTGACGGTAACTATGCAGCTGCACACATCGCCTATATGTTCAGCGAGGTGGCTGCAATCTATCCTATCACACCTTCGTCGACCATGGCCGAGCTGGTTGACGAGTGGGCGGCTTCGGGCCGAAAAAACATCTTTGGCGAGAAAGTCGAAGTTGTAGAGATGCAATCGGAGGCAGGTGCCGCAGGTGCACTTCACGGTTCGCTCCAAGCCGGCGCACTCAGCACAACCTTCACCGCTTCGCAAGGTCTGCTGCTGATGATTCCCAATATGTACAAAATCGCTGGTGAGCTGCTCCCCGGCGTAATGCACGTTTCGGCACGCGCCCTGGCTGCTCAAGCGTTGTCGATTTTCGGCGACCACCAAGACGTTATGGCTTGCCGCCAAACAGGTTTCGCTATGTTGGCAACCTCGTCGGTTCAAGAGGTTATGGACTTGGCCGGTATCGCACACTTGGTGTCGCTCAAGAGCCGCGTTCCCTTCCTGCACTTCTTTGACGGCTTCCGCACCTCGCACGAGATTCAAAAAGTCGAGCTGATGGAGCAAGAGGACCTCGAGCAACTGCTCGACAAGGAGGCTTTGGCAGGTTTCCGTTCGCGCGGACTGAACCCCGAGCACCCCGTAACCCGTGGTACTGCCCAAAACCCCGACATCTATTTCCAAACCCGTGAGGCAAGCAACAAATTCTATGACGCTGTGCCCGACATGGTTGCCGAGGCTATGGCAAGCATTTCGAAAATCACCGGCCGTAGTTACAAACCCTTCACCTACTACGGTGCCGAGGATGCCGAGCGCGTGGTTGTGGCTATGGGTTCGATTACCGAGACCCTCAAAGAGACAGTGGACTACCTGTGCGCCAAAGGCGAAAAGGTGGGTGTCGTAACCGTTCACCTGTATCGTCCCTTCTCGCCCAAATACCTGCTCGACGTTGTTCCTGCATCGGTTAAGAGAATCTGCGTTCTGGACCGTACCAAAGAGCCCGGAGCAGATGGCGAGCCTCTGTACCTCGACGTACGCAACGTATTCTACGGCAAGGAGAACGCCCCCGTTATCATCGGTGGCCGCTACGGCTTGTCGAGCAAAGATACCACTCCCGCACAGATGATTGCCGTGTTCGAGAACTTGGCTGCGGCCGAGCCTCGCAACCGCTTCACCGTGGGTATCAACGACGACGTTACTATGTTGTCGCTGCCCGTGGGCGAGGAGATTTCGATGGCCAAAGAGGGCACTTTCGAGGCTTTGTTCTTCGGTCTGGGTGCCGACGGTACCGTGGGCGCCAACAAGAACTCGATTAAGATTATCGGTGGCTCGACCAACAAGTACTGCCAAGCATACTTCTCGTATGACTCGAAGAAATCGGGCGGTTACACCTCGTCGCACTTGCGCTTCGGTGACAAACCCATCACTTCGCCCTACTTGGTGACCACTCCCGACTTTGTGGCTTGCCACGTTCCTTCGTATGTCGACAAATACGACGTGCTGAAGGGTCTGAAGAAGGGTGGCTCGTTCCTGCTCAACAGCATCCACGATGCCGAGAACACCTGCCGCACCCTGCCCGTGCACATGAAAAAGTACCTGGCCGAAAACAATATCAACTTCTATATCATCAACGCAACCAAGATTGCTGCCGAGTTGGGTCTGGGCAACCGCACCAACACCATTATGCAGAGCGCATTCTTCAAGATTTCGAACGTTATTCCGTTCGACGTAGCAGTTGAGGAGATGAAGAAAGCTATC
Source organism: Rikenellaceae bacterium (assembly GCA_017936385.1). Classification (GTDB taxonomy): domain Bacteria; phylum Bacteroidota; class Bacteroidia; order Bacteroidales; family Rikenellaceae; genus UBA940. The sequence goes on from JAGBFQ010000032.1 coordinate 57,053, forward strand.
CTCAAATCCTATGGCAAGAAGGGTGAGGATATCGTAAATATGAACTACGCCGCAGTTGACGCAGGTGGCAATGCCGTAGAGCAAGTTGCCGTTCCCGCCGAGTGGGCATCGCTCACCGAGGAGCCCAAAGCCGAGTGCAACTGCACCAGCGCGAAACCTGAGTTCGTAACCAAGATTGTCGAGCCTATCAACGCGCTGAAGGGCGACGACCTCCCCGTGAGCGCATTCAACGGCCGCGAGGACGGTACTTGGGACAATGGTACCGCCGCTTACGAGAAACGCGGTATCGCTACCAACATCCCCGAGTGGATTACCGATAACTGTATCCAATGTAACCAATGTTCGTTTGTGTGTCCTCACGCTGCAATCCGTCCGTTCCTCGCAACCGAGGAAGAGGCTGCCGCAGCTCCCGAGGGAACTTCGTTCAAACAAGGCTTGGGCGAGACCAAAGCTTACAAATTCCGCATCCAAGTGTCGCCGCTCGATTGTACCGGTTGCGGCAACTGTGTGGATGTTTGCCCCGCCAAAGAGAAGGCTCTTGTAATGAAACCTTTGGATAGCCAAAAGGCGGAGGAGGCTCGCTGGGAGTATATGAACGGCACAGTAGGCTACAAAGAGAACGCTGTGGACAAAACCAAAACCGTCAAGAACAGCCAATTTGCTCAACCTCTGTTTGAGTTCTCGGGCGCTTGCGCAGGTTGCGGTGAGACCCCCTATGTTAAAGCCATTACCCAACTGTTCGGCGACCGTATGATGGTGGCCAACGCTACCGGTTGTAGCTCGATTTACTCGGGTTCGGCTCCCTCGACTCCCTACTGCACCAACGCACAAGGCCACGGTCCTGCTTGGGCTAACTCGCTGTTCGAGGATAACGCCGAGTTCGGTCTGGGTATGTATATCGCCGAGGAGAAACTCCGCGATAAGGTGCAAATCCTGATGGAGAAAGCTATTGCCGAGTGCGAGTGCTGCTCGGAGGAGCTGAAAGGCGTGATGAAAGAGTGGATTGACGCCCGTTACAGCGCAAGCGGCAGCGCCGAGGTTTCGGCTCGCCTGATTCCTATGCTGGAGGCTTGTGGCTGCCAAACCTGCCAAGAGCTGCTGGCTCTGCGCCAACACTTCATCAAGAAGAGCCAATGGATTATCGGTGGTGACGGTTGGGGCTACGACATCGGCTTCGGTGGTTTGGACCACGTTTTGGCTTCGGGCAAGGACGTTAACGTTCTGATTATCGACACCGAGGTTTACTCGAACACCGGCGGTCAGTCGTCGAAGGCTACCCCCATTGGTGCTGTTGCTAAATTTGCCGCAAGCGGTAAACGTATCCGCAAGAAAGATATCGGTGCCATCGCAATGACCTATGGCTATGTTTACGTAGCTCAAGTTTCGATTGGTGCATCGCAGGCTCAATTGTTCAAGGTTCTCAAAGAGGCCGAGGCTTACAACGGTCCTTCGCTGATTATCGCCTACGCACCTTGTATCAACCACGGTATCAAGGGCGGTATGACCCGCACCCAAACCGTCGGCAAACAAGCTGTTGAGTGTGGTTACTGGCACTTGTGGCACTTCAACCCCGAGTTGGAGGCCGAGGGCAAGAACCCGTTCGTGTATGACTCGAAGGAGCCCGATTGGAGCAAATTCCAAGACTTCTTGGCTAAGGAGGTTCGCTACACTTCGTTGTTGAAGACCTTCCCCGCCGAGGCTAAGGAGTTGTTCGCAGCAGCCGAGGAGAACGCTAAATGGCGTTACAAATCGTACATGCGCCGCCTCAAAGAGGAGTAAGCACAACCCTCGTTAAAAGTAAACGGTGTTGTCCCGTGATGGGGCAACACCGTTTGCTTTTTTAAAGCTATTGTTCTTTTGTATCGACAAAAAAAGCCACCCGCAGACTGCGGGCGGCAGGTCACATTTTTGGTGGCTCAGTCTCTATCACTCTTTTAGAGCAGAGCGTTGAGTTTCTCGGCGAGTTGTGCTTTGGTTGCGGCGCCGACATGTTTGTCCACCTGTTCGCCACCTTTGAAGAACAGAAGAGTAGGGATGTTACGGATTTTCATACGTTCGGCTATTTCGGCTTGTTCGTCGACGTTGCATTTGCCAATCAAGACCTTGCCGTCATACTCCGAGGCGAGTTCGTCAACGATGGGCGAAATCATACGGCAGGGGCCACACCATACTGCCCAAAAGTCAATCATCAGGGGTTTGTTCGAGGTGATAAGTTCCTCGATGTTGGCGGTTGTTACTTCAATTTCCATAATAGTTGATTTTTTTTGTTTATACTTGTTTCTCTTAAAACGTTTCGGAATACTACGATATTGTGTATTTAATTTCATTCTCCTCGAGGAATCCGATAAGTTCGCTACTGAGTCGTACCCGCTTGGTGCGCGACACGAAACGTTGCGACACGCCACCTGCGTAGAGTGTAACACACAGAGCTACATGGCCGCGGCTTGCGTCGACCACTCGGGCGAAGTTGTCGGCCAAATCGCGGTCGACACTGCGAACAGGCATGGTCACGGTGAGTCTTTTAACCGAGTTGCGCTCCACATCTTCGAGTTTTTGTATTGAAGTTATGTTGAGCATTATTCGGTCGGGTGAGTACTTGGGAGGTTGCACCTTGCCTGTAATGTAGACGAAGTAGTTGACATAGAGTTTGTCGCGGAACTTCTCGAAATCCTTGTTGAACAGCATAATCTCGCACGCCGTGCCATCGTAACCCTCCAACTTGAAACGACAATACTCCTTGTCGCTCTTGTTGCGCAGAATTTGCACCGACGAGATGATACCCGCAAAGGTCACATCGCGCCCGTTGAGTTCGGGCAGGTTGTTGATTTGTTCGGGAGTGACGTTGCACATGTTTTGGATTATGACTCGGTAGTCGTCGAGCGGGTGTGCCGACAGATACATTCCGACGGCTATTTTTTCGTTTGCCAGGGTTTGCAGTCGTCCCCATTGTTCGGTTGCGGGGTCGTTGTATTCGGGCACCGAAGGTCGTTGTACTCCGGCCGAGTCGTCCTCCATTCCGAACAGACTCTGCTGTGAGTTTTCGCGCTCCTCGCGGTGGCGGTTGCCATACCTTACAAGCTCCTCCGAGAAGCTCATATCGCCACGTTTGACAAAGAACCTGTCCCTCGGAAAATCGATAATCTCGTCGAAAGCGCCGCCCATAGCCAAACAATCGATAACTTTGCGGTTGACGGCCGAAAGGTTGACCCTCTCCACAAAGTCATAAATATCCGTAAAACGTCCTCCGCGCTCCCTCTCGGCCACAATTTCGCGTACGGCACCGTCGCCCACTCCCTTGATGGCGGCCATACCGAAACGAACGTTGCCCTGCTTGTCGGCCGTAAAGACGTTGTAGCTCTCATTGACATCGGGACCCATAACATTGATACCCATGCGTTTGCACTCCTGCATGTAGAGTGTCACGGTCTTGAGGTCCGTAAAGTTGCGGCTCAGCAGTGCCGCCATAAATTCGCTCGGGTAGTGAGCCTTCAGATAGCCCGTTTGATAAGCCACATAGGCGTAGCACGTAGCATGCGACTTGTTGAATGCATACGAAGCAAAAGCCTCCCAATCGGCCCACACCTTTTCGCACACTTTGGGGTCGTGTCCGCGTTCGGTAGCACCTTCGATGAATTTGGGTTTCATCTTGTCCAGCACCTCGCGCATCTTCTTACCCATGGCCTTACGCAGCGTGTCGGCCTCGCCACCGGTGAAACCTCCCAACTTCTGCGACAGCAACATCACCTGCTCTTGATAGACCGTAATGCCATAAGTATCACTCAGATACTCCTCCATGCCGTTCAAGTCATAGGTTACGGGTTGCAGGCCGTTTTTGCGGGCGATGAAGTCGGATATGTAGTCCATTGGGCCGGGACGATACAGCGCATTCATTGCAATCAGGTCCTCGAAACGGGTGGGTTTCAACTGACGCATGTACTTCTTCATACCCGCCGACTCGAATTGGAACAGACCCGTGGTGTCGCCGCGGCTGAACAGCTCGTATGTTTCGACATCATCCAACGGGACGCTGTCAATGTCGTACCAATATCCCTTGGTTCGTTGCACGTTTTCGAGGGCGTCCTTGATGATTGACAGCGTGCGCAGACCCAAGAAGTCCATCTTGATAAGTCCCACGCTCTCAACCTGTTTACCCTCATACTGCACCACATTCTTGTACACCTCGTCCTTGCTCTCCTTGTCCTTGACCGAGGCCAGCGGAGCAAACAACTCGAGGTCGTCCTTGCCGATAATCACACCGCAAGCGTGCACCCCCGTTTGGCGCACCTGACCCTCCAGTTGCTCGGCATATTTGAGTGTGTCGCGGATTACCTGGTCGCCCTCCTCGGCTTCGCGCTTGAACTCGGGCACGGTGCGGTAAACGGCATGGAACGGAGTTTCGCCCTTCTCCTTGTCGATACGGTCGGGCACCATCTTGGTCAAACGGTCGCTCTCGCTGATAGGCACACGCATCACACGCGCCACATCTTTTATGGCAAGTTTGGTAGCCATTGTTCCGTAGGTAACAATCTGAGCCACACGTTTTTTGCCGTATTTTTCGGTCACATAGTTGAGCACGTCGGCGCGTCCGTCCTCGTCGAAATCCACGTCGACATCAGGCAGCGAGATACGGTCGGGATTCAGAAAACGCTCAAACAGAAGGTGATATTTCAACGGGTCGATATTGGTGATTTTCAAAGCATAGGCCACCATAGAACCTGCGGCCGAACCACGACCCGGACCTACCGACACGCCCATCTCGCGGGCAGCACGGATGAAGTCCCACACGATGAGGAAGTATCCCGGGAAACCCATCCTCTCAATGGTTGCCAACTCATACTCCAGACGTTTACTCTCCTCGTCCGACAACTCGGGCTTCTCGTCCGAGCAGTAGCGGCGACGGCAACCCTCATAGGCCAGCGCACGCAGGTAGCAATACTGTTTGGCAACATCCAGCAGTTCGACCTGTGCCTCACCCTCGGCCTTTACAAGTTCCTCGAGTTCGGTCAGCGAGCCTGCTCCCATGTATTTGGTTTTAAGAGCCTCGTCCTCGACCTTTTTGAGCATCGAACCACGCACCTCGTCCAAGTCTATATGGAAGTCGGGCGGAGGCGGGAAGTCGGGCATCAACGGAGCGTGAGTGATTTTGTACTCCTCGACCTTGTCGGCTATGCGCACCGTATTCTCGAGTGCTTCGGCGTCGTCGGGAAACAACTCGGCCATCTCATCGGGGCTCTTCAGCCACTCCTGGAACGTATAACGCATGCGGTTCTCCTCGTCCACATAGCGGTTGGTGTTCAGACAGATGAGCAGGTCATGTGCCGCTGCATCATCCTTCATTACAAAGTGCACGTCGTTCGAGCAGATGAGCGGTATGTTGTGTTTGGCGGCAAGTTTGCGCAGTTCGCGGTTGACTTCCAGCTGATTTTTGTAGACATTCTCGTCACGTTCGTCACCTGCCGGGTGGAGTTGCATCTCGAGGTAGTAGTCGTCGCCAAACATCTCGCGGAACTCCAGCACTGCGGCCTCGGCACCGGCCAAATCTCCGCGCATAATAAATTGCGGAATCTCGCCACCCAGACACGCCGAACAGCAAATCAAACCCTCGCCATAGAGTCTTAAAAGTTCCTTGTCCACACGAGGTTTATAGTAAAATCCCTCGGTCCATGAGTACGACACAATCTTGCAAAGGTTCTGATAACCCTTTTTGTTCTTGGCCAGCAGCACCAGGTGGTCGCCTGTTTTTTCGTCCTTGTCCTTCTCGAAACGATTTTTCACCACGTAGACCTCGCAACCGAGAATCGGTTTGACGCCCGCTTTGGTAGCCACATCGTGGAACTCCTTGACACCGTACATATTACCGTGGTCTGTAATGGCAAGTGCGGGCATACCCAACTCTTTGGCGCGTGCGACAATCTTTTTGATGTCCGAAGCACCGTCGAGAATTGAGTATTGTGTATGTACGTGCAGGTGAACGAATTGTGACATGGCTCAGCGATTTTGGTAATTACTCACGAAACAAAAATACGAAATAACTCTTGATTTTCCGCCCCCATCACCGCTTTTTCGACAAAAAAATTGTATCTTGCGGCTACTAAAACTGCGACAACCATGGATAGTAAAGATTTGACCGTAATACGTCGCTTCGGAAGCGAAGTGGAGTTGCGCATGGCACAGGCTCTGCTACGCTCGGCCGAAATCGAATGTTTCGCAACGAACGAGTACACCTCGTGGGTGATGCCGACAAGCGCGTTCTCCTTTGGACTGTGTGTCAAGGCCGAGGATGTTAGGCATGCTCTCGATGTTTTGGATTCGCAACCTGCCGAAAATCTATAAATAACGTGTACGCCGACGTTGCATTACCCATCGCTCAGGAGCCGTTTACATTCGAGGTTCCCACGGCACTCGCCCCGAGCCTCGAGTGCGGTTGCATTGTGGCCGTAACTCTGGGTAAGCGTCGACGGGTCGGAGGTGTGGTGGTCGAACTGCACGACCGTCGCCCTGATTATCAGAATATAAAACCCGTCGAGGAGTTGCTCTTCGACAGACCGTTGGTGACGCGCCAGAGTCTAAAGTTGTGGCGTTGGATGGCCGACTATTATATGTGCACGATGGGTGAGGTGGTTCATGCCGCTTTGCCGTCGCTCATTAAGCCTGCGGGACTCGATGCAGGGGAGTTTGCCCAGAGTGTGTTCCGTCCGCGAAGTGTGGAGTTTCTGCGTCCGACGGGGGTGGGGGAGCTGCCGTCGAGGGCGAAGGCACAAATCAAAGCTCTCGAACGTCTGCGCGAATTGGCCCACGGAGCGGAGGTGCGACGTAGTGCGCTTATGGCCGAGGGAGTATCTGCCAACATCATACGAAAACTCGTAGAATCGGGAGTGGTCGAGAGTGTTTGGCGTACTGAGGCAGAGTCGCAACCCGCATTTGAGGTGAAGTGCCCTGTGTTGACCGGTACGCAGCAGCGGGCGTTGGACGAACTTCGTATGCGACTTCAAGGCGTCGATACCGCGCTGTTGCAGGGTGTGGCCGGAAGTGGCAAGACCGAAATTATGATGAACCTTGTGGCTCAAACCTTGGCCGAGGGGCGCGATGTGTTGTGGTTGGTGCCCGAAATAACCCTCTCGTCGCACTTTGCCGAGCGACTTCGACGAACCTTCGGTGCTGCGGTGACGCTCTACCACTCGGGACTCACCGACAGACGACGTGCCGAAGTGGTGTGGAACATGGCCTATACCTCGCAACCGCGACTGATGGTGGGTCTGCGAGGTGCGGTGTTGTTACCCATGCCGCGACTCGGGCTGGTGATTGTCGACGAGGAGTACGACACTTCGTACAAGCAGACCGACACCGCGCCACGTTACTCGGCACGCGATTGTGCCGTCATGCTGGCCTCGTTGCACGGTGCCAAAACCATTCTCAGTGCGGCAACACCTTCGATGGAGAGCTATTCCAATGCTTTGGCCGGGAAGTATGCCCACGTCATTGTCGGGGAGCGTTACGGAGGTGAGGCGGCCGAAGTTGTGGTTAGTGACACACGTCGTGCGGCACGTCGTGGTGAACGGCGCGGATTCCTCAACATCGAACTGCGCGAAGCCATCGATACGGCTCTTGCCGAGGGGCGTCAAGTGATACTTTTTCAGAACAGACGTGGAACGGCCTCGTGGCTGGAGTGTGAGTGTGGACGAACGCCCCGTTGCCAGAGGTGTAATATCTCGTTGGCCGTGCATGGGGGGCATCTGATGTGTCACTACTGTGGCCGTGTGTACCCCTTGCCCGAGAGTTGCCCCGATTGTGGCTCTACGGAGTTGCGCCCCATGGGAACGGGAACACAACAAATCGAACAAAACATACGCGAACTATACCCCGCGGCAGAGGTGGCACGACTTGACCGTGACACAGCCACCTCGCCTGCACGCGTACGTCAGATACTCAAAGACATGGAGAGTGGGCATACCCAAATTCTTATTGGAACACAACTCGTTACCAAGGGTTTTGACTTTGGCGGTGTGGGTGTTGTGGGTGTGCTGAATGCCGACAATCTGTTTGCGGGAGCCGACTTCCGAGCCTCCGAGCGGGCACTTGACACGTTGATGCAGGCCGCAGGTCGTGCCGGTCGACGCTTGATGCGCGGACGGGTGGTGATTCAAACCTCCGAGGCGGACAACCCCGTAATTGTACATGCCTCCCGAGGTGAGTTCGACATAGCTGCGTCGCACATTTTGGATGAACGTCGTGAATTCAATTATCCTCCCTATTGTCGAATAATAACCGTCGAGGTGCGCTCGGAGGAGTATGACGAAGCTCGGAGTGGGGCGGAGTGTTTTGCTCGTGAGATTTCGCGCGCCGATGTGGAGGTACTTGGTCCGCAATTGCTTCGCCGCGAGGGCTATGGCCGTGGACACACCCAAGTGCTGATGCTCAAAATGGAGCGTGGAGCACCGCTGGCCGAAATCAAAAAACATCTGCGCCGTGTGGCCGACACTATTACACGTCGTCTGCGGCGGGTAAATTTCCTTTTCAATGTCGACCCTTGATGATATAGCTCGCGGTCTGCGTAGTGTGGCCGAACTCTTCTATCCGCACACATGTCCTTTGTGTGGCGCTCGGACGGAGGGGGAAAGTCAGTTGGTCTGCACGCGTTGTATGGTCGATGCTCCGTTGACGGGTTTCGAGCAGTTGGCCGACAACCCCGTGTCGCGCCGCGTGTGGAATCAAATCCCTATCGAACGAGCCTGCTCGCTGCTCTACTATGTACACGAGGGAGAGTGGCGGCGTTTGGCACACCGTTTCAAGTTTGAGGGTCGCTGGAAGTATGCCCTCGATGCGGGGCGAATGATGGGTTCGATGTTGGCAGAATCTCCGCTTTGGGGCGGGGTGGATTGTGTGGCTGCCGTGCCTTTGCACCCCTTGCGTCGTCTGTGGCGCGGCTACAACCAATCGGAATACCTGGCCGACGGCGTTGCACAGCTCTTGGGCGTGGACCACATTCGGGGTTGCTTGGTGCGCCACAGCTACAACCGACCGCAGGTCGAAACCGACAAGGAGAGCCGTTGGAAGAATGTCGAAGGAGTATTCTCGGTGCGCCATCCCGAACTTCTTGCGGGGCGTCACTTACTTTTGGTTGATGACGTTTTCACCACCGGAGCTACTATGATTTCGTGCGGTGAGGCAATTCTTCGAGCTGTTCCCGATTGTCGTTTGAGCATTGCCACGCTCTTTGTTTCGAAACAAGAACTCGGTATCAATGGCTGACAAGGCGATTAGGCCATCATGCCTGTCCTCAAAAATGCACGAGGGACTTTCCATCTTGGAAAGTCCCTCGTGTGTTATATGAGAAGGGTTAAACTACATCGTTTGTTCGATGTTCCATACAAAGGCGCGGCAGCCTTGCATCTCAATCTCGGCGTCCAAGCGGCGGATAGCATCCATTACGGGTGCTACCTTCTCGTCCTCGACAATGGCCAGCACCGAAGTGTTGATTGCAGGCCAAGTGTGGTTGCCGTAGTGAGGCTCACCGGTGAAACTTCCGCGGCCCTCGGTAGGGGTCCAACGGGTGAAACCGCGAACCTCATACTCATCAAGCAGGTCGTTGATACGCTCGGTGAGAGCTTGGTTGTACGATACAAATATTGCTTTCATAGTCAGTGTGTTACTTGTTAAGTTTTTTATTGGCGGCCTTGCGCTCGGCACGCACTTGGAATGAGGCGTAGAGTGTCGGCACTACCAGCAGGGTAAGGAAGGTCGAGAAGGTCAGACCACCAACAATCGCAATACCCATCGGTTGCCACATCTCCGAACCGTTACCCGTACCGATTGCCATGGGTATCATACCGCAGATGGTGGTCAGCGAGGTCATCAACACGGGGCGCAGACGGCTCTTACCTGCCGCTACCACAGCATCCATAACCCTCATACCGCGCTCGCACAGCAGGTTGGTGAAGTCCACCATCACGATACCGTTCTTAACTACGATACCCACCAGCATGATGGCACCAATCAGAGCAATCATCGACAACGGTTTGCCGGTCAGCCACAGCGCAACGAATACACCCGTGAAGGCGAACGGAATGGTGAACATGATGATGAAAGGCATCTTTAGGCTCTCGAACTGAGTAGCCATCACAATGTAAACCAGAATCACAATCAGCACCATCAACATCATCATATCGCTGGTCGAGTCGTTCATATCCTCGATGTCGCCACCCAACTCGACGAATACACCGTCGGGCAACTCATACGTGTCGAGGATGGTTTGAATCTTGGCGGCAGCAGTACCCAGAGGTACACCGGGGGCCATATCCGACTCCACCTTAACCACACGTTGACGGTCCTCGCGCTCGATGCTCGGAGCGGCAAACTCCTCGGTTACGGTAGCCACCTCTTTGAGTTTGATGGGGCGACCCGTGGTCGAACTGTAAAGGGTGATGTTCTCGACGTCGGTGAGCGATTCGCGGTGCTCCTCGGCGTAGCGAACCACGATGTCGTACTCGTCACCATCCTCACGATATTTACTTGCGGTGTAGCCGTTGATACGGTTACGCACAAAATTGGCGGCTGTTGCGTTCGACACTCCGTAGTAGGCCAACTTGTCGCGGTCGAACACCACGTTATACTCGGGACGCAGGTCCTCGCGCGAGAGTTTCACGTCACGGGTTTCGTCCAGCGCGGTGATTTTGGCCTTCAGGTCGAGAGCCACGGCGTTCGAAACCTCGATGTTGTGGCCAAACACCTTAACCTCGATGGGGCTCGTACCACCACCGGGACCACCGCCACCGGTCGTAATACTATATTCGCGGATTTCGGGAATCTTGTCGAGGTCCTGACGCAGCAGGTCGGCAATCTCGAAGATACTGCGGTCACGCTCGTCGGCTTTGGGGAGTTTCATACGATAGGTCACAATGTGGCTACCGTTGTCGCTCATTGCCGCGAACATATTGTCCGAGCTGCTTGCACCGGCAGTTGCCTGTACGCGGTCGACCTCGGGGTATTTGGCATAGATAATACTGTCGATTTGACGGGCAATGCGTGCGGTGTAGTCCACTCCGATGTTTTGCTCCAGCTTGACGGTTGCGTTAATTGCGGCGTTGTCGGTCTTCGAGAAGAACTCCATGGGCACGAACTTCAGCAGCACGAGCGACCCCAAAAACAGTCCCAATGTAGAGCAGAGAACCACTGTACGGTGGTTAACGGCCCACGCCAAAGTCTTAGCATATACACCGTCCAACCAAGCAAGGAACTTGTCAATCGGCTTGTAGATGATTCCCACACCCTTGTAGTCGTGCACTGCACCATCGGCCTTGAGCATATATGCACACAACATAGGGGTCAGCGACACGGCCGCAGCAGTCGACGTACAAACCACAATGGTCACAATCCAACCCAACTCTTTGAACATGATACCCATCATACCCTCCAGCATGGTGAGCGGCATGAACACGGCGACTACCACAAGCGTGGTGGCGATTACCGACAACCACACCTCATTGGTACCGTAGATTGCGGCCTCACGCGGTTTCGAACCCTTGTCGATGTGGGTCGAAATGTTCTCCAACACCACAATGGCGTCGTCCACCACCATACCGATTGCAATCGACAGCGACGACAGCGAGATGATGTTAAGCGTCGAGCCTGTGGCGAACAGATAGATAAATGCCGTAATCAGCGAGATGGGGATGGTCAGTGCAATGATGAAGGTTGCACGCCAGCGACCCAAGAAAATCATCACCACCAGAATCACAAAGATAAGAGCGTACATAACCGACTCCGACAGTGAGTTAATAGAGTCGATAATCGATTCCGAACCCTCATACACGGTGTGAATCTCGACATCGGGGGGCAGGGTTTGCAGAATCGAAGGCAGCATAGCCTGCACCTGCTTAACAATCTCAACGGTATTTGCGCCCGATTGTTTCTGGATAATCACGGTAACGCATCGTTTGCCGTTCATACGCACATCCTGAGTAGCCTTTTCAAGTGTATCTTTCACCTCGGCTACGTCGGTCAGGTGAATGGTGCGGCCTCCTGCGTTCGACACAATCACATTGCGCACCTGTTCGCCCGAAGAGTACTCGGCGTCGGCCTTGATATTAAAGGTGTTGCTACCAATGTCGATTGTACCTGCGGGGATATTGACATTCTCGGCGGCGATGAGTTGTCCGAGGCTCTCGACGGTAAGTCCGTAAGCCTCCAACTTGGTGGGGTCTACGTTGACTTGGATTTCACGTTCGGGAGCACCGCCAAGACTCACGGCACCTACGCCTTCGATACGGTTGAGGGTGTTGACAAGTTTGTCATCCAGCTCTTTATTGAGCGCAGCGTAACTCTCATCGGCCGTAACCGAGAGAATCATGATAGGTTGCATCGACGAGCTGAACTTGAACACAACGGGTTGTTCGGCGCCATCGGGCAACAGTTTGCTGCTTCGGTTAATCACGTCACGCACGTCATTGGTGGCCTCGGTAATGTCCGAGCCCCACTCCAATTCGAGATTGACAATCGAGTAGTTATCCGACGAGGTCGAGGTGATTTTTTCGAGGTTGTCAACCGTGTTGAGTTGGTCCTCGAGGATACGTGTCACGTTGGTTTCAATCTCCTCGGCGTTGGCACCCGGGTAGGTCGTAAACACCGCAACTGCGGGGAACTCCATCTCGGGGAATTGGTCGATGGCCAGCTTTGTCAGCGAGAACAAACCGAAGATAATCACACCTATAAAAATAAGTATGGTCGAAATCGGTTTGCGGACGGCCTGTTCGTAAATATTCATTGCTTAACGAGTGTTTAAGTTTAGAATGTTTGGTTAGTTTTGAACCTCTACGGGGGTACCTTGTTCGAGTTTCGACAGACCGGTCACGATGACCTTCTCGCCGGCTTCGATGCCACTCAGCACCTCTACCAGATTACCTACTTGGCGGCCGAGGCGTACCACGCGACGCTCTGCCACGCCATCTTTCTCGACAAAGGCATAACGCTCGGCGGTACCTGCCTGACGAGCCACGGCAACGTCCGAAATCATCACACTCTCACGGTTACCCATGTTGAAGGTCGAGCGCGAGAACATTCCCGGGCGCAGACGCTCACTTGCATTGGGGATGGTAATCTCAACGGTGAAGGTGCGGGTTGCTGCGTCCATTGCAGGGTAAATCAGCGTAACCTTACCATCGAACTCCTCGCCGGGGAAGATGTCGACACCAACCTTAACGGGAGTGCCGAGTTTTACCACGGGATAGAACTGCTCCGAGATGTTAACCGTAACTTTCAGACGGTCAATCTGCATCACTTGGAGGATGGGTTGGTTGGCAAACAAGTTGCCTGCCTCGTCGTTACGAGCCGTTACCACACCGTTGATGGGCGAGAGCAGTTTGATATTCTTCTCGAGATTGGCAATCACCTCTTTTTGGAGTGTGAGGTTGTTGTGTGCCTGGTCGAGTTGTTGTTGCGACACGCCGCCCACCTCAAACACCTTCTTGGTACGGTCGTAGGTGTCTTGTGCGTTTTGGAGGTTTACACGTTGTTGGTTATAGTTGGTGGGGTCCATCTCAACCAGCAGTTGACCTTTCTTGACACGGTCGCCTACATCCACCAGGATTCGGTCGATACGCACGCCCTGCACTGCGGGGGTGATATAGTTTTTCTTGTAGGGTTCGATGTTGGCCGTAAACTCCTCGGTTTGAGCCACGGTTTGAGTGATTGCCGTCTCGGTTTTGACGAGTACTTTGGCAGTTTCGGTTTGGGCGGTTGTGGCCTCTTGTTTGCCTCCGCATCCGACCAGCACCGTTCCAAGTGCCAGGGTCAGAAACATTCTTTTGTTCAATTTCATACCTTATATTATACTTTTTCGTTATTCCTCTTTACCGATAATTTTGTCGTACTCCGCTTTGGCCGATAGGTAGTCGTAGATGGCTTGCGAGTAGTTGAGTCTTGATTGGGTGAGTTGCAACTCGGCCGAGTTCACCTCAAGAATTGTTCCTGCACCTGCGGTGTAGCGGGTTTGCGAGATTTCGAACGCTTTTTGAGCTTGTGCAACGGTTTTCTCGTTGGCCAACATCGTTTCGCGGGCGGTCACAAGCGTGTTGAGAGCCGAGCGAACCTGTACGTACATTCCCTCTTGGAGGTAGTCGCGTTGCATCTCAAGTTGGCGGATGCTGTTGTTTATGCTCTTAACCTTCGAGGTGTTGGCGAAGCCCGCAAAGATGGGAATCGAAACCTGAACTCCAACGTTGATAGGATATTGCCACCAGAACTCGCGCTCGGCAGCAGTGCCCGTACCTACACCCGCTCCTGCGCCTGCGCCTGCTCCTGCGCCACCGCCCATCATACTTTTGAGCGGGTTGACAGCGTCGTTACCCGTGTAGGTACCTTGCAGAAAGGCTGCAATGGTGGGGATACGTGCGCTGTTGGCCATACGCTTTTGGGCATTCAGCATTTTGAGGTTGATGTCCAACGAACGAAGGTCGGTGTTGCCCGAAAGGTCGGTCGACATGGGCTCGCCTCCTGCCAACACCGCGTCGCGGAACTCGTCGAGTGTACCCACAACCTCGATTTCGGTATCTTGGGGCAGTCCCAAGTACATCTTGAGCAACAGTTCGGCAATCTTCACCGAGTTCTCGGTTTGGATGATGGTCGGTTTGAGGTTGCTCAGTTGCACCTCGGCTGTCAGCAGGTCATACTCCGCCGCCAAGCCCGCACCGAACATGTCGCGTGTGTTTTGCACCGTCTCTTTGATGTTGTCCTCGCTGGCGTGCAGCACTTCGATGGATTGGCGTGCCAACAGGATGTTGTAATAGGCCTTCTTAACTTCGGCTGCAAGGTTGATTTTGCTGGCGCGTGCCGCCTCGACAGCACTCTCCAACTGCACCTTATTCATATTAAGTGCCGCGTAGACTGCCGGAGCAAACAGTGCCATGTTGAGGTTGGCCGAGGCCGACAGCGTGTTGTCGGCACCAAACGACAGACCCTTGGCCATGCTCTGCTTCTCGATGGCGTAGAGGTATTGTCCCGTCGCCGAGAGTTGCGGCCAAAGGTTTGCTTCGGTCTGTTTACGTTCGTACTTCTGTCGCTCGATTTCGAGGTCGGCCACCTTGATGGTCGGGTTGTCGCTCATGGCGATGCTCACCGCCTCGTCGAGTGTCAGAGTGATTTTCTGCGTCTGTTGCGCCGACACCCCAACAAATGAAGCGAGGGCCAGCGCCAAAACTGCTAATCTTCTCATAGTGTTGCTTTATCCTAAATTTATGTATATATCTTTATTTTTGAGTTTGTACTCATCAACCATGCGCAATCCTTTTTCGGTCGCAAGACCTCGGAAAAAGTTGGCGATAATGTAGCTCATGGCATCTCGCATCGTAATCCCCTCGGGCAGTTTGACCTTGGCCGACGAGGCCAATCCCTGCAAAGTCATGCTGAAAATGGTCTCGGTGAACTCCACGTTCATATCCGCTTGGAAAATCCCCTCGTCCAGTCCGCGTTGCAACATTCGGTGAAACATCTCCGAGCCATTTTGGGCTTGACGCTCGCGGAATCGCTCGGCAATCTCGGGATAGTACTTCTCCAACGAGTGCATGAACATTCGACAGCGGTCGTTCATCTGATGCGCAAGGCGTATCATGATGATAATCTCCTCGACCACATTCGCAGCCTTATCGACTTGCTCAGAGGTGTAGCGGCGAACATTTGCCAAGTGGTGTTCGAGACACTCCTCAAGCAACTCGCGCTTGTCGCCAAACATCTCATAGAGTGTGCGTTTCGACACTCCGAGTTCGCGGGCAATGTCATCCATTCGCACCCCCTTGATACCTTGCTCCAGGAACATCTCGGCTGCACGGCGGATGATGTAGTCGCGTTGCGATTCGGTATTTTCGGTATGTGTAATATTCCCCATAATCATTAAAATCGGGTGCAAATATATTGCAGAAAACTCGAAAAACAAAAAAAGTTTTCCGGTTTCTTGCAATAAAAACGCACTATTGAGGCTTTTAGTATATGTTGTTTGCAAAAAAAATTATATCTTTGTGCGGATATAATAAGCTCCCGTATTGGGGCGTTAGTCCAACAGCAGCAACAGATAACACAAACAAATACTAATTTATACACCTTTAAAAATTTAAAGATTATGCAAATCGTAAGTGTACACGGAAGAGAGATTCTCGACTCGCGTGGTAACCCCACCATCGAGGTTGAAGTATTCACCGCATCTGGCGCATTCGGCCGCGCAGCTGTTCCCAGCGGCGCTTCGACCGGCGAAAATGAGGCCCTCGAGCTGCGTGACGGCGACAAAGGTCGCTACCTCGGCAAAGGCGTTATGAAAGCCGTTGAGAATGTTAACACCAAAATCGCTCCCGAAATCATCGGCATGAACGTTACCGACCAAGTTGGTATCGACAAAGCTATGATTGCTCTGGACGGAACCAACACCAAAAGCAACCTGGGTGCTAACGCTATCCTTGGCGTTTCGCTGGCTGTGGCTCGCGCTGCTGCTGACTACCTGGGTGTGCCCCTGTATCGCTACATCGGTGGCTCGAATGCTAAAACTCTGCCCGTTCCTATGATGAACATCATCAACGGCGGTTCGCACTCGGATGCTCCCATCGCTTTCCAAGAGTTCATGATTCGCCCCGTAGGTGCTCCTTCGTTCAAAGAGGGTATCCGTATGGGTGCTGAGGTGTTCCACAACCTCAAAAAAGTGCTTCACGAGCGCGGCTTGAGCACCGCAGTAGGTGATGAGGGTGGTTTCGCTCCCGCACTGGATGGTACCGAGGACGCTCTGGACTGCATCATCAAAGCTATCGAGAAAGCTGGCTACACTCCCGGCAAAGACGTGATGATTGGTATGGACTGCGCATCGAGCGAGTTCTATGCTGACGGCATCTACGACTACACCAAATTCGAGGGTGAGAAGGGTGCAAAACGTACTTCGGCTGAGCAAGTTGAGTATCTGAAAGGTCTGGTTGAGAAATATCCTATCGACTCGATTGAGGACGGTATGAGCGAGAACGACTGGGACGGCTGGAAGATGCTGACCGACGCTATCGGCGACAAATGCCAATTGGTTGGTGATGACCTGTTCGTAACCAACGTTGAGTTCTTGAAGAAAGGTATCGAGACAGGTTGCGCTAACTCGATTCTTATCAAAGTTAACCAAATAGGTTCGCTGACCGAGACTTTGGACGCTATCGAGATGGCTCACCGTGCAGGTTACACTTCGGTTACTTCGCACCGTTCGGGTGAGACCGAGGACTCGACCATCGCCGACATCGCAGTTGCTACCAACAGCGGTCAAATCAAAACCGGCTCGGCTTCGCGTTCGGACCGTATGGCTAAATACAACCAACTGCTCCGCATCGAAGAGGAGTTGGGCGAGGAGGCTATCTACGGCTACACCAAAATCTATCGCAAGTAAGCCCTGCTACTTTTAATGCAACAGGTCGTTCGGCAATCACGTCGAACGACCTGTTTGTTGTAAGAGAGTATATGCTCCCGGCACTTCCAAATTTTTCTACTTTGGTGAGTTTGAGGATTTTGAGGAATTTTGCGGCAAAACAAAGATGGCATCCAAAACATGGACGCCATCTCAATATTTATAATTTCACAATTGTGAATTGTGCATTATTCTGCTGTGGTAGCCAGGGGTGAAGCCTGGGTGTAGGTACGTGCGGCGAGCTCTTTGTCGAGTTGGTACATTCCGTACTTGTTGCCCTCGACCGACTCTACGGCGAAAATCATGTCGCGTGCCGACTCTTCCTCCTCTACCTGCTCGTCAATAAACCATATCAGCATGTTGCTCGATGCGTAGTCGCGGTCCTCGGCGGCAATAGCTGCCAGATTGTTAATCAGCGAGGTGACGACTTTTTCGTGTTTGAGAGTATCCTTGTACATATCGAGCACCGAATCCCACTCGGTTTGTACCTCGGCGATGGGTTTGAGCTCGACTTTGGCATCGCGCGAATTGAGGTAGTTAATCAGAATTCGTGCGTGGTCTTGCTCCTCAAGCCATTGAACATAGAACCAGTTGGCCACACCTTTAAAACCTTTGGATTCGGCGTCCATCGACATCGACAGATAGAGATATGCCGACCACAACTCGGCGTTGATTTGCTCGTTGATAGCTGCGTGTAATTTCTGACTTAACATAGCTGTATAATTATTAGGGTTAATTAATCTTTGTCTGTTTTGTTAATGCAAATATAGTGCGCAAAGGTGTAAATTCCTAATTTTTTCAATCACTTGTTCTGATGTCGGTATAGGCTGAACTTATACTCCCCGCTCAGACTATTCGAGGATGAAATCATCCATCTTGGCGGTCTTGAAAATCTGCGTTTTACCCTGCTCGTCGGTGTAGACAACCAGGAAGTGGCAAGCCTTGCCCAAACGTCGCTCGTACCAGCCGAGTTGTTCGGGGTCGCCGATGGCCATCAGCATGGTGGCATAGGCGTCGGCACGGACGCAGCTCGGAGCAATAACCGTAGCCGAGAGGATGGAACTCTCTTGGGGATAACCCGTTTGGGCATTGAGTGTGTGGGTTACGCGTCGGCCGTTCTCGTTGACGTAGTAGTTGCGATAGTTGCCCGAGGTGGCTACCGAGGTGCCGGAGGGTATTTGCAGATTGACTATGGTCTGCGGAGCACCTGCCTTGATACCGTGTTCGGGGTTGTCGATACCTACGCGCCACATGGTTTTGCGGGCACTGATACCCTTGCAACGAATCTCGCCGCCGATTTCAACCAAGTAGTTCTGGATACCTTGCTTGTCGAGCATTTTGCACATCAGGTCGACGGTGAGACCTTTGGCAACCGAACTGAGGTCGAGTTGAGAACGAGGGTCATCCTTGAACAAACGCGAGTAGGCGACTCGCATCTTGTTTTGGCCGACAAATTGAAGTACCGAGTCTATTTGAGCCTGAGTGGGTTCGGCTTTGCGGCCCGAAGGACCGAAACCCCAAAGGTCAACAAGCGGAGCTACGGTAACATCGTAGACCCCCTTCGAGAAGATGTATGCAGCGCGAGCCGTGTTGAAACAGTGCTCGAAGTTTTTGTCCACTCTTACCAACTCGCCACGATTGAAACGACTGATTTGCGAATTGGGGTTGAAAATCGACATGGTAGTGTCGACATAGGTCAGCACCTCGTCGATGTGCTGTTGCATATCGTTTGTGGGCGACTCCATGATAATGTGATAGGTAGTGCCCTGTGTGTGTCCGTTGAAGAATTCATATTTGCTGCCGCAGGCGGTGAAAGTCAAGGCTGCAACAATCATCAAAAAGAGTCTTTTCATATTCCAAAATGTTTGTTAATGCGTTATTCAACCCCACAAAAATATGTTTTTTTGCGGTTAATGACAAATTTTGCATTTTAAATGTGTAAACTTTTTGCTAAAGTTTTGTTTTTCACAAATGAAAGCACTACCTTTGCGCCACGCTTTGGCGTAATTCGGTAAGGCGGATACGTCGTAAAGTGGAACCATAATCAACAATTTTATTATGAGCTATTTATCAGCAGAAAAAAAGCAAGAGCTTTTCGGTCAGTACGGAAAGTCTAACACCGACACCGGTTCGCCTGAGAGCCAAATCGCGCTGTTTACCTACCGTATCAGCCACCTTACACAACACCTCAAATCGAACCGCAAGGACTTCGGTACTCAACGTGCCCTGCTCCGCCTGGTTGGTAAACGTCGCCAACTGTTGGAGTACCTCAAAGAGGTTGATATCGAGCGCTACCGCGCCATCATCAAGGCTCTGAACCTCCGTAAGTAATTTCGGACGAGGTGCGAGCCGGGGGGGAGAGATGCAGTAAGAGAGCGGATGGCTTTTGTGAGGCTGTCTGTGAAAATCAAACTCGCCGCTCGCGAAAAGAAATGGGGTTGTTCAAAAGCACTTTTGGCAACCCCCTTTTTCGGATACACAATTGGAAAAAAGATAAATTAACGAAATGATGTACAACGCAACACAAAAGGTGATTAAACTCGACGACAATCGAGAAATAATCATCGAAACCGGCAAACTCGCCAAACAAGCCGATGGTGCCGTGGTGGTAAAACAGGGCGATACCATGCTGCTCGCCACTGTGGTAGCCGCAAAAGACGCAAAACCTGACACCGACTTCATGCCCCTGCAAGTCGATTACAAAGAGAAATACGCTTCGTGCGGACGATTCCCCGGCGGTTTCCTCAAACGTGAGGCTCGCCCCGGCGATAACGAGATTCTTGTAGCTCGTCTGATTGACCGCGCATTGCGCCCCTTGTTCCCCTCGGACTACCACGCCGAGGTGTTCGTGACCGTAAATCTGATTTCGGCCGACAAAGATATTCAAGCTGATGCGCTGGCCGGTCTGGCCGCTTCGGCTGCACTCGCTGTGTCGGACATCCCCTTCGGTGGCCCGATTTCGGAGGTGCGTGTAGCTCGTCTGAACGGCGAGTTCGTTATCAACCCCACCTTCTCGCAGATGAATGACGTGGACCTTGACCTGATGGTTGCAGGTACTATCGACAACATCTTGATGGTTGAGGGTGAGATGAAAGAGGTTTCGGAGGAGGTTATGCTCGAAGCCATCAAATTTGCTCACGAAGTTATCAAAACTCACTGCGCCGCTCAAATCGAGTTGAGCAAAGAGTTGGGTAAGGATGTGAAACGCACCTACTGCCACGAGGAGAATGACGAGGAGCTGCGTGCAAAAGTTATCGCCGAGACCTATGACAAGGTTTACGCCGTGGCTACCAGCGGCTCGGACAAACACTCGCGCACCGAGAGCTTCGAGGCTATCGAGGCTGAGTTCTGCGAGCAATTCACCGAGGAGGAGCTGGAGGCAAAAGCAACCATGATTAAACGCTACTTCCACGATGACGTGTTGAAGAAAGCGATGCGTAATATGATTCTCGACGAGGGTAAACGTCTGGACGGTCGTAAGATGGACGAGATTCGTCCTATCTGGTGCGAGGTAGGCTACCTGCCCGCAGCTCACGGTTCGGCTATCTTCACCCGTGGCGAGACCCAATCGCTGACCACCGTAACCCTGGGTACCAAACTCGACGAGAAACAAATCGATGAGGTGTTGGTTCAAGGCACCGAGCAGTTCGTTCTGCACTACAACTTCCCGCCCTTCTCGACCGGTGAGGCTCGTCCTTCGCGTGGTTTGAGCCGTCGTGAGATTGGTCACGGTCACTTGGCATGGCGTGCGCTCAAACCTATGGTTCCCGTAGGCGAGGAGAACCCCTATGCAGTGCGCGTGGTGTCGGACATCCTCGAGAGCAACGGTTCGTCGTCGATGGCTACCGTGTGTGCAGGTACTCTGGCTCTGATGGACGCCGGTGTGAAACTTAAAAAGCCTGTGTCGGGTATCGCAATGGGTCTGATTTCGGAGGGCGACAAATATGCCGTTCTGTCGGATATCCTGGGCGATGAGGACCACTTGGGTGATATGGACTTTAAGGTTACCGGTACTCGTGACGGTATCACCGCAACCCAAATGGATATCAAAGTTGACGGTCTGTCGTATGAGGTGCTGGCTAAGGCGCTGGCTCAAGCAAAGGCCGGTCGTCTGCATATCATGGACAAAATCACCGAGACCATCGCCGAGCCTCGTGAGGACTATCGTCCGTTCGTTCCCCGCATCGTTCAAATCACCATCCCCGGTGAGTTTATCGGTGCAGTTATCGGCCCGGGCGGTAAGGTTATCCAAGAGATTCAAAAGACCACCGGTACCACCATCACTATTACCGAGGTTGACCAAAAGGGTATCGTTGACATCTTTGGCGTTGACAAAGAGTCGCTGGACGGCGCACTCAACCGCATCAAAGGCATCGTAGCTGTTCCCGAGGTTGGTGAGATTTACACCGGAAAAGTTAAATCGGTTGTGGCTTTTGGTGCGTTTGTTGAGATACTTCCCGGTAAGGACGCTCTGCTGCACATCTCGGAAATCGACTACAAACGTTTCGAGACCATGGAGGAGACCGGCATCAAAGAGGGCGATGTTCTGGAGGTGAAACTCATCGGACTCGACCAAAAGACCGGTAAGTACAAATTGTCTCGCAAAGTGCTGCTCGAGAAACCCGAGGGTTGGGTAGAGGAGCGTCGTGAGCGTGGTGGCGAGCGTGGTGAACGCCGTGGCCCCCGTCGTGAGGGTGGCAAACCCCGTGGCGAACGTCGTGAGCATAGCGACAAAGAGTAATTAGAAAAAGAGAGTTGGTGTGGGGCTGCGGTCAACGTATGGCGTGCAGCCCAAGCCAAACAGAGAGAATAAAGTATTTATATTATTATAATAGGTATTAGAACCATGAAAAAGATTGTAAACCTGTGTTTGATTCTGGCCGTTGGTGTTATGGCTTCGAGCTGTAACTGCTTCAAAAAAATGGCCAAAAATGTGGATGACGTGATTGTTACCTGCAATCCCGAGGTCCTTACCCTGAAAGGCAATAACATCATCACCGATGTTACTGTAAGCTTCCCCGAGAAGTACTACAACAAGAAGGCTGTTGCCAAGGTTACTCCCGTGCTGGAGTTCGAAGGTGGTAGCATTGTTGGTACTCCTCAATACTTCCAAGGTTCGAAAGTTAAGGACAACTACATCGTAATCGACCAAAAGATGGGTGGCAGCTACACCATGTCGGTGTCGTTCCCGTATGACCCCCGCGCCGAGGTTTCGACCCTGGTTATGGTTATCGAGGGACGTTGCAACAAAGAGACCGAGATGACCGAGGTTGCCCGTATCCCCGTTGCTGAGGGTGTCAACACGCTCCAAAACAAGATGAACTACACTTCGGCTCTGGAGCTTATGAGCGACAAGTACGAGAAGACCACCACCATCAGCGAGAAGGCTAACATCATGTACACCATCAACCAATCGAACGTTCGCAAAAATCAGCTGACCACCGAGCAAATCAAGGCTCTGGAGGCATTCATCACCGAGAACGTTGACAAAGACCGTGTAACTCTGGGTAGCGTTTACGCTAACGGTTATGCTTCGCCCGATGGTCCTCTGGCTCTGAACGACAAACTGTCGAAAGCTCGTAGCGAGAGCGGCCAAAAAGCTCTGAAAAACGAGCTCAAAAAGGTTGACGGTGTAAGCTATGACGCCGCAGCTTATGGCGAGGACTGGCAAGGTTTCAAAGAGTTGGTTGAGGCTTCGAACATCGAGGACAAAGCCATGATTCTCCAAATCCTCCAAATGACCAGCAACCCCGCAGAGCGCGATGCTCAAATCAAAAATATGAGCGCCGTATTTGAGCAACTCGCAAAAGAGGTTCTTCCCCAACTGCGTCGTACTCAATTGGTTGCAACTGCCGAGGTTCAAAACCTGACCGACGCCGAAATCGTTGCTGCTATCGAGCGTGGCGAGATGTCGAAACTCAGCCTCGAGCAACTGCTCTATGGTGCAACTCTGATTAACGACAACGCCGCAAAAGCAAAAGTTTACGCTGCTGCCGCAACTACCTACAACGATGCTCGTGCTTACAACAACCTTGGTGTTGTGAACGCTCAAATGGGCAACTGGGCCGAGGCAAGCAAAGCTTTCTCGAAGGCTTCGTCGCTCAGCTCGGATGCTGTCATCAACAACAACTTGGCAGTGGGTGCTCTGGCCGAGGGCAAAATCGCAGAGGCAAAACAATACATTGCCGGTGCTTCGGCTGAGGCTCAAGCTCTGGCTGCCGTAGCAGAGGGTAACTACGCTGCTGCCAATGGCAAACTGTCGGGCTACAACGCTGCTGTAAACTACGTATTGGAGGGCAATATGTCGGCTGCTAAATCGGCTTTGGCCGGTGACAAATCGGCTGATGCTGAATACCTGCGTGCTGTAATCGCTTCGCTGCAAGGTAACGTAGCCGAGGCTAAGGCTTATCTGAAAAGCGCAATCGAGAAGAACCCCGCAATGAAAGCAAAAGCTGCTAAAGATGTAAATCTGAAAGCGTTGCTGAAGTAATTTAGGGTACATACACAACAAAAGGGCTGTCAATTGCTTGACAGCCCTTTTGTTGTGTACGGAACAATGATTATATACCCCATTTGTAGTAGAGCGAACCCCAGGTGAAGCCTGCGCCGAAGGCCGACATCAGGATGTTGTCTCCCTTGCGGAAGCGTTCCTTGTAGTTCCACAGCACCAACGGAATCGAGGTGCCTGCTGTGTTACCGAAACGGTCGATATTCACCAACAGTTTCTCCTCTGGAAGGCCAAGCTGTTGCTGTATGGCTTGAATGATACGGATGTTGGCCTGGTGAGGGATGAAGTAGTCGATGTTGTTCATTGTCAGGTTGTTGCGACGCATGACGGTTTCGGTGGTGTTGCCCATATTGGTCACGGCATAGCGGAACACGGTGCGTCCCTCCTGGAAGATGTAGTGTGCGTGTTCGGCCACGGTTTCGATGGTTGCAGGGTACTTCGAGCCTCCCGCTTTTTGGTAGAGGAAACGTCGTCCCACGCCGTCGACGTGCATATCGCAATCGATAAGTCCTTCGTTCTCGTCTTCGGTGGCTTCGATGAGCAGAGCCACGGCTGCGTCACCAAACAGAGGAGCTGTGGTGCGGTCGCCATAATCGACGATGCTCGACATTTTTTCGCCGCACACAAGAATAGCCTTGTTGGCCGTGCCGGCCTTAATCATCGAGGCGATGGAGGCCATCGAGAAGATGAATCCGCTGCATCCTGCGTTGATGTCGTATCCCCAAGCGTTGAGAATGTGGCATTTGTCGCTGATGATGTTTGCTGTTGCGGGGAACGGCATGTCGGGTGTCACCGTAGCGCAAATCACCATATCTATTTCATCGGGATTGGTTCCGGTTGTTTGGAGTAGTTTTTCGACGGCTTGGGCACCCATGTATGATGTTCCGAGTGCTTCGCCTTTGAGGATTCGTCGTTCTTTGATTCCGGTACGTGTGGTAATCCACTCGTCGGAGGTGTCCATCATTGTGGACAGTTCTTGATTGGTCAAGACATACTCCGGAAGGTATGCTTCGATGCCTTTAATTACTGCATTTCTCATCTCACAAATCTTTACGTTTTTAATTGTAGGCAGTCGCAAAGGTAATCATATTTTGCAAATAAACAACTCTCTCGGCGGAAAATAGGGCACTTCGAAATGTAAAATACAGAGTCTTGGAGCGCGGTCGATGTTGTGTTGTATGGATGGCTTGTGTGGAAAAATGTATCTGCAATTTGTCGACGAAACATAAAAATTTATCTACAAAATTGTCGTTTTATTGTGTGATTTAATAATTATTAGTATTTTTGCGACGTTGAAGGTAGTGTGCACATGTGCGCACTTGAAGTGAGATTATAAACAAGTTGATGATATGAAACGCTTTCTGAGAATGTTGATGATGTGTATGGCGGGTGGAACTCTGATGATGGCCCCCTCGTGCACGGATGCCGAGAAGGTTGAGGACGGAGGAGTGTTGCGAGTGAAACTTGCAGTCGATGCCTCGGCTGTGACGCGCGCCGAGCAGATGACTGTTGCGGCTCCCGAGGCTGCGGCTTTTGACCTGGAGGTTGCCACCGCCGAAGGCGAGCAGGTGGAGTATTGGGCGAGTCTGGAGGAACTGACTGCCGACCGTCGTTTTGAGGTGGGAGAGTATCAGCTCAAGGCCACTTATGGCGATGTAACGGATGAGGGGTTTGATAAGACGGCTTTCGAGGCTCAGGCTCCGTGTCGAATCATGCCCAATCAGACCACGCTTGTCAATATGACAGCAACGCTGGTTAATACGGGTGTCAGAGTGAGTCGAAGTGCAGCTTTTGCAAAATACTTTTCGAATGTCACCGTCGAGTTGGAGAGTGCCGCAGGTGCTGTGATTCCCTTTGTGGAGGATGAACAACGTGTGGCTTTTGTTGCACCTGAAGGTTTCGCGCTGAAGGTGGCCTACACCAAACCCAACGGAACAGAGGGAAACCGAACCTTCCGTGTGAGCGACGTGCAACCGCGCACCATCTATAACGTGCGCCTGGATGTCAACGATGGCGAGGTGGGAAGTGCTGCGTTGGTTGTCAAGTTTGACGACAGCGTGACCGTTGAGAATGTGGAAATTGAAATTGACGAACAATAGGACGTTATGATAAAACTTAAATCACTGTTTGTAGCTCTTCTGTGTGTGTCAGCCATGGGTTGTATCCGTGGCGACGAGAATAACCGCCAACCCTCCAAACCGACCAAAGGTACGGTCGAAGTGGGTTCCGTGGAGCTTGTTTTTGCCGACGGTCAGTCGATAGACACCGAGGGCTATGACGTTTTAATTAGTGGCGAAGATGGCCGAGTTGAGGCTCGCGGATTGCTGGGCGATTTGTCGAACGTATCGCTCTCCGAGGGCGAGTATCAGATGACCATCTCGTCGATGACAGAGGTGCCCGTGGCCGAATGGAATACGCCCTACTATGTGGCGACAACCACGCTGACTGTCGAGGCAGGGGCTGCAACGCAAATCGGTAAACTGACTGCTGAACTGCAAAATATCGGTGTGCGTGTGGAGTTCACCGACCGTTTCCGTGAGGTTATGGACTCGGGTTATAGCGTTGAGGTTACTCTGGGCCTGGGTCGTTTGACTTATCGTGCCGACGAGAGTCGTACGGGTTATTTCCGCGCTACGGCCGAGAAACAGATGCTCACCGCCGTGCTGACGGGACACAGTAATGGACAACCCGTGTCCGAGCAGCGAATCGTGAAGGATGTTACCCCCGGAGAAGTTAAAGTTCTGACCTTCGACATCAAGGAGCAAGAGCCCGAGGATAATCCTCCCGTCGACCCCGAGCCCGAGGAGGGTGGTGCCAAATTGGACTTCGTGGTTGACGTTACGGTTGGTAGTGTAGATATAAATGGCAACATCACGGTAGATGAAAACGACCGCGAACCCGCAGAGGGTGACGGCGAAGGCGGTGAAGGTGGCGAAGATGACAAACCTATTCCTCCCGTAGAACCTGACAAGCCGCAAGACCTGGGTGTTCCGACCATTGTCTGGGAGGGACACGACCTGAGCCAATGGTTTGAACTGACCTCGGGTGATATCACCGTGGCACTCAATATTGCAGCACCCAACAAAATCAAAACGCTGGTGGTGGATATCGTTTCGGATGCTGCGGCATTCCAAAAGGACCAACTCCAAGGTGTGGGACTTGATAGCCACTTGGATTTGAGTAACCCCGGGGCGTTGCGTGGTGCTATCGAGGGTCTGGGATTCCCCGTAGCCGAGAACGTGGTGGGTAAAACAGAGCTGGTGTTCGACATCTCGAGCTTTATGCCGATGATGATTGTGGCCAATGGCAAAAAGGTGGAGTTCAAGTTGACGCTGACCGACGAGTTCGGACATGAAGTGGTGACCTCACTGAAATTGAATGTGAAACTTAACTAACGCGAGCGATGAACAATATGTTGAAAAGTGTGAGATTCGGTTTTGTGGCGTTGTGCGTAGGCGTGGCGCTGATGTTGGGCGGCTGTACGGCCGAACCCGAGAACGGGGCCGAGGGCCTGGGTGTTGTACGCCTTGGTGTAGAGTTTGATAGCTCGACAACACGTGCCGAGGTCAACCCTCAAATCAACTCGATTGAGGTGGCAAACGGCGTGGGTACGATTCGCTCATGGAAGTCGCTGGATGAGATTCCCGCCGAGCTGGTGCTCACAAGCGGAACTTATACGGTGACGGTGTCGGCAGGCGTGGCCGCAACGGGTTTCGATGGCCCGCACTACTCGGGTAACCGCGAATTTACGGTGTCGGCAGGTTCGGAGGAGAGTGTCGAGGTGGTTTGTACCATCGACAATGTGCTGGTGGGCGTGTCGTTCGACCAAACGGTGACGGATAATTTGACGGACTACTCGGTTCGGGTGTCGGCTGACGCAGCAAACAGCGTTACGTTCACCGCCGAGAATTGCGAACGTGTGGCATATATTACCCCTGCTGCGGGTGACACCGATATGACTTGGAACTTTGCTGCTCAAACCGCCGAGGGAACGGCTGTGTCGGCCGAGGGTAAAATTACCAACCTTAAACCCGCAACGGAGTATCGACTCGCAGTGAAATATAATATTCGTCCGTTGGGCGGCGCTGTAATCAACGTCGTGTTGAATGAGGATACGGATGACGTGGAGGATGTGTTCGATATCTATGGTCGTCCCGAAATCAAGGCTTTGGATTTCGAAATAAGTGAGCCGCAACAACCTCGTCCCGAGCCCTTTACGATTCGAGCTAAGGCTCCCTCGACAATCATCTCGCTTACGGCTTCGTCGGTGATTTACGGCGAGGAGCCTGTCCAACTGCTTGGTTGGAGCGGGGGCGCGGGTGTTGTCGTTACCCAAGTGAGCGATACGGAATGCACCGTGGCATTAGGCGAGGAGTACATCGCTTCGCTGCCCGGAGGTGTTACCGACATCGTGTTCACGGTGCTGGATGACAAGGGCAACACGGCAGGTGCTACGGCAAGTTTCCTCAAAGCGGGTGTGAGTGCCGTGTCCGATTGGGATATGTGGGCAACACGTACCTCGGTGTCGGCTGTGATGCCCAAGGTCGAGAATAGTGTTCAATTTGGTTATATGGTCGCCCAGGCAACCCGCAGTGGCGAGTGGACAATGGTTGACGCTGTGTACGATGAGACTTCGGAGAGTTATCGTGCAGACCTTTCGGGGCTCACTCCGTCGACCACCTATTCGGTGTGTCTGTTTGTGGGTGGCGCTGCTACGGGCGAACCTGTGACAATCACCACCGAGGCTGCTCCTCAAATTTTGAATGGCGACTTCGAGAGTTGGCACAAAAGCGGAAAAATATGGTATCCCTATGCATCTGGTGCAACTCCCTATTGGGATAGCGGAAATAAAGGAGCTACAACTCTGGGCGATAGCTGGAATCTTACGCTCAGTAGCGAGGACCCGCGTCCCGGTTCATCGGGTAAATTGTGTGTGCGTATGCAGTCGGCATTCCCGAGTATGATGGGTATCGGCAAATTTGCCGCAGGTAACGTCTATACGGGTCGCTTTGCCGAACTGGACGGAATGAATGGTGTCGTGGAGTTTGGTCAACCCTTTACGGGTCGTCCCACAGCACTGCACGGATGGTTCAAGTGCAATGTGGGCCAAATCAACAAAACGGGCGACGGTGCACCGGTAACTTCGGGCCCCGACCGCTATCAAATCATGATTTGCCTGACTACCGACAAACACTCTGTCAATACCGCCGACAAGTCAACATTCTTCGACTGTAAGACTCACAGCAAGGTCGTGGCTTGGGCCGAGATTCTGGGTACAGAGTCGGTCAAGGATTGGACCGAGTTTACCATTCCGCTGAATTACGTCAAACCCGGCGTGCGCCCGAGCTACATAATCATCGTTGCCTCGGCAAGCTCGTATGGCGACTACTTTACGGGTTCGACCGACAGCTGGATGTGCGTCGACGACTTTGAACTGATTTATTAACGAAACCTAACCATTGCAAAAGAGATATGTACAAGAAACTTATATTGACGGCCTTGGCCTTTGCGTGCCTCGGCGTAACATACGCAGCTGACGGCCAAATCGTGGCTCCCCCAACAACCACCACTGCGGCTCCCCCAACAACCACCACTGCGGCTAACGCAACAGCCACTGCGGCTAAAATGACTACCACTGCGGCTACCGTTGCTGCTAAAACAGCTCAGGAGGCGGACACTGTCGTAGCGAAAACAGCGACACCCAAAACAGTAGCCGAAACTCCTGCTGTTGCTCCTGCCACCCCTTCGAAGGTCGTGGCAACACCCGTAGCCTCCACAACAACTACGACAGCGACAGCAACATCCGTAACTTCGGCGGCTGCTGCGACCTCTGCGGTGACTTATCCCGTTGTCAAGTCGAATATCAAGCCCAAGGTTAAGCGTGGCGAAAAGTTCGACCGTGGACTCAACGTGCCTGCATCGGCCTTCATCAAGAAAGGTTTGTGGACAACGGGTATCAAAGCGTCATACTCACAATACGACATGTCGGAGTATAAATTTCTGATTATCGAAGATATAGGTGTGGATGGCTACACACTCGACCTGAGTGCTCACTTGGGTTATACCTTCCGCGACAACATGATGATTGGAGCTCGTGTGGGTTACGACCGTACTTCGATAGGTTTGGGAAGTGCAAATCTGGGTGTCAGTGACATCGAACTGAACCTTAAAGATGTCAGTCATCTGAAACATACATACACCGGAACACTGTTTTATCGTTACTACATGGGACTTGGCCAGAGCCAACGTTTCGCGTTCTTTACGGAGGTTCAGTTGGGTTTGGGCGGCTCGCAAGCCAAACAGAATCTGAGCGAGGAGAATGGCATGTTTGAGAAGTCGTTCAACGTGTCGCTCGGTTTTACTCCAGGTGTTGCTGCTTTCATCACCAACAACCTTGCCCTCGAGGTGTCAATCAACCTGCTGGGTCTGAACTATAAGGATGTGGAACAAATCTCCAACCAGGTTTCGGTCGGACACCGTACGACAAGCTCGTTGGCTTGCAAAATCAACCTGCTGTCGCTTGGTTTCGGAATTTCGTTCTATTTGTAAAATGTAACCTATGAAACTGTTGCAAAAAATATTGTTCGCGGCCTTTGTGGCACTCTGCTCGGTGGCATGTATCGAGAACGATGTGCCATATCCCCGCTTGGATTGCTCGCTTACGGAGATTGACGTGACGGGTGCCAAGGAGTACACGACTCAAAACAGTGGCGATACCACGATTGTGGTACTCGATATCGAGGAGAGTGTAGACCTGCGCAAGGCGGAGTTTGTGTCGATTGGCATCAACAACCAAGATAAGGCACAGATTCGTTATGCCGACGGCCGTCAGGTGAAGGAGGGTGACAAGTGGAACCTGCGCGTGGGCGAGGTGCTCTATTCGGAGGTCTACGGTTATCGTACATACTACCGCTTCGTGGGAGTGCAAACGGTCGAGAAACGTTTCCGCGTCGAGGGACAAATCGGCGAGAGCTACTTCGAGGAGAACGAGGGACAAGGTATCGAAAACCGTATCGCACTTGTCAATGTGGCCAAAGGTACCGATTTCTCGGCAATCAACGTGTTGGAACTCAAACTCGGCCCCGAGGGTGAAACAACCCTAAGCCCCGATATTCAAGGGGTGACGGACTTTAGCTCCTCGTCGGGCGGTCAACATATCAAAGAGGTGACCGTTACCTATCGTGATGTGACCCAACGCTGGCGAATCATCATTCAGGAGGTGACCACCTCGGTTGTGAGTGTTAATGCTTGGGCTACTTCGGCCGACGTTAATTGTGCCGGAACTCCGGACGAAGCTCACTCGATAGAGTACCGCGTGAAGGACTCGGAGCAGTGGATTGCTGCTACGTTGGATAGCGACGAAGGTGGCGTATTCAAGACCACAATCAAGGGACTGACGCCGCAAACCGAGTATGAGTGTCGTGCGCTGTCGGGAGATTCCGAGAGTGGCGTGGTGGCATTTACCACCGAGGGTACGCCCGAACTTCCGGGTGGCGATTTCGAGAATTGGCACAAGAACGGTAAGGTTTGGTTCCCCTATGCCGAGGGTGCAACTCCCTTCTGGGATAGCGGTAATGTAGGTGCTACAACCTTGGGCGATGCGTGGAATATCACCAATAGCAGAGAGGACCCGCGTCCCGGTTCGTCGGGCAGGCTGTGTGCACGCATGCAGTCGGCATTCCCGAGTATGATGGGACTTGGCAAGTTTGCCGCAGGTAACATCTATACGGGTCGTTTTGCGGAGTTGGATGGTTTGAATGGTGTTGTGGAGTTTGGACAACCCTTCTCGGGTCGCCCCGCGGCACTGCACGGATGGTACAAGTGTAACGTTGGTCAAATCAACAAAACGGGCGTTGGTGCTCCGGTAACCTCGGGCCCCGACCGCTTCCAAATCATGATTTGCCTGACTACCGACAAACACTCGGTGAATACAAACGACCAATCGACATTCTTCGATTGCAAGACCAACAGCAAGGTCGTGGCTTGGGGCGAAATCCTGGGCACAGAGTCGGTTGAGGGTTGGACGGAGTTCACCCTGCCGCTGAAATACGTCAAACCGAATGTGCGTCCGAACTACATAATCATCATTGCTACGGCAAGCTCCTATGGCGACTACTTTACGGGCTCGACCGACAGCTGGATGTGTGTCGATGACTTTGAGCTGATTTATTAAAGGACGCCAAAATATATTATAAAAGCGAACAGAAAAGAGAGATATGAAAAAGAGTTTTTGGTTAATACTTTTGTCGGGCGTGTTGGCGGCCTGTACCGCCGAACCGCAGCTGACCGACGAAAATCAAATACCCGCTGTGGTGTCGTTCCGCGCTTCGGCCGTCGAGTCTACCCGAACCTCGTTTGACGAGCAAACCATGGAGGTTGATTGGGCTGTTGGCGACAAGGTGGCCGTGTGGGCTACTAAGGGTGAGAGTGTGGCTCTGCGTGCTGCGGAGTTTACCGCTACCGAGGTGGGTGCTTCGGGTGCAACCTTCGAGTCGCTGCTGAGCCAAATGGAGAGGGGCGAATACACCTATTACTCGGTCTACCCTGTACCATCGAAAGTGTCGGGCATGACAGCCGAGTTCAATGTGCCTTCGGTGCAAGTGGGTGAGTATGACTGCTCGATGGATGTGCTGGTGGCCGAGCCTTCAACGGCTTTGGCACTCACCCAAAAGGGCGCGGCTCTCGACCTGAAATATCGCCATGCTCTGCATGCGCTCAAAATCGAAATCCCTGGGGGAGTGGACAGCTATGGCAATACCATCGAGAGTGTCGTGTTGGACTTCCCGTGTGATGTTGCGGGTAGCATGTTGCTGGATGTTACGGGTGCGGAGGCTGCTACGGTTAGCGGCTCGAAAAGAGTTACCATCAACTGCAATGCACGAATGAGTGCAAGTGGCGTGGCTTGGGCGTTCATCGCTCCGGTGGATGCTACGGACCAAAAAATAACCATATCGATAAATGCTGCGGGCCACACCACAACCTTCGAAGTGGATGGCCGTAGCTTCCGTGCAGGCTATGCGTCGCGTGTGATTGTGTCGATGCCCGAGGCGCTGATTATGGAGATGCCCCGCACGCTGATTGACAACAACGAGTCGCGTGCAACCGAGGACCCCACGGAGGCAACCCTGTTGGTGCATTTGCGCGGTGCCGAGTCGTCGAATATTATTCGTACGGGAATGGAGTATGTAACGGCTGACGGCCAGACCGTGACCAAGGAGTGTCGTTATGAACTTGGCACACAGAATTTCGAATTGAGTATTAACGGCTTGGAGAGCGGCGTCTACTCGATGCGTGGCTTTGTCGAACTCGCAGGTGGCGAGATTGTCTATTCGGATTGGGCCGAAGGTGTTCGCGTTGTCGGAAACCTCTCGGTGGGACTGGGTGCTGTCAATACCTCGTACTCTTACTACAAAACTTCGGGTGCATCGGTGGCCAACAGCAAGAACGGCGAGACGATTTACACCTCGGAGAATACGTTTGATATAAACAGCGCGTTTGTCGGCGAAATTGACGAGGTGGGTGTTTCGGTCGATGGCGTCAACTACGCAGGTACGGTTACGGGCACACGTTTCAACGTGGGCGAGGTGCCCAACCAAAGCTGGGCCCAACATACGGTTAAGGCCTATGTGGTGGTGAACGGCGTAAGGTTCGAGTCGGAGGCACAGACGGCTGAGGTTACGGGTATCCCTTACTCGGTGTCAACCAAAGGCTCATCGCTCCCCAA
This sequence comes from Rikenellaceae bacterium, assembly GCA_017936385.1. Lineage (GTDB taxonomy): Bacteria > Bacteroidota > Bacteroidia > Bacteroidales > Rikenellaceae > UBA940. Next base: position 90,695 of record JAGBFQ010000032.1, read on the forward strand.
TGGTTGGTCGGGCGACAAGTTTGTGTGGAATGGCTCGGGCATGGGTAGCGGTGACTCCGAGAAGTGCTTGCGCCTGAAGGCAGGCAGCAAAACCAATCAGGCATCGAACGGTTGGGTTGTGTCGCCGGCGTTCCACATTCCGAGCTCGCTGGGTGTAACAACCACCGTGAGCAACTACCTGTATCGCGCGGTGTACTCGACCAAGGCTACGATTTATGCTGCGGCTTCGTCGGGAAGCTACTCGACCGATACGGCGGGTGGCGTTCGCAAGACGGGTGTGGTTCTTTTCTACCCGCAGGCAAGTTTTGCCAACGACCAATTCAACTTCACGCTGAGCCAATCGAAGCCTCGCGTGACGGTCTATGCCAATGACTTTAGCCAAACCACCGACACTTGGTTTACGGTCAAATCAATTTCGGTTCAATACAAATAGGAGGAAAGAGCAATGAAAAGATATATTTTGTGGGCCGTGGGCCTGATGATGATTCTGAATGTGTCGTGCGAGCAAGGTGGCGAAATGGGCGGCGACCCGAACGCGGAAGTGAGCTATGGAACGCTGAACTTGAGCGCTGTGGCAGTTACCGTCGAGGAGAGTACCCGTGCCATGTCGACCGACAACTTTCTGGTGACACTGTTGAAGGCCTCGGGCGAGGAGGTTGAGAGTTGGACTCTGGGCGAAATGCCCGACCAGGTACAACTGCGCGAGGGCGACTATCGTGTGGAGGTGGCAAGCGCTACGAACCACGCTCCGGTGTCGCGCGAGGGATACTTCAGCGGAGGCTGTGAACTTACGATTGTTTCGGGTAAAACCACCACGCCCGACCCCATTGTGTGCCCTTTGGAGTCGCTGAAAGTTTCGGTCGAGTTCCGCGGTGAGATTGTGGAGGCCATGAGTTCGGATTGTGGCACTACGGTGTCGCTGGAGGATGCGAGCCTGAGGGTTGCGGCTACGGATAATGCGCCGATATATTTCCGTCCCGAGGGCGAGCGCAATACGCTGAAGGTTGTGTTTGCGGGCACGGTTGACGGTGCGTCCGAACGCTTCGAGACCGAGATTGCAGGCGTGCGTGTTGGCCAATGGCGACACATTGTCATAAAGATGACCTACGAGGACGGCAAACGCGTGTTTAGCGCCTCGTCGATAGACCCTTGGAATAAGGACGAAGATATTTATGTCGAATAAACTAAATTACGAAAGATATGAGCAGAAACATTTACATTCAACCCGAGGTTGAGATTATCACCCTGGCCGTGGAGCAGGGTTTTCAAGCAAGTGTACATACTGATGAGCCATCTTCTGGTGAAAGTTCGGTGACAAGCTTGTTTTACGATAATGAAGAAATTTAATTAATCGGCGAGTATGAAATTCAGAGGAATATTGGGGGCACTTGCGCTTTGTGCATGCGCATTTGTCGGATGTAACCATGACGATGGCGGCTCGACCCCGTCAACAAGAATCCGTGTGAGCGTCGAAGCGGGTACAACCACAACCCGTACCGATTTCCAAAACGGACAATCGACTTGGAGTGCAGGAGATATGATTGAGGTTGCTGCCTATGAGGTGGATGGTTCGTCGGTGCTTTTGAGTACCGATTTGACCGCAAACGCGGGTGGCTCTACTTCGGCGACGTTTGTCGGCTCGATTGATAAAGCAGTGGGTGAGCAGAAGATTCCCGCAGGAAAGACCTACGACTACGTTGCGGCCTACCCCGCGGATAAGGTGACCATCAATGGCAAAACCGTGTCGTTCACCGTTGAGAATGCGTACACCGTAACCCCGAACCAATTGAACGGCCACTTGTTCGACTTTATGGTTGCCAAGGCCGATGATTGCGCGTCGATTGCGGTCACGGAACCCGCCATTGCGGAACATCCTGCATTCGAGTTCAACCATGTGTTGGGATTCTTTGAAATTTCGTTGGCTGCTGACAAACCTATTCGCAAAGTCAAGGTTGAGGCTCCGTCGGGCGTGAATATCGCAGGCGAAATTGAGGTTAGCAATTTTAGCTCGTTGGCTATTGATAAGATTACCAATGGCTCGAATGTTATCGAACTTACTATTGCAAATAGTGGCACGGCAACTGAGGGCAATGTACTATATGTGCCGTTTATTCCTTGTTCGATTGACGGCGATATTAAGGTTACGCTTACCGCCGCCGATGAGAATACTCATGAGATTGTCAAGAAGGTCAATCGTGAGTTTGAGGGTGGCAAGGTTGTTCGAATCGGCAAAGTTGGTTTCCATGAGGTGGAGATGAGCAGCGTTCAAACCTATGTGCAAAAGGGCAATGCGGGTAGTTTCCACAAGAATACTAATGGTGCTAAGATAGTTGCGACAACAAACTTTGAAGGTGCCGACAATGTTAAGTTCTATGCAGGAAATCAAGACAAAACCAATGCCGTGGAGTTGAAGGGAACAGGTTATACTCAAACTCAAAATGGTCGCACCTATACACTTGATGTTGATTTGTCCAATTCGACCTACGAGGGTTATGTTTGGGCCGTGGCAACCATTAACGGTAAGGAGCATAGCACAGAAGCTGTTTATGTGTTGATTCCTGGCCCGGTGTCGGTTGTCGCATCGGCTAAAACAACTTATTCGATTGCCAAGAACGAGTCTGTTGCGGCTGCAAATACCGCAGATATGGTGGCTAATCGTTTGACAATTTTCGACCCTAAGGCTACGGTGAATATTGCCAATGCAGATTGGGTAAGCAACCTTACACTGACTCAGAGCGGCACAGCGTCGGATAGTAAATCGGGTCAAAAAGTAACAAGCGTAACTTTTGGCAATAAGACTTCGCAAGCCTTGGGTTCCTATACCTACAACGCATCTGCCACTGTCGGCGAGCGCACATTCGAGGCCGCCGCCGTAACCGTCTACGTTACTGGTCTGCCGTTGCATACTACCAGAATGGGTGATGAAGTTTCGACATCAACTGACGATGCTAAGTGGTATGCAAATGACGATGTAACAGGCAGTTTTGACAATAATAGTGACCATATTAAAACCGCCCTTTGGAGTTTTTATTGTGTTAGCCCTCGGTTTTATATACCTTCCCAACTTAATGTTGTTGTGTCGTGTGAATTTAGTGCTACAAATACTGCGGCTATTAACCCAAAATTATATGCAGGAGCGGTAAGTTCTCAAAATGGAGGTGAAAAGAATACTGTATATAACTCATATACAGGAGCAAAAAAGCAATGGAAAACATTGGGAACTTTAACTTTGACGTCCACAGAGTGTTATGTGTCATTAAGTGAAAGCCATAAGTTAAATCAATATAATATATATCAAACAAAAATTGAGTACGAATAATCCGTGAAACGACTGAATAGAATCTTGATTGTGATGGCGTGTGCGGTGGCCCTTGCGGGCTGCCGCAACGACTACGACGAGGATTGGGGCACTGCAAATCCCGACAAACCTCAAAACAACATCGGAAACCTCACCCCAGACCAAGAGAATGACGGAGTGCATTTCTCCATGGCCGTCAGAACGCAGGGCAGCGATGCCACGCAAGAGGAGTTCGACGCCCAAGGCAGCACACGCACCGTCATGGACGACGTGCAAATCTACTATTGGCTGGTGGGCGACAAGATTGGTTTCTCGGCCGTGGGCGCCAACGACATGCAACAGAAGTTCGGCAACGTCAAAATGGTCAACAACAAAGATGGACAAAGGCAAGCAACCATCTTTGACGGCGTGCTCGACACGACCGACTACAAAAAGATGACCGACGACCAACGTTATCACTACACCGCATACTACCCATACCAGCAGGATGCGGTGTGCGAAACCGATGCCAACGGAGTGCTGACAATTCGAAACCTGCAACTCCGAAGCGAACAGAATGTGATGCAGGTGGGTACCAAGGGTTTCCCCGTTGACTGCGACTTTATGGTGACCCGCCCCGTAGTGGGTGGTACGGTGGTGACGGCATCAGTCAACGACTTCGGTTTGGAGTTCGAGCACTTGTTTGCCGCCGTGAGGTTGTCGATTGCCGAGGACGATGTGTCCGAGGGTGAAAAGGTGACCAAAATTACGCTGACTGCCCCCGAGGGTACGCCGTTGACGGGTAAGTTCGAGGTCAACACCTCGACCATGGCGGTGACTTTCACCGAGCCGAGCAACTCCGTGACCGTGAACATACCGGAAGGTTTGGGTGTGGGCAGCGACGTTTGCGTGTGGGCCATCATCAACCCCGTCGACCTGACGGGCAAAGAGCTCACCATGACGGTGACCACCAAAAGCGGACTGTACTACAACTACACGTTCCCTGCCAAGAGTTACACGCGCGGTGTGTTGCATCCCATTGCTTTCGAGATTCCCGATTTCAGTATCACGGCCGACATCTACACCAACTACACGCTTTACCAGCAGCGCAAAGTCGCAGAGGCTAATGGTATAGATGGCAATACAATCTTCTTTGAAAATGTGACCTTCTCGGGCTTTGACTACACCGATGGCAAGGGCGGCCGCTACCGTGTGCCCGTAGTGGCGCGAGGAATCGAGTACAACGGAGTGCGTAGTCCGAGAGCCTTCGACGGTGGCAAGGAGCAAATTTCATTCAGTTCCCCCGACGACAGAAAGACCTACGATGCGCAGGTGTATGCACAGCTCGAAAACGGCGCAATACTTCGTTCGGCTTGTCCCGCGGTGCATGTCACGGGTATCCCCTACGAGGTGAACTGCAAAAACATCGATTATACGAACGCAGGTTGGACTGCCACGGGAACGGTTGAGAACTGGAGCGGTCGAGGTTGGCAGACTTATTATTATTATCCTACTGATAATTTTGATTGGGTTTATACAGAAAAAAAAGGTTATTTGTTCTCGCCCAATTTCTACACTCCCGAAGATACTAATGTAACCTACATAGCCCGAATGTGCTACTTTACGACAGGCTCAGTAAGATGGCCTTACAATGGTCAGACAACAACTATTTATAGTGGTCCTACGACCGGCACAACCGCAGTTGAGACAAATTCAAAATCTATATCTCGTGTAGGGTCTACAAATAATCCCGGAGACAACAACTATACTTCTTGCCAGCATAATGTTACAATGCAAGGTAAAAAGCGTATTTATGTGGCGGATGACCATCAAAAGGATAATAATTTAGCTGAAAACTGGGTTGTGATGGGTAGTTTCTCGATTAAATATTATGAGGAGTAGAAGAAAAGAACTTGCGCGTAAAGCGGAGTAACAGCAAGGCGGGGTTGTCCGAACATGGGTCGGGCAATCCCGCACTGCATTTGTGGCGCGGAGTTTGCACCTCGCGCGGGTATGGCAAAGCACAACAGAAAACAACCCATAGCCCGAGCTGTACCAAGGCGTTATCTGCTCGAGGAACTTACGCCCGACAAACTGCTCGGCGAAACATCTCACGCCAACAACCTTATCTATGTGGTCGACGCTGCAGACAGCCCTGCCGTGATGACCGAAATAGGCCGTCTACGCGAAGTGGCTTTCCGCAGGGCGGGCGGTGGAACGGGACGACGACTCGACATAGACGCCGAAGACCTGGCCTCGGACGGCTATCGTCAAATGGTCGTATGGAACCCCTACGAAAGGCAAATCGTGGGCGGCTACCGTTTCATAATTTCGCACTCGGAGTGGCCGCGAAACCTCTCCACCGAGCACTACTACTCATTCGGCGAGCGGTTTCGACGAAACTACCTGCCACACACCATCGAATTGGGGCGTTCGTTCATTCAGCCGCGCTATCAATCGGGCCGTGGGGGAGTGTTCGCCCTCGACAACCTTTGGGATGGCATGGGCGCGGTGGTGGTGCGCAGTGTGGCAACAAAGTACCTCTTCGGAAAGGTCACGGTCTATCCGCGAATGAACCACGAAGCACGACAGATTCTCTACACATTCCTCCGAGTGCAGTGTCCTGCACAAAGAGAGTTGGTCGTGGCCCGCGACAGATTCCGAATAAAAGTTGATGTGGAGCGATATAAAAATCTGTTCAACGCTGGGAATTATCAGGAAAATTTACGAATTTTGCACAGAGAAATGAAATCCCGAGGGGAGGTCATTCCTCCGCTCATAAAATCTTACATTAACCTGTCTGCCACGATGCAGGCGTTCGATACCGTACGAAACGACGATTTCGGTGGAGTGGAAGAGACTGCAATACTGCTCACCGTGGCCGATATCTGTCCCGAAAGGCTCGAACGACACTTCGTGCTAAAACAAAAAGTACTATGAAACTCAAAAACCTGATGATTGCCGCCGCCCTCTTTGCGTTGGCATCGTGCTGCGACAAAGCTCCGCAGAAAACCATCGAACTGCCTTTCCAAGGTAACACCTACGTGACACAGATGAACGACCACACAAACGCCAACGCTGCCGCCGTAATCGACACCCGCAGCGGTTTGGTGCGCAATTGGAACACCGAGGATGTGGTGCTGTCGTTATATTTCAAAACTTCGGTGGTCGGCAATTTCTCGCTCAACGTCCGCGCTGCAAACCCCGAAGGCACCGAGGCTTCGACTCTTGCTTTCACCTGTGGTGGCAAAACACGCAAAGTTAAGGTCGTTGGCAACGAGATGACCGACTACTGCGTGGGTAAATTCAAGGTTGCCAAACCCGGTTATGTCAAAGTGGATATTCAAGGTCTGAGCGCAACCCCCGAGGGTGCGCAATATGCACGTATCGAGAAATACGACGTTACGGGTTCGGCCGTTGCCGACACCTGCAACTATGTGCCGATGGCAAAGGTTAAGGACAACTATTGGTTCCGTCGCGGTCCGTCGGTTCACTTCGGCTACCAACTGCCCGAGGGCGATGTTGAATACTTCTACACCGAGGTTATGGTTCCCGAGGGCGAGGATGTGCCTTCGACCTACTTCATGTTGACCGGCTTTGCGCAGGGTTACATGGGTATCCAATCGCATGAGAATGGCGGACGTTCGGTGTTGTTCTCGGTGTGGAGTCCCTATTCGACCGATGACCCCCGTGAGATTCCCGAGGAGGACCGCGTGGTGTGCCTGCGCAAGGGTGCAGATGTTACCGTGCGTGACTTCGGTAACGAGGGTTCGGGCGGACAAAGTTTCTCGAACTACGCTTGGAAAACGGGCGAAACCTACAAAACGCTGGTTCAAGTCACCCCCGATGGTAAAGGTCGTACCGTTTACACGGGTTACTTCTGCGACGAGAAGGGCGAGTGGCATCTGATTGCATCGTTCCGTCGTCCCAAAACCGACACTTGGTATCGTGGCGCACACTCGTTCCTGGAGTGCTTCAACCCCGCAACCAGCCACCGCAGCCGCGAGGTTCACTTCAAAAACCAATGGGCTCGCATGGCCGATGGTTCGTGGATTGAGGTTACCAAAGGTACTTTCACCTGCGACGGTACGGGTCTTTCGGGTATGCGTGGTGACAAGTATGGCGCGTTGGTTGACAACGAATTTGTGCTCAAAAACTGCGGTTTCTTTGACGAAAGCGAGGAGTACGGTGCTAAATTCGAACGTGAGGCTAACGGCGTAGCCCCCGAAATCGACTTCGAGGCACTCAAAGCATTGTAGAAGTTGCACTTAATGCTCTTTTTGAATCATCAAAAAGGTGGCAGAGTCACACTTTACTATTAGTTCATAGATGATGTCTCCTTTGACTCGTCAATAGAACGAAAATAAGTTGCCTTTGCTTATAAAAGAATCAGCCATACCCTATAACGGGGTATGGCTGATTCTTTATTCGTAGGTTTGCGCGTCGCTTTGTATCGACAAAAGAACAGTACTCGTTAAAAGAACTCTTGGCGGTAGGCGTAGTTGTTACGTAGTTGTTCGAATTGCTCGGGGTGGGTCTTCAGTACCGTGCTTTCGGCCGAGATGTCGAAATGACGGGTTATGTCGCCTTGAAGTTCCTCCCAGCTTATCGGGCGTGGCGTTGTGGGCGGTATGGGCGACGGTATCTCGATAGTGACACCCAAGGCACGAGCTACGGCTTGGCAGGCCATGCTTGTTGCGGTGGCCTTGCCTTGGCGCGAGTAGCCGGCGATGTGGGGGGTGGCAAAAATGGCACGTTGCAAGACTTCGGGGTTGAGGTTGGGTTCGCCCTGCCAGGTGTCCAATGCAAAGTCGTGTCCGCTCTCCAATAGTGCATGTTCGTCGACCACACCACCGCGCGAGGAGTTGAATACCACGGCGTGTTGAGGTAGTAGATTGAGTGCCGAGGCGTCGATAAGTCCTTCGGTGGGATAGCTGCCCGCACGGGTGAAGGGAACGTGCAGGGTGAGGATGTCGCATTGTGGGAGCAACTCCTGTAACGTGCAAAAACCGTCGGGGCCTTCGCGGCGACTTCGCGGCGGGTCGCACCGCAATACGCGGAAACCCCACGAGGCGGCATACTCCGCAACCAGACTTCCCACATGACCCACACCCACAACTCCGAGGGTCAGTTCATCGGGTTGCCAATCGCGCTTACGGCATACGCCGACCAGAGCGGCCGAAACCCATTGCAACACACCACGGGCGTTACATCCTGCGGCCGACTCGACACGAATACCATTGGCGGCGCACCACTCAAGGTCGATGTGGTCGGTGCCGATGGTTGCCGTAGATATTACGCGCACGGACGAGCCTTCGAGAAGTGCTTGATTGCAACGTGTACGTGTGCGGACAATCAGAGCGTCGGCATCGTGCACGTGCTCGGCCGAGATTTGGTCGCCGGGCAGATAGGCTACCTCGGCGTAGGGTTCCCACACGCCGAGGATGTAGGGTATGTCGCAGTCGATAACGATTTTCATGGTTTGGGTGAAATAAGAGTTGTTGTAGATGCAAAGATAGGTTTTTGTTGGCGATTTTTCAAATCCTCGGCTCGCTGTCGAAGTGGCAGACTCTTCGGACGTTGTGGCGTGGTGCATCTGACATGGTGGCGAGGAGTGTGACATGAAGTCAGAGGGTGGCTGACGGTGGCGCGACAGTTTGTCATTCGCGTGTGGCTGGCGCGGGAATTGCACGTTCAGTAGACAAACAAACCGAAAAGGCTATGAATATTAACACACTTACAATCAAGGCACAGGAGTGCTTGCAGCAAGCGTTCCGTGTCGCCCAGACGGCCGGGGGTGCGGCCGTAGAGCCGATTCACATCCTCGCGGCACTGATTGCCGACGACTCTTCGCCGAGCAGCTTTTTGTTGGGCAAGGTGGGTGTGAATGTGCGCACGTTGCGTGGACGGGTGGAGGAGGTTGTGGCCTCGCAACCCCGTGTGAGCGGTGGCGAGCAATATTTCTCCAATGATTCGTCGGGAGCCATTCAGCGAGCCGTGGACTTCACTTCGAAACTTGGCGACCGTTATGCCTCGGTAGAGCACCTGTTGTTGGGCGTTCTGGCCCAGCGTGGCGAGGCGAGCCGACTGCTCAAGGAGAGTGGAGTGGTCGAGAAGGAGTTGCTGGCGGCCATCCGTGAGTTGCGTAAAGGACAGACCGTGGATAGCCCCACCTCGGAGCGCGAATTTGACGCTCTGGGACGCTATGCCATAAACCTTAACGATATGGCGCGTAGCGGAAAACTCGACCCTGTGATTGGCCGCGACGACGAGATTCGTCGTGTATTGCAGATTCTTTCGCGCCGAACCAAGAACAACCCAATTCTGGTTGGTGAACCGGGTGTGGGTAAGACTGCCATTGCCGAGGGTATTGCCCATCGTATTGTCAATGGCGAGGTGCCCGAGAACCTGCGCAGCAAACTTATTTACTCACTCGATATGGGTGCGTTGATTGCGGGCGCAAAGTACAAAGGCGAGTTTGAGGAGCGACTCAAAGGTGTTGTACGCGAAGTTGTCGACACAGATGGCGAGGTGTTGCTCTTTATCGACGAGATTCACACGCTTGTGGGAGCAGGCAAAGGCGACGGTGCAATGGATGCTGCCAACATACTGAAACCCGCTCTGGCGCGTGGCGAATTGCGTACCATCGGAGCAACAACGCTCGACGAGTACCAGAAATACTTTGAACAGGACAAGGCTTTGGAGCGTCGTTTCCAAAAGGTGATGGTTGACGAACCGTCGGTCGAGGATTCGGTGTCGATTCTGCGTGGCCTGCGCGACCGCTACGAGAATCACCACAAGGTGCGCATCAAAGATGAGGCTATTGTGGCGGCTGTCGAGTTGAGCCATCGTTACATCACAAGTCGTTTCCTGCCCGACAAGGCCATTGACCTTGTGGACGAGGCGGCAGCCAAGTTGCGCTTGGAGATGAACTCAGTGCCCGAAGAGATTGATGTGTTGGATAACCGAGCTCGAAGTCTTGAGATTGAGCGCGAGGCCATTCGACGCGAAAACGACACCTCGCGTCTGAAGGACATCGACCGCGAGTTGGCCGAACTCAATGCCACTCGCTCGGAGTTGCGTGCCAAGTGGGAGAGTCAGAAGGCTGTGCTGGCCAAGATTCAGACCGAAAAGGAGGCCATCGAGCGTTTCAAAGTCGAGGCAGCCGAGGCTGAGCGCCGTGGCGACTATGGTACTGTGGCCGAGTTGCGTTACGGCAAGATACGCGAGGCTGAGCAGCGCATCGCAACGCTCGAACAGGAGCAGGCCTTGACACGTGCCGAGGAGTCGCTCATCAAAGAGGAGGTTGATGCACGCGACATCGCAGAAGTGGTGGCCAAATGGACGGGAATCCCCGTAAACCGTATGTTGCAAAGCGAGCGCGAGAAACTTTTGCGCATGGAGAAGGAGTTGCATCGTCGAGTGGTAGGGCAGGAGCGTGCCATCGAGGCTGTGTCGGATGCCGTGCGCCGAAGTCGTGCCGGATTGAGCGACCCGCGTCGTCCCATAGGTTCGTTTATCTTTATCGGTTCGACAGGCGTAGGCAAGACTGAGTTGGCTAAGGCTTTAGCCGAGTTCCTATTCAACGACGAGGCTATGATGACACGTATCGACATGAGTGAGTATCAGGAGCGTCACGCCGTGTCGCGTTTGATTGGTGCTCCTCCGGGATATGTGGGTTACGACGAGGGTGGACAGCTCACCGAGGCCGTGCGACGTAAGCCCTACTCGGTGGTGCTGTTGGACGAAATCGAAAAGGCACATCCCGACGTGTTTAACATCCTGTTGCAGGTGTTGGATGATGGCCGTCTGACCGACAACAAAGGTCGCACCGTAGACTTCCGCAACACCATAATCATCATGACTTCGAACTTGGGTAGCGGTATCATAACGGAGCGTTTTGCCGAGGCTTTGGCCGATGGTGGAGAGCTGTCGGAGCAGGTTGTGGATTCGACCCGCGACCAAGTGATGGAACTTATGAAACGTACCCTCAAGCCTGAATTTCTGAACCGTATAGACGAGGTGGTGATGTTCACACCGCTCTCGCGTCAGCAGACATTGCAGATTGTCGACATTCAACTCTCGGCTGTGGAGCGCATGTTGCACGGTGCCGGTATGGAACTCAAGGTGACAGCCGCTGCGCGCGAGTGGTTGGCTACGGCAGGATACGACCCGACCTATGGCGCACGTCCCGTCAAGCGAGCCATTCAGACTCATGTGGTCAATGCTCTGTCGAGGGCAATACTTGCGGGTAGCGTAAATCGTGAACTCCCCATCGAAATAGATGTAGCAGGTGGCGAATTGATTATGCGAAACGCATAGCAATCAAGCTGACGGATAATATTTAGGTGGATGTCCAATCTTATGGGCATCCACCTAAATTTATATATCGGAGTCGTTACTCCACGCCAATGTTGACAAAGCGTTCCTTGCCTACGTGGCACAGAGGACACAACCAATCATCGGGTAAATCTTCGAAAGCGGTTCCGGGTTCAATATCATTCTCGGGGTCGCCTATTGCGGGGTCGTACTCGTAGCCGCACACCTCGCAACGATACTTGTCTTGATTCTTACTCATAGTTTAGAATATTTTTGGTTTATAATCTGTGAGTTCTGTGCAAATCTCAGGCTAAACTGCCTCGTTGAAACCTTATTAGATGGTTTGTTCTACGGACGAGTCCGAAGTTGTCACCTCGTCGGGTGTTGCTTGTGGCTCGGGCGTCGCTTGTGGCTCGGGCGACTCTTCGGGTTCGGCGGCTGGCTCCGTTGGGGCGGGAGCACTCTCCGCGGCAGACGACTCGACGCGTCGGCCGTCAACCGAGATGATTTCGTCGACGATGTATTTGGTATAACCCCTCCACGGCAGGCGGCCGAAGTACTCCTTATAGTGGAGTTCGACATTCTCGCCACCCTCGAGCATCAGGCGTTTGGCGATTTCGGGGTCCTCGACCGAGAATTCGAACTCATAGCTTTGGATGGTACCCGCAGCACCAGAGCGAAGTCCCGATTGGATGAGTTTACCCTCGTATGTTTTGAAGAACATGCCTTTATAGACAACGTAGTTGAGTGTGCCGGTCTTGACACCCTCGCCAAACACGTAGTAGTAGCGCACATAGCCAAACGCACACAGAGCCAGCACACACAGTGCTACAACAAACAATCCGAATTTTCTCATAGGTTCAGAATATCATTAAACGTTTACAAATATACAATTTTTTCGAAAGAAAAACAAAACACGTCAAAAAAAACACCCATCCTGGGCATTCAATCAGAGTGCGCGGGATGGGTGGCGTTGGAATGTATATATCGTTTGTGCTTAGTTCTCTTTGGGCAGCGTGACAACCATGTGCGGGTAAGGGAAGTTGAGCCCTTTGGTGGGGAAGATTTTGTACACCTGCTCGTTCATCGAGAAATAGACTCCCCAGTAGTCGCTCGCTTTGGTCCACACGCGAACCACGATATTAATCGAACTGTCGGCCATTTGGCTCAGGGCTACAAACGGCGCGGGCTCCTTCATTACACGCTCGTCGGCTGCAAGCAACTCAAGGATGGTAGCTTTGGCGGTGTCGTAGTCGTCGCCATAGGAGATGCTGAAGGTCCAATCCACACGGCGAACATCCTCGGCCGAGAAGTTGTTGATGATGTTGCTGACGATGTTGCCGTTGGGTACGATAATCATCTTGTTGTCGACGGTGTTGATGGTGGTGTTGAACAGGCGGATTTCCTTGATTGTACCCTCGACGCCCTGCATTTGAACGTAGTCGCCAATCTTGAAGGGACGGGTGAGCAGTACCATCACGCCACCTGCAAAGTTTTGCAAAGTGCCGCTCATGGCCATACCGACACCGACACCGACCGAAGCAAAGATGGCCAGGAACGATGTGGTTTGGATGCCCAACTGGTTGAGAATCGCAAAGGCGATACCGATGTAGAAGATTGCGCGAACGACGCTACGGGCAAATTTGGCAATAGACACCTCGACGTCGCGTTTGGTGAATAGCTTGTTGAGCAGACGGTCGACGTAGCCGACAATCCAGCGACCGACGTAGTAGATGACAACGCAAATCAGAATGTCGGTTGCAAATGAAATTGCACCCTTCGAAACGTAGGTGACGGCGTCTTCAACACTCATTCCGGCGATGGTATTCAGTGTGGTTTGAAGTTTGTTGGCAACGCTGTCGGCAGCTTGTACAGCGTCTGCTGAGGCTTGTAGAAACATCATATTGATAGTATTATTTGGTTACGTACTACAAAGATAGTATTAAAAGAGCGAAAAAAAAGATATTCTTGCCATTTTTTTGCACCATTAATGCAAAATTATCACTAACTATTGACGAGTTTGCCCCGAATTTACGGCATTATCACTATCTTTGCGTCCGAAACAAAAAAGTAAATTATGGAATCGGTACAATTTATACAATGGTGTCTTGACAATCTCAACTACGGAACCATCACTCTGCTGATGGCAATCGAAAGTTCGTTTATTCCTTTCCCCTCGGAGGTGGTCGTTCCCCCCGCAGCCTACAAAGCAGCTGCAACGGGCGAACTCAATATAGTGTTGATAGTTCTGTTTGCCACGTTGGGTGCAGTCATCGGCGCGCTGGTCAACTACTTCCTGGCGCTGTGGCTGGGCAAGCCCATCGTCTATAAGTTTGCCAACAGCCGCTTCGGCCATATGTGCCTGATAGACCAGAAGAAGGTCGAAACGGCCGAGGGTTTCTTTATCAAATATGGTGTTGCCGCCACGCTGATTGGCCGCCTTGTGCCTGCCGTGCGTCAGTTGATTTCGATTCCCGCGGGCTTGGCCAAGATGAATCTGCTGAAGTTTGTGATTTTTACGGCCATTGGTGCGGGTGCGTGGAACGGCGTCCTCGCGGGCTTGGGCTATTACCTTGAGTCGATTGTCCCCGAGGATATGCTGATTGAGACGGTGACTCGTTACAGCCACGAAATCGGCTACTGCATTATCGCCGTTGTTGCCGTTGCTCTGGGCATTATCATCTACAAGGGCGTTAAGAAATAGCCGTCAGTTGCGGACGGTGTCCCATCTAAAACACACAGCGCAGACACTTCGAAGTGTCTGCGCTGTTGCTTTACTTTAACTTATAGTATTGATTAGAATTCATATCCAACAATACTGCTTGCATATTTTTTCCAATACTCGGCACTCTTATATGCTCCAACAGACTCATTGGGAACGTAAATCTTGCGATTCGAAGCATTTCCATCAAATATACGACATGAATGTGTGTCGTCAAAAATTGAAGGTGGCGTTGTTGCTTTGCAATATACACTTGTCAGCGAGGTGCAACCATAGAATGCATAATTCATAATCAGCGTAACATTCTTGGGAATGGTGATGCTGGTAAGAGAGGTACATTCTTCGAATGCAGACCATCCAATTTTCGTAACATTCTCGGGAATGGTGATGTTGGTAAGAGAGGTGCATTTTTCGAATGTATTCATTCCAATTTCCGTAACATTCTCGGGAATGGTGATGCTGGTAAGAGAGGTGCAACCAGAGAATGCAGACCATCCAATTTCCGTAACATTCTCGGGAATAGTGATACTGGTAAGAGAGGTACAACCA
>JAGBFQ010000033.1 GCA_017936385.1 Rikenellaceae bacterium
ATTGTGAATTGTGAATTTAAAATAGTTGCATCGAGGCTTTGGTGAGAGATACGCCGTCGCAGCTTACGTCAAACAGGTTGACATCGCCACGTTGGCATGCAAGAGTAAGCATCTGACCGGGCAGACCCTCGCGACTGAAGTTGATATCCAGACGATAACCCTTGCAGTTCAGCAACTCTTCGTAAGGTAGCAGGTCGGTGAGGTGCTCAATCGAGCGCATGCTGTTCATGTGACCGTTGAAGTCGACGTCACTATACACCACGCGGTGTTCGGCAGTGATGTCGGGTGTTACGTTGCCGATTTTGGCGGGGCGGGTCATAGGCTCCTCGCGCTCAACAAAGGCCACGCCATCGCGTGCGTGCATCTCCTCGAGCATCATTGGGCGGCGGGTTGCGATGTTGATGAGCGCCCACAGCGAAATTGCCGAGCCGATTTGAACACCCTCGGCGTCGCGCAACACGAAGTTACGCACCGAGAAGAACTTCTCGCAGTGGCCAATCCATGTGTCGACCGAAATCACCTCGTCGCACATGGGAATTCGGTCGAACTGCACGGCATAACGACTTAATACCCACGAGCAATTCTCTTGGTTTACGTCGCCGATACCGAAGCCCGAGATGTCGGCATCTGTGCCTGCTACGTTTACTATTGCGTTGTTCAGAAAACCCACTTTTGCGCGGCCGCGTCCATCGACACTTCCTTGCTCCACTTTGAATTGATAAATTCCGGCCATAACTATTGTAGAATCTTTGTTTTTTTTGTAAATTTGTGTGGCAAAGATACCCTTTTTGGTCGAATTTTCAAATATTCCTCACTCGTCCCGCTTGGTACGGTTTGTGCGGAATGTCCGAATCCAATAATATGCGTACGCCTATGGAAAAGAAAAAAATCGTAGTGATTGGCTCTTCCAACACAGACCTGGTAATTAAAACAACACGTATTCCGTCGCCCGGTGAAACGGTCATCGGGGGTGAATTCCTGATGACTGCCGGCGGTAAAGGTGCCAATCAAGCCGTAGCCATTGCACGTTTGGGTGGCGACGTGGCTTTTATCTCAAAAGTCGGACGCGATATGTTTGGCGAGAGTGCCCTGAGGGGTTATGCCGCCGACGGTCTGCCCACCGACTATATTTCGCGTGACGGTTCGGCACCTTCGGGTGTGGCTCTGATTACGGTGGACGCCCACGGTGAGAACTGCATTGTGGTGGCCCCCGGAGCCAATAACACCCTTACCACGGCCGACATCGACGCCCACCGCGAACTGATTTGTGGTGCGGAATATCTGCTCATGCAACTCGAAATCCCCATCGAGGTGGTTGAGTACGCGGCCGAGATGGCCGACGCTCATGGTGTGAAGGTTATTCTGAATCCTGCACCTGCTGCCCCTCTGTCGGCTGGGCTGTTGCGCAAGCTCTACCTCATAACACCCAACTTGAGCGAGTGTCGCCTAATCACGGGAATAGACATCAACCACGAGGCCGACGCCGAACGTGGTGCCGAGAAACTGCTCGAAATGGGAGCACGTGCGGTAATCATAACCTTGGGTAGTCGCGGAGCGCTCATTCGTACGCGTGAGGAGTGTCAAATGATTGCCGCCGAGCATGTTATTGCCATTGATACCACTGCTGCGGGTGATGTATTCAACGGTGCTTTGACTGTGGCATTATCCGAAGGCAAATCGCTTGTCGAAGCGGCGCAATTTGCTGCTCACGTGGCCGCAATATCGGTCACCCGCATGGGCGCACAATCTTCTATCCCATATCGTCGAGAATTATAATAAAACCCTAAATTTACCATTATGTTTATCGTTACATCTTACACAACGGCAGTCGTATTCTGCCTGATTACTATGTTATGCTGGGGCTCGTGGGGTAATACCCAGAAACTCGCCGCACGAACCTGGAGATATGAACTCTACTATTGGGACTATGTGTTTGGCATGGTCGCCGCCGCACTTATTCTCGGACTCACCATGGGTAGCATGGGTGACTCGGGACGAGCCATGTTGCCCGACTTGGCGCAAGCCTCGTGGAGTAACATTTGGAGTGTGATACTTGGAGGCGTAATCTTCAACGCCTCGAATATTCTGCTGTCGGCCTCGGTGTCGCTCGCGGGTATGGCCGTGGCGTTCCCCTTGGGCGTGGGCTTGGCGCTGGTTTTGGGTACTATCATCAACTATGTAGGTGCTCCCAAAGGAGACCCGACGATGCTCTTTATCGGTGTGGCGTTGGTTGTGTTGGCTATCATTTGCAACGGCGTGGCCTCGAGTCGAGTGAATCGTGGTGGTTCGTCGAAAGCCGGCATGGGTATTACGTTGGCCCTTGTGGCAGGTGTGCTGATGTCGTTCTTCTATCGTTTTGTGGCACGTGCCATGGACCTCGACAACTTCGAAAATCCCACGGCTGGAATGCTTACCCCTTACTCGGCGGTGTTTGTGTTCTCGATTGGCGTGACACTCAGTAACTTGCTGTTCAATACGCTGTTGATGCGTCGTCCTCTGGAGGGTGAGCCCGTAAGTTATGGTGACTACTTTGCGGGTGGTTTCCGTGCCCACCTGCCGGGACTGCTCGGAGGTATGATTTGGTGCCTCGGAACGGCCTTCAACTACATCGCCGCAGGACGCGCAGGAGCAGCCGTAAGTTATGCACTCGGACAAGGTGCGCCGATGATTGCCGCCATCTGGGGTGTGTTCATCTGGCACGAATTCCGCGGTAGCAAAGGTACTTCGGGACTGCTCTGGGGTATGTTTGCGCTCTACATCGCTGGACTTGCAATGATTGTAATCGCGGGCAACTAACGAGTTTATGCAAAATCCACATATCCGAGCACTCGGAATCCTTACTCTGATGGCCGGTGCAGCACTTCTCGTCACACTGACGGGCGACGTGTTGCACGGTCAGACAGGGAGTTGGAATAGTGCTTATATGGCTGTTCAGCTGGGGGCATGTTGCATCCTGCTGGTAGATTTCTTTGTCCGCATGTATCAGGCCGATAATCGCGGGCGTTATTTGTTGCGCAACCTTCTGGCACTGCTTGTTGCCATTCCCTATCTCAATATGTTGCACTTCGTCGGAGTGCACCCCGGGCGCGATTGGTACTTGGTGCTCAAATGCATACCTCTGATTCGGGCCTTTTGGATGATTTGGCTGGTGGTGATGTGGCTCGGGCGCGATAAAAGGGCGTTAAGTCTGCTGTGGAGCTACGTTCTGTCGGCTGCGGGGGTGGCCTACGTGGCGGCTCTCATATTCTACGAATACGAATCGGGAGTGAATCCTCATGTCGATGGTTTTGGCAATAGTGTTTGGTGGGCGTGGATGTGTCTTTCGACGGCGGGCGCCGAGGTTTTTCCTGTGACCACCATTGGCAAAGTCATGGCTGCGGCATTACCTTGCATCGGAATGATGATTTTCCCCGTTTTTACGGTCTATTTCACCTCGGTGGTCACGCGCGGCAACCCCTCGCAAGGTAGTTGAGCGGGCGTTTTGTGTAAAATTTTCAAAAAACTCACCCTTAAAGTTTGCAAATATGCTGAAAAGCTATAACTTTGCACCCCGAATACGACCAAATAGTCGGGTTTGGTGAGATGGGTGAGTGGCTGAAACCACCAGTTTGCTAAACTGACGTACGGGCAACCGTACCGGGGGTTCGAATCCCCCTCTCACCGCAAAAAAGGGACACTCTTCATGAGTGTCCCTTTTTTGCGATGAGGAGTGTTGGACCCTCCCCCAAACCCCCTCCTTGGAGGGGGCTTATAGAGTCGGAGTTGTAATCTCGTGAAGAGTGTCCCTTTTTGCGGTGAGGAGTGTTGGACCCTCCCCCAAGAAGTTGTCTAACAATGTGATTTCTTCGTTACGCTCGCCCTCAAAATGCTCATTTACACTTTAGTAAACTGCGCTTTTTCGGGCTTTGCAAGCCTTGAAATCCCTCTTGTTATACAACTTCCGACAGAAAAGAGCGTATCCAAAAACTTGTTGGACACGCTCTTATAGAGTCGGAGTTGTAATCTCGTGAAGAGTGTCCCTTTTTGCGGTGAGAGGGGGAGCCTAAAATCAAGTGTCCAAAAGTTGACAAAAAGAACATAATGCATCACTCGCATTTGCTGCGCAAAAGAGCTCCCGCATGAATCTCTGAAAATAAAGACAACACTTAGTGCGCGAAAAAATTGGTTTTTCGAAAGAAAATCCATACCTTTGTAAAAATAATGCGAAATTAATCACAGCACTATGAATAAATTTTTTACCATCCTGTCGCTTGCTTTCCTGCTGGCAAGTTGTTCGACGTATCAAGATGTCGTTTATTTTCAGGACGTTGACGAGAAGGGCGAAAGCCGTCCTTTGGGCAAGGTTCAGGAAATTACCATCCAACCTTCCGACATTCTCAGTATCTCGGTGAACGCAGCAGAGTCCGAGAAAGAGCTTGTACAACCATTCAACATCCTTCCGATTGTCCCCAACAATTACCTTAACACCAATACTTCGACTCCGCAGTATGGTTATGTGGTAGACCCGGACGGATGTATTAACTTCCCGACATTCGGCAAACTTCATGTGGCCGGTATGACTCGCAACGAGTTGATAAATTTCTTGGCCAACAAGCTTATCAATGAGGGGCAACTTAGCCGTCCCATAGTGACCGTTTCGTTCCTCAACCTCAAAGTCAATGTTATGGGTGAGGTTGCGCGTCCCGGTTCGTACTCCATCACTTCGAACAAAATGACCCTGCTTGATGCGCTCAGCATGGCGGGAGACCTTACCATCTACGGTCGTCGTGACAAGGTGCTCGTTATCCGAGAGGAGGATGGCAAACGCATCAATGCATACGTAAACCTCAAGAGCAAAAACCTCTTTGAGTCGCCCTATTTCTACCTCAAACAGAGTGACGTAGTGTACGTTATGCCTAATAAACGTCGTGCTGACCAAAGTAGTGTCAGCCCTTGGATGGCGCCCATCCTCAGCAGTGTGGGAACCTTGGCAAGTATTGTCAGCGTAATCTTTACTTCGCTCTACTACAGCCGTATGGCCGAGAGATATAAATAGTCTCGATGCAATCCCAACAAAAACTCAATCCTGTAACATTAAGATAACGATATGGAGCAACAGTATAACAATCAAAACTTGAATGTCAACAACCAACGCAACACGGAGAACACAGAGGAGACTTCGGCGTATAGCTTGCGTGATATTCTCGAAATGGTTATCGCCAACTGGTATTGGTTTGTGATTTCCATCGGACTATGCTTGGTAGTGGCGGTTTACTACGTCTACTCAACCCCCAAGGTGTATCAACGTTCGGCAACCATCATGATTAAGGATAGCCGTCGTGGAGGCTCGGCAGCTGCAATCTTTGCCGACCTGGCAAGTATGAAGGCTATTCCGAGTGTCGACAACGAGATGTTCATCCTGGGTTCGAAACGACTCATGGAGATGGTGGTGGATACCCTCAATCTGAATATTCGCTACTCGTACTCGGGTAAGGTGCGTACCTATGACCTTTATGGCCGTTCGCCCTTCATCGTTGAGTTCCCCAACGGTCTGGATTGGCAGGCGTTGACGCTGGATGTTATTCCGGCCGATAGCGGGCGAATCAAAATGACGAATTTCAAACTCAAAGAGCAAGAGGACCCCGACCCGACAATCATCTGGGCAACTCCCGGACAAGATGTCGTTACCCCCGTGGGTACGGTGCGTATCTCTCCGACCGCTTATTATGATACCTATATCGGCCGTACGATTAAGGTTACAAAATCGGCTTTGGAGCAAACTGCGCTGTCTTATAAGAATAAACTCAACGTTTCGTTGGCCGAGAAGGAGTCGAGTATCATTCTGCTGTCGATTCAAGATGTGAATCCCAAACGTGCCGAGGACCTGCTCAACGCTCTGATGCAGGCTTATGACGATGATGTACGTGAGGATAAAAACATTGTATTGGAGATTACCAAGGACTTTATCAGCCAACGTATCAGTGAGGTGACCGCCGAGCTGGAGAGCATCGACCAAGCGGCTCAAAGCTATTCGGAGCGCCACAATGTTGTAGACCTTAGCTCGCAAACCACACTCAGTATCACCGAGGCTAATAAGTATAAAACCGAGGCTATCGAAATCGAAACTCAAAAGATGTTGGTTAAGAGTATCCGCGAGTACATGCACGACCCGATGCGTCTGTGGGAGGTTGTGCCTACAGCCGGTTTGAACGACCAATATATTATAGGTGCAATTGCCGAGTATAACGAGGGCTTGTTGCAACGTCGCAAACTGCTCGAGAGCTCGTCGGAACGCAACCCCGTTGTTCAACAAGCAAGTTCGCTTTTGAACAGCCAACGCCAAGCAATTCTAAGCTATGTGGACAACCTGCTCAACCAATACGAAGTGTCGTTGCGCAATGCTCGTATGCAAGAGGAGGCCTCGACCAAACAGTACATGGAGGCTCCTATGAAACTTGTGGGTCAAACCTCCATTGAGCGTAAACAAAAAATCAAATCGGAGCAATATATCTACCTGTTGGGAAAACAGGAGGAGAATGAGTTGGGTCGCGCTGTATCGAGCAGTGAATCGCGTGTGATTGACGACGCTTACGGTAGCGAGCGCCCCGTGGCACCCAAGACTATGATGATTCTGTTGGTGGCATTCATCTTGGGTTGTGCAATACCGTTTGGTGTAATCATCCTGCTCAATATGTTGAATACCACGGTTCGTGGTCGCAAGGATATTGAGGATGCACTGACTATTCCTCTGTTGGGTGAGGTTCCGCAATCCACGGCCAAACAGACCAAAGGTTTCTTGGTTAAAGAGAACGGTAAGGATAGTATTTCGGAGGCGTTCCGTATGCTTCGTTCGAACCTCGGATTTATGAAAATCGGTTCGAAGAGTCAGGTTATCATGATTACCTCGACAAGCGCTTCGTCGGGTAAAACCTTTACCACGCTGAACTTGTCATTCACCTTAGCTACCTCGGGTAAGAAGGTTGTGATTATCGACAACGACATGCGTAAACGTTCGCTCAGTAAGCAGCTCGGCGGCCGTAGTGTAGCTATGGGTCTGAGTAAATATCTGTCGGATGAAAGCGTAACCGTTGACGAACTGATTAATCCGTCGAAGGGCCACGCCAATTTGGATGTCATCTTCGCCGGTCTGCAACCGCCCAACCCCGCAGAGTTGTTGATGGGTGAACGTTTGGATAACCTTATTGCCGAACTGCGTGAGCGTTATGACTACATCGTTATTGACTCGGTACCTGCCTTGATGGTTGCTGACGCAATTATCGCCGACCGTGTTTGCGACTTGAGTATCTATGTTATCCGCGAGGGTCGTATGGACCGCCGTATGTTGCCCGATGTTCAACGTCTGGCCGATACCAAACGTCTGCACAATATGTCGGTGATACTCAACGGTGTGCGCGATATGACCAAACGCTATGGCTATGGTTATGGCTACCGCTACGGCTACTATGGTTACACCTACACTTATGGCGAGGACGAGAGCACTTCGCTGTGGGCAACCTTCAAACGCAGATTGCGCAACTGGATTAACCGTCACTAAGAAAAGTTGTTAGGGATTTATGATTATCGCAATAGATTTTGACGGTACCTGTGTGTACCACGACTACCCCTATATCGGCAAGGATATTGGAGCCGTTCCTGTACTCAAGGAGTTGGTTGCTGCGGGTCATCAGTTGATTCTGTTCACCATGCGCGATGGCAAATTGCTCAAGGAGGCAGAGGCTTGGTTCAAGGAGAACAAGATTCCGTTGATTGGTTCGAACCTCAATAAGGAGCAGTCGCGTTGGACCAGCTCACCTAAGGTGCATGCCGACCTCTATATCGACGATAGCGCCCTGGGTACTCCGCTGAAGTATGAGATTGACCTTCCGCGTCCCTACGTTGATTGGGAGAAAACCCGTCAGATGTTGCTCGACTTCGGCTTGATTGAGGAGTAGGTGAGCCGCAGACATTAAAGATATGTTGCCCGATTGGGTGGCGAGTGTGTATTTGTGCGATGGCGTCCGTGATTACGGATGCCATCGCTTTTTTTGTCAATAAAAAACTCTCATCCTCCCTCCGAAATCGTGATTTTGCGACGCGATAGAGGCTTGTCTTTATCGACGAAATGGGTTTTTTTGCCGACAAAACGATGGAAATATTTTGCGAATAGCTATTTTATAACTACATTTGTCACGTTTTTTGGACCAAAATTGTGAAAACACAAAACCGCATCATACGGAAATTGATTGTCGCTGCACTCTTCGCGGTGGCATTTGTTGTGGCTCCTAATAAGGCCTCGGCGCAATTCTCGTCGGTGTCGGTCAACGCACTCGGCTGGGTTACAGGCAATTTCAACGCTGCGGTTGACCTCAAGCTTGATACGAAAATTTCGCTTGACCTTCCCCTCTCGTTCTCTCCTATTCGCGGCAAAGAGCTGGGATGGCAGAACGTGACCTTTGCGCCCGGAGTACGTTTTTGGACAACGGAGTTGTATCGCGGCTCGTTCTTCGGGCTCTATGCCTCGGGTGCGTGGTACAATCTGCGATATGGTGGGTTCGACCGTCGGGGTTGGGCCACGGGCTTGGGATTCTCGTACGGCTACTCCAAACTGCTCAGCAAACGCTGGAATCTGGAGATGGAGATAGGTTTTAGTGCTATTTACACGGCTTTCGACAAGCACGAAAACCGCGTGTACGGAATTTTCGAGGACGAGCAGTGGTGGCACACAAGACGTGTGATGCTGGTGCCGAGTAAACTCAAGGTGTCGGTCGGTTATCTGTTTTAGACGATGGAAGTACGCAGAGTCATACGGTTGATTGCGGCGGTTGCAACGATGGTTGTGACCACCTCGGCGTGCACACTTGCAGAGTGGAACGACGAGAATGTACTGCGCAAGGCTGTGATTGTACTCGACTTCGGCCAGAAGATAGACCAAGTTCACCTGCAACTGTGGCGTAGTGGCCAGAGCCGCATCTACCGCGACACGTTGCTCAGTGGAGTGGGCGAGGGCTCCGTGGAGGTAACCTACCTGTATAACGGCCACTACCGAGCAAATGCTCTGGTGTGTGACCAAGCTGGCAGCGTGGTGTGCTTGGAGGACGGAACGACGGTTGTGAGTGCTGCGAAGGATTCTCGTGGACGACTGATTCCCGTTGGTGAGGTTCTGTGGGGCACGTGGGAGTTTGATATTGTCAAGGGCGACCGCAAGAAGTTCACACCCCAGCAGGACACCATAACTACGGCCATGAGCGTCGAGGTTAATGGCTTGGAGTGGATTGACCAAGCTGAACTCTTGAGTTTCGAATACGACTACATGGGCGCGATGACAACCCAAGGTAGGGTGTGGAGTGAGGGCGGTACGGCCGACTACGAAACCTATTGTCCCGCGGTGACGATTACGGATGACCGCATGAGTGGTGCGTGGCACACGATTTTTGACCCTGCACTGCCCGAAATGACCATTCGCTTGGTGTACCCCGATGGCCGCGTGTTGTATGAGCGCACGTTTGAGGTGCAGACCGAGGGCGGTAAACTTGAACTGAATATTGATATAAACATCGAGTTCACGCCGACTCATATCCACGCCACGGTGGGCGAGTGGAGCGAGACGGTGGAACGTGTTACGGTGGATTTCCAATAGAGCGACGAATGAAGTGGATGAAACACATAGTAATGATGTGCCTTGTGGCGGTCGTGGCGGTGTCGTGCAAAAGCACGGAACCCGTAATGCGCACCGAGGGTTCGTCGCGTATGCTGTTCAGCCGTGCAGTTGCTTCGGGAACCTCGGAGGGTGAGACCTACCGTGGAATCATAGCATCGAAAACTTCGGACGGCTCGCAGTGGATGACCGCACCGAGCAACAGCTATTGCACCGAGTGGGAGTGTACGTTTGGTGGCGGTGAGGGTGATTTCCGTACCACGCGCTACCACTTGTACTATCCCGAGGGCACGTATAATTTCTATGCGTTGGGCTATAATGGTAGTGGGCAATTCCGCGCCGAAAATGGTACAACAATGGTTAAGGCTAAGGGTGGCGTTACGGGTGCCAACGACTACATCATGGCCACACTGTCGGATGTCGAGTTGGATGGAGTGAACGACGTGGAGTGCAGTTTGGCTTTCTATCACCTTTTTGCGCAGGTGCGTTTCGAACTGAAGGTCCGCACGGTGGATGTCACCGAGAGTTTGGATGAGGTGCTGGAGAGCGTCGAGCTGGTCGATGTCAGTGAGTTGGGCTATCGCTTGAACGGAGTGATTGACTTGGCAGAAGAGCCGACCGATGGCGTGTGGATGACCCCCGACAATGCGGATAGTAAAAAGCTTGGCGATGTTACCTTTGGCGTGCGATATATGGTTGTGCCGCACAGCGGGGTTTATCAACCGAAAGATGCAACCATTAAGGTGAAGATTGACGGCCGCGATTTCAGTGTGCCTGTGAGTGGCGCGGATAATCTGCGACTCGAGCCAGGCAAATGCCGCGTACTGCGTATGACCTACAACGGAGTGAGCGTTCAGGCCGTGGGTGTCCCTCAATGGAGTGTCGGCGAAGAGATTGTGGTGGGTAATCGCGACTTGAACGGCGACGGCAAATGGGACGGTGTCCAAGTTCCCCAATGGGGTAAATGAGAATAACGCAAATAATTAACAATCAAAATAAACTAAAAACATTTTAAGACCATGAAAAAGATTTTTATGACCCTCGCAGCTTCGGCCCTGGTATTGGGTGGCTGCACCGATGGCGACGTTGATTCGACTATCGAGAAAAACGAAATGGTAACCGTACGCTTTGCTGCATCGTCGGCCGACATCCAAGTTCGCTCGACCCGCGCAGGTCAAAACTACACCGGAGTTATCGGTATCAATCCCGAGAGCGACGGCACTTGGGAGGTAGCCCCCACCGCCGAGACTCTGAAATTCGAGAGCGCTTTGTCGAACACCGAGAACGCTTTGGCTATTAGCGGTACGGCTGTTGCTGATAACGCTGTTCAAATCAAATCGACTGGTGCAAACAACGCCAAGTTCGTGTCGTTTGGTGTAGCAAGCGGTGATGTTGCAATCAGCGGTAACACCGTAACTCTGAACGCAAATGGTGATGGTACCGAACTTACCAATGACTACATCTACGCTTCGACCGAGCAACCTGTTAACGCTGTTAACGGAAATGCTGCTGTGTCGTTTGCATACTCGCACGTTATGGCTAAACTTCGCGTTGAGTTGTATGAGAAAGATTACAGCAATGCAAAAATTACCGAAGGCGTAACCATCAGTGGCGTTGACCAATTGGGTATCGTTCGTAACGGTTCGCTGGATATTACCACCGGCGTGGTTACTCCTTCGACCACTGCTCTTCCCAGCAGCATCGCACTCAACACCGAGTATTTCGTACTGCCCCAAACCGCTGG
This sequence comes from Rikenellaceae bacterium, assembly GCA_017936385.1. GTDB lineage: Bacteria > Bacteroidota > Bacteroidia > Bacteroidales > Rikenellaceae > UBA940. The sequence continues at coordinate 11,379 of JAGBFQ010000033.1, forward strand.
TGCCGGCAAAACTTTCACCGTTAACTTCAACGGCAAAGATTACACCGTTGACTTGGGCGCATCGGGTCTGGAGTTGACCGCTAATAAAATCCGCGTAATTCGTCTGTTGGTTACCGGCTCGGGTATCACCTTCAAGGCTACTCTGGAGGATTGGACTGAGGAGAATACTGACATCAACATTTCGCTCTAAGTAATTAACTTGCAGAACGCATTATAACGTTCCGAAAAATGAAACGACTTATTGTTATAGGAGTTGCGGCTATGTTGGCTGTGGGATGTACCAAAGGGTATGTCCCCGGCCAGCAAGACGACCGTGCGCAAGAGGTCGAGGTAAGGTTCAACGCCGAGGCCAACTTCAGCGTAAACTACACCCGAGCAACGGCCGATACCTACAACGGTGTGATTGGCGCAATCAACTCGGTGGAGGGATGGGAGTTTGCTCCCGATGAGGTGGCGTTCGACGGTTTGGTGGGCAATGCAACCACGTCGCAAGCTATCTCGACAACGCCCGAAAAGGTGGTCGTAGCAACGGGACCCTACACCTTTGTCAGTTGTGCCGTCAGTGGTGCAGGCAAGGTGGCTCTCGACGGCAGTTCGGTAGCACTCGTGGGTGGCCAGCAGACCGCCGACAATGATGTGGTATGGTGCGCAACACAAGCTACGGTGACCGCTCAGGAGGGAAAACCCTTTGGCGTGCAGTTTGACTACGGACACGTTTTCTCGGCAGTGCGTTTTGAGCTCAACGCCGAGGGCAAAAACGCCGAGGCACTGATGGCCGAAACCACGCTGAACGGCGTCAGCAACCTGAATCTCGCACTCGATGGTGTGCTGAATATCCAAAACGGAGTTATCAGCAACGCGCAGAACACTCTGGGCAAGGACGAAACCATTAAATGGGCGACCAACTATCTGGTTTTGCCCGGTGAGTCGCAACCCGGCGAGCTGTCGGTGAGCTATCGCGGCGTGGAGTTCAAGGGTACGCTGCCCGCAAAGAGTTTCCTGCCCGGACAAAGAACCGTTGTCAGCATTACTCTCAACACCGCAGACATCACCTGCTCAGCGACCATCAAAGAGTGGGAGGTGGTAGAAGAAAAAGTAACTTTGGAGTAGAATGTGTCTAAAAAGGTGATTTTTGCGTTACGCTTGTCAGTGAAATCCTCACATACGTTTAGTATGCTGTGGTTTCACTGCCTACGCAAGCCTTAAAATCCCACTTTTATACACATTCTGAATATCCCATAAAACACAACACACAGAGCAACGTGAGAAGATTCGACCCATACAAATTTTTGCTTGTCGGCGCAGTTGTGCTGCTGGCGTGCTCGTGTGGTATCTCTTATAAGGCCAATCGGACGAGTAACATCAATCCGGCTTTGCCCAATAAGAAAGCACCCAAAATCGCACGCTTTGCACAAGATACATCGTTTGCTGACAACTTCACCGTATGGGAGAAGGACGACAGCACGACACTCTACATGTTGGACCGTGTGGTGGACGAAGCAACAGGCGAAGAGATGGCCTCGGTGAACATGGAGGCCATCACCGTCGTTGCAAGTAGCAAAACCGTGGTCGAACGTCTGGGCGAAATCACCATCGACTTCAATGTCAGTATCCCGCGCTCGATGCAGGATACAAGATGGTGTTTGAACTTTGTACCCGTGGCTTTCGACAACTTCGGTGTCGAGCAGCGGCTCGAACCCGTGGTAATCAAGGGCGAACTGTTCAGCGATGTCGAACGACGACACGTCTGGCAGATGGACACCTACCTCAACAAATTGCTCGGCGAAGAGGGCGAATCCGCGACCAACACCGTGCTGCTGGCCAAATACTACGAGGCTCTCAATGCACAACCAACCGAGGCTCGCAAACGCAAGGTGCGCAAAACTTTCGAGGAGACAATTCGTTTCCCGCTCCGCACTGAGGTTCGCCTGGACTCGGTAATCCGTCACAAGACGGACATCACGTACTATTACCGTCAGACCGTCAAACCCACCTCGGGTATGCGACGTCTGCACCTCCACTTCGACAGCTCCATAGAGGCTGTCAATGGAATGACCTATCAGCTGCCACCGAGTGACACGCTGACTTACTACATCTCGTCAATGATTTCGCTCATCGACACCACGATGGTCTACCGCAAAGAGGTGATTTCGAAATACCTTGTGGTAAATGACCGTAACCAGCTCGGTTGCCGTGTGAACGTGGTGTTTCCGCAGGGCAAGACCAAAATCATCGACACTCTGCGCGACAACCGTCAACAAATTGCCAATATTCGCACACTGATGGACTCGCTGGTCAACCACAACGAGTTTATCGTCGACAGCATAGTGCTGACCGCGGCCTCGTCGCCCGAGGGTGCCTATAAGTTGAATACCTCGCTGGCCGAACGACGTGCCAATGCACTCAAGGATTACATTATCGAAAACTTCCAACGCTCGCCCGAGGATAACATCCTGTTCCAGGCCGTGGGCATGCCCGATAGCCTGTTGGGTGAGGGGGCCGCAGCTGCCGTGGCCACGGTCGATACAACCGAGGAGGAACCCATCGACCTGCGCAAGGTGTTGGTTGTAAGATGGATTGGCGAGGATTGGGCTGAGTTCGAGTACCAACTGGGCGAAGATTCGGTGATGCGCAATGACCCCGCCAAGGACAAAATCATTGCACTTGCACGCTCCATCAAAAATCCCGATGCACGCGAGGCGCAGATACGTGCCAAATACCCCGCGCAGTATCGTTATATACTCAAAAATATCTACCCCAACATGCGAGCCGTGAACTTCAAGTACGACCTGCGCCGACGGGGTATGGTTCAAGATACGCTGATTACGGATGTGCCCGACACGACCTATCTGCGTGGTGTGGAGTACCTTCGTCAGCGCGACTATCAGAAAGCTCTCGAGATTTTGGTAAACTACGAAACGCCCAATACCGCGTTGGTCGATATGTCGCTGGGCTACAACCATAACGCTTACGATATCCTTCGTAAGTGTCGCAACCGTTCGGCCCACAGCGAGTATCTGTATGCCATCTGTTGCTCACGTTTGGGCAAGTTGCGCGAGGGCGTTGCCAGCTACAACCGCGCCGTGGCCTTAGATGAGAAGTTGATGTTCCGTGCAGGACTCGACCCCGAGATACAAGACCTTCTGACCGAGGCACAAGCCCGTGGCATGGAGGTAACCCTACCCGAGTATTGGTAATGTAAAATAACATTCTTCATAATCAGGTAATAATGTTTTTTTGTTGGTAGACTGCGACTCTCCGTGACGGACGGTCGCAGTCGTCTTTTTATGTTCTTTAGGTGTCGGCAAAGCACCAAGAAACCAGGCGCACACTGCCCGTAGAAAGGAGTTGCGTTTCTCTGAGGGGGGGAGGATGCAGGGGCTTCTGACGTTGTGAAGTGTCGATTGCGTTTTAGCAGATATCCGACACATCTCTGTGGGTGTGTTTTCGCTCCATTCCTCCACTCTCTCTAACATCTAATCAAAATGTCATTAAAGATATGGCGTGCTTTTTCCAATACATAAGAGCAATAAATACACATAGAAAGAGGGGCTGTCCGCAGTGGACAGCCCCTCTGATTTTGGACTACTCTTTCGAGAGTGTTTGTGGCGATTAGTCTACGATGGGAGTGCCACCGCCTACGCCGACATTGCCATTGTTGTCACCACCAACGGAAGGAGTTCCACCGCCGATGTTTACATCGTCGTCAATCTCGCCGTACGAGGGAGTGCCGCCGCCGAAACCAACGTCCTCGCCGTCATCCTCGCTCTCGCTGCCGCTCATACCAACGCCGCAAGTGTAGTAGTTGTAAACGGTAGGAACGCCGTCTTTAACAACAACCAAAACGATGATGTTACCGCCGTATTGCTCCTCATAGGGAAGCATACTGTTGTAAGTGTACTCGGTACCCTCGGCAACTTTGCGGTAAGCACCGTTCTCGGTTGCGATGGGGTCGCCTTCTGCGAACAGCAGAGCCACTTTCGAGCTAACCTCGTTGGGTTGAGCATCGTCGCCCAGGTTGAGCAACCAAGCAGTACCCTCAGCAGGCAGGTTCGATACGGTGAAGGTAGCAGTACCTGCGCTTACATTCTCCGAAACCAGAGCCATTGCGGGAGCCTCGGTGGTTGTGCCACCAGCCAAGCCTTCGCCACATACGTAGTAGTTAACAACCGAAGCGTTGCCTTGTGCGTCAACTACCACGAAAGCGATGATGTTACCACCATAGGTGGGGTGATAGGTCATCATGTATTGGAAGGCATTCTCCGAGCCGTTCTCAACTTTGCGGTAAGCACCCATTGCGCTTGCGGTGGGCTCGCCATCAGCGAACAGAGCAGCTACTTTGCTGTCAACCTCGTCAACCAAAGCCTCGCTACCCAAGTTAATCAGCCAGCCGGTGTAGTCGGCACCGATACCGTTAACGCTCAGGGTTACGCTTGCCGATGCGGGGTCGGTAACGTCTTCCGAAACGATTGCCATTGCGGGTTTGTGGTCAACAATGGGGTCGTCGCCACCGCCTTGGCCGATTTCGAGAGTACCCTCGGGCGATACACCCTTGCCACAAGCATAAGCTGCAACTACCCAAGGTTTGTTCTCGGCGTCAACCAGAACCAGAGCGATTACGCTAACCTCTCCTTTCCACTCGGTAGCCAGGTTAGTGAAAGTTACTTCAGTACCAGCCTCAACCTTGCGGTTTACATTGTTCTCCGAAGGAACGCCGTCTTCGAATTTGGCAGCAACGTCAGTGATTACGTTTGCAGGTTTAGCAGCAGCACCCAAGTTAAACATCCAAGCGGAGTAACCTGCGGGGATATCGCTAACTTTCAGAGTTGCGCTTGCGTTAACGTCATCGGTGGTATCCTCGCTAAGCAGACTCAAGGTTGCGCCTTTGTAGAGTGCGGGGAATACGTCGGTACCGGGCTCGGGAGTGTCGCCACCGTCGTTTACGGTACCTTTGTCGCCGGTGCCTGCTTTGTAGTAGTCAGCCAGAGTAACGTTACCCTCGTTGTCCATACCTACAACAGCCAAAATCGAGCCACCCCACTCATCGCTATAAGCGGTCAGGAAGTTGTACTCCTTAACTGCGTCGAAAGTGATTTCCTCAACAACAGCTCCTGTAATCATACCGGTCGAGCCGTACTCTTTGATACCTGCTGCGATTTTCTCGCTCAACTCAGACTCTTTGATTTCTGCAAAACGTACAAGCCAGCCGAACTCAAATGCTTCGTTAACTTTGGTAATTTGGGTTTTAACATTCACCATACCCTCGTTGTTGACCAACTCTTTAACATTCAGAATTGCGTCACCGGTGGGGGTCAGTACGGGAGCGTCAACACCCTTGTCGCCGGTACCTGCCAGATAGTAGTCCGAAACGTTGAATTTGCCATCCTTGTCCAAAGTAACGGCAGCAACGATAGTACCACCCCAACCTTGGTCGTAAGGAATCATAGACTCATATACGAACGACTCGCCCTCGGCGAAGGTAATATCTTTAACTGCACCGAAGATGCTCTCGGTGGTACCATCCCACTCTTGGAGGTTGTTGAATACGGCGGTCTCGATGTTTTTCTCCATCTCCTCGTTGAAGTAGAATAACCAAGCCTTGTCAACGTTATCCGATTTCGAACCTGCCGAAATGGTAGCAGCAGCAACCTCGGCAGTTACGCCACCCTCTTTAACAATCAGGGCTACCTCACCGGTACCGGTCATGTCAATCTTCGAAGGTTCTACAATCTCCTCGAGGGTCTTGTAGTAGGTCAGACTCGAATCCCACAATTGAACCAGGTTGGTCAGCGGGCCGGGGGTACCTTCAGCGTCAAATGCCATTGCAATTACAGCGTATTGGTTGCCGGGAACATAAACCTCGTCGGTGATTTCAACTTTACCGTCTTTAACCTCATACTCTTTCCACATGTACGAAGCCTCTTCCGAAATCATGATGAAGTCCAAAGTGGCTTTATTGTTGTTGTAGTCAACCGAAGTGGTGAAGTATACGCGAACTTTCTTAGCGTCGGCGTTGGTGGTCAGGCTGTAAGTAAGAGCATTGATGTCGGTTTGAGTCTCGAAAGTAGCCGAGGTGATAGCACCTTTACCGGTCAGCTCGGGACGTTTGGTGTGGAACTTCTCGAATACGACATCACCGATTTTGCCGTCTTTGATGGCGATTGCATATACAATATAATCGGTATCGATACCCATGTCATCAACAAATTTGATGGTCTCCTTGCCTTGGAACATGTGAGGAACGGCAGCTGCATTTGCAACCAAGAAAGCCTTAACCTCGTCTGCACTCATCGAGTTTACATCGAAACCACCATCTTGTTGGTTGGTGACCAAGCGAGTACCTGCAATGATGCGGCAGTCGGTGCTTGCGGTGAAGGTTGCGGTAACGTCGGTCATGCCGATTTCGTCGATATTCATCTTGAGGTCAACATTGCCATCAATCTTGGCTGCGGGAGCGGTGAACTCTTGAGTGTAAACTTTCGAGTTACCCTCGGCATCCTCGGCGTAAACAGCAACGGTGTACGACATACCGGCGATGATTTGGATACCGTCGTTCTCCACTTTGGTGGTCAGACCGTTTTTCACCAGGTCCATCTCGGTCCAAACCTTGCTTGCGGTAGCCGAGTTGTATTGTACATAGGGATAGCTTTCGTTCGGGTTGAGCGAGTTTTTAGCCGCGGTGATAAAGCGAGCCTCGTTGTAAGCCTCGGTGAACACTGCACCTGCAACATATTTCACACACTCTTTGTATTTGAGAACGTCTGCGTCAACGCTCAACGAGGTGATGTTTTTCAGCTCAAGTTTAACCAGCTCGCCATTGCCGCTGGGTTCCTCGTCGGTTTTTGCAGGACCGTCGAACGAAGCGCGAGCAACCTCGCTCTTCTCGTCCTCGGCGTTCACAGCGTAAACCAACAGGATGTATTTCACACCGGGAGCAACGTCCAGGCTCAAAGTTTTAGCCTCTGCGCCCTCAACCTCGGTGTACTCCTCTTTGTTGTTCACGTTGTCTTTCAGAGCGTAGTACCATTTTGCGGTGGTCTCCGAAGGAGTAACGGTTACGGTAGCTTTGAGGGTCTCGGCATCAACGGTAACCTCGCCAAGAGTGATGGTAGGAACGGCGATGTCAACGGGAGTTTTGGGAGCCTCGAAAGTTTTGGTTACAACCTCGCTCTTAACCTCGTCCTCGTTGACAGCCCATACTTGCAGAATGTAGGTACGGTCGTAAGCGATGTCGAAAGTCAAAGTGGCCTCTTTGTAACCGATGGTCTCGGTAGCCTCGGGAACCTCTGTGGTGATGTCGTCTTTCAGAGTGTAGTACCATTTTGCGGTGGTCTCCGAAGGAGTAACAGTTACGGTAGCTTTGAGGTTCTCGGCATCAACAGCAACTTCGCCGACAGCTACGGTAGCAACACCTGCGGGAGCTTTGGGACCCTCGAAAGTTTTGGCAACTTTTTCGCTTTGGTCGCCCTCAACGTTTACGGCGTAAACAGTCAGAGTGTAGCTCTTGTCGTAAGCGATATCGAAGCTCAACTCTTTAGCCTCTGCGCCCTCAACCTCGGTGTAGGTAGTCTCGGCAGTTGCAGCACCCTCGGTCAGAGCGTAGTACCATTTGGTGGTAGTCTCCGAAGGGGTAACGGTTGCGGTAGCTTTGAGGTTCTCGGCATCAACGGTAACCTCGCTAACCTCTACGGTAGGAGTTGCGATGTCAACGGGGGCCTCGGGGCCTACAAAAGTTACACTCACAGGAGCACTTTCGCCTGCGGTGTTTTTTGCAAATGCGGTGAAGGTGTACTCTACGTCGTACTCCACTTCAACCTCGATAGTGGTTTTGGCATTACCCTTCACTACGGTGTATTCACCGGCAGCTTCTGCGGTGTCCACCTTCCACGACCAAGTTGCGGTCTCGCTCGAAGGTGTAACCTCGATAGATGCTTTCATAGTCTCGGCATTAACAACTGCCTCGGCTACGCTAATGGTAGGTTTCTTGACATTCTGCTCTTGGCCGTTGTCATTACAACCTACGACGCTCAGCAACACGGTTGCCAACAGCGCCCACATCATTGTAAGTTTTTTCATGGTTTTTGGTTGTTAAAAAAAATAAAATAAAAATTGTTTGTTTTGTTTCTCTGTTTTTTCGGTATTTCTACCCTTGTGGTGCGCTGTACCCTCCGTCAAACAGCCATTTCAGGTCTTGCGTGATACGCGCGTACACATGTAGTAGTGTGCAAAGATAATAAAAAAATCGAAACATTTTGCATTTCCCGACATTTTTTAAATGTGCGGACACAAAAAAACTGTCGACCTGCACGTAACAGGTCGACAGTCGACGGTTGGTATAGTTTCGTTTTCTTACGATTTGTCTTTGTGTACTACCAAGCGAACAGGGGGTATTCGGCCATCATGGCGTTAACCTCGGCGCGAACGGCTGCGATGTTCTCCTCGTTCTCATGGTCGGCCAGCACGCGGTCAATCAGCTCAACGATTTTGTCCATCTGCTCCTCCTTCAAACCGCGGGTGGTGATGGCGGGAGCACCAAAACGAAGACCCGAAGTTTGGAACGGTGAACGGCTGTCGAACGGAACCATGTTCTTGTTGGTGGTGATGTCGGCTGCAACCAGTACGCGCTCGGCAACTTTACCCGTCAACTCGGGGAATTTGGTACGCAGGTCAACCAGCACAAGGTGGTTGTCGGTGCCGCCGCTGACGATTTTGTAGCCGCGTTTGATGAAGGCCTCGGCCATAGCGGCTGCGTTCTTCTTGACTTGGGTTTGGTACTCCTTGTACGAAGGCTCCAGAGCCTCGCCGAAAGCAACGGCCTTGGCGGCAATAACGTGCTCGAGCGGACCGCCTTGGATTCCGGGGAATACGGCCGAGTTCAGCAGTGCCGACATTTTCTTAATCTCGCCTTTGGGAGTAGTCTTACCCCACGGGTTGTCGAAGTCCTTGCCCATCAAGATGATACCGCCACGAGGACCACGCAGTGTTTTGTGAGTTGTCGAGGTCACGATGTGAGCGTATTTCACGGGGTTGTCAAGCAGACCGGCAGCAATCAGACCTGCCGTGTGAGCCATATCCACCAACAGCAATGCGCCCACCTTGTCGGCGATTTCGCGCATGCGTTTGTAGTCCCACTCGCGGCTGTAAGCCGAAGCGCCACCCACAATCAGTTTGGGTTTGCACTCCAGGGCCAAAGCCTCCATTGCGTCGTAGTCGATGGTGCCGGTAGCCTCGTCAAGTTTATAGCCCACGGCGTTGAAGTACATACCCGACATATTCACGGGCGAACCGTGCGACAAGTGGCCGCCGTGCGACAGGTCAAGGCCCATGAAGGTGTCACCGGGATTCAGACAGGTGAAGAATACTGCCATGTTGGCTTGTGCGCCCGAGTGAGGTTGCACGTTGGCGTACTCGGCATCGTAGAGCTTGCAAAGGCGTTCGATGGCAAGTTTCTCGACTTTGTCCACCACTTCGCAACCTCCGTAATAACGGGCTGCGGGGTAACCCTCGGCATACTTGTTGGTCAGCACCGAGCCCATGGCTGCCATCACCTGGTCGCTCACAAAGTTCTCAGAAGCAATGAGTTCAATACCTTTCATTTGACGACTGCGCTCCTCGGCAATCAGGTCAAAAATCTGTTTGTCTTGTGTCATAATATGATGAGTTATTTTGTTTCGCACGGCTAAAGTAGTAAAACTTTACAAAAAAAACGGTATCTTTGTGGCGATAATTTTTAATTTCTTCAAATTATGGGACTATTATCAGGTAAAGTGGCACTGATTACAGGTGCCGCACGAGGCATCGGAAAGGCCATCGCAATGCAATTTGCAGCCGAAGGTGCCGACATCGCATTCACCGACCTTGCCATCGACGAAAACGGCAAGGCCACAGAGAGAGAGATTGAGGCGTTGGGCGTGAAATGCAAGGGTTATGCCTCCAATGCCGCTGCGTTCGACCAAGCGCACCAGACCGTCGAAGAGGTTATGGCCGACTTCGGACGTATCGATATTTTGGTCAACAACGCAGGTATCACACGCGACAAACTTATGATGCGCATGAGCGAAGGCGATTGGGATGCCGTGCTGACCGTCAATCTCAAATCTGCGTTCAACTTCATCCACGCCGTTACCCCCATCATGGCACGCCAGCGCGGCGGTAGCATCATCAATATGGCTTCGGTAGTGGGCGTTTCGGGCAATGCCGGACAATGCAACTACTCGGCCTCCAAAGCGGGTATGATTGGTTTGGCCAAGAGTATCGCCAAAGAGATGGGTCCGCGCGGAATCCGTGCCAACGCCATCGCTCCCGGATTCATCATCACCGATATGACCAATGCGCTGAGCGAAGAGGTGCGTGCCGAGTGGGCAAAACAGATTCCTCTGCGACGCGGCGGAACGCCCGAAGATGTAGCCAAAGTGGCGCTCTTCCTTGCCAGCGACCTATCGCAATATGTCACAGGTCAAACCATCCATTGCTGCGGCGGTATGAATATGTAATCAAAAATGGCTGTTCACAATCGAACAGCCATTTTTTATTCAACTCTTCTCCTTTTTTCCTCGGGATGTAATTCTAAAGGCACTCGGTGAGAATTTTGCGAGTCATTTCGCCGTCTACGTTTGCAGCCTCTCCGTGGTGGACTCCCGTGCGGTTGAAACGTTCGGCTATGGTGTCGATAACCTCTGCGCCGACACCCGCTTCGGTAAGAGTTACGGCCAATCCCAATGAGTGGAAGAATTCGCGAGTGCGGCTGATGATTTGTTCTATGCGAGAGTCGAGTGAACCGCCGTCGATACCCCAGACACGGGCTCCATATTGAAGTATTTTATCGCGTTTTTGCTCTCGCAGCACGCTCATTGTTGCGGGCAACACAATGGCCAGCGAAGCACCGTGGGTCATACCCGTCAAGGCGGTGAGTTCGTGGCCAATCATATGTGTCGCCCAATCTTCGGTAACACCCTGAGCAATATAGCCATTGAGGGCCATTGTGGCCGAGAACATAAAGTCTGACATGGTGCGATAGTCGGTCTTGTTGGCGCGAATCATGGGCGCGATTTCAATCACTGTTTGGAGGATACCTTCGGCCCAGCGGTCCATGACGCGCGATTGGTCGGGTGTGGTAAGATATTGCTCCATGACGTGAACGAAGATGTCTGACAGACCGCAGGCGATTTGATAGTCGGGTAACGAGTAGGTCACCTCGGGGTCGAGAATCGAGAATTCGGGGTAGCGGCCGTAGAACGGGAATTTTTCGTGGGTCTCCTCGCGCGAGATTACCGCTCCGGAATTCATCTCGGAACCCGTCGCGGGAATTGTCAGCACGGCAGCCAGAGGAATACCCCCGCGGTCGGAGCCTTTGAGTACCAAATCCCAAGCGTCGATGTCGGATGCGATGGCTGCCGAAATGAGTTTGGTGCCATCAATCACCGAGCCACCGCCCACGGCCAGTAAGTAGTTGATACCGGAGGCCTTACCTTGTTCGATGGCTTTGCGCAGGGTTTCGACGCGGGGGTTGGGTTCAATGCCCCAAAATTCGATGTAGTCGCGTCCTTCGAGGGCCGCTTTCACTTGGTCGTAGACGCCGTTGCGACGAACGCTTCCGCCACCGAAAGTAACCATTAATTTAGCGTCGGCGGGAATCAGCTTTGCTAATTTTGCGATTTGTCCGCGACCAAATACGAGTCGAGTGGGATTTTGATAAGTGAAATTTTGCATGCTTGAAACGTGTATTTTGTGAAAAAATATATACATTTGAACTCTCAAAGTTATGAATTTATGTCGATAATCAAAACTATTTGGAGCAAGATATACCCTGTCAGAGTGAAATATTGGTTTCGCAGCCGACAAATCATGAGTACGCGCCGCCGCACGCTCTACGAAATTGATAAGGCTCTGCACTTTAACAGCGCAATCACCGATAGCCCGTGGCTGCGCGAGAAGGGTTTTACACCCGGAGGATGTGCCGCCGATTACGGGGCGTTGCTCAGTATTTTCAAGGTGCTAAATATCATGCACCCCGAACGGACGCTTGAGTTCGGCTTGGGGCAATCCTCGAAACTGATTCACCAATACGCCGCACACTTTGGCAAGCGGGCCGTCACGGTTGAGAGCGACCCCGTGTGGACGGAGTTTTTCCGCCGCTCGATTAGTGATGCCTACCCCGTGAACGTGAGTTTCCACCCGGCCGAACAGGTTGTCTATCGAGGCCGCAAGACGTTGGCTTATACGGGGTTGGAAAGTGTGATGGCTGACGGACCTTACGACTTTGTGTTCGTCGACGGACCTTTCGGTTCGAAACACTATTCGCGTTCGCAAATTCTCGGAATGTTGCCCCACGGCGTGGCCGACGACTACTGCATCATCATCCACGACATGGAGCGTTACGGCGAGCAGCAAACCCTCGAGGAGGCAATCAAAATTCTTGCCAAGGCGGGCAAGGAACCCGTGGTTCGTCTGTTCCACGGCGAGAAGTCGCATGCCATGCTTTGCAGTCGTTCGCTCTACTTCCTGACAACCGTATAGCGCAACTCGCGCCCCGTATGGGGGTCGGACAACCGCCCCCAAACGGCTTATTCGGGCCAAAAATGGCCTTAAAAGAGAAAAAATCATCGAAAATCACCTTTTTAGGGTGTGCTCTTTTTGATAAAATCAAAAAAAAGCGTACCTTTGAGCGATTTATGGGCATACCGCAAATCAATACAAACAACGAATTTTTCTAAAAACACAAATATGGAAGAAATCAATCACGGGAAAATAACCCCAATCAACATCGAGGACAAGATGCGAGAGTCCTACATCAACTACTCGATGTCGGTTATCGTTTCTCGCGCACTACCCGATGTCCGCGACGGACTTAAACCGGTTCACCGCCGTATCCTCTACGATATGAGCAACGAACTGAACCTCTACTCCGACAAACCGCACCGTAAATCGGCTCGTATCGTCGGTGACGTACTCGGTAAATTCCACCCTCACGGCGATAGCTCGGTCTACGACGCAATGTGCCGTCTGGCGCAGGATTGGTCGATGCGTTATCCGTTGGTCGATGGTCAAGGTAACTTCGGTTCGATGGACGGCGACAGCCCCGCGGCTATGCGTTACACCGAGGCCCGTATGCGTAAAATCACCGACGAGGTGATGGCCGATATTGATAAAGACACCATCGACTTCACCAAAAACTTCGACGAGTCGATTGACGAGCCTACCGTGCTGCCTACCAAGATTCCTTTGTTGCTGGTTAACGGTGCAAGCGGTATCGCCGTAGGTATGGCTACCAACATGGCTCCCCACAACCTGGGTGAGGTGGTGGATGCCTGCTGTGCCTATATTGACAACCGCGACATTACGGCCGAGGAGCTGACCGAGTATGTCAAAGCTCCGGACTTCCCCACCGGTGGTATCATCTATGGCTACGCAGGTGTCAAGGAGGCTCTCGAGACGGGTCGCGGACGTGTTATCATGCGCGCCAAGACCGAAATCGAACACACCGAGAGCGGCCGCGAATGCATCGTAATCACCGAAATTCCCTATATGGTCAATAAGGCCGATATGATTAAGAAAATCGGCGAGTTGGTTAACGAGAAGAAAATCGAAGGCATTTCGTATATCAACGACGAGAGCGACCACCAGGGAACTCGTGTGATTATTATCCTCAAACACGATGCTGTGGCAAGTGTGGTGCTCAATACGCTGTATAAGTACACCCAACTGCAATCGTCGTTTGCGGTCAACAACATCGCTTTGGTCAACGGCCGTCCGCGCCTGCTGAACCTGCGAGATATGATTCACTACTTTGTGGAGCACCGCCACGAGGTTGTGGTTCGCCGCACACGTTTCGACCTGCGCAAGGCCGAGGAGCGTCTGCACATTGTGCAAGGTTTGCTGATTGCTCAAGACAACATCGACGAGGTTATCCGTATTATCCGCGCCGCCGCAACGCCCGACGACGCCAAGGCGGGTTTGATGGAACGTTTCGGATTGAGCGAGATTCAGGCAACCGAAATTGTCAATATGCGTCTGCGTGCACTGACAGGTCTGGAGCGTGGCAAGTTGGAGAACGAACGCGACGAGTTGGAAAAACACATCGCTTATCTGAAAGATGTGCTGGCTAATGTCGATATGCAGTTCGATATTATCAAAGAGGAGTTGCTCGACATGAAGGCCAAATATGGCGACGAGCGTCGCAGCCAAATCGTCTATGCCGCCGAGGAGTTCAACCCCGAGGATTTCTACGCCGACGACGATATGGTAATCACCATCTCGCATATGGGCTACATCAAACGCACCCCGTTGACCGAGTATCGCTCGCAAAACCGTGGCGGTATCGGTATAAAGGGTAGCGCAACCAGAGATGAGGACTTCATAGAACACATCTATGTGACCACGATGCACAATACGCTGATGTTGTTCACCGAGAAGGGTAAGTGCTTCTGGCTGAAGGTGTACGACATCCCCGAGGGTACGCGCACCTCGAAAGGTCGCGCCATTCAGAATATTCTGGAAATCGAGCCCGATGACAAGGTGAGAGCCTATCTGAACGTGCGTTCGCTCACCGACCAGGAATTTATTAATAACAACTACATAATAATGTGTACCCGTCAGGGCGTTATTAAGAAAACAACCCTTGAGGCCTATTCGCGTCCGCGCACCAAAGGTATCTATGCAATCACCATCAAGGAGGGCGACCAACTGCTGGAGGCCAAACTGACCAGCGGCCAAGCCGAAATTATGATTGCAACCAACGCCGGTAAGGCCATCCGCTTCAACGAGAGCACTGTTCGCCCCATCGGACGTACGGGAGCCGGTGTGAGAGGTGTGGCTCTGGAGGATGACCAATACGTTGTGGGCATGATTTGCATGGAGCCCGACTGCGGCAAGGATGTGCTGGTACTCAGCGAGAACGGCTACGGTAAACGTACCGACCTGGATGAGTATCGTATCACAAACCGTGGCGCTAAGGGTGTCAAGACCATCAATATCACCGAAAAGACGGGTGACCTCATCTCGATTCAATCGGTGGACGATGATTGCGACCTGATGATTATCAACCGCAGCGGTATCACCATCCGCACGGCAGTGTCGGGAATCCGCATGGCGGGACGTGCAACACAAGGCGTGAGAATCATCAACCTGCGTGACGGCGACAGCATCGCTTCGGTAATGGCTGTTCCCCGCAACGAGGACGAAGAGACCGAGCAAACCGCCGAGCAAACCGCTGAGGGCGCGACGACCCAAGGAACGGAGCAAGCGGCAGAGCAGACAACAGAACAAACAATCGAATAATATTAACCAAATAAAAATCCAAGTAAAATGAAACGTACAATTCTTATGGCAGCGGCTCTGCTTATGATGGCCGCACCCATGGCAAACGCACAGATTGATACCAGTCTCGGTTTTGCCGACATCCAAGATGTTAATGTCGAGAAAGCACGCGCAGGTTTGAAAAAACAAGATGCTGCCGTAGCTGACGCTAAAAAGGCAGCTAAGGCTGCAACCTGGGTTAAACGTGGCCAGGCTTACTACAACGCTGCAAACGACCCCACCGCAGGTGTGTTCGCAGGTCTGAATGAGACCGTTCTGCTGAACACCGTAGGCTCGAAAGTTGCTGAGGCCGGCGAGGACGTAGTTGTTAACGGCGCAAAACTGCGCAAGTACACTTGCGAGAACTTTGACGCTTACTGCCAAGGCGGTCAAATCGTGTTTGTAGTGGCTACCACCGTGATTGACCCCAACGCTCTGGAGATTGCTTACGAGTCGTATGACAAAGCATACACTCTCAGCCCCAAAGTTGAGAAGAAGGTGAACGAGGGTATGACCAACATCATGAACAAGCACATCTTTAATGCTCAAGGTTACTACGGTATCGGCAAACTGACCGAGGCTGCAAGCGAGTTCTACAAAGCTTACCGCGCATCGTGTCACGCTGCTGTTAACCACCCCGACACCGTTGACGTTTACAATGCAGCCGTTATGGCAACCGTTGGTGGCGACTTCCAAAACGGTCTGACCTACGTTGACGAGGCTATCAAACTCAACTACATGGAAGGTGGCGAGACCTACTATTATAAATCGGTATGTCTTTACAACCTCGACCGCAAAGAGGAGGCTAAAGAGGTGTTGAAAGAGGGTATCACCATGTATCCTACCAACAACAACATCATCGAGACCCTGCTGCAATACTACAACGAGGATGAGAACAGCAACCCCCGTGACATCATCCCCATGGTTCGTCGTGCTATTGCTAAAGACCCCTCGAACGCCAACCTGCACCTGGGTATGGGCCGCATCCACGCCAAATTGGGCGAGTTGGACAACGCCGTTGCTTCGATGCAAACCGCAGTACAGCTGAACCCCGCTGACTTCTATGCAAACTTCTACCTTGGAGATACCTATCTGGAGCAAGCTACCATCCTCGAGGCTGAGCTGAACCGTCTGCCTTTCCCCACCACCGCCGACGCTAAAGCCGCTTACGACCAAGCACTGAAAAACGTGAACGAGAAGTTCGCCGCTTCGGTTGTTCCCTTCGAGACTGCTTATGGTTTGAATCCCAAGGAGATTGCAACCGTTGAGCGTCTGAAAAACGTAACCTTCCGTCTGCGCGAAACTTCGCCCGAGATGAAGGCTAAATACGAGAAATATAACGACCTTTACAACTCGATGCGTTAATAATTTGTCGACACATCGCGTTAATATAGCGCACAACCTACGAGCGTGGGTTGTGCGCTATGCGTTATATTATATATATTAATAGGTGCCGAAATAGGTGTGCACGTAGTGACTATCGGACAAAATGAATATTTTTTCATTAAAAGTTTTGGAATATTTGTGAAATCCAAACAAAAAGAGTACATTTGTACGAATTATATTCAGTATATTGTATAGAAACCAAAAATATAAAACTTTTACTAACTAATAATATTAACACACTATGGGAATTAACAGAAGAGATTTCTTGAAATCCTTGGGTGGCGCAGCATTGCTCACCATCGTTCCGCGTAACGTTCTCGGCGGTCCTGATTTCATCGCTCCCAGCGACCAACTGACCAAAGGTATTATCGGTACCGGTGGTATCGGACGTAGCAGCTACCACTTCACCAGCAACGACGTTTGCCGTCTGGTGGCTCTCTGCGACGTCGACAACAATCACCTTACCCAAGCACAAAACATGGCTAAACAACGCTTTGGCCAAGAGTGTGCAACTTATCACTACTATCGTGACCTGATTAACGACCCCAACGTCGACATCGTTCACATCGCAACTCCTCCCCACTGGCACGGTATTATGGCTGCTGAGGCTGCCGAGGCCGGTAAGGATATCTGGTGCGAGAAACCCTTCACCCGTACCATCGGCGAGGGTAAACGTGTCGTTGAGGCTGTTAAACGCAACGGCCGTATCCTCCGTCTGAACACTTGGTTCCGTTTCAAAGACACCTTCTACGGTTTGGGTACCGACGTTAAACCTCTTAAGAAATTGGTTGACAGCGGTCTGCTTGGCTGGCCTCTGAAAGTGACCATCTCGGCTCACACCGGTTTTAACTGGAAATTCTTCTGGGTAGGTAAAGAGAATCTCCAACCCGAGACCGTTCCTGCAAACCTCGACTACGATATGTGGTTGGGCCCGGCTCCCTACAAACCCTACAACTCGCACCGTGTCCACTCGACCTTCCGTGGCTATTGGGACTACGATGGTGGTGGTCTGGGCGATATGGGTCAACACTACATCGACCCCGTACAATACTTCCTGGGTAAAGACAACGAGTCGCCCATCAAGGTTGAGGTTGACGCTCCCGAGCAACACCCCGATGCAATCGGTACTTGGCGCAAAATCGTTTACACTTATGCTGACGGTTGCCAAATCATCCTCCAAGGTGAGGACCACGGCGACAAGAACGCTCCCTACATTGAGGGTCCTCTGGGCAAAGTGTATGCAGGTTTCCAATGCACCATCCCCGACGTGATGAACAAAATCGCCGAGATGCCCGACCCCGAGCCTCAAAACACCGACTTCTTGAAGTGCGTACGCAACCGCGAGAAATTCGCTCTGGACGAGGAAATCGGACATCGCAGCTGTACCGTTGTGAATATGGCACTGTGCGCTCTGCGTCTGAACCGCACTCTGCATTTCGACAACGAGAAACAAATGTTTATCAATGACGATGCTGCAAACCGTCTGATTGACCAACCGATGCGCGGTCCCTGGAAATTGTAGTTATCAAGTTTTAATGCGAACAAAAAGAGTATGAACATGAAAAAGATATTTTTAGCGTTGGCAGTTGCTGCCATGGTGCCTTTCTCGACCTTCGCTCAAGACGGTCGCGGTCGTAGCGTGAGCACCATCATCGCCGACAACCTGCAAACCCTCCCCGCCGACAACGTTAAAGCCTACAACAAGGCTATGGACGAAATCGCTAAAACCGGCGCAGAAGGTGTAGAAATGTTGGTAACCAACCTTAATACCATCGGCAAAGAGCGTGCCGCTCTGGAGTATGCCATCAATGGCGTCGCTTCGTATGTGTCGGCTGCTGACAAAGCAGACCTCAAAAAAGGTGTTAAAGAGGGTCTGAAAGCCGGTATGGCTAAATTGGAGAACAAAGCTTACCAAGAGTTCGTTCTCTCGCAAATCGAGCTTCTGACCGAGGCCGAGGACGTTGATTGGATTGTAGAGCTGTTCAAAGACGAGTATTTGAGCGGTCGTGCAATGCGCGTTCTGATTTCGACCACCGGCAGCGAGGCCAAAATTCTCGAGATGGTTAACGCCGCTGAGAAACCTTGCGCTGGCTTGGCTTATGCTGTAGCCGAGAAAGAAATCGCTGAGGCTGAGCCCAAAATGATTGAGTGGGCAACCACCGGCAACGAGTGTGTTAAGAGAATGGCTTACTACGCACTGAGCGAGGTCGGTACCAAAGCATCGGTTAAAGTTCTGGGTGCTGCTGCCAAAGCCGACAAATACACCTGGACTCTGACTCGTGGTGACAAAAAATGGAACACCAACGACGGTACCAACCAAAAAGAGGAGCAATTTGCTGCAACCACCACCGCAACTTACGCTTACGTTTGCTTGCTGAACAACCTGGTTGAGGATGGCGACGCTGCTACCGCTCTGAAAGCTGCCAAAGGCCTGCTCAAAGCAAAGAACAACAACGTACAATGCGCTGCTTTGGACGTTATCATGGCTGTTGAGGGCAAATCGGGCATGGCTTACGTTACCAACGCTCTGAAGAAAGGTTGCCGTCCTTACCGTGTGTCGGCTCTGCGCGAGGCTGGCGAAATCGTTGACGCTGAGGTTTATGCCGCTATCGTTAAGGTTCTTCCTAAACTTTCGGCTGAGGCTCAAGTTGACGTAATGAACTGGCTGGGTACCATGCACGCTACCGAGCAAGTAGCTACCGTTGTTAACTACATCGCTTCGGAAGATGCTGCTGTTGCAGAGGCTGCTATCAAGGCTGCAAGCAAAATCGGTGGCGACGCTGCTCTGCAAGCTATCATCGCTGAGTTGGGTGGCAAAAACGAGAAAGTTGCTTACGCTGCTCTGCTGTCGTTCAACGGCAACATCGGTGAGGGTCTGGTAGCTGCTCTGGATAACAAAGACATCCAAGTTAACGCTCTCAAACTCATCGGTACTCGTCGCGTGAAAGCCGCTTCGGAGAAGGTATTCGGTCTGCTGGAGTCGGACAACGCTGCTGTAAGCCAAGCTGCTAAAGAGGCTCTGGCCGGTGTGGTTTCGATGAAAGACTTTGGCGCTCTGTGTGCAAAACTCGAGGCTGCTGACAAAGCTGAGGTTGCTCTGTGGCAAAAAGCTCTGCGTTCGGCTCTCAACACCGAGGCTGCTGATGTACAATCGAAAGCCGTTGTTAGCAAAATGAACGCCAGCAAAACTCCCGAGCGTTACTACTCGGTTCTGGCTCAAGCATCGAACGACGAGGCTATCAACGCTCTGATGAAAGCTTACGAAGGTGCAAACAAAGAGGCTGCTCTGGCCGCTCTGTTGACCATCAAGAACGATAAGATGATTGGTAACCTGGTAGGTATCGCTGCTAAGAACGAGAACAACAAAGACGTTCTGGCTCGCTACACTTCGCTGGTAGGTGCCTCGAAACAACTCACCAACACTCAAAAATACCTGTTGTTGGCTGACGGTCTGGCTCTGGCTAAAGACGACGCTTCGAAAAACACCATCATCAACGCTCTGTCGAAAACCGCTGAGCTGCCCGCTCTCTATCTGGCTGCTCAATACCTCGACGCTGAGGGTACTCAAAAAGCTGCTGCCGCTGCTGTTAAATTCATCGCAGGTAAGAACAAAGCCGAGGGTGGTGAGCTGATTACCGCTGCTCTGAACAAGGCTCTGGCTCTGTACGATGTATGGAAAGCTTCGAACGCAGACGCAGGTTACGCAGTTGACGAGATTAAGAAACACATCAACGAGATGCCTAAAGGCGCTCCCGAGTACAAAGCATTTGAGTGGGGTAGCGTAGTACCTTATTCGATTGAGGTTGTTACCACTCCCAAAATGAAACGTGCTGCTAAGAACAAAGCTCTGAAAGCTGCTGCTGAGGCTGCTAAGGGTTGGGTAATCGACGGTGGTAAAGCTACCTTCGCAGGTACTGTTGCCAGCGCTGTTGCTACCGAGAAGGCTTACGCTAACTATGTTCTCTACACTGAGTACAAAGTTGAGGGTGAGGCAAGTCTGGGTGTTCGTGGTCTTCCTTCGACCGTTGCTCTGAAAGCATCGGAGGGTTGGAATGCACTCCAAGTGAGCGTTGTGGACGAGCGTATGACTGTTGTACTGAACGGCAAAGAGGTTGTATCGAACGTTATTATCGAGAACACCCTGGAGGCTGGTAAACCCGCTCCCGGTGAGGGCGTATTCATTCTGGAGTCGGATGGCAAGGCTGTTGCTCTGCGTAACTCGTACATCAAAGCTCTGCCCGCAACTCCTAAGTTCGAGCTGCCCGCAGACGAGAAGAAAGCCGGTTTCAAGGTTCTGTTCGACGGTACTTCGCTCAACGAGTTCACCGGTAACAAAACCAACTATGTAACCAAAGACGGTACCATCTTCGTAACCGCTCAATACGGTGGTTCGGGTAACCTGTACACCAAAGAGGAGTACGGTAACTTCATCCTCCGCTTCGAGTTTGCGTTCGTTAACCCCGGTGTTAACAACGGTATCGGTATCCGTACCCCCATGGGTGTTGACGCTGCATACGACGGTATGGAAATCCAAGTTTTGGACCACCACTCGCCCATCTATGCTGGTTGGTTGAAACCCCAACAACACCATGGTGCTGTTTACGGTATCATCAAACCCGAGATTATCACCTTCCCCGAGTTGGGTACTTGGAACACCGAGGAGATTTATGCTAACGGTGACCACATCCGTGTAACTGTTAACGGCCAAGTAATCCTTGATGGTAACATCCGCGAGGCTTGCCAAGGTCACAATGTGGCTCCCGACGGTTCGAACAAGAACCCCTACACTCTGGACCACAGAAATCACCCCGGTCTGTTCAACGAGAAAGGCCACATTGGTCTGCTCGGTCACGGCCCCGGTATCAAATTCCGCAACATCCGTATCAAAGAGCTGAAATAGTTCCGGTTCGGATATAAAGAGAGTAAGGCTCCCCATAGCGGGGGGCCTTGCTTTTTTTTGTGAGAGAGTGTGTGGGGAGAAGGAGGAATGTGAGATGAGGGAGTGAGATGAGGGAGGTGAGGGAGTGAAGGATAAGGCGTTTTTAAGACTAACGTTGTTGCGCGGGATTCCTAAGGAATATATAATAGGGTGTGCTGAAAAATGGTTTAACTCTGTTTTTAGAAGATGCTGGCCGCTGTGAAATCACTCCGCGCAGCAAGGTGTCGAGGAGTAGTTACTCCCATTGATATGATGCTTTGACTTGTTTTGTTGCCTAATACGATGGAGGAAGTCCTATTGATTCTATATGGCTGCGGATTTGTTGCACGAATATGCTGGAAATGCAAACGCGCAACAACAGCAAGCGATTGAGGACTTGTAGGGTTACAAACGTAGAGGGTGTAACCAGGCCGCGCATCGGTCGGGTCTAATCATCGTCTAATGTGCATGATTGCAAAACATTAAGGGCTGCCCCAATGGTTTGGGGCAGCCCTTAATGCGTTTTGTTGGCGGGATGGCTTAGTTAACTTCGCCGGTCGAACCACCAAATTCGGTGTCCTCACCGCTGCCGGTCAGACGGTCAATGATGGGTTTGACAATCGACTCCATAACGGCGTAACCTGCGCCATTGGGGTGAACGCGGTCGCTCGAGGTCCATGAATACTCCAATGCAAGACCGTTCTTGTCATCTTTGAGTGCTGAGTGGTAGTCGCAGTAGGTGTAACCACGCTCCTCACACAAAGCCTTGATGCGGGCATTGAGTTGAACTACGCGCTCGCCGATATCGGAGTGAGCATCATTCCAAGCATCATCGTTCCACCAGATGGTGTTGGCAGGAGGAGTCGAGCCCAAAACAACTTTGCTACCCGACAGCTCGGCCATGCGGGCAATCATACGAATATTATTATAGGTATCCTCCAAAGGAACCCAACAGCCGGGGTTCTCGGCCAGGTCGTTGATACCTCCGCAGATTACGGTAACTTGAGGCTCCTGAACACGTACCCAGTTGTAGCGTATAGCGAAGTTCGAAGTCACGGTACCACTCACACCTTGGTGGATGTAGTTGTTGGACTTGAAGAAGTCAGGATTAGATGTACGACCCTCCCAAACCTCGGTAATCGAGTCACCCAGGAATGCGGCTTTGGGACCTGGGGGAGCGGCAACAGTGGCAGGAGTAACCTTCTGCTCTTTGACGCAACGCACGGGAACGGCTGCACCCACGTATGAGTTCGAGGTGGTTATCGAGGCAGCTCCGTTTGCACTCTCGTTGTTTATAACATTTTTGGAGTCGCAGCTGCGGTTGCCACGGAAGGGGTTGCTTTGAGCCGAAACGGTCGAAGTAGCCAGATAGAGAGTTTTGGCTTTCGAAGGCATCGGAAGTTCGCACAAGCTTGAGTAGATAGAGGCACGTTGGCCACCGAACGGAATGTAAACATCCCACTCGGGCGAGTAAACACCGTAGCCATTGTCGGTAACGGTCGATTTCGAAAGAGCCAAGCCTACCGATGTGGCGTCGGGAACCATCCATCCTGCAGGACACGGGTCATAGACGGTTTTCACACCGTCGATGCAGTTCATGTTACCCCACAGGGCACGCCACTCGATTTGTTTGGTGTCGGTCATGGGGTTGCTCAGCATCCACAAATACGGGTCTTCGTTACCTGAGGTGTTGCCGTTGCTTGCCCACAGATAGGGGTTTTTGACGGTTTGGGCAATGGCTTGTTCCATGGTGAACTCTGCGCCCAGCACTTTGCCCAAAGCTACGCTGTTCTTCGCGGTGTTCGATGTGTAGAGCACATTGTCGGTACCCCACGGATATTTCGACAGGTCGTTTTTCAGGTTTTCGAGCGGAGTGTAGGTGGGCAGACCCCATTTCATGCTGCCATGCAGGGCGTTGTCGGCTTTGCCATACTCCGATGCGGTGGGCAGCGGGTCTTTGCGTCCCCATTGGTAGTAGTTACCTATGGCCCATGCAGCTTTTGCAGGGTCGGTTTCGTTTTTGGCTTCAATGCCAATTGTCGCACCGAGGTTGCGGTCCATCATCACCACGTCACCCACGGTTTTGGCGGTAGCGTCGGGATTGAAGCCCTCGCAAGCCCAGATGTTCCAGCTCCACAGAATCTCGTCCGAAGCGTCGGTTACGGCCAACATGACGTTACCGTTGACAAACTCATCGGGAGTCGAGAAGTAGACATAGCCGTCTGTGCCGAGGGTTACCGACTCAACCTCCACGGGCGAAGCCTTAACCCATACGTCCGAAGCTTTCGATGCGTTGTACCACACCAGGATGGCTTTGGCGGGAGTGATGTTCAGGTAGCTGTTGTCGTAGCCCCAGTTAATCGAAACGTCTTTGGCATCGTTCGACTTCCAACTAAGGTTCAGAGGTTGGCCGTTACCACGCACGCTACCGTTGAATTTGTAGTAGGTTGCGGCTTTGTCAACGATATAGGTATTGGCAGTTCCGGCGGCGCTCAAGTCGATGGCCACACGTTTTTGGCTTTGGGTTACAGCGATGGTAATCGTGATGGGGTCGACGGTGGGCTCCAAGGGGTCGCTGTCTATGGTCAGAGTGATGTTTGCCGAACGCTCGGCGCCCTCGTTGGTTGTGGTGGTGATAACCACTGCACCCTCTTGGTTAACCTCTGCTGTGAGCCAATCGGCCGACTCAGAGGTTTTTACATAACCGTTGGTTTTAACGGTTACGGTTTGAGTGCTGGCGATGTCGGGGAACGAGAGTTGTTTTTGGGCCTCGTCGATATCGGCATAGATGCTTGCGCCGTTTTGTGTGAGGGTGATTACCGACTCGGCATCGCCGCAGGTGAATTTCAGTTCGGCACTGCGGGCTACGAGACTTACGTTCTCATTAACACTGATTGCGATGGTTTTCTCTTGGCAGGCTTCGCCTTGTTTGGGGCTGATGACAATCCAATCGGCCTCACAAGCAACGCTCCACGTGGTGTTGGCGGTCAGCGACAAGGTTGTTTGTCCCTCGGTAGCATCCATGGTGATGGCGCCATCGGTCAGAGTCTCGCCCTCAATGGTGAGGGTGCTGGTATTGGCCTCTTGCGAGATTTTGACACTCTTGGCAAACTCGGCCATCTCTTCCGCTATGGGAGTGATGGTTACGATTGTGCTACGCTCCTCTACGGAGGTGTTGGCCTCGACTTCTGCACGGACTTTGTTATCCTCGTTGTCGATATAGATGGTCACCCAATCGGCCTCACACTTGGCCGTCCAACTAAGGTTGCTGGTTACGGTGAAAACCAGTTGCTCGCCTTCGGCCGAGGAGGTCAGCGAGTCGGGCGATACCAGCAGTTCTGCATCAAGACCAAGTTGTGTAACCGAGATTTTCTCGGAGATACCTTGGAGGTTTTGCAGTCGGATTTCGCACGAGCGGCTCTCTTTTGCTTCGTTTTTGAGTACTTCGACCTCCAGAATGTTCTCTTTGACGGTTGCTTTGCACCATCCGCCGGCCGAAGCCACAACCTCCGACGACGAGGTGAGGTTTACGGTGAGAGGGCCTTCGGGTTCGGCTTCAAAGGTCAACTCCAGAGGGTCGGCTGTCAGAAAAGGTTGCTCATCTGTTTTTTCACCACCCTCCTGCGGGTCGTTGCAACTGACCACCGAGAGGGTCATAAAAGCGGCGGTCACCACCATCATAATGGCGGCGAATACGCGTTTTGCAAGTTTTTGTTTTTTCATGATTGTTATTTTTGGTTAAAATTTTGCGTGTAGGATTGAACCCAACCGTAAAAATACGAAATTTTTGTTAAATCTCAACCTTAATTCCCGTTTTTAGGCAAAAACCTCTATAAAAAGGGGTATAATATACATCAAAAAAAAGCGGCTACCATATCGGTAACCGCCTTTGTGGGCCCAGAGGGGCATGATCCCACGACCTTCGGATTATGAGTCCGCTGCTCTGACCAACTGAGCTATGGGCCCGCTAATTGTCACGCAAGCAATCGTTCACGCGCGAATCAGTGGCGCAAAGATAACAACTCCCGACGAATTTTCAAAAAACATTTATATAATTTAGAAAAATCTGTCTTTATTGCTCGCGCAACGCACCGCGCAGATGGCCAAACCACAAACGCAACAACCTCACACGCAGACTTAGGTGGATGTCCGAGGTGAGTATGTCGCGCAGCGTGAGCATATCAATTCGGTTGCGTGCCTCGACAAGTTCGCGTGCCGTGGCCTCAAAGCCGCAATGTTTGACCAGCGCACCCACGCGGCGACACCGCGCACGTGCCAACTCACGAGCATAACTCTCCTGACCGACCAACTCCCGCAACTTGCGAACCACCACCAGCGACTGAACGAGCTTGGCCGAGGTCATTGTGTTGGTGCAACTCGCCTCGTTGTAGCGGTTGTAGAGGTAGAGGTAGGCACCGTCCAGGGTTTTGACGCTCCGACTGCGATAGAGTAGGGTTGCCAATACCAACCAATCTTCGCCATAGGTAAGTTCGGTGCTGAAACGCACGCCCCACTGCTCAAACAGCGAGCGACGATACATCGTACCCCCCACGCCGATGATGGTGCGATGACCCAACACCTGACTCAAAGCCATATCGCGGTTGGCGGCCGGTGTGAGTTTTCGAACGTGTGTGCGACCTCCCTCGAAAATATCCATAATGGCAAACCTAATAACCTCGTAATCATCCATATAGGGCGCGAGCGTAACAAAAGCATCGGGTGCCAGCCAATCGTCGGCATCGAGGAACAGAATCCACTCGCCCGTAGCCGCATCGAGTCCCATATTACGTGCCGAACTGACACCTCCGTTAGGTTTGTCCAACAGGCGGATTCGTGCATCGCGGGCGGCATACTCGCGGCAAATCTCGGGACTTCGGTCGGGACTGCCGTCGTTGACAAGCACAATCTCGAAGTCGCAGCCGCGTTGAGCCAACACACTATCCAGCGATTGCGCCAGATACTCCTCGGCACGATAGACGGGTATGATAACACTTATTCGGGGAGTCATAGGGCAAGAAGGGTTTTATCCAGCCAGGCAAATTGATTATGTGCATTTTTTCGCAATTCGGTGAGCCGCTCCGCGTTGATGATATGGGGTTGCAACGACTCCACATCGGGGGCGGGTTGTCGAAGGTCGAGAGTCGCTCCCGTCCACCCCATATCGTCGAGCGTATGGCGCGTCTTGTCGCTATAAATCACGGGCACGGTGGGCACTCTGAACAGCACGCCGAGAATGGTGGCGTGGAACCGTGTGGCATAGAGCACCGACGCCGAGCGAAGGCACTCCAACAGGTGGTCGATATTGCCGTCATACGAAACTATTTCGACCGCCGATGAGTTTTTGTGACTGATTTGATTTACAATGCGTTCACACGCCCTAACGTCGCCCTCGGCACGGCAGAACGACACCAAGCGGACGCGCTCACCACGTTCCAAATGTTGCTCCGTGATTCGGGTCATCAAAGCCTCGTATTGTTTGGTGTATCGGGCCAGCGCAGGGCGGTAATTAAGGTCGATAATCGAAAGCGTTGCTGCCGACTCTCGGGTTGCGGCGGGTGCGGCATCCGACATGCTGAACACCACATCGGGAGCACACGAAATTCGGGGCGACGAGGCAAACAGATTGTACGAAAAAGTGTCGCGCATACAGACCGATTCGGCGAACTCGAAAATGTTCTGAACTTCCTTTCGGAACTCGGCCGTCTGTTCGGGACCGTAGTTGCTGCCGATGATGTGAATCGGGATGTGGGGGAAGGCTTTGTGGAACTTGCGCAGGTTGCGCGTGGTGGTACACGCTCCGCTGTTGCCCCTCTCCATGAAAATCGACCCGCCGATATAGACCATTGCATCGAAGTGGCCGAACCAAAACTGATAGGGCAGGTGCGAGGCAAAGATGCGGTTCAGGCGGTTGCGGCGGATGACGTGCAGATTCTCGCGACCGACGATTTGCTCATAGTCCAAAGAGGTGAACACATAGAAGTCGACCGACGGATAGCGGTCGGCCAAAATTCTGAAAAACAGGTCGTCACCAAGATTGACGTTCAGATAACCATAGACCAGCACCCGAGGTCGTCTATTTGGTCGGGCGGTATTCACATCTTTGTTGTTCATCGGTTATGGTTTTGCCTTGCGCTTTGAGCGCCATATAGATTTGACCTTGTTCTTTGAGGCGGTGGTAGTTGTCGGCGTCGCGGTATTTGATGATGCGCGCAGGGTTGCCACCCACCACGGCCAACGGCGGAACATCCTTCGTAACGCAACTGCACGCCGCAATCACAGCTCCCTCGCCAATGGTTACACCCGGCATAATCGACACATCGGCTCCAATCCACACGTTCTCGCCAATGGTAACATCCTTAACCATATAGATGTGGTCGTAGGGCAACATCGAGCCCTCGTAGCGGTGGTTGGAGGTGTGAATTTTGCACCTCGGACCGAAGATTGTACCCGAGCCGATGCGGCACTTGCCACGCAGCGAAAACCACGCTTCGGGGCCGATATAGATGTGCTCACCCAGAATCAGGTTGCCGATGGGGGTGATGTTGTAGGGTTTGCGCAGGGTGACGGTCGGGTGTTGTCGTTTCCACCTTTTGCGTTCAATCAGCGCCTTGATTCTCTTAATACTCATGGGATGTCCCGTTTTGTGCAAAGTTATGCATCATTGCCGAGAATTCCAAATGCGCCGACCACAAAACCGACCCTCATTTTCGGGCTTCCGACCCGCCAACCCAAACACCCCTCGTGTCGAGATGTTGTTTTACAAACACTAAAACATTATATGTTTTATTGAAAATCCGAAAAAAATCCTTACTTTTGTAAATTACAAGCATTGCGCCTCGATGGGATTGATTAAAAAACTTGCAGGACAAACCGCCATTTACGGCATTAGCAGCATAGTAGTCAGAATGTTGAGCTACCTGCTGTTCCCGTACTACACCCACATCTTCGGGCAGACGCAGTACGGCGTGGTGACGGACATCTATGCACTCATCCCTTTTGCGCTGGTGGTGCTGACGATGGGAATGGAGAGCAGCTATTTCCGTTTTGCCGCTAAAACCGACACCGCGGGTAAACGACATCTGTTTGCTACGACGTGGGGCATCACCTCGCTTGCGGCGGCGGTGTTTGCGGTGGTGGTCATCGCGTTTCGTGCTCCCATTGGCGCGGCGCTCGGATGGGTCTACGTCGAGCATCCGATGTATGTGGTGCTGATGGCGCTGATTGTGATGTTTGATGTGTGGGCCACAATCCCCTTCTCGCGACTCCGAGAGCAGGGGCGCGCGGTAAGGTTTGTGACTCTGCGCATCATCAACATCGTAATTCAGGTGGCGTTGGCGCTGGTGTTTGGCGCTACGGGACTGTTTCGCACGGAGTTTGGCGTGGGCTGGGTCTTTGTGGCAAACCTCGCGGCGAGTGTGCTGACGTGGGTGCTGATACTGCCGACCTGCGACCGTGTGGTGCCCAAGGTCGATTGGGTGTTGCTCCGACGAATCTTTGCCTACTCGATGCCGCTGTTGATTGGTGGCGTGGCGGGCACGGCGGGAGAGTTTCTTGACCGTCAGTTGATTAAGATTCTAACCCCCGAGTCGGCGGCCTTTGCACAACTCGGCATCTACGGTGCTGTGACCAAAATCGCGGTGGTGATGTTGCTCTTTACGCAGATGTACCGCTTGGCGGCCGAGCCGTTCTTCCTGTCGAACTTCCGCAAGGAGGAGTTTACGGAGACCAACGCCGCGGCGATGAAATACTACGTGATGGTGGCAATGGCCATATTCCTGGGTATTGCACTGTTCAAAGACCTGTTTGCACTGCTGGCGGGCCCCGAGTTCCGCGAGGGTGTCTACATACTGCCCGTCATACTGATGGGACACCTGTTGGCGGGCGTGTGGCTCAACCTGTCGTTCTGGTACAAGCGCGAAGAGCGGACGCGTTATGCGGTGTACGTTACGGTGGTAGGCTTGGTATTTAATGTTGCGGCCAACGTGGCGCTCATACCCCGAATGGGATTCTATGGCGCAGCGTGGGCAAGGCTTGTGAGTGAGGCGGCAATGGTGGCTGTCAGTTGGTGGCTCAACCGACGCTACTTCCCAACACCCTACGATTGGCGTCGCATCGGCGAGTATGTGGTAGTGGGTTTGTCGCTGTACTTTGTGGTGACGGCCGTGGATGACGCGACCGAGAGCCTATGGGTGCAATACGGGGTTAGTCTTGTGGCATTGGGGGTTTACGCACTTTACGCCGCGTGGCGCGAAAATATTTTGACGATGATACGAATGAAATTAAAACGATAAAAACATGAAAGTGAAAGTTATAAACCGTTCGGGTGGTGAGCTTCCCTTCTACGCCACGCCCCAAGCGGCAGGCATGGACCTCCGAGCCGCCATGGACCAGAGCATAACTCTCGGCCCGCTGGAGCGCGCAATGGTTCCCACGGGCCTCTACGTCGAACTGCCCGTAGGTTACGAAATGCAGATTCGTCCCCGCAGCGGCCTTGCAGCCAAACACGGAGTGACCGTACTCAACTCGCCCGGAACCATCGACGCCGACTATCGTGGCGAAATCAAGGTCATCCTGGTGAACCTCTCGAATCAACCCTTCGAAATCCAGCCCGGCGAACGCATAGCACAAGCTGTGGTCGCCGCACACGCAACCGTCGAATGGGAAGAGGTAGCCGAACTCGGAACCACCGACCGCGGCGAAGGTGGTTTTGGAAGTACAGGTAGGGGATAGGATTGTTCTTTTTGAGCCATCAAAAAGAACCAAAAAATGGGCCGCAGACCGGCGGAATTAACTACCTACATATACCCACGCGGAGTATATGTAGGTAGTTATAAAAACCACGGATGCGACAGATTTTTGATTCAGTTGAAGATTCAAAAAGTACATAACCAAAACATAAGAAAAAACTATGAAATTCAGCGAGGTAATAGGACACGAGGATTTGAAGGACGGCTTGCGGAGGGCTGTTACGGAGGGTCGTGTGAGTCACGCATTGATGTTTGCGGGCGACACGGGCTGTGGCTCGCTGGCCATGGCATTGGCCTATGTCCAATACCTCAACTGTACCAACCGACGCGATGGAGATAGCTGTGGAGAGTGTGCGTCGTGCCGCAAGATTCAGACGTTGGAGCACCCCGACCTGCACATAGTGATGCCCGTAAACAAGAAGAATAAGAAGGCCGAGGAGGTTGTGTTGAGCGACCATTTTATGCCGCAGTGGAGGGAAATCGTCGGCCGCACGGGTGGCTATTTTACCGAGCAGGAGTGGTACGAGGCCATAGGGTTGGACAATCAGCAGGGAAATATCAGCGTTGGCGACATTGGCGAGATGATGCGCAAACTGTCGTTCAAGAGTTTTGAGGCCGAGTATAAGGCGGTGATTATATGGCTGCCCGAGAAAATGAAGGCCGAACCGGCAAATGCCATGCTCAAGATTTTGGAGGAACCGTGGGATAAGACTCTGTTTGTGTTGGTCAGCCAGTCGCCCGAGGTGTTGTTGCCTACCATCATCAGCCGTACGCAACCCTATCGCATTGGTGGCGTGGACGAACGTTCGCTTGCCGCCAAGCTGATGAGCGAGGGCATTGCGGGTGATAAGGCGGTGCAGTTGGCCCGTATGTCGGGAGGAAACCTGATTGAGGCGCGTCGTTTGGCCGAAGGAGAGGAGAGTGCGGGAGAGTACTTCGAACTGTTTGTGGAACTTATGAGGCTGAGTTACAACAATCGCCACTTGGAACTTATAGGTTGGGCCGAGCGTGTTGCCAAAATGGGCCGCGAGCCGCAGAAATATTTTCTCGAAAACTCGGTTCGTTTGTTGCGTAACAGCTACATGTTGCACGCGGGGATGACCGAGATATGCCACTTGTGGGGCGCGGAGTTGGAGTTTTGCCGCAAATTTTCGCCCTTCATCGGCAATGACAATATCGAAAAACTCGTTTACGAGATGGAGTGCGCCTTGGCTCAGGTGCGCCAAAACGGAAACGCAAATATAATATTCACCCATTTTGCTCTCACGGTGAGCAAACTAATAAATCCTAAGTAATATGGCACGTGCAGTACTTATTACAGGCGGAAACATCGCAGGCGTCAAGGAACGCATGCACCGCGCACAAGAACTTATCAATAGCCGAGCAGGAGTGGTTATGCGCTGCTCGCACCGCTACGAAACCAAGGCCTGGGGCTTTGAGTCCGAGTGTCCGTTCGAGAATCAGATTCTGGTGGTAGATACCGAATTGTCGCCCGAAGAACTCCTGCATACGGTCCAGAAGATAGAGCTTGAGTTGGGTCGTAACCGCGCCGCCGAGGAGCAGGAGAAGGCTGCTACGGGTGCGGCCTACGGCTCGCGTCCCATCGATATTGATATTTTGTTCTATGACGATTGTGTGGTGGACACTCCCGAGTTGAAGATTCCCCACCCGTTGTTGCATCAACGTGACTTTGTGCTGGCTCCCTTGTGCGAGATTATGCGCGACTACCGCCACCCGGTGTTGGGTAAGACTATCGGTGAACTGAGGGATGAGTTGATTGCCGAGGAGCAGGGGCGATAACAGAGGAGCAGGGGCGATAACAGAGCAGGAAAAGTAGTATGAGAAGAATCAAAACGATGGTGTGGCAGGTGACTGTGATGGCGGTTGTGGTGACTGCCGTGTGCGGTTGCCAACGTGTGGCGTTGGACTGTGATTACACCATAGTGCCTTATGTGCAGATGTTCTCGGGCGGCCCGGGTAATACGCCGTCCGACTTGACGGCTTATGCCTATTATGGTACGGACGAGGATTTCCGTGTGCCGTCGACCTTTGACTCGGTGGTGATGGGCGAGGTGTGGAGCCTTAAGAAGAACGAACCGGTGCTGTGTAACGTTCAGGAGATGCAGAATGCCGATGGTAACATAGTGTTGCCGCTCCACGCCACGGATGCACTGATTGTGGTGTGCGCCCCGGCCTACGAGGTTTTTGCGTGGAAGTACGCCACCATAACCGAGAATCTGTGGGAGTTGCGTATCCCGATGTGGCTGCGTCTGTGGCGCGGTAGCAACTACAAGGAGTCGTGGCAATTTGTGTTTCCCCCCAAAGTGGAACTCTCGGAGTAATTTGACAAGAGAATGAAACAGAATACAGAAAGTAGCAAAATACGTTTGAACTTGGCGCGTGCCGTGGCGGCCTTGACGATATGTTCGGGACTGTTCTCGCGCTGTGCCAATACCACAACGCCGCTGGGTGGCCCAACGGATTCGTTGCCTCCGGTGGTGACCTCGATGTTGCCGTTGCAGGGTCAGACGAAATTTGCGGAGAAGAAGATTTTTATCGAGTTTGACGAATATGTCCAACTCAAGGATGTGGGTAGCGAGTTCTTCGTGTCGCCCGCAATGAAGAAGAAACCAACGCTCACAATCCGTGGCCGTGGTGTGCAGGTCAGCATTACCGACGACTCGCTCAAGGAGAACCAAACCTATGCACTGAACTTCGGTAGCTCGGTCAGGGACAACAACGAGGGTAATGTGTTGTATGGCTTGCGATACGTCTTTTCGACGGGCGAGAGCATCGACTCGATGATTATGTCGGGCTATGTGGCCGATGGTAAGAGCGGCGATAGTGCCAGCAAGGCTTTGTTGTTTTTCTATGACGCGCTGTGCGACACCATCCCCGAGTACGACTCAATACTGTTCAAAAAACAACCCGACGTCATAGCTCGTGCCGAGAATAACGGTATCTTCGTTGCGCAGAACCTCAAACCGATTGACTATAAGGTCTATGCGGTGCAGGATAAGAACAAGAACGGAACCTACGAACCAGGCGTTGATAAGGTGGGCTTCCTGGATGAGTATGTCAATCCGGCAAACTTCCCGGGCTTTGCTTATTGGGTCGACTCGCTGCGCAAATACCCCACTGCTGACCCTCAGGTCTATATGCGTCTGTTTATGGACAAGGACTTCAAACGCCAGAACATGACCGCCTCGGAGCGTCCACTGCAAAACAAAATCATTCTGCGTTTCGGAGCTCCGCGCCCCGAAATTCGTAGCCTCGTGTTTGACAATATTCCCGAGGATAGCGTGGTGTGGGAGTATATGACCAAGGGGCGGGATACCATCGCTCTGTGGCTCAATATGCCTGCCGAGAGTATCAAAGACACCCTCGAGGGTATCATTACCTACATGCGTCACGACTCGCTCAACGTACTTCAGCCGCGTACCGACACCATGAAACTGCTGTGGAGCTACGTCGAAACCCGTGAGGAGAAGAAGGAACGCGAAGAGGAGGAGAAAGCCCGTAAGGCAGCCGAGGAGGCCGGCGAGGAGTATATCCCCAAACCTAAGGCCAATCCGTTTGGTTTCAAGGTTCACGCGAGCACCGAAATTAATCCCAATCGGACCATCCCCATCGAGTTTATCATGCCGCTGGTGAGTGTCGATAGCGCGCAGATAGAACTTGCCAATGTGGTGACCGACAAGGAGGGCAACAAGACCGAAACCCCCGTGGGTGTTCGTATTGAGCAAGATACGGCCAACATGCGTAAGTGGCATATCTCGGGCGATTGGGAGTCGGGAGGCGAGTATAAGCTCACCATTCCGGCTGGAGTGTTTGTGAACGTTGCGCGCCAGTCGAACGATACGCTGCGTGCCGAGTTCAAAATCATGGAGAAAGACAAGTATGCCACGGTGTACATCAATCTGACGGGCAAAACCCCCGAGTCGAAATATATCCTTACGATGATGGACAAGAGCGGAACGATATTGGAGGAGCGACGCGATGTGTCGACCGGTGTGCATGGCTTTGAGTATGTCCCCGAGGGCGAAATCAGCGTGCGAATAACCGAGGACCTTAATGGTAACGGTGAGTGGGACTCGGGTGATGTCATAGCTCGTCGTCAACCCGAACGTGTCGAAACCTACACCTCGGAGGCGGGCGATAAGGCTGTGCCGACACGAGCCAACTGGGAGGTTACGCTCAATATGGATATGAATAAGATGTTTGCACCGGTGACCATCGAGAGCGTGATTGCCAAGTTGGAGTCGGCCGAACGTGTGCGTGTCAACAAACTCATGGAGGAGCGCCTGCGTAAAGCCGAAGAAAAGAAACGTCGTGGTGACGAGGATGAGAATACGGGCGGCGGATTCAGCATCGGAGGTGCGCTGGGAAGCATGAAATCGAAGATTGGTTCGGTTACGAACGCCATAAAATAGTGAAGTGAGAATAACAAAAGCATGAAAAAACTCAAGAATATAATAGCCCTGTTGGCAGTGATTGTAGTGTTTGGAGTCGCAGACCTTGCAGCGCAGCACTACGTCGGAGTTCGCGGCGGCTACGGCTATGGAAACATACGTGCCTACCCTCAATATGTGACCTCGCCGGTGTGGGACAAGTATACGGGCGGTGTGTCGTGGAAGTGGTACAACGAGGTGCAGATTTTTGGTTGTATTGGTGCCGATGTGGAGTTCCAACAGAGGGGCTACAAGAGATATTTCGGTAACCATACCGACTCGACGTTGTACTATCAGCGCGACTTGCAGAGTATCGTGGTGCCGTTCTATTGGCAACCTCACCTGTACTTCTTCAAACGCCACGTGAGAGTGTTCCTGACCGCAGGACTTAACCTGCAATACAACATCGGAGAGTCCAAAATCTATTACGGAACCAACCGCGATGGAGTTTCCAGCACAGAGGATTATACCTACGACAAGGTGCGGGACAGACGTCTGGGATATGGTCTGGTCGCGGGCGGAGGTATCGGTCTGCTGTTCGGTCGTCTGGAGTTTTGCGTCGACGCCCGTTACTATTACGGGTTCTCGGATGTGCTGACCACGCGCGGAAAGTACTCGTCCAACCCCGTGCGTACTGAGCTGGACAACCTGTTTATCAACTTCGGCGTCTATGTGCGTCTGGGTAAGGGTGGAATCAAGGCTCCGCCGCTCAATCTCAATGACCCGGCACGTAAGGCTGCACGTGAGGCCGACCGTCGAAACTTCCAAGATGTGAAAGTAATTCAAATGTAATAAAACCGATATGGAGAGCGTAAGACAACAGAAAATAGCCCAACAACTGCACAAAGACCTGGGCGAGATATTTATCAAAGAGTGCAAAGAGATGTTGCGCGGTGCACTGACAACCGTTACGGCCGTGCGAATCACCCCCGATTTGAGCATTGCCCGTGTCTATGTGAGCGTATTCCCGTGGGACAAACACGAGGCTGTGATGCAGGTGTTGGAGCAGAATACACGATATATCCGCGGTGTGTTGGGCGCCCGCGTGCGTAACCAACTGCGCATCGTGCCCGAGCTGCAATTTATGATTGACGACTCGCTGGAGTATATCCAAAATATCGAAGGACTGCTTGGTAAGTAAAGCGCATGGCACGCACCATCGATACGGCACGATTCGTCGCACGACGATTCCTCAGCTCGCCCAAGAGCCACTCCATCATCAACGTGATGTCGTGGGTCAGTGTGGTGGCTGTGGGTGTGCCCGTTGCGGCGATGGTGATTCTGATGTCGGTGTTTAATGGGTTTGACGCCATTGTGCGTGGGATGCATGGCGACTTCGAGCCCGAGATAACAGTGATGCCCGAGCGAGGTGTAGTGATGGAGTGCGCAGAGGGGTTCAAACAGCAGGTCGAGGAGATTGCCGGTGTGAGAGCTGCGACATGGGTGCTGGATGGACAGGCCCTGCTGGAATACCGAGGACGTCAAACTACGGCTACCGTAAGGGGTGTGGATGGCGATTTCGAACAAGTGGTTCCCATCGAAGATATGATGGATGGGGGACGCTATCTGCTCGCGGAGCAGAGCGAGGCTAATGCCGTGGTGGGTCGCGGTGTGGCCTATCAGTTAGGCGTGAGGAGCGGACTTTCGGACTCGTTGAGGATGTATGCACCGAGTCGCGGTCGCTATTCGATGTTGATGCCCACGAGCGGTGTCACACTTTCGAAGGCACGTCCGACGGGGCTCTTTGCGCTGGATGCCGATACCGACGGCGAGTATGTGCTTGTGACCCTTGGGCAGGCACAACAACTGCTTGAATACCCACATGGGGCTTCGGCGCTTAAGGTGCGCGTTGCTCCGTCAACGAATGTTGCCAAGGTGCGCGAACAGATTGCTCGGATAGTCCCCGAAGGTGTTGCGGTGCGTACGCGTGAGGAGTTGTCGAGCGCGATGTACAAGGTGCTGGACTATGAGAAGTTGGCCGTGTTGCTCATCGGTGTGATGATTCTGGTGGTAGCCTCGTTCTCGGTGGTGGGGACACTTACGATGTTGATGATTGACAAGAGGGATAGCATTGCGACGCTCAGGGCGTTGGGTGCCGATACGCGGATGATTCGCCGCATATTTATCCATCAGGGCATGTCCATCTGTATGTTGGGCGCATTGGGAGGCTTTGTGTTGGGCCTTGCGGTGAGCCTGGCACAGCAACATTGGGGCATTATACGTATTCCGGCCGATACGTTCTTGGTTGATGTCTACCCCGTGAGGGTTGTGGCTTTGGACTTGATGGTTGTGGTGGCGGCCTTCACCGCGGTGAGCTACGTGGCAACACGCGCTACGGTTAAGGGACGCATTAAAAATATGGAACAATGATGAAGAGACTTACTTATATACTGCTGTGTGTGACCGCGCTGTTGACTACTGCCTGCGGTGGACCGAAGATAATTCCCGACGACGAGTTGGCCAAGATTTTCAGTGAGGCATACATACAGAATGCCTATATGACTGCCTTCGCGCGTGGTGGCGACACGCTGGATATCTATACCCCCATCTGGGAACGCTATGGCTACACCGAGGAGGATATGCGATTCTCGATTGGTAACTTCTCGAAACGCAAGAGTGCCAAACTCTCGGACGTCGTGGACGAAGCGATACGCTTGATTGAGCAAGAGCGGACCATGGCCAACCATAAAAAGGCCGTCCGCGATACCCTGCGCGAAATAGGACGCCGCCTCTTTGTGCGCACCGTTCACTACGACACACTGATTAGAGTTCGCCGAGTGGCCGACACTGCGGGACTGGAGTTGAGAATACCCATCACCGAGTCGGGCGATTTTGAGGTTACGTATAGCTATGTGGTCGACTCGCTCGACAAGAACCACAACATGCGAACCCGCCACTATGTGCTCAGTATGTATGACCGACGCATGGGCGAGGCTGTGCACCGTATGCGCCGTAACGAAATGCGCGGACGATATACGGGTAGGTTCAAAGCCTCGGTGGGCGACAAATACTTGGTTGTGGACCTTAATCCCTATACGCAGAAGAATATTACCAAACCCGATTTACGCATCGACTCGTTGGAGGTGCGTTTCTATATGGACGACCGTAAGGCTCAAGACTCCATCTCGAGGATGTTGTTGCGTAAGACCATCCCCGAGGACTTCCAACGCTTTATCAAACCGTGGCAGGATTCGGTTGCACGACGCGACTCCGTGTTGCGTGCCGTGGCCGACAGCATACGCCTGGCCGAGGATAGCGTGCGACACGCCACGGACAGCCTTCGCTTGGTGGCCGATAGCTTGAATATCCCGCTCGACAGCCTGATTAATACTTCAGATACTCTCAAATAGTCTGCACGACACATGCGACGAATAGCGGCTCCATACGTTTTGACTCCCGAGGGTCTGCAACGAGGTGTGATGATTGAGGTGGCCGATGACGGAACCGTCACAGCCCTCCGTGAATGTCATGCTCCCGACCGTCAGGAGAGCCTTGAGTGGTACAACGGTATTCTGATGCCGGGTATGGTTAATGCCCACTGCCACTTGGAATTGTCGTACATGCATGGTAAGGTTGCACCTCATGGCGGTTTTGCGGGTTTTGCTCGCGGGCTGAGAGCCGCACGCGGAAGTGCCACTCCCGACGAAATGGTGGCTGCAGCCGAACTGCGTGACCGAGAGATGTGGAGTGCCGGAGTGCAGGCTGTGGGCGACGTCTGTAACGATGCGCTGACCTTCGGCGTTAAGTCGCATAGCCGCATCTCATATCACAACTTTGTGGAGCTCTATGGCTTGGGACGACGTAGTGCCGACGCCGCCGAGGAGGTGCTGGCGAAGGCTCTCGATGCAGGTCTGCGAGCAACCATAACCCCCCATTCATTGTACTCACTGCGCGACGAAACATACATTGTCGCCACTCGGGATGAACGCCTTTCGGTACACTTTGCCGAGAGCGCCGAGGAGGTGGAGTTGTATCAACGCCGAGGTGCTATGTGGGAGTGGTATGGCGTTGCGGGTTTCGAAGCTCCCTTCATCGGACGCTATGCTTCGCCTACGGAGCGACTCTTGGCACTGACACCTCCGAATCGACGAATGGTGCTGGTGCACGCCTGTATGGTCACGGAGCAGGAGGTGCGACAAATCGAGGGGCACTTCGAAGAGCCGCCCGTGTGGGTCGTGTGTCCCCTTTCGAACGACTATATTTCGCGTTTGACTCCTCCTGTTGAGGTTCTTCGCCGCTGCGGAGTGCGCGTGGCCGTCGGCACCGACTCACTGTCGAGCAACACCGACCTCGATATGGTGGCTGAACTGCGTGCAATGCCCTCAGTACCTCTGGCAGAACGCCTTGTGTGGGCGACCGAAGGCGGTGCCGAAGCACTTGGATTGGGGGATGTGTTTGGCCGCTTGGCTGTGGGACGCCGTCCGGGTGTGGTGCTTATCGAGGGTGTTGACTTCGAGTCCATGCAACTTCGCCCCTCGGCCACTTCTCGCAGATTAATCTAAAGCCTGCTCACTCCCGACTTCCTCCACGAAATATACCAAAACAACAAAGGCGCCCCGCACTCGGGACGCCTTCGTTTGAATATTAGTTGGTTAAGCCTTACTCGGCTGCCTCCTCGTTCTCGCGGAAGCAACGTACGGGCAGTGCCTTAGCTTGTTGCTCGGCATAGCTTGCCGAGTTGGTGTTGTTGAA
Source organism: Rikenellaceae bacterium (assembly GCA_017936385.1). Taxonomy (GTDB): domain Bacteria; phylum Bacteroidota; class Bacteroidia; order Bacteroidales; family Rikenellaceae; genus UBA940. The sequence goes on from JAGBFQ010000033.1 coordinate 50,867, forward strand.
GAACTCACCATTACGTTGAGCCTTCATGAACAGAGTGCTGTAACCATAGAATTTACCAGCATTTACACAGTTGGTGTGGGCGGTAACATCACAAGTACCCCAGGTTTTATCGCTGTACGACCAGTTGATGCAACCTGTTGCGGGGAAGAATGCGGTGGTCTTGTCCTCGGGAGCTACACCGTAGTCTTGAGCACCCTCAACTGCGTCGGGCGATGCAGTCTTCGAGCCCTTGATGTAGAAGCTCAAACCGAAGGGAGCCACATTGTTTGTTGCATTCAGAGCATTACCTTGCTCGTCAAAGAGTTTCTCAACACAGTTGTACTTCCACTCAGCCATTTTGTTGTAGTAAGCACCTGCGTTGTCGCCGTGCGAGGTGATGAAACGGAAGTGACCCATTGAAGGTACGCGATAGCCAACGGGGCAGGGGTCGTACATGGTTTTCACACCACTCTTATCCCAGCTCGAGTAGCCCTCGGCTTGTTGGTTACCCCAAAGTTTACCCCACTCACCGGTGGTACCGGGCTCCTCAGAAGCCGCATTGGGAGTTACCCACGAGTAGCTGCCATCACCATTACCTGCGATGAAGGTGTTGGGATTAGCAACCGAGTAAGCCACGCTGGTGTAAACGTCTTTCGAACCCTCGATGTCTTGAACGTTGATGCTGTTCAACAGTTTGCTGCTGCCATATTGCGAGTAGCCTACGATTTCATTACCCTCTTTGTCGAAGAAGACAATCTTAGGAGCGTAACCGCTAACCACTTTACAGCTACCCATGAACGGGTCTTTACGTCCCCATTGGTAGTAGAAACCACGAGCTTGAGTCCACTCGTTTTGAGTAGGAGCTGCCATACGGTCGGGGCTTGCGGTTGCACCAATGTTACGGTCCATCATGTGAACGTTAAGGCCGCTTGCAGTTACGAAGTGTTCGCTGGCGGCTGCATCGTAGCCGTTCAGAACCCACAAGTGCCAGCTCCAAAGAACGTTGTTGTCGTCGTCGCGAGCAACTACGATAACGTTACCGTTAATCATCTCCTCGGGAGTTGCAAAGCGAACGTAGCCGTCTCTGTACTCAACCGACTCGTAAATTACAAGGTGAGTTTTAGCGTTGGTGTTACCCAAGTTGCCGGGCCAGCCACCACCATCCTCATTGGGTTTCTCGTCGGTGATGTTAGCAACCATCCACAGAACGGTAGCATTGGTAGGCTCGATAACCGAGCTCTCGCCGGTCAGGGCGGTTACACCATTACCCTTAACGGTAGCTTTGAATTTGTAAGCAGTACCGGGTTGGTTAACGATGTAGCAGTTCGAAGTACCATTTGCACTCAGGTCAACGAATTCGGTGCCATCGGGGAAGTACGAGGGGTCGGAATCGTCGAAGTAACCACCGGTCCATTGAGCAGCCTCATCTTTGTGGAAAGCCCAAGGCATTCTGGCGGTGTTGATAGTCTCAGCCAAGTTGATGGTGGTCAGCGAGGGAACCAAGTGTGCGTACAAGTAACGCAGGTCGGGGTTGCTGCCAAGGTTCAGAGTAGTGAGGGCGTTGTTACCGGCCTCGTCTTTGGTCGGGGTCAGAACTTTCTCCTCTTGTTTGTAGTCGCCTACGTTGTCGATTACCAGACCACGCAGTTTGGCGTTAGCCGACAGGTCAACCGAAGTCAGGGCGCAGTTGTCAACATTCACTTGCAGCAGCTCGGGGCAACCGGTGGTCGACAGCGAAGTCAGACCGGTGTGGTGAGCTTGCAGGTAGCGAAGTTTTGCCAGACCCGACAGGTCAATCGAAGTCAGAGTTGCGTTGTAAGGCAGCGACAGGTTGGTCAGGTTAGCCAGACCCGAAACTTTCAGCTCGGTGAGGGCGTTGCGACCGCAGTTGAGCAGAGTAAGTTGCGAGTTGGTAGCTACGTTCAGAGCGGTGAGTTTGTTGTGCTCGCAGTTCAGACGTTTCAGACCGGCCAGAGCCGAAACATTCAGCTCGGTCAGTTTGTTACCGTTAACGTAAACAGCCTCCAGAGCGGTGTTGTTCGACAGGTCGATAGCAGTCAGTTCGTTGTAAGCTACGTTCAGAACTTTCAGCTCTTTGAGGGCCGAAACATCCAAGGTGGTGAGCTTGTTGGCGCTCAGTTGCAGATTGGTAATCTTGGTGTTGTTCGACAGGTCGATAGCTGCGATTTGAGTCTTAGCCAGGTCGAGGTAAACCAGCTCGGTGTTGTTCGACAGGTCAATCTCTTTGAGTTTGCTGTTATTTGCACGCAGCTCTTTCAGCTTGGTGAAGTTCGACAGGTTGATAGTGGTGATTTTGTTGCTTGCACCCGAGATGTTCAGTTTCTCGAGGTTGGTCATGTACTCGATACCGGTCAGGTCCGATACAGGCTCAATGGCCCACGAGAAGTCCGATTTTTGGTACTCCAAGCTCAGCTCGGTTACGGCTTGCAACTCCGAAACTTGCAGGTCACCGTCCTCGTTGGCGTCATAAGCGGTACGCAGGATACGGTTCAGACGGCTGTCGGGAATCTCAACGGTAGCAGCGCTGTTACCGGCTTGAGCAACTTTGATGCTGTCGGTTTGAACCTCCGACGAGATTACGATATAACCCGTACGTACAGCAGCACCAGCGTTAGCAGCAACGTCAAAGGTCAGCTCGTCGGTCTCCAGAGCACGGCTGCCTTTGGCTTGGCTAATCCAATCAACGGTGCACTCAACATTGTATTTCATGTTTTGAGTTACCGAAACCTTAACTTGACCACCTTCGGCGGGAATCAGCTCTTGCTCGCCAGCCTCAACCTCTACGGTGCGGCTCTCGGCTTGAGTAACTTTAACAACGTCGCTACCCAGCTCGCTGGTGATGGTGATAGTAGCCTCGCGGGGGTCGTAACCCTCATTAGCGGCAACGGTTACATTGATAACTTTCTCCTCAAGAGCACGAGTGTTCTCCTCGATGGTCAGCCAATCGGCGCCGAGTTTAACCTCGTAAGCAACGTTGGTCGACAGGTTGATTGCGATGTTACCGCCTTCGGCGCCAACCTCGAATTTCGAGTCGCTACCCATAATCATTGCTTTCTTCTCGTCTTGAGTTACGGGGATGGTGATTTTCGAAACGGCAGCAGCGTACTCGCCAACAGCCTCTACGGTAATCTCACCCTCACGAGGGTCATAGGTCTCGTTCTCCTCGATGCTCACCAGAACAACCGAGTTACCCTCACCCATATCGGGCATAATGTTAATCCACTCGGCATTGGCGGTTGCGGTCCACTCAATGTTCGAGGTGATGTTGAATTCAAGTTCTTCGGCACCTTCGGTAGCCACTTCAAATTCAGTTGCGTCAACGCTCAACTCCGGGGTCAGAGGAGTCTCATCCTCTTTGGGGTTGGGTTGGCAACCAGTAATACCCATTGCAAGGGTAGCAGCAAACAAGAATAAATATTTTTTCATAGTTCAGTTCCTCCTTGCGTTAATTATTCTACATCTTCAGTTACCAACATAGGCTCAAGAACGGTCATAATCGACTGTTCCATCACGTCGTAGGTGTGAGCGGTGGGGTGGCAGTTGTCGTACGACCAACGCTCGTCAAATTTGCCGGTCTCGGTAAGGAACATCGAGTAGTAGTCTACCCACTCGTGACCGTTCTGAGCAGCGTACTCTTGGAGCAGGTTGTTCAGACGCGGAACGATGTTGGCGGGTTGTGTGCCACTATCGTCGAACCAATACGAGCTCGAGGGCATGGTGGTGGTCATAACCACTTTGATGCCTGCTTCGGTAGCCATCTCTGCCATTTTGAAGATGTTGGCAGCGATTTGCTCAACGCTGACGAAAACGTCTTCGTTCTTAGCGATGTCGTTGGTGCCGGCGCCGATGACAACTACTTGAGGCGCTTGGTCAATTACGTCGCTTTTGAAGCGGACGAGCATGTTGCGTGTAGTTTGACCGTCGTAACCTTTGCAAACAAAGTTGTTGCGTGTAAAGAATGACGGTGCATTCGAACCCCAGAGTCGGGTAATGGAGTCACCCATAAACACGACACGCGGTCCGGCAACGAGTTGTGCCGAGCCCATACAGAGCATCAGACCCAACAAAGCCATTGCGATTTTTTTCATAAGTGTTTTGTTTTTAGTTAATAAAGGAATATTTGATTTGTTGCTTTTTAGCCACAGTCCATAACGCAAAGATAAATAAAATATTCACATTCCAAATACAATAAGCGGAAAAAAATAAAACTTCTGTGCGAATCCGTTCTCATGCGTATTGGATGAGCTGTGTTTTTGTAGGAAGGTTCGGGCTGTTGGCACAAAAAAAGCGGCCGTCAATTTCTTGACAGCCGCTTCGAGTGATTCCGACAGGACTCAAACCTGTAACCTTCTGATCCGTAGTCAGATGCTCTATTCAATTAAGCTACGGAACCATCGCATTTGCGGTGCAAATATACGCACTATTTTTGAATCTGCAAAGAAAAGCCGATTTTTTTTGCATTTTTTTTGGCCGAAACCCCTCCGAGGTAAGTCGGGTTTCTCCCTATGGGAGTATATCCTCTGGTGTGAGTGGGGTGTAGGGGCCGTCCTTGACCTCGAAAATCGACGATGGTTCAATGACCTCGACGGTGTGCCACGAACCACTCGGAATGTGGACTCCGAAACGTCCCTCCGAAGGGTTGAGCGGCAGACGTTCGATTTCGTTGCGCTCGGCATCGTAGAACACCACATCCATGCGTCCGCGCACCAGAATGTAGGTTTCGTCGGTGTGCTTGTGGCGGTGAATGGGAAGTTCGGTGCCGGGCAACAGCACGTTGAACAGACGCTGCGCCTTGGCATCGGGGGCGTGGTGAAGATTGTAGTTCATTCGCAGGCGCGGGCTTTCGGCGGCCTGTTCGGTTACTTTGTCCAGAAGTTCGTAGTCGAGAAGCATGACGGTGTGGGTATTTGTGACCGTAAAGATACAAAAAATGTGGAAACTGCCGTGTGGGTTGTGCTCTATTTTTGTGGTTTTAACACCGAAACCATGAAAACGATTCACAAAATCACTCTTTGCACGGCCGTCTTGTCGGTTGTTTTTCTCTTGGGTGTCGTTGCGGGGCGAGGGGCTCGGGATGTCCGAGGTCGAACCATGCCACCCGATACCGTGGTGGTTTGTCGCACCGAAACGGTTACCGTCACACGCCCCGTCGAACGTCTGCGAACCCTGGTTCGATATGACACGGTGTGGGTGCCTGCTGCTAATAATATTAAGGTATTGTCCGACTCCGTGGTCCGTTCCGCCGACTCCGTGCGGGTGGCAGTTCCCGTTCATAGGGTTCGCTATTCCGATGATTCGACATTTGTGGCTGTGGTTAGCGGTCACCGCGCCCGCTTGGATTCGCTGGTGTGGCTCAGACGTGAGAGCCAGACGACCCTTCGCGCCGCACCGTGCACCTCGTCGCCTCGTCGCGTGGTGGTTAGTGTCGGCCCTCAAGCGGGAGTCTATCGCACTCCTGCGGGGTGGCAACCGGGAGTTGGCGTAGGCATAAGTGTGGGTGTGACCCTGCGTCTTGGTCGCCGCGAAAGACGATAGGGCCAGTAAAAAAAAGATGCGCCAAATGTTGTAAAATTCATTTTGTTTTTGTATCTTGCGAACAACACAAAAAGGGTATGCTTATGAAACGGATTCTTGGTATATTGTATATTTCGTTGATTTCAGTTGGTCTAACATCTTGTTATGGATTTCTTGAGGCCATGGATGAAGCATTGGAAGATAGTATCTCTGAAAATATTAATAAACCTTATCGTATAAAGTTTGTTGGTTATTTGAAATTTACCAACAAATCAAGTCAAAGTATACGTGTTCGTAAAACCTATGAGGCTGTTTTGCCCGACCCGAATCCAGAAGCTGGCAACTATACCGTTATGTTCGCTAATTCTTATGAAATGTATCATAGCTTTATGGAATCGACTGAGTTGCGGCGGTTAAAGCCCAGTGATATAATCAAAAAGAATAAGTATGCTTTGTTTCCCGAGTTACCTCATTATTACTATCACTTTTACAGTTATGTTCCGGACAAAAATGCTTATCAACCTCCTTTGACGGTGTGGGCTCCCGACGACAATAAAAAACTATCTATTTACAATAAAGAAAATTGGGATTTGGAGGTTCTTCGAGATACGATATATCAAGTTGATGGATATAATTATGGAGAATTTACATTCTCTTACACCTACACTCTGACCGACGAGGCTTTAAATGAGAAGTAGCCCTCGGTCGAGGTGAGTGGATTTTCGCGGTGTTGCCCGAGGGCGATACCGCGATTTTTTTTGCGCGCACGCGAACACCGTACACCAAAAATGTATATATTTGCACGGAAATAGTATTCAACAACACTTACATTATGAACAAAATTAAAGCTGCCGTCGTTGGTTACGGCAATATCGGAAAATATGTGGTCGAGGCGCTGGAGGCTGCTCCCGATTTCGAAATCGCAGGAATCGTGCGACGTGCAACCTCTGTGGCCGAGGCTGGACTCTCGAAATATCCCGTCGTGAGCTCGCTCGAACAACTGCCCAAGGTCGATGTGGCTATACTTTGCACACCTTCGCGATTGGTCGAGCAGAGCGCAGTAAAAGCACTCGAACTCGGAATCTCGACTGTCGACAGCTTCGACATCCACACGGGTATCGCCGACATGCGTGCCCGACTCGACCAAGTGGCTCGCAAGCACAATGCGGCGTCAATCATCTCGGCCGGCTGGGACCCCGGAAGTGACTCGGTGGTGCGTGCTCTGATGGAGGTGTGTGCCCCCAAGGGTATCACCTACACCAATTTTGGCCCGGGCATGAGTATGGGACACACCGTAGCCGTGAAGGCCATCGAGGGTGTCAAAGCCGCTCTGTCGATGACCATTCCGTTGGGTACGGGAATTCACCGTCGTATGGTTTACATCGAGTTGGAGGAGGGTTACGACTTCGAGCAAGTGGCTGCCGCAATCAAGAGTGACGCCTACTTTGTGCATGACGAGACGCATGTCACTCGCGTCGACAGCGTGGATGCTCTGCTGGATATGGGACATGGTGTGAATATGGTTCGCAAGGGTGTGTCGGGTCAGACGCAGAACCAGCGTTTCGAGTTCAATATGAGCATTGACAATCCCGGATTGACCAGCCAAATTTTGGTTGGTGCTGCGCGTGCCGTGGTTCGTCAGCGTCCCGGAGCCTACACCATGATTGAGGTGCCGCTGATTGACTTTTTGCTCGGCGACCGCGACCAACTTATCCGTCGTCTGGTATAACCCTTTGTTATACAACTTCCTACAAAAAAAGAGCGTGTTCCAAAGACTTGTTGGACACGCTCCTTTTTTTGATTCACACAACTCTCCTATTCGGCCCAGAGTTTGGCAAGGTTCAGAATGGTTTGCATCGCACGGTGCATGGTGTCGAGCGAGCAGTATTCGTACTTGCCGTGGAAGTTCATGCCGCCCGTAAAAAGGTTGGGGCAGGGCAGGCCCATGTACGACAGACGCGAACCATCCGTTCCGCCACGAATCGGGCGCACGATGGGTTTAACACCCGCCTGAGTCATTGCTTCGAAAGCCTTGTCAATCACCTCGGGGTGCGGCTCGACCATTTCGCGCATATTATAATATTGGTCGCGCAGAGTGAGCGTAACGACACCTTCGCCATATTTGGCATTGAGGTAGTCGGCAACACGGGTCAGGTACTCCTTGCGGGATTCGAACTTTGTGCGGTCGTGGTCGCGCACGATGTAGTCGGCCGTAGCAGCCTCGACACCGCCGCCCATGCCCACCAAGTGGTAGAATCCCTCATAGCCTTCGGTGTGCTCGGGGCGTTCGGCAGGGGGCAGCATTTGGGCTATTTCGCAAGCCACTAGCAGCGCGTTAATCATCTTATCTTTGGCATATCCGGGGTGGATATTCTTACCTTGAATGGCGAATTTGGCACTCGCAGCGTTGAAGTTCTCGTACTCCAACTCGCCCTCCATACCTCCGTCAATGGTATAGGCATATTTGGCTCCGAAGCGCTCGACGTCAAAGAAATCCACGCCACGTCCCACCTCCTCGTCGGGGGTGAATCCCACGCGGATGCGGCCGTGTTCCCACTCGGGGTGAGCTACAAGCCACTCCATGGCGGTCATAATCTCGGCCACGCCTGCCTTGTCGTCGGCACCCAGCAGCGAAGTTCCGTCCGTGTGGATAAGGGTGTGCCCCTTGAAGAACTCCAATTCGGGGAAGTCGGCAACACGCATGGTGAGCGAATCGTTCAGGCGGATGTCACCACCGTCGTAGTTCTCCAGCATTTGAGGGTGGATGTTTGCGCCGTTCATGTCGGGCGAGGTGTCGACGTGGGCGATGAAACCGATTGTGGGTACGCTCTCCTTGCCGGGCGTTGCGGGCAGGGTTGCAAACACATAACCGTTAGCATCCATTTCGACCTCGGTGAGTCCTATTTCGGCGAGTTCGTCGGCCAATGCGCGGAGCAGAACGAGCTGCTTGGCTGTCGAGGGGAAACTCTCGCTCGACTCGTCCGACTGCGTATCATACGCAACGTATTTCAGAAATCTCTCTTTCAGTTCCATAAACATTCTGTCTTAAGGGTTATTACTCCTCTTTTTTGGCACGCAGCGAGTCCCATGCGAAGTAGCAAATCAACAGAACGTAGGCGCCGATTGCGGCCCATTGTGCGCCATTCGATGCGGCCCATTCGCCCAAGTACCAATCTACGCCTGCAAACTTCAGAATTGCACTGACAACACCCATCAGGGCGCCACCTGCGATGAATCCCGATGCAATCAGTGTGCCGCGGTCTTTGCGTGCCTTGTTAAGTGCCTCGTCCTTCGAGCGGCCCGACACAAACCACGAAATCACACCACCCACCAACAACGGAAGGTTAAGGCTCAACGGGATGAACATACCCAGCGAGAAGGCTAGTGCGGGGATGCCAATCATGGTCAGAATCAGAGCCAGCACAGCACCTGCGATGTAGAGTATCCACGGAGTTTCGCCACCCGACATCAGAGGTTCAATCACAGCGGCCATAGCATTGGCTTGGGGGGCAACAAGTGCGCCCTCGCCCACAAAACCATAGGTCTTGTTGAGGATGATAATCACGCCTGCCACGGTTGCGGCCGAGATGATGGTTCCGAGGAACTTCCAACCCTCTTGTTTGGCGGGGGTTGTACCAATCCAATATCCGATTTTGAGGTCGGTGATAAAACCGCCAGCCATCGACAGCGCGGTACAAACCACACCTCCGATAATCATTGCGGCAGTCATACCCTCGCGGCCTTGCAGACCTGCGCTCAACAGCACAATCGAACTCAAAATCAGAGTCATCAGAGTCATTCCGGACACGGGGTTCGAGCCTACGATTGCGATTGCGTTGGCAGCCACGGTGGTGAACAGGAACGCAATAACAAACACAATCAGCAGGGCGATAATCGAAAACCACCAATTATGCAGTACACCGAATTGGAAGAACACAATCAGAGCTACCAGCACGCCAATCAGAATAGCCAACACCGTGCGCATGGTGATGTCGCGTTGCGTGCGTTCAACCTTCTCGGTCGAGCCACCTTTGCCACCCAACTCCTTAACAGCTACGCCCAGCGCGTTTTTGATAACACCCGCCGAGCGGATGATACCGATAACACCCGCCATTGCGATACCGCCGATACCTAGCGGACGACCATAAGCGAAGAAAATCTCCTCGGCACTCATGGCGGCGGCAGCCGAGCCCTCAATCGAACCGATGAGCGGCACAATCACGAACCACACCAACAGCGAACCTGCGCAAATCAGAGCCGAGTATTTGAGTCCCACGATATAACCCAGACCCAGCACTGCGGCGCCCGTATTGATACTGCACACGGCCTTAAACTTATCGGCCAGAGCCACGCCCCAGCCTGCAATGCGTGTCGAAACGGTTTCGGCCCACAGACCGAAAGTTCCAATGATAAAGTCATACAATCCTCCGACGAGTCCGCTGACAGCCAGCAATTTAGCTTGTGAGCCATCCTTTTCGCCCGACACCAACACCTCGGTGGTTGCCGTACCCTCGGGGAAGGGGTATTTGCCGTGCATATCCTTGACGAAGTATTTGCGGAAGGGGATGATGAGCAGGATTCCGAGCATGCCGCCAAACAGCGAACTGAGGAACACTTGATAGAATTGCGCCTCCAAGCCCAAAATGTAGAGCGCGGGCAGAGTGAAGATGGCGCCTGCCACAATCACACCCGACGATGCACCGATACTTTGAATAATCACGTTTTGTCCAAGCATATTCTTCTTGCCCGTCATCGTGCCAATGCCCACGGCGAGGATTGCGATGGGGATTGCGGCCTCGAACACCTGGCCGACCTTCAGACCGAGGTAGGCTGCGGCGGCCGAGAAGATGATGGCCATCACGATACCCATCGTTACAGAGTAGGGGGTAACCTCTTTGGGTTGCGACTTGGCGTCGAGCAGGGGGGTGTACTCCTCACCGGGAGCCAGCTCGCGGTAGGCGTTTTCGGGAAGTGAACTTTTGTTGTTATTGATTTCCATAAGCGGTTCTTATTAGTCGTTATAAATGTAGGTTCCTCCGTTGGCGGTGATTTCGACTTGGGGTTTCTCGCTCGGCTCTACGCGGCCAACAATTTGGGCGTCGATACCGTATTTGCGGCCGATGGAGATAAGGTCGGCGGCAATGTTCTCGGGGCAGTACACCTCCAGACGGTGGCCCATATTGAACACGCGGTACATCTCGCTCCACGGAGTGCCGCTCTGCTCCTGAATCAGGCGATACAGAATGGGAGTCTCGAACAGGTTGTCCTTGACAATTTTGAATTGGTCAATGAAGTGCATGATTTTGGTTTGGCCGCCACCACTGCAATGAATCATACCGTGGATTGCGCTACGATAATCTTTCAGAATGTCGTTCACAACGGGCAGGTAGGTGCGTGTGGGCGACAATACAAGTTTACCCATATCGAGGGGCGAACCCTCAACGCGGTCGGTCAGGCCGTAGCGACCCGTATAAACCAAGTCATCGGGAACTCCCGCGTCAAAAGTTTCGGGATATTTGGTTGCCAACTCGTGGGCAAACATATCGTGGCGAGCCGAGGTAAGACCGTTGCTACCCATACCGCCGTTGTACTCGCTCTCGTAGGTGGCTTGTCCGTACGATGCAAAACCGACAATCACGTCACCGGCTTGGATGCGGTCGGTCGTAACGACATCTTTGCGAGCCATACGTGTGGTTACGGTGCTGTCGACAATCACGGTGCGCACCAAGTCACCTACGTCGGCTGTTTCGCCGCCCGTCGAATAGATACCCACACCCAGGTCGCGCATAGTTTGCAGGAACTCTTCGGTGCCGTTGATGATGGCCGAAATCACCTCGCCGGGGATAAGGCGTTTGTTACGGCCGATGGTGCTTGACAGCAGGATGTTGTCGGTAGCACCCACGCACATCAAATCGTCGGTATTCATCACCACGGCGTCTTGGGCGATACCCTTCCAGACGCTCATGTCGCCCGTCTCGCGCCAATAGGCGTAGGCCAACGACGATTTGGTTCCTGCTCCGTCGGCGTGCATGATGAGGCACTGCTCGGGGTCGCCCGTAAGGTGGTCGGGGATGATTTTGCAGAATGCTTTAGGGTAAAGTCCCTTGTCTATTTTTTTGATTGCGGCGTGGACGTCCTCCTTTTTTGACGACACTCCGCGCAGGTTGTAACGGTCTGAATTCATAGTTTTTTAAGGTTTAACTATCCGCAAAGATAATCAATTTGCAGAATTTTACCAACCTGTATGGCAAACCAAGAGTTTTTTTGTATTTTTGCGTTACTATGATTGGAAAAGACCGCAATATGAGAGGCGTCGAAAGCGACCTCGAATTCGAAAACCGCATACGACCGCAGGAGTTGGAAAACTTCCACGGACAGGACAAGATTGTCGAAAACCTGCGCATCTTCATCCGCGCAGCCTTGATGCGTGGCGACTCGCTCGACCACGTGCTGTTGCACGGACCTCCCGGATTGGGAAAGACCACCCTTGCAGGAATCATCGCCAACGAGATGGGCGCAACGCTCAAACTCACTTCGGGACCCGTGTTGGACAAACCGGGCGACTTGGCGGGGCTGCTGACAAGTCTTGAGGCGGGTGATGTGCTGTTTATTGACGAGATTCACCGCTTGAGCCCCATTGTCGAGGAGTACCTCTACTCGGCCATGGAGGATTACAAAATCGACATCGTGCTGGATAAGGGCCCCTCGGCTCGAAGTATTCAACTCGAACTCGCACCCTTTACGCTGATTGGTGCCACCACGCGCAGTGGTCTGTTGACCTCGCCTTTGCGTGCCCGTTTCGGCATAACCTGCCACTTGGAGTACTACGATACTCCCGTGCTGGCGGGTATTGTACGACGTTCGGCCTCTATCTTAGGAATCGAAATCGACGACCAAGCGGCCGCTGAGGTTGCTCTGCGTAGTCGAGGAACGCCACGTATCGCCAACGCTCTGTTGCGCCGAGTGAGGGACTTTGCAATGGTCAAGGGCTCGGGACGCATCGACCTCGAAATCACACGTTTCGGTCTGGGCGCACTCAACATCGACTCGCGCGGTTTGGACCAAATGGACAACAAAATCCTCTCGGCAATCATCCAAAAGTTCAAAGGCGGACCCGTGGGTATCAACACCATAGCTACGGCCGTGGGCGAGGATGCAGGAACCATCGAAGAGGTCTACGAGCCGTTTCTCATCAAGGAGGGATTCTTAAAAAGGACACCCCGGGGACGCGAAGCTACAGAACTGGCGTACAAGCATTTGGGGCTGACCTCTTATGAGGACGAAGGTACATTGTTTAATATCTAAAAACGAAAAGTATATGAGAAAGTTATTGACAACTCTCGTTATGGTGTTGTGCGCGGCCTCGCTGATGGCGCAACCCACCGAACGTAAAAAACGCAAAGAGCGTAAGAAATCACAAACCGAACAAGCAGCTCCCGTAGAGGTGCAACCTTCGGCGGTGGTTAAACTCTACCCAAACGGCGCACCCGACTCAAACGGCATAACTGAACCCGAGAAGAATCACGGCTGGGGATATACTAACGTTGTGGAGGCCGAACTGTTTATCTATCAGGCCGACCCCGCCAAGGCTACGGGTCAGGCTGTGGTGATTTGTCCGGGAGGAGCCTATCAGTTTGAGGCGTTCAGCAACGAGGGTCATTCGGTGGCTCGCTGGATGGTGGCTCGCGGAATCACCGCCGCGGTGCTCAAATACCGTCTGCCCAATGCCCATCCCGATATTCCCATCAACGACGCGCTCAAGGCCATTGAGTATGTTCGTACGCACGCCGCGGAGCTGAATGTTAACCCCGAAGAGGTGGGTGTTGCAGGTTTCTCGGCAGGTGGTCACTTGGCTGCCAGCGCATCGACACGTTTTAACTCGACGGCCAATCGTCCCGACTTCTCGATTTTGGTCTATCCCGTCATAACGCTTACCCGTTCTACTCACGGCGGCTCGCGCGATGCACTGCTCGGCAAGGGGGCGTCGGAGGAGTTGATTAAGGAGTATAGCTGTGAGAACAACGTCAGCGCACAGACTCCGCCCACATTCCTCGTGCACTGCAATGACGACGGAGTGGTGAATATCGCCAACTCGCTGATGTATGCCGAAAGGCTGCGTGCCCACAAAGTACCTCACACCATGCATATCTATCCAAATGGTGGTCATGGATGGGGTTTCTTGGAGGGACCCAAGCGTCTTGAGCAGTGGCGTTCGGAGTTCTACACTTCACTCCAAAATTGGCTTAACGTAATCAACAAATAGAACACGATGAAAAGAATCATAGCATCGCCCTTGGCACCGAAGGCCGTGGGCCCTTATTCGCAGGCGGTTGAGGTGGACGGAACGCTCTACATCTCGGGGCAGCTTCCCGTGGACGGCGCAACGGGCACCGTAGCCGAAGGTATTGAAGCTCAGACTCGTCAGTCGTTGGCCAACGTGGGTCACATTCTCGCCGAGGCAGGTATGACCTACGACAATGTGGTGAAAACCACCGTTCTGTTGGCCGATATTGCTGACTTCGCCGCCATGAATGCTGTCTATGCCGAACACTTCACGGGTGACAAACCTGCCCGTGTGTGCTACCAAGTAGCAGCCCTTCCTCTGGGCGTGAAAGTCGAAATCGACGCTATCGCTTGTAAGTAGCCTTTGGACGGCAGTAGTGTTGTTGTACTACAACGTTGTAAAGTCGTTGGTGTCGGACAGTGAGCCGATGGCAAGAGAGTGAGTCTTGGTGTCGTTGCTGCGTCGGATGCGAAGACGATAGAGTTTGCCTACATCGAACCAAAGCGCGTTATTCACCTCGACGGTATCCAGCAGGCTGCCGTCCGAGGCGTAAATCTTTGCAATCATACCTTGTTCAAGGATGACGGGAGGCATGGGTGTGTAGAACACTCCGCTCTGGTCGTGATGGTTGAGTCGAATTTCTCGGCCCTCACCTTTGATAATCTCCTGGTTCAGTTCGGGGTAGAAAATCATTGTATTGTAGAAATCGGGAATATACGAAAATGTTCCCGATAGTCTGTCGTCGTCACTTTTGCCTGCAATGACAATGCTCCCGATGGCGTCAAAACCCTCCGCTTCGATACCGAGCAGTGCGGTGGCCGGCTTTAGCGAAACACTTGCAGGGTTGGGAATGCCCATGTCATGGAAACCCTCCAGACCTGCGTAATAGGGGATGGGCGTTTGGGCGTCAACCTGCTCGTCGAAGTGAACCTTAATTCGGGCGATATGTCCGTCTCGGCTGACACTCCCTGCGGGGTAGCTGAAAAAGTAGGACTCCTCACGAGGTAGCAGGGCCAATGCTTTGTCGGAGCTCTCGACTTTCAATTTGCAGAAGGTGTCGTTGACGCCAATTTCGTCACCCTGCTCGAAGGTCGCCATGCGCGAAAGGATGGTGGCTGCGCTTCGTGTACCTCCGCCAATGGTGAGTTCCACGACTTGCAGATTGGCGTCCTGGCTGAACTCGCGGCGTGCCAACTCTCGGCCCGACGGGTCGACAAACGTAACGGTGGCTGTGCGTGCCTCGGAGGTCGTGTTCTCGGGGATACTCACGCTGACGGTGTACATGCTGCCGAGCAGATGTTCCTTGCGGATGCTGACATACTTCTCGTTACAACATACCTCAAAGTCGATGTCCGAGAGGATGTCGTAACCTCGGTTGACGGCTTGGTAGTTCAACAATGTGGGGTTGAATATTTCGACTTGAAATTGGTCGTCGATGACAAACTCGGCGTTGTAGCGTTCGTCGAGGTGCTTGTGAAAGGCGGGCACACTGCGTCCGCTGATTCTCTTGGCGGTGTAGTAGCCGGCGATGTTTCGTATCACCTCGAAGGGATTTACATCCTGCTTGCCTGCCTTCAGCGCGTCAACCATCTCGTCCGACAATCTGCCTGCACTCTCCAACTCCAAAGCGGCGTTCTGAATCAGACTCGCAATCTGGCTCATCGACCTGTTTTGCTGAATGATACATGCATAGGCAAGCAGTATGGCGTCGGAAGAGTTGGTGTCGGTGATGTCGATGTCGGTGAAGTCGTCGGTTTCGATACTTTCGCCGAGCGCAGTCAATAGCTCCTCTTGGGCGTTACCCACGGCCGTGGAGTAGGCTTGTCCCTCACGGAGTAACCGTTTGATTCGTGGCTTGGTGAGCGTGGTGAACAGATTGATGTTGACGTCGGTGTGTGTCGATGGAACGATAGCCTCGAGATATATAGGGGCTTCGGAGTTCTCGCCCGTGACCTCGTTGAAGTAGTAGCCCTCGGCGCGAATCTCCAAATACGGTGCGTTGACATTTGCGTCAATGGTGAACGAGCCCAGGTCGTCCGAAATATTTGCGGGAAAACTACGTCCCGTGGCTTTCATCTCTTGGTCTATCTCGAAAGCGGTTACTTGCGAACCCTTGGTGAGTTGTCCCTTCTGGGCATAGCCACGAATTTGGACGTCCCCGTCGAGGCGTTCGGGCGGGTCCACAAGGCATGATGTCATGGCAAACATCCCAAGCAGAAGAGCGGCGATAATTTTTCTCATACGTAGTCCTCGGAGCATTCTGTTGTTCTATTTATTCTCGGCGAGCCACTCGGCCAGGCAAGCCATGGCGCGGCCACGGTGGCTGATTGCGTTCTTGGCCTCGGGCGTCATCTCGGCAAAGGTCAACTCCTCGCCGTCGGGAACAAACACGGGGTCGTAGCCGAAGCCACCCTCGCCGTGACGTTCGCAGGTGATGCGTCCGCGAACAACCCCCTCGAAAATATACTCCCGTCCATCCACAATCAGTGCCACAACGGTGCGGAATTGTGCGCTGCGACACTCAACCCCCTCGAGGTTGCGGAGCAGAAGCGTTACATTGGCCTCGAAGTCGTGGCCGTCAGTGGCGTAACGTGCCGAGTGAACTCCCGGAGCACCGTCCAGCGCGTCAACCTCCAGGCCCGTGTCGTCGGCAAAACAGTTACGTCCCGTACGTTCCCACACGTAGCGAGCCTTTTGCAGGGCATTACCCTCGATTGTGGGGCTGGTTTCGGGAATATCCTCGGTTATGCCGCACTCGGCAAGGGTTGTAAGGTGAATGGTGCCACCGAGGATTTGGTTGACCTCGGTGAGTTTGTGGCGGTTGTTTGTGGCAAAAATCAGATTCATGGTGTGCTATTTGTCTTCGGTGTTAACGAGTTCTTGGAGTGTGTCGTCGGCCACGATTTTGTCGATTACGGCCTTGACCACGGTGTCGAGATATGTTCCGTCGGAGTAGTCGGCCGGGCAGATGAAGTTGACGCGGTTTTCGCGTATCAGCTCGCTGCGGGCATCTCTTGCTCCGGGCGCGGTGGGGTCGTAGACGGCAATGGAGTGTCCGCCCATGGATTTCACCAGACGCATACAAGGGATGTCGGTTGTTCCGTCACCGAAGTAAATCATGTGGGTGAAGGGCACGGCTCGTTGTTCTTCGGGGATGTATCGGTTGACGGCCTTCGAATCGTAGACCGACTCCACGCCCTTATTGATTTTGAAAATAAATTGCGTCTTGTTGGTATAGTTGATAGCGACCCCCGGCCAATAGGCCACCCCATCGACGTCATAGAGGAACGAGCAGGCGTAGATTTTGCGGAACTCGTGGGCGATGGGCGTACCCTCGATGATTTCCTGAATTCCGCTTGAGTTGATATAGTGCACTACGTTGACCCCTTTGGCGTGTCCGTAGGCGTTGATTCGTCCGAACCACTCGCGCACACCCTCGAAGAGTCTGATGCTGCGTCCCGACTCGTGGAAAGCCGAGCGTTTGAGCGACATACCCTTGCTGCGGGCATAGTGAATCATCTTGGCCATATAGCTGAGCACGGGGTCGGCATCTTGCGAGATGGCCAACTCCTCGCAGTCGTCCCAGAACTCTTTGTTGCTTTTGCCGACGGTCGGTATGAAGGCGTACTCTTGCATGTTTCCGGGCGAGAGTGTTCCGTCGAAGTCATAAATCAGTGCTACGGTTCGTTGTTTGCGTGTCATAATGTTACGGAAAAAGATTTCAGCAACTACAAATATACATATTTTCCATCGGATGGCGCACGAAATCTCCAAAAAAAATGTATCTTTGTCGGTGACGGAGTGAGTTGCCCGTCGTTGGAAAATTATCAAACAAAACTTATGACACTTAATGAGATTCTCGTCGGACGCCGCAGTTGCCGACGTTTTACGGCCGAGGTGCCCTCGCGCGAAGTGATTGAAACACTGATAGCCGAAGCACTCACCGCACCCTCGTCCAAAAATACCCGTTCGACACGTTACGTTGTTGTGACTGACCCTGCAAAACTCGAAATCATGTCCCGAATGCGCGATTATGGCTCGGCACTACTTAGTGGTGCCCCTGTGGCAATCGTGGTGTGCGGCGACGCTCAGGCTTCGGACCTTTGGGAGGTGAACTGCTCAATCTCGGCAACCATCCTGCAATTGGCCGTTGAGGAGCATGGCTTAGGCAGTTGTTGGGTGCACGTCAAGGACCGCCCGCACTTGAAAGATGACCCGTCGGCAGGCTCGGCCGAGGAGTGGCTCTCCGAGAATCTGCCCATCATCCCCGCAGGTTGGCGACCGTTGTGCGTTGTGGCTGTGGGCTATCCCGAGGTGCCTGCCAAACCGCACGCTCCCAAAGACGACAGCGACAAAGTGCTGTGGGTGGAGTAGCGCATGTATATAAATAATAGGTAAAAACGTTGCGAATAGGCCGAAAAGTAGTATCTTTGCGGCCTATGTCGTTTGTTGAACTACTCATAATTGCCGTGGGACTGGCTATGGATGCCTTCGCGGTGTCGGTCTGTAAGGGTTTGTCGGTGCGTCGTGTGCGAGTGTCACAAGCATTGACGGCAGGCGTATGGTTCGGCGGTTTTCAGGCTTTGATGCCCGTGGCAGGTTGGTTGCTCGGTGTGTCGTTCGCCGAGGCTGTCGAGAGCGTCGACCATTGGGTGGCTTTTGTGCTGCTCGGGGTGATTGGCGGCAATATGATACGCGAGGCTGTGTCGGCTCAAGAGGAGTGCGAACACGATAGCGACTTCTCGCCGCGGGCAATGCTCCCCATGGCTGTGGCTACAAGTATCGACGCAATGGCTGTGGGTGTGTCGTTCGCCTTTTTGAGAGTCAGCATGTGGCAGGCTGCAACAATTATCGGAGTCGTAACCTTTGCACTATCGGCCGTGGGTGTGGCACTGGGCAGCAGGCTCGGATGCAGGTTCAAGCAACGCGCAGAGTTGGTTGGCGGAGTGATTCTGGTGCTGATGGGTGTCAAAATCCTGGTCGAACACCTAACACAGACGGCCGGCTGAAACGGATAATACGAAACTATACGCCGAGGGGTGATTATCATTTTTTCTTATAGAGTTTTTGATTTTGATAAATTGGCGTATATTTGCAGTCCGAAAAGAGAAGAATTATATCAAAATAAGTATAACTAAAAACATTAATTACAGTGGATTCGAAAAGTTACAAGACTCTCTACGTCAACGAGAAAACCGCTCAAAAAGAGTGGATTCTCATCGACGCAAACGGAGAGGTTCTGGGTCGCCTCGCATCGCAGGTAGCCAAGATTCTGCGCGGTAAAAACAAACCGAGCTTCACTCCCAACGTTGATTGCGGTGACAACGTAATCATCATCAACGCCGAGAAAGTACGCCTGACCGGTAACAAACTGACTGCCAAAACCTATGTACGCCACACCGGCTACCCCGGCGGTCAACGCTTTACCACTCCCGCAGAGTACTTCGCTAAATCGCCCAAAACCGTTATCGAGAAAGCCGTTCGCGGTATGCTCCCCAAAAACCGTCTGGGCGAGGCTCTGATTAAAAACCTCAAAGTTTATGCAGGTGCAGAGCACCCCCACGAGGCTCAAACTCCCAAAGTTGTTAAATTAAACGAGATTAAGTAACCATGGAGCAAGTTGTAAATACCGTAGGCCGCAGAAAGGCCGCCGTCGCTCGCGTTTTCGTTAAACCCGGCAACGGAACTATCACCATCAATAACAAACCCCTGGAGACTTACTTCCCCCTGGAAATCTTCCAATACGTTGTTAAACAACCCCTGTTGGTTATCAACGGTGTTGAGAGCTACGACGTAACCATCAACCTGGTTGGTGGCGGTATCAAAGGCCAAGCCGAGGCTGCCCGCATGGGTATCGCCCGCGCTCTGTGCGAGATTGACGCCGAACTGCGCCCCGTACTCAAAAAGAACGGTTTCCTGACTCGTGACTCGCGTGAGGTTGAGCGTAAAAAAGCTGGTCAACCCGGTGCACGTGCCAAATTCCAATTCAGCAAACGTTAGTCAATCCCTGCCCAAGGGTCCCAGAACTGTGGGACCGACCGGAAGGCAGATACTATATGCCATGGGGCGCATCGTTTGTTCGGTGCGCCACTGTGGTGAGAATAGCAAACTGACTCAGAGTCGCTACCACGCAGTTGCCTAAGGGCGAAAAAACCTCTCGGACCAATGCGATAAACATTGCTGCCGATGGGTTGATGACGAGAATTTTATACAAAAATTAAACAAAAAACACAAAAAAATGGCAAGAACTAATTTTGAGCAACTCCTCGAGGCAGGAGTACACTTCGGTCACTTGAAACGCAAATGGAACCCTAAAATGGCTCCCTACATCTTCATGGAGAAAAACGGTATCCACATCCTGGACCTCCACAAGACTGTAGTAAAAGTTGACGAGGCTGCTGCCGCTCTCAAACAAATCGCTAAAAGCGGACGTAAAGTTCTCTTCGTAGCTACCAAAAAACAAGCTAAAGAAATCGTAGCTGAGAAAATCGGCGCAATCAATATGCCTTACGTAACCGAGCGTTGGGCAGGTGGTATGCTGACCAACTTCCCCACCATCCGCAAGGCTGTGAAGAAGATGGCTACCATCGACAAAATGACTGCTGACGGTACCTATGACAACTTCGGCAAACGCGAGAAACTCCAAATCGCTCGCCAACGTGCCAAACTCGAGAAGAACTTGGGTTCGATTGCTGACCTGACCCGTCTGCCCGCAGCTCTGTTCGTTATCGACGTTCAAAAAGAGGCTAACGCTGTTCGTGAGGCTAACCGTCTGAACATCCCTGTATTCGCAATGGTTGATACCTGCTGCGACCCCACCAACATCGACTACGTTATCCCCGCAAACGATGACGCTGCAAAATCGATTTCGGTAATCCTGGACGCTATGTGCGAGGCTATGAAAGAGGGTCTTGAGGAGCGCCGCTTGGAGAAAGAGAAAGAGGACAAAGAGGCTGCTGCCGCTGACAAAGGTGCAAAACAACCCCGCGCTCGCAAAACCAAAGCCGTTGAGGTTGTAGCAGAGGAGGAGGCTCCCGCAGCTGAGGCTACCGAGGAGAGTGCCGAATAATTTTAAGAAACGTTTAACGATAATAACATTAAGACACAATGGAAATTACAGTTGCAGATATCGCCAAATTGCGTAAAATGACCGGTGCCGGTATGATGGATTGCAAGAAAGCACTTCAAGAGGCTGAGGGCGATTTCGAAAAAGCAAAAGATATTATCCGCGAGAAAGGTAAGCTCGTAGCGAGCAAACGTGCTGACCGCACCGCTACTGAGGGTGTTGTTGTTACCAAAATCGTTGGTGGCAAGGCTTACATGGTATGCTTGGCTTGCGAGACCGACTTCGTAGCTAAAAACTCGGAGTTCTCGGCTACCGCAAACACCATTCTCGAGACTGCCGTGGCTAACGACGCTGCCGATATGGAGGCTCTGTTGGCTTGCAAGGTTGGTGACGTTACCGTTAACGACCTGGTAACCGAGAAGAGTGGTCAAACCGGAGAGAAAGTAGAGTTGCCTTTCTATGGCCGCATCGAGGCTGCTTACTGCGCTGCTTACGTTCACACCAACGCTAAACTTGGTACCATCATCGGTTTCAACAAGGAGGTTGACGCTGCCGTTGCTAAAGACGTTGCTATGCAGGCTACTGCAATGGCTCCCGTTTCGATTAGCGCAGCTGACTGCCCCGCTGAGGTTAT
The DNA here is from genome assembly GCA_017936385.1 of Rikenellaceae bacterium. Lineage (GTDB taxonomy): Bacteria > Bacteroidota > Bacteroidia > Bacteroidales > Rikenellaceae > UBA940. Next base: position 72,365 of record JAGBFQ010000033.1, read on the forward strand.
CGAGAAGGAGCGTGCCATTGGCCGCGAGCAAGCTCGTTTGGATGGCAAGCCCGAGGCTATGCTTGACAAGATTGCCGAGGGTAAGGTTAACAAGTTCCTCAAGGAGAACACTCTGTTGAGCCAAGCACTTGTTAAGAACCCCAAACAATCGGTAGAGCAATTTATCAAGGAGGCTGATAAGGAGGCTACTGTTGTGGCTTATCAACGTTTCAGCCTGAACGACTAATTTCGTAAAGCAAATACGAAGACGCTTTTGGCGTTCAACTTTGACTCCGACTTCTCACATACGTAAGTATGCTGCGAGGTCGGAGTCTTCGTTTGTCTAAAAATCGTTCTTCGTATTTGCTTTACGCTGTGGGTGCCGGGGTGCGTGCGTGGAGTGTTGTGGTCGAAATCCTCACATACGCCAAAGTATGCTGTGGTTTCGCCCTTGCCTGCGGCGCAAAAATTCCTCGACAAAAAAGTTTAGACTCCATCCATTGCGGGTGGAGTCTTTTTTGTGGGTAGGAATATTTAAAACTTTGACTCCGACTTCTCACATACGTAAGTATGCTGCGAGGTTTCATAGACCTTTTTATTGCTGCCGCTAAACATTGGGGATAATGGCGGTAGCTGTTTCCGCCGGTCTGCGGCTCTAAAAATCGTTCTTCGTATTTGCTTTACGCTGTGGGTGCCGGGTGTGTGCGTGGGGTACTGTGGTCGAAATCCTCACATACGCCAAAGTATGCTGTGGTTTCGCCCTTGCCTGCGGCGCAAAAATTCCTCGAAAAAACGGTTGGACTCCATCCTTCGCGGGTGGAGTCTTTTTTTGTGGGTAGGGTAGACCACCCCGAGGTAGATGCGGGGTGACGAACTACCCCGGGGTAGATGTGGAGGGTGGGGGCGTTTGCCTCGCTCATTCCCCGCGGCGCAAGAGATTGCTGTCTGCAAACAGTTGGTGTTCCGCGGAATCCTAACTACAAAGGAGTTCCAAACCTTTTACATCCGCGGGAGTTAAGCCACCGCGAAGGATATTACCCAAATCTACCTATAATAGGGCAACGATATAGTAAAGATAAAAAGAATAACCCCCTTCAATAAATGAAAGTGGTTATTCTTTTTTTTATATATTTATGGGTCAACTCTATATCGTTGCCAGAACCTTATGGTGAAAAGGTGGTAGCTAATTCCAGCAGTCTGTGCTTTGGGGTAGGGGGCTTTTTGTCGATGCAAAAAGAACACTCCCCTCCTAAATTCCTGTGATATTTTTGATTTCGTTCAGAGTGTTGAGCGCTTCGAGCGGGGTGAGCGAGTTGATGTCGAGGTCGCGGATGCGGTCGCGTATTTGAATCAACACGGGGTCCTCCAGCTGGAACATACTCAGCTGATAATCAGGTGTCGAGGGAGCATCCTTGCCTTTCGAGCCGCGGCCGCGAGCGGCGCCTCCTGACGTGACGTTGGCCTTGCCAAAGCTTGCAAGAATCTGCTCTGCACGTTCGACAACGCTGCGCGGCATACCTGCAATGCGTGCCACGTGAACACCGAACGAACGTTCCGTGCCGCCTTGAGTCAGTTTACGCAGGAAGACAACCGTTTTGCCAACCTCTTTGACAGCCACGTGATAGTTGTGGATGCGCTCCATGGTGTCGCTCATCTCGTTGAGTTCGTGGTAGTGGGTGGCGAACAGGGTCTTGGGACGAGCCGTGGGGTTGTTGTGCAGGTATTCGACCATAGCCCACGCAATGGCGATACCGTCGTAGGTGCTGGTTCCGCGTCCGATTTCGTCGAGCAAAACAAGGCTGCGCGACGAGATGTTGTTGAGAATACTTGCCGACTCCAACATCTCGACCATAAAGGTTGATTCGCCCTGCGAGATGTTGTCGCTTGCGCCCACGCGCGTGAAAATCTTGTCGACAATGCCGATGTTGGCCTCCGATGCGGGTACGAAACAACCCATCTGAGCCATAAGTACGATGAGTGCCGTTTGTCTGAGGATGGCGCTCTTACCCGACATGTTGGGACCCGTAATCATCATGATTTGTTGGCGTTCATTGTCGAGGTAGAGGTCGTTGGGGATATACTCTTCGCCCACGGCGAGTAGTTGTTCAATCACGGGGTGGCGTCCGTCGCGGATGTCGAGTGCCGTTCCATCGTTGAGCTTTGGGCGGCAGTAGTGGTTCTCGATGGCCACGGTGGCAAACGAGTTGAGAATATCCAACGTAGCAATGACCGAGGCGTTGCGTTGCAGTTTGGCGAGTGTCGAGCATAGGTAGCCTATCAGTTCGCCATAGATGCGTTGTTCGATTACCAGGATTCGTTCTTCGGCTCCCAATATTTTCTCCTCGTACTCCTTGAGTTCGGGGGTGATATATCGTTCGGCGTCCTTGAGGGTCTGTTTGCGCACCCATTCGGCGGGAACTTTGTCTTTGTGGGTGTTGCGCACCTCGATGTAGTAGCCGAAGACGTTGTTGTAACTTATTCGCAGCGAAGGGATTCCCGTCATCTCGCTCTCGCGGCGTTGGATTTCACACAGCACCTCTTTGCCATGACCTGCGACGCGGCGAAGGTCGTCCAGCTCGGCGTCGACGCCGTCGGCAATGATTCCGCCCTTGGCTATTTGGTTGGTTTCGGGGTCGGGGTAGAGCGTCGAGGCAATGCGCTCGCGTGCCTGCTCACAAGGGTCGATTTTTGAGGTATAGGCAGCAAGGTGTTCGTTCGGGTTGCAAAGTACGGCAATTTGCTTTAGCGCGGCGAGCGAGTGTTTGAGTTGAATCATCTCGCGCGGCAGGATGCGTCCTGTGGCTATACGCCCGGCCAGGCGCTCCAAGTCGCCAACCATCGAGAGTTGCTCGCTCAGAGCCTCCTTCAAACCCATGTCTTCGCACAGGTCACTTACGGTGTCCAGACGTGCGTTTATGGTGTCGATATCCTTGATAGGCAGTGCAATCCATTGGCGCAGCATGCGGCCTCCCATGGGTGACAGCGTGCGGTCGAGAACGCTCAGCAGGGTGCCTTTGCCCGTGGGGTCGTTGCTCGAGAACAGCTCCAAGTTGCGAATCGAGAACTTGTCGACCCACACGTATTTGTCGGCGTCAATGCGGCTGATTCCGCGGATGTGTCCCGTCGAGCGGTGTTCGGTGAACTCCAGGTAGTAGAGTATAGCACCTGCGGCCGAGATACCTTCGTTCATCGAGTCGACGCCGAAACCCTTGAGGTTGCGCACTTCGAACTGTTCGCACAGTTTGCGGCGGTTGAGCTCCTCCGAGAAAATCCACTCATCGAGTTGGTAGGTGTAGTACGTGCCGCCGAAATTCTCGCGGAACTCGGCCTCGTGCCCACGTTGGAAAAGCATCTCCTTGGGGGCGAAGTTGGCCAACAGTTTGTCGACGTAAGTCGTGCTGCCCTGGCCAACGTAGAACTCGCCGGTCGAAATATCCAAAAAGGCAACACCCGTCTGTTTGCGGCCGAAGTAGACCGCTCCCAGAAAGTTGTTCTCCTTGCTGTTGAGCGTATTGTTACTAAGCGAAACGCCCGGAGTAACAAGTTCTACCACACCGCGTTTGACCAAGCCCTTGACCGTCTTGGGGTCTTCGAGCTGTTCGCAGATGGCCACTCGTTGTCCGGCACGCACCAATTTCGGCAGATAGGTTTCGACGGCGTGGTAAGGGAAGCCCGCCATTTCGACATAGGCCGCAGCTCCATTGGCGCGACGGGTGAGCGTAATGCCTAAAATTGCACTCGCACGCACTGCATCCTCGCCGTAGGTCTCGTAGAAGTCACCCACACGAAACAACAACACCGCGTCGGGGTGTTGTGCTTTGATTTCGAAGTATTGTTTCATAAGGGGAGTTTCGACAACTCCCCCTTTCTTTTTGCTCTTCTCTGCCGCCATCGGTTTCTATGACTTATTTAGCGTTGCATGTATTGCGGCGTGGTGTTGCCGTAGGGCGACGTGTAGACATTGACGGCGGGCTGTTTCTCCTCCTCGGCCTTGACCGTAGCTTGGTCTTTGAGGGTGAGTTTGACGAGTTTGGCATCGCGGCTGTGGATTACGGTCGAGGTGCCCGAGGCTTTGACGCTCAGATTGCCGCCACATTGTGCCTCAAGGGTTGCAGCACCCGAAGCGGTAATGTTCATTGCACCGCGTGATGTTACTGTGGCATTGGCTGTTCCGCTTACGCTAACCTTGGCCGACATGTCGTTTTGGTAGTTGGCTTGGTCAATGCGCGACGAGCCCGAAGCCGAGAGTTTCAGAGTCTTGGACGAACCTTTCAGAGTTACGGTCGACGAACCTCCGGCGTTGACGTTCAGGGCCTTGCAGTTTACATCAGCAGTAACGGCCGACGAACTCGAACAGTTTACCTTAACCGAGCCCTTGCCACAGAAGGCCACAATCGATGAACCCGAGGCCGACACTGCGGCACTCGATGCGTTAATCAGGCTCTCGCCATTGAATGTCGAACTGCCTTGTGCCGTTACACTCAGTTTGGTGGTCGAGCCGGTGAGGGTTGCGGTGGCCGAGCCGCTCAGAGCTACCTTTGCCTCGCGTGCTGTAATTTCGCCCTCGTAGATAGCTGCATCGCTTAATCCCATGTCGAGTTTGCCCACGGCGATGCGCGCACGCAGTGCACTATTGTCTTGAATGCGCAGTTTCAGTTCGGCACCTTCGATAACCTCTGTCGAGGTTGCATCCACGGCGTCCTTGAACAGATAGCTTACGAAGTTGCGGTCGATGTAAACGGTGGGCAGGTCAACGTTGTTCTTTTTGAAGGTCTTGTTGGCGCCGCGTTCGTAGCTGATTTTGAGCTGTTTGCCCTTGATTTCGGTGGCGATATAGTTGGCAAGTGCGTCGTCGTAGACAATCTTGACGTTGTTGCGATATTTGTCCGACAGCACCACACGGAATGCACCGTCAATGCTGATTTCGGTGGTCAGTCCTCTTGAGAACTCTTTGGTTACTTGGGCTGCCGAAAGCGAGCCTGCCATCATCAGTATGGCGGTCAAAATCAAAATGCTCTTTTTCATGGTTTTATCCTTTTGTTTGACGTTATTAGTTTTGTTCTGTGTACAAATTTACAATTTTTAGTCGGATTTCATACATTTTATCGACCTATTTATCGAAAAAACGTTCGTCGAAATTGACAAAATAGAGTTTTTCGGTGGCGCGGGTCATCGCTGTATAGAGCCAGCGCAGCAGGTCGCGGCTCATGGTTTCGTCGCCAAACAGCATGCGGTCGATGAATACGGCAGCCCATTGTCCACCCTGCGACTTGTGGCACGTAACGGCGCAGGCAAACTTCACCTGCACGGCGTTGAAGTAGGCATTTTCACGGATTTCCTTGTAGCGCTTGGCTTTGGAGCGAATTTCGGGATAGTCCTCCTCGATGGCGCGGAACAGACGAAGACTCTCGTCGCGGGTAAGTGACGGCGACTCCGAGGAGATGGTGTCTAACAGAATCTTGCACTCTATCTCGGTCTGCTCGGCGTCGTCGAACTCCAGCACGGCGTTGGCGAAACGGAATCCGTACAACTCCTCGAAACGACGCAGACGGCGCAGGCGGGCTATATCACCGTTGGCGATGAAGTTCATGCCGATGCTCTCGTTGGGGTTGGCGTTATCCTCCTGGTCGGTTGCATAGTAATAGTTGTTCTTGACCACCATCAGCATGTCGCCCGATTCAATCTCATCTTCGGCATAGAGAACTGTTCGGCGTAGGGCGTCGTTGTAGCGGTTTGCCCGTTTGTTGGAGCGGGTGATGACGATGGTTTGGTCGCGCCCCCACTTGGAGTAGCACTCCTCGATGCGCTCCATGAACTCACCACCGTCTATGGATTCGACGTCGGGGTAGGACATGTCGAGCAGTGGAATGTCGAAGATGCGGTTTTCGAGCATCGTGCGTACCAGCGTGGCGTTGAACAGAATACCCGAGTTGATGTCTTGTCGCACAACGTCGTCCAACGAGCCGTAGACCACATCGCCGAAAGCCGACATGTAGACCGGGTCGAGTGCCGGACTGTAATCGTTTCCCACGGGAGGTAGTTGGGCGCTGTCGCCAACCAACATCAAGTGACAGTCGCGTCCGCTGCGAACGTACTTTATCAAGTCCTCCAACAACGAACCGCTTCCGAACATTGCGTCGTCGTAGGATGAACCGTTGGAGAGCATCGACGCCTCGTCGACAATGAAAAAAGTATCTCGACTGCGGTTGTAGTCGAGCGAAAATTTGCTCTCGATGGCAGCGCCGCTCTGTTGGCGATATATCTTTTTGTGTATGGTGTAGGTTTTTTCGCCCGTGTATTGAGCCAGGACCTTGGCTGCACGACCGGTCGGAGCCAGCAAAACAAACCTCTGGCCATTGTCACGAAGGACCGACACAAGGGCGCCCAAAAGTGTGGTTTTTCCCGTTCCCGCATAGCCGTTCAGTACGAAAATTTGCTCGGAATCACCCGTTTCCACCCAGTCAGATAACTTTTCTATGATTTTTTTTTGCCCAAAAGTTGGTTCAAACGCAAATTTAGCGTAAATTTGGGACGCGATATTTTGTATTTCGTACATTTCGCAACACTAATTTTGTACAAACTTAATAAAATTATAGATATGAAAAAAATTATCCAAGTCCTTCTCGCAGTGGTTATCGTGGCACTGGGTTACTATGCAGTAGATATGGTATACTCGTCCATCCGCTTCCAGAATCAAACCGCCGCCCGCAAAGCAGTGGTTATCGAACGTATCAAAGATATACGTTCTGCTCAACGCTCGTTCAAACAGGTGAACCAACGTTACACCTCGAGCTTCGACACACTCATCAGCTTCGTGCTCAATGACTCACTCGAGTTTGAGAAAAAACTCGGCTCGGCTGACGACTCGGTTGCAGTGGCCAAAGGTTTGGTGAAAACCGAGAAATTCAAAATGGCAGTTATTGACACCGTGTTCGGTGAGAAAAAACTTACCGTAGACCAAGTGCGCAACCTGCGTTACATCCCCTTCGCAGCCGAGGGAACCGAATTTATCATGGATGCCGGTATGTTTACCACCGAGTCGAAGGTTATCGTGCCCGTGTTCGAGTGCAAGGCTCCCTATAAAACTTTCCTTGCAGACCTCGACCGCCAAGAGTTGATTAACCTCATCCACGAGTGCAAAACCATCTTCGAGGTTTATCCCGGTGTTAAAGTGGGTGCTATGGACGCCGCTACCAACGATGCAGGTAACTGGGAGTAATCGTACTGACGAACAAACAAAGATTGTGTCCACCCGACTGCTGTTGAGTGGACACGATTTTCTTATGGCCGCCTCGGTCGTCAGTGAACATAAGGAGGGACAGGCCGAAGGAGAGGTGATTGACGCTACGGTGTGTTTCGATACGCCCAAAACGATGCTCGTACCCGAGGCTCTTTACTCGCCCGAGATGAACCGAGTTTACATGGCTGTCAATGACCTGATGCTCGGTGATGACGAATGTGTTGTCGTGGCTTCCAAGGACGGAGTCGTGGCACTGACGGCTGTCGATAAACGTATCAATACACTGCTCTCGAATCTCGAAAATTGGACGGTGCGATATACCTCGCCTCTGCTCGAAGGGATTGTCGGCTACGCCCGAGCGGTGAGAATTACGCTGACCGACGAGAATAGCTATGTCGTAGTAAGCGACCATGGTAGATTGCTCTATGCCGAGGCTTTTGCCACCACCGACCCTGATAACCTGCTCTTCGTGATGAATAAACTCCGTGAGGTGTTGTCGCTCAAGGGCTGTGAGGTGCGCGTAAGCGGGTCGGGTGCAAGCGCGACAGCCGAACGTCTGACCGAACTCTTTGCCGATTGTAAGGCGCTGTAACCTTTGTTGCGGTTAACCCGAGAGAGGGGGGGGGCTTATATATTATAATAATAGGTATATGCGAATAGTTAGCGGAAAATTCAAGGGGCGAATGTTGAACCCGCCCCGCAATCTGAAGGCAAGACCGACAACGGACTTTGCCAAGGAGAATTTGTTTAATATCTTGTCGAACCGTATCGACCTCGAGGGTATAGATGTGCTGGACCTCTTTTCGGGAACCGGCTCCATTAGCTATGAGTTTGCGTCGAGAGGGGCGGCTAACGTCACCTCGGTCGAAATCAACCGCGTGCACCAAACATTCATCAAACGTACGGCAGTCGAACTTGGTTGTGCCGAGGTTATCCACTCGGTGAATGCCAATGTCTTTCTCTATTTGAAAAGTTGTTCAAAGCAGTATGATGTCATCTTCTCGGACGCACCCTATGACTTGGAGGGTAGCGAACAGGTTATAGACCTGGTTCTGGAACGCGATTTGCTCAAGGAGGACGGCATGCTGATTTTCGAGCATTCCAAGGACCGTAGCTACGACTCGCACCCCAATTTTGTGGAGAAACGCAGCTATGGAAGTGTCCAATTCTCGTTTTTTTCAAAATAAACGCAAAAAAAACGAGAAAAAATTTGGAATTAGTACTTTTTGTATTACCTTTGCACTCGCAATCGGGAATTGCAAAAGTTCATAAATATTTTGGTGCGTTAGTTCAGTTGGTTAGAATACATGCCTGTCACGCATGGGGTCACGGGTTCGAGTCCCGTACGCACCGCACAAAGGACAATCCGTTGGGTTGTCCTTTTGTTTTTTTTGTAGATGTTGTTGGCGGTGGGGACGGGGGTGGGGGGGATTGTCCTTTTTTTTTGTTTGTTGTGCGTAGCAATGCTTGTGGAAACAAGTTTCCCCGCATTGCTATGCCCATCAAACCCAACCTGTCGGTTGTCGCGCGATGCGCACGGTACTCTTGAAGGGGTAGGGTTGCGAGGATATTTTATATTGAATTTGATAGGTATTCTCGCTTCACCTCGCTTGCGCTCGGCGGTCGAGTCCCGTACGCACCGCACAAAGGACAATCCGTTGGGTTGTCCTTTTGTTTTTTTTGTAGATGTTGTTGGCGGTGGCGGTGGGGAGGGGGATTGTCCTTTTTTTTGTTTGATGTGCGTAGCAATGCTTGTGGAAACAAGTTTCCCCCGCATATAGCTCCACTCGCCAAGCAACCTTCGATTGAGTTTTTTCTGTTTGAAATATTTATTTGAATTAAAAATTGTATTTTATTGCGTAAAAAGTTTGTAAATATTCCGAAAAGTCGTATCTTTGTGTTGTGTAAGTTGTCACGCTCTTGAGGGGGCAAAGACTTGGACTACCTTTGAAACCCTCGGGCAACTTGCATAGACACTTTCGAGGGTGTCGCTCTATAGAGTGGGTTCCGAGCGAACCCGACGGCCATCTTGATTCCAAGGTGGCCGTCTTTTGTTGCGTATATTGCTGATTGGTAGAGTTATACGTGTGGCTGCTCGATATGTTATATTCGTTGGTGCGGTTTGTATAATTTGTTGTATAATTGGCAGAATCTTTTGTTTGGGGGATTTATGTACGGAGTGGGGCGTCTGAATAGGCGAGTTGGGTGATTTTTGGTTATTGTTGAAAATATTGTAATAAAGTGTATGTAATATACGGATTTGGGGCGTCGGGGCTCCAAGATAGAGTCGGATGTTGTATGAGGAGAAGATACTTTGTTGGGAGAGTGCAATTTATTGCTGTGTGTCGGTGTTGTAAATATTCTTGAGGTGTTTGTGGGCAAAAGGCGTTGAATCTCGACTATAGGGCGGAGTTTGCAAGAATTGATACGAAGTCCGGGGGCGATGTAAAAAGTGGGTGTCCAAACATTCGTTGGACACCCACAAGTGAGTTGACCTGAGGGCAGTGTTATTGATTCTGACGCTTTGCGGCGACGGCCTCCTCGACGTAGGGGTGGCGACGCATGGCGGGTGAGAATTCAGCCACAATGCTGTCGATTTGCTCCGCTGTGGCGCGGTGGATTCCCTCGTTGACGAACAGGTACACGCCGAAGATATTGTCCATATTGGCGCGTTGAACGGCCAAACCGAGCGAGTCAAAGGCGCGGAGCATATCTTCGCTGGGATTTGTTGTTGAGTCGGACGAGAACGTGTATCTCTTTTCAAGGGCCTGCATACGGACAAGGTATTCGTTGTAGGCGTCGTTCGACGGAGTGCCGAAAGCTACAATCTCGGGGCTCTGTTCGCTCAAGTGGCCAAACTTGATGCTACCCTGCTCGACGAAGAACGGACGAGAAATCAAGACGTAACCATCGCTGATACATGCCACGACGGGTTGGCGCATGCGTCCTTCGAAACGTACCACACCTTCGGAGTCGCTTGTGCTCTTCAGATAGTAGTTGGTGGGTTGGCCGTTAGGGGTCAGGTAGAATGTGGCGTCAGGATAGTTGGTGTGAAACTCGACCTCGAAACGCAGCCCTCTGTCACATGCCGTAAGAGCCAATGCGCTCACCACGGCTATAATCAATCGTTTCATCTTGCGTTACTTGATGTATTTGGCTACGGCCTCTTTGAGTGCTTTGCCGCGCAGGTTCTTCTCTACGATGGTGCCGTCGGGGGCTACCAGATAGTTGGTCGGAATCGAGCGTACCTTGTAGAGTTGCACCACGGGCGACTCCCAAGCCTGCAAGTCCGATGCGTGCACCCAAGGCATGGCAGCAGCAGCTTGGTTCCACTTTGCGGTGTCGTTGTCGAGCGACACACCCAGAATTTCGAAGCCTTTACCGCCGAAGCTCTTGTAGGTGTCAATCAGGTGGGGAACCTCGTTCATGCAGGGACCGCACCAGCTTGCCCAAAAGTCAATCAGCACGTAGTTGCCCTTGGCCAGCAGACTCGATACACTAACCTCGCCGCCTTTGATTGCGGGCAATGTGAAGTCGATGTATTTGTCGCCCACCTCGAGGCTTTCGAACGCTTTGAGTTGCTCTTTGAGGTCTTTGATGTAGGGGTGCTCCTGCATCTTGTCCGAGAATTTGGCCACCGCAGCGCGAACCTCGTCGATGCTCATCTCGTTGAGGGTTTGGCTCAGCAGCGCCACACCTGCGAAGTTGTCGGTGTTGGCGTCAAACGTGCTGTCGATGATGGGTCTGAACGACTCTTGAATCTTGCGGCGCTCTTCGTCGGTGGTGCCCTCGTCGTGGTAACGATTTACGAGTTCCGAGAGTTGACGGCCAAGGCGTCCAATCACATCATTCGAGATGGTGCCGCTCACGCCCTCGTCGGTAACCAGAATCTCGCCCGGCTCAACGACAAATTGTGCAACCGGTTCGCGGTTGATATCCAGCAGCAGAGCAAATCTCGGTTGTTCAATCTCGCCTTTGAAAGTTACTTTACCGTCTTTAGCATTTTCGACAACCTCGGTGGTGTCGATGCGCAGTACCACGGCTCCTTCAAGACCTGTTCTGTCGCACTTGATGGTATAGCCGTTGGGCGAGGTGCATGACACGACGCCGGCAGCGGCCATGAGGAATAAAAACATTTTTTTCATCTTTTCTTACGTATTTTTATTGTGTTACTTTTTCTTGGTTTGTTTGATTTCGCGGTCGGGATGCGAGGCGACAAAACTCTCCCACGAAGTGCTTGCCTTGCGACTTCGGCGCACCCCCGAGGTCTTTATTCCACCGAGCGGGCTGTTGGTGGCAAAGTGGTGGCACAGCGCAACCGCCATGCCGTCCGTTGCGTCCAAGCGTTTTGTCGCGTAGTCGATACCTAACATTGAGCGCAGGAGTGCCGCAACCTGCTCCTTGGGAGCACTACCTCGGCCCGTAATTGCCTGTTTAACGCGACTCGGGGCGTATTCGAATACCTGTTTGTCATGGCTCAGTGCGGCAGCCATGGCGACTCCCTGGGCGCGTCCCAACTTGAGCATACTCTGCACGTTTTCGCCAAAGAAGGGCGACTCCAGCGCCACTTCGTCGGGGTTGTACTCCTCGACCAGAGCCGAAACGCGCTCAAAGATATAGGCGAGTTTGCGATACGGGTCCGAAATCTTGTGTAGGTCGATGTCGCCCAACACTACCGGTTTGGGTTTGCCGCCCTCGATGGCCAGCACGCCATAACCCATGTAGTTGGTTCCCGGGTCGATGCCCATGATTATTTTGGACTCGGTGCTCACTGTTCAGTTCTACTCTTTGTCGGCAAGTTTCTTCTCCAGCTCGCGCAGACGACGCTCCATCTCGGGCAGGCGCATGTAGTGCGCTTGCAGGCGGAAGTGCTGCATGCGGGGCAGCAGAGGCACACCCATCATAACTGCGCCATCGGGCACATCGGACGAAATTCCGCTTTTGGCTCCCGTTTTAACGCCATCGCCCACGGTGATATGACCAGCAACACCCGTTTGACCGCCAAACATACAGTTCGAACCTATCTTGCCCGAACCTGCAAAACCTGTCTGTGCTGCCGCAACGGTGTTCTGTCCAATCACCACGTTGTGACCCACCTGAACCTGGTTGTCGAGTTTGGTGCCTTTGCCTATCACGGTCGAACCCATTGTTGCGCGGTCGACGCAGGTGTTGGCTCCGATTTCGACGTTATCCTCCAGCACGACATTGCCGATTTGGGGAATCTTGCCAAAGGTGCCATCCTCCTGCGGCGCGAAACCGAAACCGTCGGCTCCAATCACCGCTCCAGAGTGCAACACGCAACCATCGCCCAAGCGGCAGTCGTGATAGACCACGGCATTGGGATGCAGTGTACAGCCCTTGCCAATTTTCACGCCCTTACCAACGTAGGCATTAGGGTAAATCAGCGAGCCGTCGCCCACCTCGGCACCCTTCTCAATCACTGCAAAGGGACCAACATAGCAACCTTCGCCCACTTTGGCCTCGGGGTCGATGTGAGCCTTGTCGCTGATACCCGACGGGCGTGCGATGGTCGACTCGTAGATTTCGAGCAGTTTGGCAAAGCCTGCGTAGGGGTTCTCGACCCTTACAAGCGTAGCCTTGACGGGTTGTTGCAGCGCCAAATCCTCGGCAACAATCACCACGCTCGATTCGGTAGTGTAGAGGTATTGTTCGTATTTGGGATTGGCCAAAAAAGACAGGGCGCCCGTAGTGCCCTCTTCGATTTTGGCAAAGGTCGAAACCTCCGCTGCGGGGTCACCCTCGACCCTGCCGCCGAGGACTCCGGCCAACATTTCAGCTGTGATTTTCATTAGGTGAAGTGATTTTTATAGGTTGTTTAAGTACTCTTTTATATCAATGCCCCGGGGCATGAACTTCGACACGTCGCCGCCGAAACGCAACAGCTCGCGTACAACGCTCGACGAGACAATCTCCAACTCCGAACGAGTGCACATCATCAGAGTCTCGACTTCGGGCGCAACCTCGGCGTTGACCATGGCGTTCGTGCGCTCCATTTCGAAGTCGACGCCTCCGCGCACACCGCGCACAATCCAGCGGGCCCCCACTCGACGGCACTCGTCGACGGTGAGTCCTTCGTAACGGCTGACTTCGACACGAGGTTCGTTGCAGAATACGCGCTCGATGAGTCGCACACGTTGTTCGGTGGCCATCAGTCCGTGTTTCGAGGGGTTGACGCCCACGGCCACCACCACGCGGTCGAACAGTTGCAAGGCGCGTCGCACGATGTCTTCGTGACCTGCGGTGAAGGGGTCGAACGAGCCCGGGAACAGGGCTACCTTCGGAGCTTGTTGATTACTCATTGGGGTAATGGATTTTTCAAAGGTGTAAAGATAGATTTTTTTTCCGAGAAACCGCCCCTATTTTATAGAATTCATGCGAATACTTGCCTTGACGAAGGCTATGGCGCGGATTTTCGATAGTTCGACATCCTTGTCGGCGTGGTGCGGGTTTTGGCTGACGAGTTTCACACAACCCGGACGCTCGGACTTCTGGATGTATTTGACGGTTATGTACTCCTCGCCGTCGATGTCGATACTGAGCAGGTACATGTCGCCCCAAAAAATGTCACTCATGTCGTGTAACTGCTTGTAAAGCACGATGTCGCCGCTCTTCAGCAGTGGATACATCGAGTCGCCGACAATGTAAATAGCTCCGTCGCACTTGGGCAGGTTGGGGATGGTGATGTAGTCGATGGGTTTCTGCTCTGCGTGGTCGACAAACAGAGGTACCAGACCGGCCGTTCCCTCGATATCGTAGAGGGGGACGCTCTGTCGAGGCAGTGTGTTGTCGGTGCGGAGGGTGAAGGATTGATAGGCGTGTTGGTCGTTGAACATGTCGCCCTTGCCAAAGTCCAGCCAATCGGGATTGATGTTCAGTTCTTGAACCAAAATATTCTTATTGCGTTCCGACAGGGCTGTTTTGCCCGTCTCAATCATTGATAATGCGCTCTTGCCGATTCCGAGTTTGCGGGCCAGCATCTCTTGCGTCAGTCCCAACTCCTTGCGTATCAATCTTAATCGGTTTGTCATGGTGGACTATAAATTTATTTTATAATTTTTTTGGACTATGTGAAGTATAAAATTCAGTTTTTGAACATATCTTTGCAGTGCGATTCAATAACTGAACTTAAACGCTACAAAGATACAAATTTTGATTTTGATTTCACGCAAAGAAATCAAAAATTGTATAAAAAATTCAATCATTGACTCAATTATTTTTGCCACCAACAAAACTTCGACCCGCTATGATAACCATTACCTCCGACACCTACAATCAAATGGCCGACCAACTTGCCGAGCAACTCGTCGACACCGACTACTACTCGGGACAAATTCACTACTCGGCACCCGAATACGACGCAACCCTCACTTCGACACTCATCGTCTACCGCTCGTCGCACACTGCGCCTGACCGAACGTGGAACACCATTGCAGATGTTGTGCCCGTTTGGTGGAGCTGTTCGACCACCACGGATGAGGGTGAAAAGCTCAATGACTTCGACTTTAATCGCGTGCGCAAGCTGCTGATTAATAGATAGTAGCGCGAAAAGTGCTCCAGGCAGGACGCTGCAAACTTTCTCTTACGGTCAGTGGTCATTCAGACGGGGACGCCCCAAGCAGTCGGCAGACCGAGGACCACGTGGGGAGTTCACAATTCACAATGCACAATTCACAATTGGCTGAGTTGCAATTGCGTGCAGTGTGTCTTGTGAATTCCCATCATTAAATCGACCTAACTATCTGTGTTATATCTAATTGTGAATTGTGAATTGTGCATTGTGAATTAACAACTTTCGCTCGTGCGGTCTATCCGTTTATCTCGATGGATGACTTCCACGTCGCTTACTACCGCGTTTTGGATGCCTTTGCACGGGGCGCCATACGCAAATTGATTGTCACCGTGCCGCCGCAACACGGCAAGTCGCTCGGTTCGTCGGTGTTGCTGCCGGCCTACATTCTCGGACTAAACCCCGATGCACGGGTGGCAATTGCCTCGTACAGCGCAACCCTCGCATCGAGGTTTAACCGACGAGTTCAACGACTCATGGAGAGCCCCGAATACGAAGAACTGTTTGCCCAGACACGCATCAAAAAACAGGGCCAACGGAGTTCTTATATTCGAACGGCCGACCAAGTGGAGGTTATCGGTCATTCGGGCGAACTATTCTCGGTGGGACGCGAAGGCTCGCTGACGGGCAACCGCGTCGATGTCTTTATACTCGACGACCTCTACAAAGACGCCATGGAGGCCAACTCGCCCATCATCCGTGAGAATTGCTGGGAGTGGTACACCTCGGTTGTGCGCACCCGTATGCACAACCTCTCGCAGGAGCTGATTGTCTTTACGCGCTGGCATGAGGAGGACTTGATTGGCACTATCTCGCAGCGTGAACGTGTGACGCCCCTGACGCGTTGGGGACAACTCGACGCACCGTGTGACGGATGGTTGCATCTCAACTTCGAAGCTCTCAAGGAGTCACCCCCATCGGAGGTGGACCCTCGGGCCGTGGGTGAACCACTCTGGAGTGAGCAACACAGCCGCGAGTTACTGTTGGAGAAACGCCATCTCGACCCGTTGCGTTTTGAGTGTATGTATCAAGGTCATCCGACGGTGCGTGGAGGGCTGCTCTATGGCGATAACTTTGCCACCTACGAGCGTCTGCCCGAGTGCATCATCAAGCGCGGAAACTATACCGACACCGCCGATACGGGTGACGACTATCTGTGTTCGGTGTGCTACGTTGTCGACAACCGTTACAACATCTATGTCACGGATGTGGTTTACAGCCGCGAGCCGATGGAGGTCACCGAGCGGCTTGTAGCCGACATGCTCAACCGAACCGCCACCCGTTCGGCCGACATCGAAAGCAACAACGGTGGCCGAGGTTTTGCCCGTGCTGTGGCGGCACGAACCCCTCTGGCGCATATCGGTTGGTTTCATCAAAACGGTAACAAGGAGGCGCGAATACTCTCCAACTCGGCTACCGTCACGGGGCGCATCCGTATGCCGAGCGATTGGGCCGAGCGTTGGAGCGATTTCCACGCCCATCTGACCACCTATCGTCGCCAATTTCGAAGCAACCGTTGGCACGATGCGGCAGATGTTCTTACGGGCATTGTCGAGCGCGAGTTGTGTCGTCCCACGGCTGGCAAAATCGGATTTTTACAGTAGAATTGTGCGAAATCCCGACAAATTGCACTATATTTGTCTATCTTACGTGAAGTTACAATATGAATATGGAGAACACACCCGTGGAGAGAATTCCACAAATAGTGGCCGCCCAACGCAGGTTTTTCGGTAGCGGCGCAACACTCGACATCAAATTCCGCCGCGAGGCACTCAAACGCCTTGCCAAGGCCCTCGACCATTGGGAAAAACCCCTGGCCGAAGCTCTATGGATGGACCTTCACAAAAGTTACCAGGAGGCCTATCTCACAGAGTTGAGTATCGTCAAGGGCGAAGTGCGCACCCACCTGCGCAACCTGCACCGATGGATGCGCCCGCAGAGGGTGTGTACCCCCATCAAAATGATGCCCTCGCGCAGCCGTGTGGTAAGCGAGCCGCTCGGTACGACGCTCATTATCTCGCCGTGGAACTACCCCGTACAGTTGCTGCTGAATCCGCTTGTAGGCGCGCTGTCGGCAGGTTGTACCGCCGTGCTGAAACCTTCGCCCTATGTGCCTAACGTGTCGCGCGTGTTGGGTGAGATGATTGAAAGTACGTTCAGCCCCGAACATGTGGCCGTGGTGCAGGGCAATCGCACGGTCAATGCGGCACTATTGGAGGAGCGTTGGGATTTGATTTTCTTTACGGGCAGCCCCGCACTCGGTCGCACCGTAATGGCAGCTGCCGCACGCAACCTCACCCCCGTAGTGCTGGAGTTGGGAGGCAAGAGTCCCTGCATCGTGGATGCCGAAGCCGACATCGAGGTGGCGGCCAAACGTATCGCTTGGGGCAAGAGTCTTAATGCGGGTCAGACCTGCATTGCACCCGACTATCTGTTGGTGCACTCGTCGGTCAAGGAGCGTTTTGTGAAGGCCCTCGAAAAGCAATTCCGCAAACTGCTTACCGATAACCCGCAAAAAGCCACCCACTTCGTTCGTATGGTGAGTGACCGTGCGTGGGAGCGCGTGACGGGCTATCTGGCCGAAGGCAAGGTGTTGTTTGGCGGTGGCGCGAATCGTGCCGAGCGTTACATTGAACCTACGGTGGTGGAGGTAGGGCCCGAGAGTCGCATTATGCAGGAGGAGATTTTCGGTCCTGTGTTCCCGCTGTTGACATTCGACGATACGGACGAGGCTGTTCGCTTTGTGGTTGAGCGCGAGAAACCGCTGGCACTCTACTATTTTGGTTGCGAGTGCAAGGCCGCGCGTGTCATTCGTCACACCTCGTCGGGCGGTGCGTGCATCAACGATACCATTATGCATATAGCCAACGAGAATTTGCCTTTCGGTGGTGTGGGTAATTCGGGTATGGGAACCTATCATGGTCGTCTGAGTTATGATGCATTTTCGCACCGTCGTGCGGTGGTCTACACCCCGACATGGTTGGACCTGCCGTTCCGCTATATGCCCTACAAGTGGTTCAAAATTGTCAAAGGGCTTTTGTAGAGTTTAGGGTAAAACAAGAGAGTTGATTCCAACTGGAATCAACTCTCTTGTCGTATAATGCACACTATCTCTCAATTAATTGTGCATTGTGAATTACTTAATACGCTCGTAGTACTCGCGGGTGCGGGTGTCAACGCGAATTTTGTCACCGGTGTTGATGAACAAGGGAACCTTAACGGTAGCGCCGGTGTTTACGGTTGCGGGTTTGAGCGAGTTGGTCGATGCGGTGTCACCTTTGATACCAGGCTCGGTGTAGGTTACCTCCATGTCAACAATGGGAGGAAGCTCGGCCGACAGAACCATATCTTTGTCGGTGTGGAACATAACCTCTACGATTTGACCGTCAACCATCAGGTCCGAGTTGGTGATGAGGTCGCGCTCGATGGTAATCTCCTCGAAAGTTTCGGTGTGCATGAAGTGAGCACCCAGGTCATCCTCATAGGTGAATTGGTAGGGGCGACGCTCTACGCGAACGGGGGTGATAGCCGCACCTGCCGAGAAGGTGTTGTCGAGAACGCGGCCGTTCTCAAGGTTTTTGAGTTTGGTGCGCACGAAAGCGGGGCCTTTGCCGGGTTTTACGTGTTGGAAGTCGATAATCTGCCAGGTTTTGCTGTTCAGCTCGATGCACATTCCGATTTTAATGTCAGCTGTTGTTGCCATAATATTGTGTTTTGATTTAAAATTTCGTTAATAACCGCGCAAAAATAGCGTTTTTTTTTGTTTTTACCAACTTATTTGCCCCATTCGTAGTGTGCGGCGTCAACACCCAGGTGACAAAGCACTCGTTCGGTCACCGTGGCACACACCTCCTCGATGGTCGCGGGGTGGCTGTAAAACGATGGTGAGGCGGGCAAAACAACCGCTCCGGCCAGCGTTACGCGCTCCATGTTTTGGATATGTATCAGACTCAACGGAGTTTCGCGCACACACAACACCAAACGGCGACGCTCCTTGAGCATTACGTCGGCGGCACGTCCCAGCAGGTCGGCCGACACTCCCGAGGCGATACGCCCGAGCGTTCCTACCGAACACGGAACAACGGCCATCGCATCGTAGCGTGCCGAACCCGAAGCCACGGCGTCAAACATATTGTCGTTGTCGACCATGCGTATTTTGTCGTTGGGGGGAATTGTCACGCCCTCGTACTCGGCCACGGCGCGTCCGTTGTTGGTCATGATAAGCGCGATTTCGCTCACCTCGCGGCTCTCGACAAGTCGCTCAACCAGCTGTCGGGCATAGATACTGCCGCTGGCGCCCGTAACTCCCACAATCACTCTCATAGCACAATGGGTTGGCACATCAAACCGCGCTCATAGACCAAGTCGAGTGTGCGAGGTAGGGCGTAAGACATATTCTTGAAAGTTTTGACCGAGTCGTGGAACACCACTATCGAACCCGACTTCAGGTGGTTGGTGGCGTTCTTGTAGCAGGTGCGTCCGTCGATGTAGCGGTTGTAGTCGCGGCTTAGGACGTTCCATAGCACGACGTGGTATCCTGCTTGGGTCAACCTCACGGCCTGACGCGGAGTGATGCGTCCGTAGGGCGGGCGGAAAAGATTGGTTTGCAGTAGTTTGTTGGCTTGTTCGACATTGGCGAGGTACTCCTCGGCGCTGCGTCCCCAGCCCTTCATGTGGTTGTGGGTGTGGTTGCCCACGGCGTGCCCTTCGGCGCGAATCATGTCGAGCAGGTGGGGGTACAATTCGGCGTTCTTGCCGATGCAGAAGAAGGTTGCCTTGGCGTCGTAGCGAGCCAATTGTCCGAGAATCCACTCTGTGATGGCCGGCGTCGGGCCGTCATCGAACGTAAGATAGACGCTACCGTCGGGATTGGGCAGATGCCAAACCAAATCGGGCGTGATATCGAGTAGTATTTGCGGAACGGGTATATGCATGGCCTCGGTGGCTCTTGTTCTTAAAACGCCCGCAAAGGTAGTATCGTGGCATCGAATATGCAAATTTCCGACAAAAGTTGTGCTCGAAACCAAACTTTTTTTGTACTTTTGTAAAAGTGTGTAACAAACAAAAATGAACAAAATGATGAGAAAAACACCTTTCCTGAGAAATAAATCGCTTGTGTTGCTGTCGGCGCTGACCCTGCTGTTGACCGGCTGCGACGCCTTCCGCACGTTGTTCGACGAACCCGCAAAACCCGGTAGCAAGGGTGCGGCCTACGAGATGATTGTGGTCTGCAACCAAGAGATGTGGGAAGGCACGGTGGGTGATACGCTGCGCTCGGTGCTGTTGCGCCCTGTCGAGATGCTCAATCAACGAGAGCCCTATTTCGATGTACTGCGCGTCACGCCCGACGGCTTCCTGAAACTCAACACCGAGCATCGCAACGTTTTGATTGTTAATGTCAACCCCGAGAAATACGACTCGGCACGCTTGGTGGTAACGCAGGATGTCTATGCACTCAACCAACTGTTGATGTCGGCTACTGCTCCTACGGCTGCCGAGATGGTGACGTTGCTTGACAAAGAGCGCGAGAATATTTTGGGTGCCTATGAGTTGGTCGAGCAACGACGCAATACGGCGGCTTACGAAAAGTTCGGCCCAAAGCACCTGGCCGACCTGGTCAAAGAGAAGTTCGGATTCTCGATGCACTTCCCCACGGGTTTCAAACTCGCCAAACAGACCAACGACTTCATTTGGACGCGCTACGAAATGCCCAAATCGGGTCAAGGAATTTTGATTTACAGCTACCCATATACGGGTCCCGAAGACCTCTCCGAGAGTCGTATCATCGCCCAACGCAACAAGTATGCTGCATTGGTTCCGGGCCCTGCCGACGGAAGTTACATGACTACTGCGTTCGCTAAATCGGATGCAGTGCGTATTGATGGCCGACTGTGGGTTCGTACGCGTGGCTTCTGGGATGTTGAGGGTGACTTCATGGGTGGCCCGTTTGTGAGTTTCACCACGCTCGATACCTCGACCAACCGTGTTGTAACCATCGACGGATATGTCTTCTCGCCCGAGCTTCACAAACGCAACTACATCCGCGAGTTGGAACACGTGGTTCATACCGTAAGATTCGAATAGACAAACATACATAGAGTACCAGCAGGGGCTGTCCCAATGTGGGCAGCCCCTGCTGTTTCGGTACGGTTTGTGCAACGGCCATAGACCATACCAATAATCTAATGCTATGAAAATGTTTGTGAAAGGAGCTTTGCTTGGTGCAGCAGCGGTGGTTGGTGGCATTCACGGCTCGGTGGCTTGCACCGGAATCTCACTCAAGGCCGCCGATGGAAGTTACATTCAGGGGCGCACCATCGAGTGGTCGCGCGGACCGCTCAAAAGTGAGTACGTCATCATTCCGCGCGGCGAACAACTGCGCTCATACACTCCGACAGGTGCAAATGGCTTGCAATTCAAGGCTCGCTATGGGGTGGTAGGATTGGCCGTTGTCGAACGCGAATTCATTGCCGAGGGTATCAATGAGGCGGGTTTGTCGGCGGGTCTGTTTTTCTTCCCGCGCTACGGCAGTTACGTGCCCTACGATGCTACAATGGCGGCGACGACACTGGCCGATTTGCAGGTTGTGCAGTGGATTCTGACGCAGTTCTCGTCCATCGACCAACTCAAAAAGGCCGTCGACAGCGTGCGTATTGTGGGCTTGGAGCGTTCGGCGGTGGTGCATTGGCGTGTGGGTGAACCCTCGGGACGACAGATAGTTATGGAGATTGTCGGCGGACAGGTCAACTTCTACGACAATACGGTGGGGGTGTTGACCAACGCTCCGAGCTTCCCCTGGCAGTTGGCCAACCTCAACAACTATGTCAATCTACGGGCAGGTGACGCAACCGACCAAACGCTCGGCGAGGTGACACTTCAACCGTTGGGCGGAAGTTCGGGAATGTTGGGTTTGCCTGGAGATTTCACCCCTCCGTCGAGGTTTGTACGTGCGGCGTTCTTCCGCAACACAGCACCGCAAAGGGCCGACGGATGGTCCACCGTGCAGGAGTGTTTCCACCTGCTCAACAATTTTGACGTACCGATTGCCATCGAGAATCCCGACGAGAAGACTCTGCCCAGCGCAACGCAATGGACAACGGCCATAGACCTCACTACACGCAAGGTCTACTACAAGACGGCCTACAACAACTCCATCAGATGCATCGAGTTGGCGACTATCGACTTCGGGCAGGTGCGTTATCAGTCGCATCCTCTCGACCGCGAGCAACAGCAACCCGTCGAGATGGTGGAGGTGCAATAGACGCACCGCTAAATACCCATGGCGATGAGTGCAAAAAGCGTGGCAAAGAGTGTGGGGATACCGATTAACAGGCCGCGCCACACAAAGCCGAGGAATCCGATTTCGATGTCGTGTGAGCGCAGAATCGACGCCCACATCAGACCTGCCAGGGCACCTATGGGCGACAACAACGCGCCAATGTTCGAGCCTGCAATCGACGCATAGACCGCACCCGTGGTCGACGCTCCAAGCGTACCGCCATCAATCATCGAACTGAACAGAACGCTCATCGGTATGTTGTTGATAACGTTGGAGGTCAGAGCCGAGGCTACACCATAGGTTATGACGGTGTTACCTCCTTCGAGCAGCGACACCAGCCATTGGGTTGCCCCCGAGTGTTCGAGTGCGAGAACCAGCGTGAACATCGACAGTACGAACGGCACCAACTGCCAGGGCAGACGTCGCAGGGTGTGGCTGATTTCTCCAAAACCGTGGTGCGACATCACTCCGTAGAGCAGTGCCACGGCTGCAAGGCTGACAAACACGGCCAGCGAGATACCCCACATTTCGAGTCCTACCCATGAACTTGCAACGAGCAGTATCAAGCAAGCCGCAAAGTGTGACAGTCCGATGATGACTCCCGAGCGGTTGAGTGGTTCGCGTTCGGCGCGCACGGGAATCAGCGGGCGTTGCAACTGACGATGAAACAGAATATAGAGTGCCACAAAAGCCGTCACTCCACCAGCAATGGTGGGTAGGAGCATCACGCGCAGGTACTCCGCAAAGTCAATCCCCGCCGACGTCGCAAGATAGATGTTGGTGGGGTTGCCTATAACAAGGGCCATACTCCAAGTATTCGCCGCGGCAAATTCGGCAAACAGATAGGGCATGGGATTGATGTTGGCGTTGCGGGCAAAGTAGCAGATGAAGGGCGTAAAGGTCAAGATAATCACATCGTTGGAGGTGAATATCGTCAGCAGCGACACCATTACGTAGAGGCTCCAAAACAGCGACCACTGTCCTCCGTGGCTTCGTGCTACGGTCATTGCGGCCAAGCGGCGAAAAACGCCTACTTCGTCCAAGAACACCGACAAAGCGGTCATCGACAGAAACAGCACCAGAATTTTGAGCGGGTTAACCGCCGTGTCGGCCGTGAATCCGGCCAGCACCTCGCTGGGGGAGATTGCGCCCGAGCACAACAGAGTCACGGCACCCAACAGAGCCACAACCCAATAGGTCGCAACCTTTAAGCGTCCTACGTGCAGTTCGGGCAGCCACAGCACACCCGCAACCAACAGAGCGCAAGTGGCGGCGCATATAGTAATGGTAAGGGTCATCGGTTAATGCTTAAATAGTTGCCAAAACCTCGGTCAGCAGTCGCCAGAACTTATCGACCGTCGAGATTTCCAATCTCTCGTCGGGCGAGTGGACTCCGCGCAGGGTCGGTCCGAACGAAACCATGTCCAGCCCGGGGTACTTCTCGAGGAACAGACCGCACTCCAAGCCTGCATGAATGGCTCGCACCTTGGGCTCGGTTGCAAACAATCGGCGGTAGGCCTCGGCCGTCACAGCGAGGATATGCGACGAAGTGTTGGGTGTCCAGCCGGGGTAGCCGTCCGAGTGAGTGACAACGGCCCCCGCAAGCGAAAATACACTCTCAACGGCTTGAGCCGCTGCACGTTTGGCACTCTCGACCGATGAACGTTGCGAGGTGGTAATCACAATATTATGTTCGCCTTCCGTTTCGACGAACTTCACCGATGCAAGATTTGTCGAGGTTTCGACCAGCCCCTCCAACGACGCACTCATGGCCAACACTCCATTGGGAACTCCCACCACGGCGCAAAGCAGTCGGCGAGTGGTATCCACATCCACAACTTCGGCGGGTTCGGCGGCCGAGAGAATCATATCCAGCCCCGCGTCTGTGGCGGCGTATTCGGCCTGCACCTCACGGCGGAATGTGGTGAAAAGTTCGATGAATTCGTCGGAGTGCATCTCCGGAACAGCGACCACAGCCCACGCCTCACGCGGGATGGCATTGCGCAAATTTCCGCCATCGAAACGCACCAGGCGCAGTCCCAGCAAGCGTTCGGCCTGCCACAACAGACGAGCCAGGAGGCGGTTGCTATTACCCAGACCGTCGTTGATATTATCGCCGCTATGTCCACCTTTCAGTCCACGCACATCCACGCGGAAGAAGTTGTGGCACGCCGGAGCGGCTTCGGTCGAGTAGGTCAGCGAGGCAACGGTGTCGACACCTCCCGCGCAACCGATAAACAGTTCGCCCTCGTCCTCCGAGTCGAGATTTATCAAGCAACTACCCGTAATCATTCCCTCGCCCAAGTTGAAAGCACCCGTGAGTCCTGTCTCCTCGTCCACCGTAAACAGCGCCTCGATAGGTCCGTGAGTAATGGTCGGGTCAACGAGAACGGCCAATGCCGCTGCCATACCTATACCGCAGTCAGCTCCGAGCGTTGTTCCTCGGGCACGCACCCAACCCTTGTCGTCGATGTAGGTGTCGATAGGGTCGCGGTCGAAGTCGTGCGCGGTATCGGCGTTCTTCTCGCACACCATATCCATGTGTGATTGTAGTACCACGGTGGGGCGGTTCTCCATCCCGGGAGTTGCTGCCTTGAAGATGGTGACATTGCCGGCCTTGTCGGTGCGGTAGTCGAGCGAGTGTTGTTTGGCGAACTCCACCAGCCAAGCGTGTATCTTCTCCTCGTGTTTGGAGGGGCGCGGTACGGCGGTTATATCATCGAAGATTTGCCACACGAGCGTGGGCTGTAGATTACGAATGAGTTGATTCATAGCGTTTAAGTGTTTAATTTCGACCAACGGATTTGTAAATATACAAAAAAAAATGTTACTTTGTCTAAACAAACACCTTAAGATTATGATATTTCGAATTGGACACGGATACGACGTGCATCGATTGGCCGAGGGCCTGACGTTGCGCTTGGGTGGGGTGAGCATACCTTACGACAAGGGTTGTGTGGCCCACTCCGATGGTGATGCCGTACTGCACGCATTATGTGATGCGATGCTCGGCGCCGCGGCGTTGGGCGATATCGGACTACATTTCCCCGACACCTCGGGTGAATTCAAAGGGATGGATTCGCGCATCCTCACGCGCCGCACGGTAGAAATTTTGGCTGCCGAGGGTTGGAGTGTGGGTAA
This sequence comes from Rikenellaceae bacterium, assembly GCA_017936385.1. Lineage (GTDB taxonomy): Bacteria > Bacteroidota > Bacteroidia > Bacteroidales > Rikenellaceae > UBA940. Next base: position 97,592 of record JAGBFQ010000033.1, read on the forward strand.
TGTCGATTGTACCATCATTCTTCAGGCTCCCAAGGTGCGCCCCTACATTGACGCTATGCGACGCGAAATAGCCGACTGCCTGGGTGTGGATGTTTCGCAGGTGTCGGTCAAGGCTACGACCACCGAACGACTCGGCTTTGAGGGTCGCGGCGAGGGAGTGGCGGCCGAATCAGTGGTGCTAATCTACAAGCAATAGACCTCAATAACAACCCCAAAACCCAATAGACAATGTATCGAGAGAATTATGACAGCGCACGGTGTGTGCTGCGCAAACTGTTTGTCGCTATGCTGCTTGTTGTAGCGAGCTGTGCTACGGCTCGCCTTGAGGCGCAGACGCCCTATCGCAATGCCATCAAACTGACCTTTCTGTCGTGGGCAAGCGGTAGCACCAAAGTGTCGTATGAACGTGCCTTTCCGCGTTGGAAACAGAGCGGCGAGTTGTGCGCAAGTGTCATCGGTGCAGGCTACGACAAATATAAGAACGACCCGCTGGGGTTCACCCTGCGCTATGGCCACAAATTCTTTGTTGCGGGTTATGATTCGCAGAAGCCTTTGCAGGGTTTCTACCTACGTCCCGAGGCCATGTACTCCCACTATGATTATACCCACTCGGTGACCGGACTTCGAACTCCTGCGCGAATGGGTGCTCTGATGGCTACGGTGGGTTATCAGTTGTGTGTACGGCGTTTTATTGCCGATGCGTGGGTTGGTGGCGGTTACGCTTTCGGTACTGCTGCCGAGACGGGTTATCACCACGGTTTTCAGCTTTGGAAGTGGTTTGGTCGTCGCAACGACCGTATTGCGATGAGTTTCAGTATCCGCCTTGGTGTGCTGTTCTAATTAAAACTAAGGCCCATATCCCCAGCAATGGGATATGGGCCTTAGTTTTTTTAAGCAAGTGTTCTAATCTTCGACAAAGTGTTCGAGCGACTTCATGATGTTGCGCGATTGCAGCACCATGGTCTTGGTCTCGTTCAGAATGTTGAAGAACAGAATACTTGCCGAGGTCGACATGTGCTCGACACGCATGCGGCGCAGTTGGCTCTTCATAATGTCGTCAATCATATCGAACAGGCGGTCGCGTTTCTCCAAAATAACGCTCATGTCGCTGAAGTCGCGGTTACGCAACATCGAGTTAATGCTCGAGAAAATCTCCTCCACCGAATCATTCACCTGCTTGAGGTCCACAATTTGCTCTTTGGTGAAACCAGTGTGGTTGTTGTCGATGTGGTCGAATGCAGGGCGAGTGATGTGAATCAGCGCCTTGGTGGTTTCCGACATGTAGTCCACAACCTGAACATAGAACGGAGCGGTGATAATGTCTTGTTGCTCGAGTTTTTTCATCATACCCAGCAGAGCGTATTTCTGCTCGCGGGCGGAGAAGAACAGCTCGTTCGACTCCTTAACCATGTCACGCAGCACTTTGCGATTCTCCTTGAACACAGCCACAATGGTGCGGCCATAGATACGGGTAACACTCTCCATATCGACGCACACGTTCTCGATATAGCCAATCAGTGCTTCGTTGGCATTGTGACTCTTGTCGGTGATATCGATGTTCTTTTTGCTGTCGGCTTTATCGTCTTTTTTGTCCTCTTTGTTGAAGAAGTTGCCTTTGACAACCAAGTAGATACCTAACAGCGACAATGCCACGGCGGCAATCCATCCGCCCCAAGCCAACAACATGGTAACTGCCATCGAAATTGCGAAACCTGCCAGAGCGGTGATAAACCAACCTGTAATCACGGTCATTACGCCCGTCACACGGTACACGGCGCTCTCACGACCCCATGCGCGGTCGGCAAGCGACGATGCCATCGACACCATGAACACAACGTAGGTGGTCGAAAGGGGCAGTTTCAGCGTTGTACCAACGGCAATAAGCAGCGATGCGCAGGTGAGGTTTACGGTTGCACGGATGCGGTCATAAACCAAGCCGCCACGCTCCTCGACGGGAAGCGGAATAAAGCGTTTCTCGATAGCAATTTGCATGCGGCGAGGAATTACCCGCTCGTAGAAGTTGTTGATGTTCACAGCACCGCGAACGATAGCACGCGAAATGAAGTTCGAATCGAAGTTGCCTGTGGTATTCTCGTCCTGACCGGCCAGCGACTGTTCGGTTTGGATAACCTTTTTGGTCTTCTTCGAGAGGAACAGAGTCAGAATCATCACCAAGCCTGCACCCAACATAATCAGGAAGTTTGCGGCAACGGGTGTTTTGAGTCCCTCCATGGTGATGTCGGTTGCGCCTCCTGCATTTTTGGCGATTCCGTAAGCGTCAAATGCGGCGTAGGGGGCACCGATAAAGTTCACCAGGTCGTTACCTGCAAAGGCCAGTGCCAGCGAGAAGGTGCCTGCCAGAATGGTGACTTTGAGGATGTCGACCTTGCAGAGTTGCAACAGCAACAGCACAACAGAACTTACACCCCACATAATAAGCAATGCCAGACCGACATTCGAATTAACCCAATCAATCACCTCGACGGGAATAAGTCCCGACGATTTGAGTCCCTTGAACAGCGCGAAATAGAGGATGCCAGCAAGTGACACACCGCACCACAGCCAGCCGATTTTGCCGAACAGTTTTTGGTAGCGGAACGAGAACAGTGCGCGCGACAGATACATATAGATGCCGCCCACGATGAACGCAATCACCACCGACAGCAGGATACCCGACACGATGGCAAGTGCCTTGCCCGAGTTGATGAATTGGCCCATATTTGCCATTGTCAGCGTATCCGACTCATTGATTTTGAAGATAGCCAGCGCCATAGCCGAGCCCAACAGACCGAACACCATCGAAACGGTGGTCGAGGTGGGCAGACCCAGCGAGTTGAACACGTCGAGCAGGATGACGTTACCGAGCATCATACCCAGGAACAGGAACATAATCTCGTGGAACGTAAACATCTCGGGGTGGAACACTCCGCTACGTGCGACCTCCATCATACCGCTCGATGTGATTACACCGACCAGGATACCTATCGAGGCTACAATCAGAATCTTGCGGAATGAGGCGACCTTCGAGCCGATTGCCGAGTTTAGGAAGTTTACAGCGTCATTCGAAACGCCCACAACGATGCCGAGTATGGCAAGAATGGCCAATACGACAAGGATAAATGTGTAAAGTAAAGACATGTGTGTTGTTAATTATTTAGTTGTTTTTTTATTTTGCGTAACTGTTTGCTCTGCAATGTATAGGCCCTTGGGCTGGCAACATTGCACAACGCAAAACAACTAAAACGATGTTACAAAATGGTTACATTACGATTAAATCTGCGTCCGTTGGGGTTCTATTCGGTCTGCTTGGCCTTGGGATTTCGGGCGATAGAGAACAGAAATTCGAGTCCACCTTCGCGGCGGTTGCGTACCTCGATTGTGCCTCCGTGGAACAGCACAGCATTCTTGACAATGGCCAAGCCCAGACCCGTGCCGCCCTCCTTGCGCGAGCGTCCCTTGTCCACGCGGTAGAAACGCTCGAAAAGGTGCTCTATGTGGCGTTCGTCGACACCGATTCCGTTGTCGGCTACGCGAAAGTTGTAGTGTGTCGGGGTTTGCGAGGTCATCAGAATGTAGATGTCGCGGCCGCCAGAATAGGCGATGGAGTTATCTGTTAGGTTGCGGAATACCGAGGTCAGCAGTGTGGCGTTTCCAACTACGGGTACATTGTCGGGCATCGAGATGTTGACCCTCATGCGGCGTTCGGCGGGCAGCAGTGCGATGTCGGCGGCGATGTCGTCGACGATGCGGCGCAGGTCTACCTCCTCGAGTGTGTACATCGAGCTGGCCTCGTCCATGCGGGTTATGGTTGCCACGTCACGCAACAGTACGCGCAAGCGTTCGCATTGGGCGTAGCTCTTTTGCAGGAATTCGGTGCGGGTGGTGGCGTCCATGTCGGGATTCGAGAGGATGGTTTCGAGGTAGCCGCGGATGGAACTGACGGGAGTTTTAAGCTCGTGGTTGATATTGTTGGTCAGTTGGCGTTTGATACGGATTTTCTCCTGTTCTTGGTGCAGGGCCATTGTGTGCTCGTGTTGCAGGTCCTCGGTTGTGCGGCGGATGCGCAGGTAGAGGTTGACGATGTGTTTGGAGATTTCGCCCAGCTCGTCAGCGGCAAAGGGGGGCAACTCGTCCATCTCGCGTCCCTCGTCGGCGGCACGCACAAAGTGTCGCAGTTGTCTGAGATTGCGGTTCAGGCGGCGGAACAACAACGCCACGGTCAGCAATACACCCAGCAGAATAACCATCAGTCCCCACAACAGCACGCTCTCGCGCGAGTTGAGTGCGCCCAATGTTCGTCGGTCGATGTGCAACGCGGTGATGATGCACGTGGCCGAGAGTATCACAACAACCACCAGCAGGATGGTCATTGCGGTGCTATAGGTCGGTTTCCTTCGAGAATCCATAGCCATGTCCGAGTCTTGTTATGATGTTTACTCCGTAGCGTCCGATTTTGCGGCGCAGGCGTGTGACATTGACGTCGACCGTACGACCAAGCACCACAACATCATCACTCCACACGCGGTCCATAATCTCCTCGCGCGAGAATACCACGTTGGGACGCTCCAATAACATTGCCAAAATCTGAAACTCCTTGGGGGTAAGAGCCACCTCATTGCCGTCTATCAGACACACCTTGCGTTGCATGTCGAGGCTCAGTCCGCGGAACGACAATATGTTGCGGTCGGTTCGTTGGTGGGCGGTTCGCCTGAGCACGCTTCCCACGCGGGCTACCACTTCGCGCACCGAGAACGGTTTTGCAATGTAGTCGTCGGCTCCGAGTCCAAGTCCGCGCACCGTGTCATCCTCCGAGTCGCGTGCCGTACAAAATATAATAGGTATGTCGGCGGTTTGTGGTCGAGCCTTGAGGATTCCGGCCAGACCGAAACCACCCAACTCGCCCATCATCACGTCGAGCAGAATGAGGTCAACCTCTTCGAGAGGCAGTGTCAGGGCCTCCTCGGCACTGTAAGCCACCGAGGTGCGGTAGCCTGCGGCACGCAGGTTGAACGAGAGGATTTCGCACAGCGACTCCTCGTCGTCGACAATCAGTATGTGGTGTTGCGGAGTGTCCATTGCGTGTGTGGGTAGTTATTGTTGTGGGCCGAAGTTGGCGCGAATGTAGTCGAAGATGGTTCGTGGACCGCGTTTGACGGGGTAGGCCGGGTCGGCAATCTGTTCGTACACCTCGAATACACGTCCGCCCAAGGCTATCTGGTTGATGAACCACTCGATTTGCTCGCGGTTCTGCATGTAGGGAGCACCTGCCACAACGTGGTCGACATCGGGATAGATGCAGACGTAGTAGGGTTTGCCGCTCTTTTTGAGCATCTTGTCGTAGATGTAATCGGCGCCGTACATTCCCACCTTGCCCACGGCCAATTTACGATAGGGTACGTTGCTGTCGGCGTCGCCGTGGAACAGCAGCAGAGGACACATCCCGTCAACGGCCGAGGGGCGTCCGTCGGTGGTGTAGATTGCGCCTGCCATCGACACCACACCCGCATAGCGGAACCCTTCGGGCAGGGCTTCGGTGGCCTGTCCCGTGGCTCTCTGCCACTCGCCCGTCAGCACGGCAATAGCTCCGGCACTCGAACCGCTGATGATGATTTTCGAGGGGTCGACGCCCAGACGTTCGGCATTTTGGACGATGTGTGAGGTTGCGGAGTAGAGGTCATCAACGGCCATTTGCACCGACTCGGTGAGCATATCAACAAGCTCTCCCACCGAGGGTTTCGAGGTTGCGGTGAGCAGGGGGCTCAGTCCCAGACGATAGTCGATGGTTGCCACGGCATATCCGCGCGAGGCCATATCTTCAAAGAAGTCGAGATACTGCTCGGCATTGCGAGTGCCACGGACAAAACCTCCGCCAAACATAAAGATAAGGCAGGGCGAGTCTTTGTGCGGTGCGGCGTAGAAATCCATTCGCAGTGTGTCGTCCCCTTTGATGGCATAGGTTTCGGTTTGCGGAGTGGCGGCTCCGAGGGGCGATAGTGCCATGACGGCCAGCAGTGTGAGCAGTATTCGTTTCATGCGTGTGTGCTGTTTTGGGACTGCAATATACGTTTTTTTTGCGTATGTCACAAATTCAGTGCCTTTGGTTGGTTTTAGAATGTAAAGAATGGTGAATGTAAAATTGTTAATCTTGATAAAAAGTATTATATTTGCAGAAATAATAAAAACTAAATTTAAAGCCTATGAAATATTGCGTATAATCTAATACGCACATTTTAAATATATGTAGGAAAAGCGTTTTAGCTTTTATTCTGGTTCACGAAACTTCGACACTTTCTGTTCCACCAAGAGTAATGCGATAGCGCTCACGTCATTTGGCGTGGGCTTTACTCGTTTATTTGGTGGATAGGTAGTCGAAGACCTTGTGAACTGATAAAAGAGTTTTGTCTGCGCTTTTTTTTGTGCGTGTTTTTTAGTATTAGTTCGAGGACAAAAGAAACGGTGGGTTAGCCTGAAAAAACCGTAAAAAAAGAGTAGGGCGTTACTATTAAGTTGAAATAAAAATGAAGAAAATAGTTTACTTATTAGGTTTCTTGATACTTACCACATCTGTTATTACATTAACTTCGTGCAGTTGGGCTGAACGGGCTTTGAGTAAAGCTTATTATATAGATGTAGATTTGGATGATGATGGAGATTATGGCGATAGAGGCGGAGAATACAATCCGTCATTTCGAGGTGGCTCATACAAGTCTTGTAATATTAGAAAACATAAATGTAGTCGTGGAGTAGACCGTAACTCTGATGGGTGGTGTGATAATTGTGAAGATAATGGATATTACTGTAGCATGGCAAAGCATCATTAGTTAGATGAGTAATAGCACTACTAATATAGATGTAATTCAAGTAGCAGTCTAATAAGTCTAAAAAAATGAAAATCACCCCTGTCGGAACTATTTCTGATGGGGGTGAAATCGTGAGAAATTGAATTTGTTAGACAGACTCAGTTCGTATTAATGTTGCTTGACCCAAATCAGCAGGTCGGTGTCGTAGCCGCGAGTTTCGGCTTTCTCGACAATCTCGTTCAGAATCTCGGAGGGCAGTTGAGGTGTACGCGACAGAATCCACAGATACTTGTCCGAGTCGCTCCCGACAAGTGCGTACGAATAGTCCGGAGCCAGCTCCAGAACCTTGTAGGGCGACCAAAAGTTCAAGAAAAATGTCACCTCCAACTCCCCGGGACGACCAGCAATGGTGCGAGCACGTCCGCGGCTTTGACGAAACTTGCCGCGTCGCGTGTTGTAACCGCTGTTTAGAACCTCAACCGTGCCGTCGGGCAGAAGTTTGTAGCCTGCCGTGACGAGTTCCATGTTGCGCTCGAACGGGTGGTCGAACCGAGCAATCTCGTACCACGTGCCCATATATCGCTCAATATCGAGGGTGTCGATGGTCGAGGTGTCGAGCGTGTTTTGTGCATCGCGCCCGCGAGCAAACAGAGTGCCGATGGCCGTAATGAGCAGTGCGCACAAGGCCGATGTCCAGAGTAGAAAAGTCTTGTTCATAGCGTTTCGAAATTTTGCACTACTCGACGCATATTCCGTGCCATACGACCTTAACAAAATGGGGCTGCCCAACAAACTTGTTGGACAACCCCTTCTTTGCTGTGCGGGCGGATGGTGGGCGGCGCGTGGTTAGAACTTCAGCGACACGCTGCCCGTTAGGTTGAATCCCGCTTGGGGGAAGTAGTAGGCACTCTCGTAACGCGTGCCGCCAACCATCATGCTGCTGCCGTATCCGTTGCTCACGTACTTGGTGTCGAATAGGTTGCACAGAGCCAGACCGAAGTCAATCGAGCGCATCGAACGCAATGGCAGCGAGTACGACAGGTAGAGGTTGCTCACACAGTAGCGCGGCAGGGTGAGTTCCTCGCGGCCACTGTTCGAAAGGTACTGTTTGCTGACATACTGCGTGTTGAGCGAGGCACCAAAGCCACGATACGTGAAGCGGAACACCAGACCGGCCATAGCACTCGGCGAGAATGCCAGCGGTGCCGACTCAATGTGGTTGGCCGTTTGGGTGTAGAGGTCATTCCAATCGGCGTCGTAGTCGCTCAGGTACTCCGTGTAGTCGAGCACGCGGTTGCGGCTCAAGGTTGTGTAGGCGCGCACGCCGAACCACTCCAACGGCTGATAATCAACACTCAACTCGACGCCCGTGCGATAACTGCGCGGAACGTTGGTAATCATCATCTCGCCAATGTCGTTGACCTCACCCGTTTGGACGAGTTGGTTGCGGTAGCCCATGAAGTAGAGGTTGGCCTCGCCGCGAACCACGCCATAATCGAGTTTGTAACCCAGCTCGATGTCGAGCATATTTTCAGGCAGGGGATTTTCGTTCGGACGCGCGTCGGTAAAGCAGTTGCGGGTGGGCTCCTTGCTGACAATAGCACCGCTCAAGTAGAGCTGATTCGAGCGGTCAACCTGCCAATAGACACCCAACTTGGGGTTGATGAAGTGGTAGGTGCGATTAACATCAAGCGCCTGCATCTTGCCCGCATTCCAATCGTAGTTGTCGTTGGCTCCGTTGATGCGGTGGCGCACCACGCGATACTGCAAGTCGGCATAGAGATTCACACCGCGGGCAACAGTCCAATCGGCTCTGGCAAAGATGTTCGCATCGTGCTTGGACGAGGTGTTGTGATAGTATTCGTGCTCGGTCGAGAGGTCACCCACATAGTTCTTGACCCACAGTACACGTCCGAAGTGGTCGCCCGAGTATAGGTTCCACGCTCCGCCAATGGTTGCCTCGAGAACCTTGCCCACGTAGCGGGCCGAAGCTACCACGCCGCCAAAATCGTTCCACATGGCCTTCTTGCGCACAAGGTCGCTCTTGGAAATGGTCGCCCCGTCGATAGTGTAGGGTGCAAGACCATACTCCGACAGCGTGCGACTACCCTTATACTCCTGATAGTAACCATCACCTCGGGTGTAGTGTCCCGTCAGGTTGAGTTTCCAGTGGTTGCCCACGAGTTGCTCGATGATAATCTGGTTGTTCAGTTGACGATAGTTGTCCGTCTGGTCGGGATAGTAGCTCACCGTGCCGTCGTCGTGCCAAATCTCACCACACGAGTTGTAGGTGCGATTGGTGGCCATCTCCTCGGCGGTGAGTCCGTTCCACGCCATATAGGTGCGCTGCTTGCCACCAAACGACACGGCTTTGACCGAAGTTGTGCGACCATAGTAGGCCACCTGCGCAAAATAACTTTGCATAGCACTCGACGCTCGGTCGATATAGCCATCGGAGCCGACATTGGTCACACGACCCGAAATGGCCCACTTGCCATTGATGAGTCCCGTGCCGAGGGCAATACTCTCGCGGTGGGTGTTGAACGAGCCATAGACACCCGTAACCTCACCATAAGGCTCAATACCCGCGCCCGCAGTCGACATATTGATGCTTCCGCCAAACGCTCCCGCGCCATTGGTCGAGGTGCCCGCACCACGCTGAATCTGTACCGAACCCATCATTGACGCGAGGTCGGGGGTGTTGACCCAATAGAGCGCGTGCGACTCGGGGTCGTTCATCGGCACGCCGTTGGTTGTCACATTGATTCGTGTTGCGTCCGTACCTCGGATTCGGATGTAGGTGTAACCCGTGCCGTTGCCCGCATCGGATGTTGCAATCACCGAAGGCGTGCCCGACAGAAGGAAAGGCATGTCCTGAACGAAGTACTCCGAGGTCAGCTGCTCGGATGAGAGATGTGTGTAAGCCACGGGCGTAGTAGCCGTAGCCGTCGAAGAACCAACCGTCACCTGTTCAAGTGCGACGGTTTTCACAGAGTCCGCCTCTGCTGCGCGCACTGCGCCACCCCAAACAAGTAGTAGCGCAGTAGCAATAGTTTTCACTTTTGCATACATAGCGTTAAAAATTAATACGTTTTGGGGTGTACAATAAGATATATTTGATATTCCCTTCGTCGGCATTATCCGCATCAGGTTCAATGGGTATAATCTCAGCCGCCCGCACGTGGACGGCACCCCTTATCGGCAGCAAAGATAGCTATTGCACTTGGAAAAACAATGGTTTGCCGTCGTTTTTTGAAACGAAGAGGAGAATGATGTGTGGCTTGTATATTCAAAAAACATTTGTATCTTTGCAAAAATCATAAGAATAGTTGCCTATGAATAGATAACAAATAAAGGACATATAAACATAAAAAGCGTTAGCTTATTTCGGGATTCTGAAACTTCCACATTATTAACAGTCCCCAAGGAATAAAGTTTGACGCTCACACTGTTTGTACGGTGTGGGCTTTATTCCATTTTGGGGGACAAGGTTGTGGAAGACCGCAGAATCCCAATCAAGCGAATGAAAGTCCGCACTTTTTTTGTTGTCCCCCCCCGATTCGGGCTTTGACTTTAATATTTTTATTTTTTAAAAACATAAGAAACGAACGATGAAAAAATTTTTTTACACACTTATTTACTCTTTGATGGTGATTGCTCTACCTTCGTGTAATTTCGATAAAAACGAGAAGGATGGAAGTGGTGAATTGACCACATCTCAACTGATTATAGGCTCATGGAAAACCGATAAATATGAATGGACGGAATTAGTAAATGGTAAGGTGCAGGAGTCTGGAACGGTATATTTCGACGATAATGATTATATGCTGTGGACCTATCGTGCAGATGGCTCATTTGTTGATATGACCATCGAAGAGGGAGTGGCTTATAAATACAAAGGCACTTGGGTAGCGACCTCTTCAAAATTGTTTATGACTTATGAGGAAGAACTACTTGGTGAAAAAATGGAATGGAGTGAAAATTACAAAATTTCTTCTGTTAATAGAACTAAGTTTGTGATTGAATTTATCGACACCGAATTGGATGAAGATGGTACTAAATATGAATATATAACTGAGTATACCTTTACCAAGCAAGAGTAAAAAAACAAAACGGGGATTGTCGTTTTGCAGACAATCCCCATTATTTGCAGTCCTATGAGAAAAGTTGTGGTGAAAATGTTGGCAATTATGTTGCCTGTGGTTGGGAGTTATGGTTGCAGTCCCGATATCCTGGTCCCATCCTTGCCTCAAATCGACGACTCGGTTTCTGTTATTATACCTTCGGATACCATGCCTGAAATAAGTATTGGAGGTAAAGACGAAATAATGCGGGATTCAATACAATCTGTAGGAAAGGACAAAATAACATTGCCAGGATTTTTAAATCCAACGCCCATCCCCAAGCCGATAAATAAGCCCAGTGTGGGTGACCGCCCGAATGGGACTGGTAATCCGACGATTGAAGTTCCTGTAGTGGCGGGTGTTTGGAGAGCTACTAACTATATCACAGAATTGTGTAATGAACAAGATACAGTGCGGATGGACAGCGTATCTTTTGCAATATCAGACTCTTTAATATTACAGTTAAATGAAGATTCGTCTTTTGTTATCAATTATTGGATAACCGATAGAGGGCGTAATGTCGAGGGTTGTTGGGAGTGTTTTTCGTTAGAACAACTTGTAATGGTGTTTGATTCGGGTCAAGGATGGAGCGAAACTTATATCTTTGAAATTGGCGGTTTTGATGAAAATACTTTGATATTGTTGCTTGTTGAACCTCAAATGGTAGGTAGTACATGTCTGTGTGTGCATACTATAAGATTTGTGCGTGATACCTTGATTACATAAAAATAAGTCGAAAAGAGAATGAAGGCATGAAAAATGAATGAGCTGTATGATTGTCAAAAAAGTGTGATGGAAAATTAAATCCTTGTAATTTTATGTCCATTATAGTTTCCACGCGCAGCTATCTGTCAATCCGACATGGTTGTGCTTTTTTTGCAGGATGTGGGAGTGGCGAAAATAATGTTTCCGTGGGCTTTTTGTACTTTTTTTTGATTTTTTTGGTCGAAAATTTGCAGGATTCAAAAAAGTGCTATATATTTGCAGCGTGAATCAGAGGAAATGATTCACGGGGGGAGGATGAGTTCCAAGAAAGTCCCCAAACATAATGGTCGATTCATCTAAGGGCTAGGATACCTGCCTCTCACGCAGGACATAGGGGTTCGAATCCCCTATCGACTACAAAAGACGCGATGTGAGAAACTGTAAATCAGAAACTTACATCGCTTTTCTTTTTCTCATCACCCAAATTTTCACCCAAAAAATCAAAGTACCAAATAACTCACTAGCATTAACATAAAAAAGATAGGAAATTGTTGTACACCTTAAGCATATTAATATAATTTATTTACTAATTAATATTGGATTATGTTGCGTCGAGGAATATTTGCGGTGTGCGTATTGATTGGATTACACATCGATTGGATATATGCCTCCCAGACAATGGCAAAAGTTGAGACAGAGTGTGCACTCCCTATTTTAAAGGCTTAAGTGTAAACTGAGATAAATTACAACAAAAACCATACGACAATGAAAATCAACAAAATTCTATTTTGGATGTTGGGCGTGGCGATGTTTGCCGTCGGCTGCTCCGAGGGCGAACCTACTCACGACCAAAATGGCGAAGAACAACCTCCCGTCGAAACGGTCGAGGAATATGTACGTCTTAACCTTTTCAGCGGTTGCGGATACAACGCCGCAACGGATGACGTAGAGGCTACGCGAACGGCCGTTTGGGATGATGTTCAAGGCAGTGGACCTTTCACCCTTAAGTGGGAGAGCGTGGATATTAATTCCGACCAAACCGACAAGTTGTCGCTGATTATCTCGGATGGCGAGAATCCGATTCTGGGTCAGACAGAATCTCAACTTGGTACATCGTTCAAAGAGGGCACGTGCAGCGGACTTTCGGTGACTCCGCATCAGGGAGATGCCCACCACGCAGATTTCCAAACCGTGCTCTACTATGATACCGAGGAGTTGGAGTGCGCGGAGTACTGCTATGCCGTGGCCGGTGACGCACAAATATTCGAGGACACTGAGAACGGTCAACATCTTTGCACGTTGGACATGCCGTCGGCATTTACGCAGACGACCTCTCAAGACCCGCGTTTTTTGAGGGATTACCTGTACATGTACGCAACCGCAGCATACACAGAGGGCCGAACCATTCTGGATTTTAACTATATACCGGCCACTTTCCGCTTTGTGATTACCAACACCACTTCGCACGCAATAGCCATCTATGGAGCGTCCGTAAGTTTGGCCGAGCAGGATGGCGAGGAGTCATCGGTTGCCTCCAAAACCGCAAATGTGGCGTTCGATTGGGCTACGGGCAAAGCCGAACTCTCGTTCGAGGAGGATGGCTACAATAAAGTGTCGGTGGCTGCGGGTACAGGAGCTTCTTTGGCTACGGGCGACTCCTACGTCGCTTATGCGATGGCCCTTCCGTTGGCAAGCAACGATGCGCTCAAGGGCAAGACTCTGAACTTCAGTGTCAAGAGCGACACCTTGGAACAAGTGGCGTTCCAACTGAAAGACACCGAATTGGCCGCATTGAATGGCTCGGATACATATAACTGGGTTAGCGGCAAGTCGTATACCATCCGAATCTATATCAAAGAGGATGGCAAGGCAACAGGTGAGATTCTTGAAGGAAATCGCATCGAGGTTACTCCCGACAAAAAAGGAAGATACACGCTGATGTATGAGAGTGCCGACGCTCAGCCTTTGGCCGATTACGCGCCCATCGGCACGCTCCCCATTACTCAAATAGGCTATTACGAGGACTTTATCAATGTGAATATTGCTCCCCGCGAGGCCAAAGCCATCGGTATCTACAACTCTGCCGGAGAGCGCCAAGGAACCATTCAGTTGGCCGATTTCCGTCCCGACTTCTCGGAGAATCCGTTGTATTGTTTCGGTCTGCTCTCGGATGTACACATCGGCCGTCCGGAGATTAATCCCGAAGCGGACTTCGAAAGAGCCTTGGAATTCTTCAATGCAAAAGATGTCACCATGACCTGCATCTGTGGCGATATCACACAAAACGGAACCGAGGCCGAACTCAAAAGCTACCAGGAGGTTACCGTGACTGCCGAAGCTCCCGTTTACACCACCACCGGTAATCACGATTGCACCTACTCGGGTATAAATGTGGCTCGTTGGACTAAATATACCGGTCAACCCCTCGTATTCGAGCAAACAGTCGAGAAGGGTGGCAAAGTCGACCACTTCCTATTCTTGGGTATGTCGGTTTGGAACTTCAACGCAGCCTACCTCGAGTCCAGCCTTGTTTGGTTGCAAGACAAACTCGAAGAGTACAAGGACGAGAGATGTTTTATCATCACCCACTTGTTCTTCCCCGACCGCGCAGGTAACCTGAACGACATCTATCCGTCTGGCAACTGGCTGACGGGCGTGCAACTGAAACGACTCAAAAACATGTGTGACAGATATGTCAATACAATATGGTTCAGCGGTCACTCGCATTGGGAATGGCAGCTCCAAAAGTATCAAGACCGAGCCAATATCTATCGTGGATACGAAGATGCCAAACCTACCTCGGGCTGGTGCGTTCACGTACCGTCGTGTGGCGTTCCTATCACGTCGAACGGTAGTTCGCGTGTGGACAACACCTCTGGCTCCGAAGGTGCTGTGGTGCAAGTGTATGAGAACCATATCGACATTGTTGGCATAGACCTCAAAACGGGTAAATATCTGCCCATCGCAACCTACCGACTCGACACCACCCCCCAAGAGATTGCCGATAAAGAGGAGGAGACACCTCCCACTCCCACTCAAACCCACTACATAACGGCTGCAGACTTTGAGCATAACCCCGAAAAGGTTACCGGTGCAACGGTTTCGGATGTCGAGGGTATGCCTAACTATGTGGAGGTTACCTTCACCAAGAAAGGTCAAGGTTTCTGGGTGACAAACGATACGTTCACCTCCTCCTCGACCTATGTAAATATTGTTGTCGAGGATGTTAAGGCGACATCAAATGGCGTAGAGGTTGAAGTCCCCGCACACTGTGGTTTTTATGGTGGCAGCGATTACTATATGACCAGCACCGAATCGGCTAAGGTTTATAGTGGCAGTGGCGTACAGTTCCAAACCTCGAACTCGAAATATGGCGATGGTCCCCTGCCATTGACCCTCCGCATGAAGGTTCAGATGGTGTTCGAATAGCATAATGTTTTACACGACAGAGGGTGTCCAAACTTGTTGGACCCCCTCTGTCGTGTTTTGATAAATACGTTTACTCGCCTTGGGTGGGGAGTTTCGGGATGATGATTTCGAAGTTGTCGTAGTCGGCGGTACGCCAAGCGAGATGACTGGTGCGAGGCGAGGCTGCAAACAACGGCGAGAAGGTGCGAACACCTATGGTCTTGCCATCGGGGCGGAACTCCAGGATGCGAACCCAGCCGTCACCTCCGTTTCCAAACCAACTGCCATCGGCCTGCTGCGAATTGAACATCATCTGAGAAACTATGTGCCCGTCGGCGGCCTTATCCTCACGGTATTGGCAGGTGTAGCGATAGTCCACGTCGCCTCCACCCTCGGCAATTTTGGGTGGCAGACCCGTGTGACCGCACAACACCATACAGATATTCTTTGACGGGTAGACCAACTTTTTCCACATATCCTCGGCCCAATTGCAGGGGCGCACTTTGTAGCCCTCTTTGCGGACCCGCTTGCCGTGGTCGTCGAGCCATGAGTGGATAAGGATTATAACTCGGTGGTTGCAATAGCGTTTGGATTCGATAAGTTTGCGAGCCCACTCGATAGCCTCATCTCGGGGAGCAAACTCAAAGGTGAGAATCAGCAACTTGCCCCACGCATCATCCACAAACTCATAGGCCGAGTTCTCCATGGTGTGAACACCCTCATAGTTTGCGCATGTCGAAACCAGCGTGCGCTCGAAACAGATGTTGCGTTCAGGATAGATGTACTCGGGTGCGAGCGAGTAGCGTGTTTCGGCCGACACGTAGCCGATGTCGTGGTTGCCTTGTGCCACAACGTAAGGAATGCGGTTGTCGAGTCGTCCGAGAGCACGCGACACCGATTCCCATTGTTGGCGGCCCGTTTGGTTGCCGCTATACGCGCTGGGACGACCTTCAGAAATCAGTTTGTTGTTCTGTTCAACCATGTCGCCCGTAAAGAGTGCCGCCTTGATGTTCAGCGCGTCGATATGGTGCGCAATCCAAGCTGTTTGCAACTCAAAGAAAGGCTGGTTGACATCAAATTTGTTGTAGGTTTGCGGGTCGGGTACCATAATCATTGAGAACGAGCCCTCGACCTGCATTGCAGGCAACAGCGAGGTTTGGGGCGAACCTGCAGGGTTCTTGGCGGTGGCAGCAGCAACCATCAGCAGTGCTGCAAGGGTCATAAATCGTTTCATGGTGTACTATGTTTAGTTACATTTGAGCTTCTTCGAGCATGTCGCCCAACTCGCCGATATTAGCGGCAATGATGTCGGGTGGATTGGGTGCCGATTGTGCCACTTCGAGGGTCGTTTCGCCCGACAGCACAAGGACTCCCACCGCGCCAGCATTTTGAGCCATTGCGATGTCGGTATAGATGCGGTCGCCAACCATTGCAATTTGGTCGGGTTGAAGTTGTTTTTGTTGGAGGATTCCAATGAGCATATTGGGGTCGGGTTTGCCCAGTGTGATGTCGGGACGGCGCCCCGTGGCGTGCTCAAGGCATTTGCAAATCGAGCCACAATCGACAAGCACGGTCGGCAGGTTGGTCGGACATACCTTGTCGGGGTTGGTGGCGATGTAGGGTATGCCCTGCGAAATCCACCATGCAGCGCGACAAAGACGCGAGTAGGTCAGCGTCAAGTCGAATGCCGTTACAATCAGGTCGGGAACATCCGCAGCATCGTCGGCCGTCGACACAAAGCCCGCCTTCTCGAACTGAGAAATCATGCTCGGAGTTCCAAGCAGGAACAGACGACGTGCTTCGGGGTAGTGTGCCTTGATGTAGTCGATGGTGGCTACCGTGGTGGTGTACATCTCCTCTTGGGTGGCGTGGATACCCATTCGCTCCAACTTTTGCAGGTAGTCGTCCAGCGATTTGGATGGGTTGTTGGTCAGAAACGAGTACGATATGTTCAGTCGTTTGAGCTTTTCGAGAAACGGGATGGTGTAGGGGAACAGCGAGTCGCCCATATAGATGGTGCCATCCATATCAAGCGCAACGTGCTTGATTCGAGTCAATTTATTTTTGACGGTTGTGTCCATTGATTTATTCGGTTTTCGGTTCAACTTGTTCGTCCTCATAGCCGTCGGCTTTTGCGCTCCACATGGTCATAAACACCAGAGTACCGATGATGGCGATGCCAATCATGCCCATGAAGACATAATCCCAACTCTTGTCGGGGTTGGTTTGATTAATCAGGTCTACCATGTATCCCACGCCCAGACCCGATACGATACCGCTGGCGTAACCAAACAGTCCGGTCAGACCATTTGCCGTAGCGGCTGCGCGGTTGGTTGCCTGGTTGGCGGCGGCAATACCAATCAGTGCTTGCGGGCCATAGATGAAGAATCCGGCCATTGCCAGCACGATTATCATCAGCCACATGGGAGTTCCCACGGGCATAACGAGGAACAGAGTCATGAATACGGCCACGCCAATCATGCAGAATACGCATGTGCGGTGAGCCTTACCTTTCATGAAGCGGTCGGTGAACCATCCGCTCCACAACATACCGAGGATACCGAAGATTTCGAACACAGCCACGGTCCAACCCGCACCCGTGAGCGACATGCCGCGAGCCTCTTTCAAGAAGGTCGGGCCCCAATCCAGCACCGCAAAGCGAACGACATAGACAAAGAAGTTGGCAATACCCAGAATCCAAATCCACTTGTTGCGGAACACCTTTTCACGGATGAAGGCTTTGTACTCGGCGCTGTTCTCCTTGCCTTTTTGTTGATGGTGTGAATTTCGGGCAGTCCCACCGACGAGGGGGTATCGCGCAGCATCATAAACAGACCTATCGCGCCCACGAAGGCCAGCGCACCGGGAATCCAGAAACACCAACGCCATGCGCCCATGTGAGAGGCCGATTCCAGAACGCTCTGCATACGCTGAGTGTCGGTCGGGTCGATGTTGAGGTTTTGGGCGATTGTGGCGACGATTTCGGGGTTCGCGCTCAGATTTACTCCGAGTGTACCCATGATGTAGCCGCAGAGCATGGCTGCCAGACTTGCGCCAATCGAGTGAGAGGTGTTCCAAATCGACATCTTGGTTGCCAACTCCTGAGGCGGAATCCAGTGGGTCAACAGACGGGCGCACGGAGGAAATCCGCTACCTTGCAGAAAGTTGTTGAGAATCAGCACCACGCCGAAGAAGAATATCAGCGTGTTGGTGAATTGCGGGCCACCCGTTTGGCCTGTGATAAGTTCGCTGATGTCGGCTCCGAAACCGAATGCGAAGTTTGCTACGGCACACAGCAGCAGACCGATTGCCATGTGGTAACGGCCATTGAGTCGGTCGGCCACAATGCCGTTCAGGAAACGCGACACGCCATAGACAATGGTGGTCAGCGTCATGATGATACCGAAACTTGTCTTGGTGATTCCATACTCGGCGCTCAGGCCGGGGATGGCAAACGAGAAGTTCTTGCGAACAAAGTAGAATAGCGCGTAGCCTATCATCGTTGCGATGATTGTTCGCCACTGCCAATACTTGAACGATTTAGTAGTTTTCATTGTTAGCGGTTTTATTTATTTAATTTCATTGTTTGCTCAACATCCAGCGCGTCGGCCAAAATCGAAATCGGGTTCTCGACCGTCACACCTGTGCTCATCTCAATCTGCCACTTGCAGGTCTCGCAGTCGGTAGCCACAAGGTCTACACCCAGGCTCTTAATTTGACGGAACAACGGCTCGCCGATTTTCTGCGAATAGGGGTAGTTTTCGCGCTTGAATCCGTAGGTTCCCGCAATGCCGCAGCACAGCGAGTCCAACATCATGAACTCCACACCAGGAATCATCCTCAGCAGCGAAGTGGAGTATATCGACCAACCCAACTTCTCCATGTGGCAGGGTGTGTGGTAGGCAATGCGTTTGCGGTAATCCTCGCGGAAGGCCAACTTCACGCGGCCTGCGTCCACAGCCTCGAAGATGAATTTGGTGGCCAGCACAATCTGTTCGCGCACATCCGCATTGTCGACTCCCAGAACGTGGGGATACTCGTCACGCATGGTGAACGTACACGTCGAACTTGTTGTCAATACGGGGCGACCCGCCGCAACGGAGCGTCGTATTGAGTTTATGTTTACCTTGGCCTGACGTCGTGCTTGTGCCTCCATTTTGTTGGAAATCAGTGCTACGCCGCAACACTTCTCCTTGTCGAGCAGGTGCACGCCATAGCCTATGGCATTTAGGATTTTCACCAAGTCTTTACCCTGTTTGGGGTGGTTGTAGTTGACGTAACAACCGTGGAAATAGCTCACACTGCGGTCGAAATTCTCTTGTTTGGCTTGGGCGTGCTGCTTAAACCACGCCTCGAACCTCTGACTGCTGTATGTGGGCATGGTTCGATGGTGGTCGATAGCCAGCGTTCGGTCCATGATGTTTTTGACCGCGGGCAGTTTGAGCGATGCGTTCACCAGCGGCGCAAAGGTCGTGGCCATTGAACCCATGACGTCGGTATTGGCAAGTATATACTCGCGCAATTTCGGTCGTTTGGCGCTGTATTTCAGTCGGGCCGACAGAATGATGTCGCCAATCTTTACGTTCGACGGACAGGCGACCTCGCAGCGTTTGCAGTTCAGGCACAGGTCGAGAGTGTCGTCATAGAAACGTGGGTTCTTCAGACGATAACGCTCCAAGTCGGGGCCGGCCTGTTTGGGTCCCGGATAGTCGGGATTGGCGGCTGCCACGGGGCAATAGACAGTGCAAATGGTGCATTTGACGCACTGCTCAAAACTTTGTTTATTGGTGTGCTGTTCGTTGTTCATTGGTCTGTCTATTTGCGTGTTATCTTTTGTGCTACGTGCAGCGAGGTAAGGATTGCAACACCCGCTCCACACCCCTCCTTAATGGGGTTGCAGCCGCTCAATACGGCTCCCACGGCATATACGTTCGACAGGGTTTGTCCCTTGTGACTGACTCTGAAGTCGGAGTCCGTGGCTACGCCGAAAGTCATGTATGGTTGAGCCTCGAACAGATTGCGCTTGTACCACTCCGAACGTTCGTCCGAAGCGTCGATATCCAGCCCGAGGATAGGCTCGTACACACGTTCCGACGAAGCGACAATTCCGTGGCTGAAGAAACTGCCCGTTGCCAACACAAAGTTGTCGGCCTCGAACTCCACCTCTCCGTGGTTGGCCGTCCGGATACTTTGCAGTCTGCCGTCAACGATTGTTCCGCTCTGCACCGTGTCGCCCAGCATGTAGACGCCGCCCAACTCCTGGAAACGTTTGCGCAGGGTGATTTGGGTGCGTATTCCGGGCACCGAGGGGGGCATGGTGGCAACGAAATGCAAGGGCTTGTCGACCTGCTTTTTAAGTTCTTCGACAGCCGCCGCGTCCAGCAGACCCACAACCGTCGGCATCAACACAGCGTCGACATCGCCGCTCGCTTGGTTGATTTTCTGAGCCAAACGGTGGAGTGTGTCACCTGTCAGCTCTTTGGCAATGTTTGTGGCGCGCATCTCGGTGGGGTTGTTGCGCAGACGCTCCAGTTCGGGCAACGAGATTGGTATTACAGTGCTCTCGACACCTCGTTCGGCGCAACCCGAGGCCAGAAAGTCGGGTTGAAAGTCCAAAAATCCCTCGATGTCGCAGATGGCCACCCTCTTCCATGGCATTTGACTGACGTCCTCTACGCGTGCGTATTCGTCCATAGTAAGCCATGCTGGTTTGAGAACTCCCAGCGGAGTTATTCGATAGTGGTTGCGTGTCGGATTGCCCACAAGCGAGATGTTCATTTTGCCGAAAAAAGCAGGAACCTCCTCGGCCAAGCGTTGGATTCTCTCGACACCCAACTTCGAGTATGGGTGCTCTTTGCCAACTCCCGCAATTGCCTCCAAGGGGTTGCCCTCGCATCCGTACAACTCGAACGAACCCGAAAAGAAGTGAAGCGCACTTTGGCCGGCGGAAATTATCAAGCACCTTTGTCCCGCATCGGCTGCCGCAATACCCGTCACCAATCCGCTCAATCCGCCACCTATTATTATAGTATCAAATTTCATAAGCTATTCTTTCGCAAAAGTATCCAAACCACAAACACCCTCGTAGACCCACGACGTGAACTGCGTCTCGCACAGCGTGTCGTTCCAGGCTACGGGGTACATTCCGCGCCAACGCTCGTTTAGGAATGCTGCCAAGTCCTCTTGAGCCTTGCGGGCACAACCGTTGGCCTTACCCAACAGTCCCGCGGCACGACAGGCGCAAAGTTCGCCCTGACAAGTTCCCATGCCCACACGTGTGCGGCGTCGCAGGTTGAGCAGGTTGCGCACGCGAAGTTCCCGAATGGCGTAGTCTACTTCTCCAATCGAAACCGCCTCGCACTCGCACACCAGCGAACGGTCGAGTCGGCTGTCGGCCGAAATCTTTTTGCTCATCGAGCCGTGGCGACCCTCGGCGGCGCGTGTGCCAATGCTGAGAGGTGTGGCGATGGATTTCGTATCTTTGTCGTAACTCGAACCGGGCAGACAAATCTCGGCCGTTTGGCATCGTTTGTCGACGTTCAGTTTTTTGCAAACCATGTCGGTTGCCCATTCGGCCATAAGTCTGTAGGTCATGAGTTTGCCGCCCGTGATGGTGATGAATCCGGGTATGTCGTCGCGTGTTTCGTGGTCCAGACACACAATTCCACGGCTGATGCTGCGTCCCGACTCGTCGTTGTCGGCGGCAACCAGCGGACGAACTCCGGCATAAGCTCTCAATACACGAGTCGCGGCCAGACTCGGAGCCAATTTGCTGCCTTCGCGGAGCAGTAGGTTTACCTCATCGGGGGTTACCTGTAAGTCATCTATCTCGTCATACGGAACTCGGCTCGAGGTTGTGCCAATCAAACTGATGGTGTCGCCCGGGACAAGAATGTCGGCGTCGGCGGGCTTGCGGCAACGGTTCAGCACCAAGTTGTTCACGCGGTGGCCGAAAATCAACAGAGCGCCTTTGGCCGGAAACATGTTGACCCTCGCTCCAGCCATTTCGGCGATGCGATGGCCCCAAATGCCACCCGCATTGACTGTGATGTCGGCATAGACTTCGCTTTCGCTCTTTGTTTGTCGGTCACGCAGTTTGACGCCCACGATGCGTCGGCCGTCCTTGATGAAACCAATGACCTCGGTGTAGGTTCTGACTTCGGCTCCGTGCAGACGCGCGTCCAGAGCATTGGCCGTTGTCAGGCGGAAGGGGTCGACCGAACCATCGGGCACACGCACTGCACCAATAAGCGACGGATTGACCGAAGGTTCCAAGCGTCGAGCCTCGGCCGGGTCGATTGCTTCGGCACGGATTCCGGCTCGGCGACACGCCTTGATAAATGTTTTCTGAAATCCCAAGTCGTCCTCGGGCAGTGTGATAAACAGGCCGTCGGTCTCCTCGACACAGTGTCGGGCGATGCGGCGAAGAATCATATTCTCTTTGATGCACTCCGAGGCTGATTCTCCGTCTGTTACGGCATACCTTGCGCCGCTGTGAAGAAGGCCGTGATTTCGTCCCGTGGCGCCATTCGTCAGGTCCAGTCGTTCGACTAAAAGAGTCTTCAGTCCCCTCAATGCGCAATCACGCGCAGTACCCGCTCCCGTGATTCCTCCTCCGATGATGATGACATCAAAATGGTTGCTCTTATTTACATTCATAGTTTATAGGTCTCTTCCGTTTCTTGGCAGAAACACTTTAAGCACTTACAAAATTAGAAAATAATTCGTATATTTGCCATTCAAAGCGATTAAAAATGAAAATAACAATTCTACAACGCGATATCGAGTGGGCAACTCCAGGAGTTAATGTCGAGCGAGCAGAGCGAGCCATCGACCGTAATCCGGGTGCCGACCTGTATGTGTTGCCCGAGATGTTCTCGACGGGTTTTTGCGTTACGCCCGAAGGCGTGGCCGAGAGCCTCGATAGCGACACCTTGAAGTGGATGCGTCGCAAGGCGGCACAGACCTCGGCTGCCATTGCTGGTAGTGTGGCTGTGACCGATGGCGTGCACTATTATAATCGTTTCTACTTTGTCAAGCCTTCGGGCAGTGTGGAGTGGTACGACAAACGACACCTGTTTACCTATGGCGGCGAGCACCAGCGCTACACGGCGGGAGAGGAACGCAAGATTGTCGAGTGGTGTGGTGTCCGAATCTTGTTGGAGGTGTGCTATGATTTGCGTTTCCCCGTGTGGGCACGCAACCGTGGCGACTACGATATGATTCTCTACGTTGCAAGTTGGCCTACGCCGAGGGTTGCCGCGTGGAGCGCACTGCTGGTGGCACGAGCCATCGAAAATCAGTGTTACGTTGCGGGTGTCAACCGTGTGGGTAGCGACCCTGCGTGCCAATACTCGGGAGGCAGTGTGATTCTCGACCCCTATGGCCGAACAATCGCTGCGTGTGCCGACAATACGGAGTGTGAGGCTACGGCCGAGATTGACATGGCTTTGCTCGAGGAGTTTCGTCAGAAATTCCCTGTGTTGAGCGACGCCGACCCATTTGACTTAACGAACGAATAACTACTTATCCGAACGCAAAATATTATGGAAAGAAAACTTCTTTTGGGTGATGAGGCGATAGCTCTGGGCGCAATAGACGCCGGTATAAGCGGAGTGTACGCCTACCCCGGAACCCCTTCGACCGAAATTACGGAGTTCATTCAGGCGCATGCCCCCGAGGTGCGAAGTCGCTGGTGCTCCAACGAAAAGACCGCCATGGAGGCGGCTCTCGGTATGTCGTACGCAGGCAAACGTGCGCTGGTGTGCATGAAACACGTGGGAATGAACGTGGCCGCCGACGCCTTTGTCAACTCGGCCATCACGGGTGTGAATGGCGGTTTGGTGGTGTTGGCCGCCGACGACCCCTCGATGCACTCGTCGCAGAATGAGCAGGACTCGCGTTTCTATGGTCGCTTTGCGATGATTCCCATTTTGGAGCCATCGTCGCAGCAGGAGGCCTACGATATGATGACCTACGCCTTTACGCTCTCGGAGCAGTTGAAGGTACCCGTGCTGATGCGTGTCGTTACCCGCTTGGCGCACTCGCGTGCAGGTGTGGAGCCCAAAGCCCCTCAGGCGCAAAATCAGCTCAATCCCGAAACCGAACGAACTAATTGGGTGCTGTTGCCCGCCAATGCTCGTCGCCAATACGCGTCGCTGGTGGCCAAGCAACCCTCGTTTGTGGCTTCGTCCGAGAGCTCGCCTTACAACAAGAGCGTGGGCGCAAAGGGCCGTGCCAAACTTGGAGTGGTGGCGTGTGGTATCGCCTATAATTATGTGATGGAGAACCTGTCAGACGCAGATGATGTGGCGGTGTTGAAGGTCTCGCAATATCCGCTTCCCGAGGCTCAAATCAAGGCTTTGGCGGCTCGTTGCGAAGCGTTGCTTGTGGCCGAGGATGGACAACCACTGGTCGAGGAGCTGGTTGCAGGTATGGTTGGCGCCGACTACACTCTGCGTGGCCGATTGACAGGCGACCTGCCCCGTATGGGCGAACTTACCCCCGACAATGTCGGTGTGGCTTTGGGACAAAAGACCGAACAACCTTATGCGGCGGCGCAAAACGTGGTGGCTCGTCCGCCCGCCTTGTGTCAGGGTTGCGGACACCGCGATGTGTATAACGCACTCAACCAAGTGGCTGCCGAGTATCCGAATGCCCGAATCTTTGGCGATATCGGTTGCTACACGTTGGGCGCACTTCCTCCGTTCCGTGCCATTGACAGCTGCGTGGATATGGGCGCATCGATTACCATGGCCAAGGGTGCTGCCGATGCAGGTGTCTATCCCGCCATTGCTGTGATTGGCGATTCGACCTTCACCCACTCGGGTATGACGGGCCTGCTCGACGCCGTAAACGACAATGCAAATATCACGGTGATAATCTCGGATAACCTTACAACCGCCATGACGGGAGGACAGGATTCGGCCGGAACCTCCAAGTTTGAGGCTATTTGTCTGGGTCTTGGCGTTGAACCCGAGCACCTGCACGTTGTGGTGCCGATTGCCAAGAATATGGAGGAGATTACAAATATTATTCGTCAAGAGATTGAGTACCGTGGTGTGTCGGTTATCATCCCGCGCCGCGAGTGCATCCAAACCCTCAATCGCAAACTTCGACAAAAAAGAGCCGCAAAAAATGAATAAAATAGATATAATCCTGGCAGGTGTGGGTGGTCAAGGTATCCTCACTATTGCCACAATCATAGGTGATGCAGCTGCCAAGGCGGGTCTGTATCTCAAACAAGCCGAGGTGCACGGTATGAGCCAACGCGGAGGTGATGTGCAATCCAATCTGCGACTCTCATGCGAACCCATCTATTCCGATTTGATTCGTGAGGGCCAGGCCGATATGATTATCTCGATGGAGCCTATGGAGGCTCTGAGATATGTGGCCTGTCTGAATGGCAAGGGGCGAATCATCACCTCGTCGACACCTTTCAAAAACATTCCCAACTATCCCGACGAGCAGACACTGATGCAGGAACTCCAATCGCTGCCCAATGTGACGGCTCTGCCCATTGAGGAGATGGCCAAGGATGGCGGTTTTGCCAAGAGTGCCAATGTGGTGCTGCTCGGTATGGCGGCCCGATACCTCGGAGTGCTGACGGCCGACCAACTGCGCCAAAGTATCGAAAATGTATTTAAGTCGAAGGGCGAGGCGGTTGTCGAGGCCAACCTGCAAGCCTTTGAATTGGGAGTTAAAGCAGCTGAGTAGCGTATGAAAATCTTTAGCGAAGAGTTGGTGGAACAGGCCGCTCGTGAATTGCACGTTGCCGACCTGTCGAGAGCCACAATCGGCGAGGTACTGCTGGTGGCGCAATATCTCGAACAAAAGACCGGAATTCCGTTCATTCGTATGGACCAGGGTTCGCCCGGTCTGCCCGTCAATCACTTTGGCGTTGAGGCCGAGAAGGCCGCTTTGGACCGTGGCGTAGGCTCGCAGTATCCTGCCGCAGCGGGCGTTCCCGAGCTCAAAACCCAAGCATCGAGATTTATCAAAGCCTTTCTTGATGTCGATGTTTCGGAGCGTTCGTGTGTGCCTACCGTGGGTAGCGTAGCGGGCTCTTATGGCTCGTTTATTGCCTGCACCCAGCGCATCGCGGGTAAGAACAAGGTACTGTTTATCGACCCCGGATTCCCGATTCAAAAGTCGCAGTTGCGCGTAATCGGCGTCGAATGGCGAGAGTTCGATATTTATAAGTATCGCGGTGAGGCATTGCGCGCCAAACTCGAAGAGATGCTCTCGGAGGGCGACATCGCCGCTATTGTCTACTCCAACCCCAACAACCCTGCGTGGATATGTCTGGAGGAGAGTGAACTCAAAATTATTGGCGAGCTGGCTACCCGATACGATGTCGTGGTTATGGAGGATTTGGCCTATTTCTGCATGGACTTCCGCCGCGATTTGGGACACCCCTTCGAACCTCCCTATGCGCCTACCGTGGCACACTACACCGACAATTATATTCTGATGTTGTCGTCGTCCAAGATATTCAGCTATGCAGGTCAGCGCATGGCACTGCTGGGTATCAGCGACAAACTCTACGAGCAACACTACCCTGCACTCGCACAACGTTACAACGACGCTGGTGTGTTCGGCCAAACGCTCGTCGCCTCAATCCTCTATATGATAACCTCGGGTTGTACCGCCTCGACACAATATGCCTATGCCGAGATGCTAAGACTTGCAACCGAGGGCGAGATTAACTTTGTGGAGGATACCCGTGAGTATGCTCGACGTGCCGAACGTATGAAGAAGATATTCACCGACAACGGTTTTCACATTGTCTATGACCGCGATGTTACCGAGCAGGTCGGCGACGGTTTCTTCTTCACCATTGGCTACGGCAATATGTCGGGTGGCGAATTGCTGCGCGAATTGCTGTACTATGGCGTGAGCAGTATCTCGCTCTCGACCACGGGTAGCCAGCAACAAGGCGTCCGCGCCTGCACCTCGCGTATGCGCGACGACCTCTATGACGTCATGGAAGAACGAATGCGTGCCTTCAGAGCCGACCATTAGGTGGGGTTGTGGGGTTGTTCTTTTTGAACCATCAAAAAGAACCAAAAAATGGGCCGCAAACCGGCGGTGTAATTCCTACTAATAACCGCGAGGGTTATTAGTAGGAATTATAAAGGCGGAGGCGACATATTTTTGATTCATTTGACAATCCAAAGAGAAGAACAATATCACCGATGCCGATAATTTGAGAGAAACGCAGTTTCTCACCTGCCGGTCTGCGGCCGGTTTTTTGGTACTTTTTGAGCGTTCAAAAAGTACATGATAAAAAATACGCAACTAACTAAAAACTTACAAATATGATTTGGAACCCCAATTCGGAGCGCAGCGACAAAAGTCCCCTCCAAGGAGGGGATTTAGGGGAGGGTCCAACACTGAATCATTATCAAAGGCGCGCCTTTGATAATGGGGATTTAGGGGAGGGTC
>JAGBFQ010000034.1 GCA_017936385.1 Rikenellaceae bacterium
AGAAGAGTAGAATCTTCGTAAAATAAATGTTTAGACGACTTTTGCACGGACAATCAGTCCTCAATCTAAACAACTTAACACTTTGTCAATCAATAAGTTTTGTAGAATGCTTCACTGTCCACATTCTACAGAGGGTCTAACGTAGTGTTGGACACCCTCTCTGTTGTTAAGAAGTTCGAGTTCTATCGAAGAAGCGTCTTGAGTTCTCCGGCCATGTGACCGTCGACATAAACCTCCACCAAGTACTCACCGCCGGTAATGCCGCTACCATTATAATATACGCTTACCGACAAGTCGGAGTTTTGGTAGTCAACCTCACGGGTAGCCGAGTAAATCAGCGCATCACCCTGATACTCAAAGGTCTTAGACTCCTCAGTTGCCATAATGTAACCATCGGGAGCCGTGATGCGAACGTAGACATTACGCGCGCCGGGCATTGCAATATCGTTGGCCGAAAGCACCATATCGACTCTCAGGCGAGCAGCACGCGACGAACGGGTAACCTCCTTGTCATTTGCATTGAGCATCAGCAGTTTGATGTCACGAACACGAATAACCGAACCTTGGCGGATTTTGAGAGCCATCTCATCAGCCTTCTCCTCGGCCATCTCGGCACGTTGGGTGGTTGCAGTGATTTGTTTGCGATACGAAACGTTCTCCGAGATAAGTTTTTGGTTGAGCGTATTGAGCGAGTCAATTTGACGCACGTAATCCTTCATAATCGAACGCAGCGTGCCCACCTCTTTTTGGTATTTGCGGATGGTTGCGCGGCTGATACTACGCTCCTTTTTAAGTTGTTGAATCAGCGAGTCTGCGCGGTTACGCTCCACATTCAGATTATAAGTAATCGTGTCGTTGGTGGTCTTAAGATTCTCGAAATCGGTACGTATAACACTGAGTTGATAGGTCAGTGTGTCGCGTTCGATGGCGAAATCCTCCTTAAGTTGCTTGGTCTGCATGAAGTAGAGTCCCGACACACCGGCCAGAATAATCACCAGCAGCACAATCACCATTTTGTACCCTTTGAGCGACTTATTGGAATCGTTTTCGTATCCGTAGTCGTCCTCGTAGTCGTAATTTCTGTTGTCTTGTTCCATATTTTCGGTTTGTTAATAACTGCAAATATATGCATTTTATCGGAAGTTTCGAAAAAAAACCGTACATTTGTTGTCCGTTGAACCTTTAGACATATATTTACAATGAAAAAAGTTATCGGAATAGGCAACGCACTGACCGACATGTTGATTAACCTCGACAGCGACTCAAGACTATCGGAGATGGGACTCGCCCGTGGCAGCATGAGCCTGGTTGACAGCGACTTGCAACGCGAAATATCTGGCACCGTGGCAGGTCTGCCCAACACCATGTCGCTGGGTGGTTCGGCCGCCAACACGATTCGCGCCTTAGCATGTCTGGGTGGCTCGGCCGGGTTCATCGGCAAGACCGGCAAAGACGAGGCGGGAGATTTCTACAAACAAGCCCTTGAAACGCTCGGAATCGAGCCCGTAATCATGCGCGGACAAGCCGCCTCGGGACGCTGCCTTTCGTTGGTTTCGACCGACGGCGAACGCACAATGGTAACCTACTTAGGTGCCGCTCTGGAGCTCACCGCCGAGGAGTTGAGCACCACAATCCTGGAGGGTTACAATTGGCTCTACATCGAAGGATACTTAGTTCAGAACCACGCACTTATAGAGGCTGCGGCGGCACTTGCCAAACAGAACGGATTGAAAGTTGCCATTGACCTTGCAAGTTTCAATGTCGTAGAGGAGAACCTCGAATTTCTGCGCCGAATCATCGGAACTTACGTTGACCTCGTTTTCGCCAACGAGGACGAGGCGCAAGCCTTCACCGGCAACGAAGACCCATACGAAGCGGCCACCCAAATTGCCGAAATGTGCGAGTTGGCGGTTGTCAAAATCGGCCGTCGAGGGGCCTTGATTCAAGAGAGTGGCCACGAGGTGGTACAAGTCGGAATCGAAGAGTCGGCCCAGAGAGTCGACACCACGGGAGCCGGCGACTTCTACGCCGCAGGTTTCATGTACGGACTCTGCAAGGGCTTGAGCATGCGCCAATGCGGAACCATCGGAGCCATCACCGCCGGCCACGTAATCGAGATTGTGGGAACTACACTGAGCGAAGAGACATGGAAGCGCATTCTTCTGAAAGTTCAAGAGGTCGAACACAACACCTACCTGCTTTAGGATATGAGAACTACAATTCGCGTGGAGGGCGCCGAATTTCGCGCCTATCACGGCTGCTACGATTTGGAGAAGAAGGTGGGCAACCGTTTTGTGGTAGATGTCTGCATTGAGGCCGAAATCGGCGATGCCGCCGAACGAGATGACGTCACCAGCACGGTCAACTATCTGACCGTCTACGAATTGGTACGCGAAGAGATGGGCGTCGTGTCGAACATTATCGAGAACGTAGCCCTGCGCATTGCCGAGCGTATTAAAGCCTCGTGGGAGGGGATTCTGCGCGTCGAGGTCACAGTTGCCAAACTCGCTCCGCCATTAGGGGGCAAGGTAGGGCGCGTGTCGACCACCGTCGTAAGGTAAAACATTGATACTTCCTGCCAACTATCACATCGGGCCATCTGCGGCATGCCGATTGCATGATTTATGTCTTTTCGAACCCGGTCTTATTATAAAATAAGGTAAGATATCGAGAATGAGGAATTTTTCGACATCTCGGAGCGTGTGAAAATTCGAAAAAATAGATGAAAAAATTTTGCCATGTCGCAAAAAATCGTTTACTTTGTCCCATAATATGCGTACGGGTCTACGCATAAGCGATAAAGCAATAAACATGCACACTCGGGACGGCAAGGTTTTTGTTAATCTTAGGGTGTGGCGTAAAAGATTATAAACAAACAAATTAAACAGAAAAATAAACACTTAAAGTCTATGAAAAAAGTATTACTTACTCTTGCATTGGTGTTTGCTTCGACTGCCCTGTTCGCAGCTGACAAAAACACCGAGAGCGAAAAATCGTATGGACCCTATGTTACCAACGGTTTCTGGGATAACTGGTATATCAACCTGGGCGCTGGTGTAAACACCTGGGGTCGCGTTGACGTTAAAAACGACGCCGTTTCGGACAAACACTACAAAAACAAAGTTACCTGGATGATTGAAGGTAGCGTAGGTAAATGGATTACTCCTATCTTCGGTGCTCGTCTGCACGGTCAAGGCACCTATGGCATGACCAGCGTATCCAACGAAAAAGGCGCATTCTACAACACTAACGTTGACACCTACAGCTGGGGTCAATACGGTCACAAAATCGGCTACGGCCTGATTGATGTTGACGGTATGGTTAACCTGTCGAACTGGATTGGTGGCTACCGCGAGGACCGCGTTTATAACGCCGTTGGTATCGCAGGTGTTGGTGTAGCATTTGCTCGTGGTCGCAACGACGCTAACGGCGATTGGAGCACCAACGCTGAGTTCGCAATGTCGTTCGGTTTGAACAACGTATTCCGCGTATGCGAGCAAGTTGACATCAACCTCGAGTTGAAAGCCGCTATGATGCGTCAAGACTTCATGGGCGAGGGTAAAGTTGGTATGGTAGGTGTTATTCCTTCGATTACCGCAGGTGTAGCCTACAAATTCAAACAACGCAACTTCTCGACCGCTTCGGCTTTCGCAGCTGCCGCTGTTGCAGCCGCTGCTGCTGAGGTAGCTCCCTACCAAGACCGCATCAAAGACCTCGAGAACGAGCTGGCTAACGCTAACGACCGCGCTGACAAACTCGCAGGCGACCTGGCTAACGCTAACAAAGACCTCAAAGATTGCAAAGAGAACGCTTGCAAACGTCCCAAAGGCTACGGCGCTAACGGTGCTAACTTGGAGTCGGGCGTTTCGTACACCGTATTCTTCCCCATCAACAAGGCTAACATTACCAAGAAAGACATGGTTAACTTGGGCTACGTTGCTGACGAAATCAACGCTAACCCCGGCCAAAAATACACCATCTGTGGCTACGCTGACAAACAAACCGGTACCGCTGCTTACAATATGACTCTGTCGCAAAAACGTGCTGACAACGTGAAGAAAGTGCTGGTTGAGAAATTTGGTTGCAACGCTGACCAAATCGAGGCTATCGGCTACGGTGACACCGTTGACAAATACGGCGCACAAATCCTCAACCGTGCAGCTTACGTAAACTAATCCGCACAGTAGAGGCCGTGCCTAAAGACGGCGAGAAAAACGGAGGGTACCGACAAAAAAAGTTGGTGCCCTTCGTTATTTTAATAATATGATAACTGATGCAATAAAATGGCTTGTAACTTGGAATTCATAGAATTCGTACAAACGCAACTCGAACATATCGGCATAGTGCACGCCCGCAAAATGTTTGGCGACTATATGATTTACGTCGACGACCGCGCTGTGGCCCTGGCATGCGATAATTGCATCTATGTTAAAATCCACCCCGCCATAGAACACCTAATGCATAACGCCGAACGAGGTATTCCCTATGAGGGCGCACGCGAACACTACATTTTGGATATCGGACACCGCAGCCACGCAGAACAAGTAATCTCAATTCTGCGCGATACACTCCCACCTCCTAAACGCACGAATAAGATTTAATTGAGGAGCGCTATTTTAAGTTGCTAAAGTCGTCATATTTATAAAACGAAGAGCGTGTCCAACAAGTTTTTGGACACGCCCTTTTCGTAAGTGACAACGTCACCTTATGTGTAACTTCCGTCTACTAAACAAACGGATATTTAACAACCTCGGCTTTGAGCAGACGACCGCGAACAACAACTGCAATCTCGGTGCCTACTTTTGCGTATTCGCTCTTGACGTAACCAAGGCCGATACCCACCTTCAGGCAGGGCGACATGGTACCCGAAGTTACGTGGCCGATAACCTCACCCTCGGGCGACGCCAATTCGTATTCGTGACGGGGCACGCCACGGTCAATGAGTTTGAAACCTACCAATTTACGCTCAACGCCGTTAGCTTTTTGAGCCTCGAAGGTAGCGCGGTCAACGAAGTTTTTGCCGTCGATGAACTTGGTAATCCAACCCAAACCTGCCTCCATGGGCGAGGTTGTGTCGTCAATATCGTTGCCATACAGACAGAAACCCTTCTCCAGACGCAAGGTGTCACGTGCTCCCAAACCGATGTTTTTGAGTCCGAACTCCTCGCCTGCAGCCCACATTGCAGCCCACAAAGCATCGGCATCCTCGTTAGCGGCGTAAATCTCGCAACCACCCGAACCGGTGTAACCGGTAGCCGACAGAATAACATCCAGGCCTGCCACTTTCATCTTGCGGAAGGTGTAGTAAGCCATATCCTCAACCGGCTCGTCACACATCTTTTGAACGAGTTTCATGGCCAAAGGACCTTGAATAGCCAGCTGGCAAATTTCGTCCGAAGCATTATAGAGTTCCTTGCCGGGGGTCAGACCGAAAGCCTCACCTTGAGCGCAGATGTGAGCCCAATCCTTGTCGATGTTAGCGGCATTGACAACCAACAGATAGGTCACATCATCAATCTTGTAAATCAGAATATCGTCCACAATTCCACCTTTGCCGTTGGGCATGCACGAGTACTGCGCCTTGCCGTCAAACAGCGCGGCAACGTTGTTGGTGGTGATGGTTTGCAGGAACTCAAGAGCCTTGGGGCCTTTGACCCAGATTTCACCCATGTGGCTAACATCGAATACGCCCACGCCGTTGCGAACGGTCATGTGCTCGTCGTTGATGCCACTGAACTCGATAGGCATGTTGTAGTCTGCAAATTCTGCCATCTTGGCTCCCGCCTCGATGTGATACTTGGTAAACGGAGTAATTTTCATTGTTTGGTTTATGTTATTAGGTTTTATTAATTGTCTTTTTTCATTCCGAGTCTGGGGCAACGATGGAACTCGCGCGTGCGGTCAAACAGGTAACGATACGTCGTGTGCATTTTGTGTCGTTTGGCACACACATAACTCTCGACCATGCGCATCATCACGGGGTTGAAGTCGCCAATCCAAGCCAACTCCAGCGAGCGATAGTGACGCAACGTTCCCTTGTCGACCTCGTTCTCCATGCACTTGATAAGTCCGCTTTCGATGCCTTTGCTTTGATACTCGGGCAACACGCCGAAGATGAGTCCGAAGATACGGTCGGCCTTGTGGCGTCGGATGTCCCACAGGGTACGCAACTGCTGAAATATTCCGAATCGACCGTTGTGTTTACCGATTACACGGTTCAAGTCAGGTATATTGATAAAGAATCCGATTGGCTCGTCATTGAAATAGGCGAAATATATAAGGTGTTCGTCGACAATGGGCGCGAGCGTCTTGAATAGTTTGCGAGCGTGCTCAGCATCCATCGGTTTGACGCCCGAGAAACGTGCCCAAGCACGGTTATAGATGTGTCTGAAATCCTCGGCGGCTTGTGGTAACTCATGGCGTTCGATGTGTCGAAACACATAGCTTTGGCTCTCTTCCAAGCGTCTGACCTTTTCGTAAAGAGCTTCGCTGAGCAGTCCGCTCTTGATTTTGCGCGAATAGGTGTGTTGATTAAAATAGTTTTGCCAGCCGTAGTTCTCAAACAAGTCTTGATAGTATGGCGGGTTGTAGGGGTTGCAGTAGAGCGGTTGGAACTCGAATCCGTTGACCAACAAACCCCACCAGCTGTCGCGGTCGCCAAAGTTGATGGGACCATCCATGGCCTCCATTCCCTTCGAGGTCAGCCAATCGCGTGCAGCGTCAAAGAGCATGTCGGCCAACGCCTGGTCGTTGATTGCCTCAAAGAATCCGCAGCCTCCCGTTGGTTGCTCCTCGATGGCAGCCTGCGCACGGTTGTAGAACGCAGCGATACGTCCCACCACTTCACCATCGGGCGTTCGGGCAATCCATCGCATGGCCTCGCCGTCTTGAAATTTCTCGTTGCGCTTCGGGTCAAAAACCTTCTCTATATCATCATCCAGAGGGCACACCCAATTGCGATTACCTGCGTAGAGTCTTTTGGGGAACTCCAAGAAATCGCGTTGTTGAGCAGTGCTGTGTACCTCTTCAAGTGTATAGTTCATCGCTTGCTGTATTGGTTAATAATCACCCAAAGGTAGCGATTTTTCTCGAAAATCCACCTTTTGTCATTGCTTTTTTGCAGTTTGTCACTCTTGGAGAGATTGTTGTTATTGCACAATTGGTAAAAAAACGCTTAAAAAATTACCAAAAATGCAGTAAAATGTAAAAAAAACCTTACCTTTGGAGTACAAACCGAAAACCTTTAACCTAAAACATACGTTATGAACGTTAACAATCTCATTGCTGCGCTGGAGCGCAAGTACCCCATCGAGAAGGAGTATCTGCAAGCCGTGCGCGAAGTATTGACTACCGTTGAAGAGGTCTACAACCAACATCCGGAGTTCGAAGCCAACAAAATCGCCGAGCGAATCGTTGAGCCCGACCGCATCTTCACCTTCAAGGTGGTGTGGACCAACGACCGAGGCGAGGTGCAGGTTAACACCGGCTACCGAATCCAATTCAACAACGCAATCGGCCCCTACAAAGGCGGCCTGCGTTTCCACCCCAGCGTCAATCCTTCGATTCTGAAGTTCCTGGGATTCGAGCAAATCTTCAAAAACGCCCTCACCACGCTGCCCATGGGCGGCGCAAAAGGTGGCTCGGACTTCAACCCCAAAGGTAAATCCGACCGCGAGATTATGCGTTTCTGCCAAGCCTTCATGACCGAGCTGTGGCGCCACATCGGCCCCGAGACCGACGTGCCTGCGGGTGACATCGGCGTTGGTGCACGCGAGGTGGGCTACCTCTACGGAATGTATCGCAAGCTGGCACTCGAGAATACGGGCGTGCTGACGGGCAAGGGCATGACCTTTGGTGGTTCGCTGATTCGTCCCGAGGCTACGGGCTTTGGCGCGGTTTACTTCCTGTGCCGCATGCTCTCGGAGATGGGCGACGACATCAAAGGCAAGACGGTTGCCATCTCGGGTTTCGGAAATGTGGCCTGGGGCGCTGCCAAGAAGGCTACCGAGTTGGGCGCCAAAGTGGTGACTATCTCGGGTCCCGACGGATACATCTATGACGAGGCAGGTTTGAACGACGAGAAGATTGCCTATATGCTCGACCTTCGCGCATCGTGCAACGACGTGGTTGCTCCTTATGCCGAGAAGTTCCCCGGCTCGGTGTTTGTGGCAGGTCGCAAACCTTGGGAGGTCAAAGTCGACATTGAGATGCCGTGCGCTACGCAGAACGAGCTGAACGGCGACGACGCCAAGATGCTGGTGGATAACAAGGTACAAGTTGTGGCCGAGGTTTCGAACATGGGCTGCACCCCCGAGGCTATCGAGACGTTCATCGCGGCACGCATCCCCTACGGCCCGGGCAAGGCTGTCAATGCCGGCGGCGTGGCCACTTCGGGATTGGAGATGTCGCAGAACTCGATGAAACTCAGCTGGAGCGCCGAGGAGGTTGACCAGAAACTGCACGGAATCATGAACTCGATTCACCGCGCTTGCATCGAGTACGGTACCGAACCTGACGGCTACATCAACTATATGAAGGGAGCCAACATTGCCGGCTTTATGAAGGTAGCCAAGAGTATGGTAGAGCAAGGCGTGATTTAATTTTCCATATTTCCGCATACGCCAAGAGCGTGTCCAACAAGTTTTTGGACACGCTCTTTTCTGTCGGAAGCTGTATACCGATGCAGGCTTACTCCTCGACGATACGAATCGAGAGGATTTTGTCGCCCGGGCGAATGTCGTCAATCACATCCACACCCTCGATGACCTTTCCGAAGCAGGTGTGACGTCCGTCCAAGTGCTGAGTGTTGGCGCGGTTGTGGCAGATGAAGAACTGCGAGCCGCCCGTGTCGCGTCCAGCGTGCGCCATCGACATCACTCCACGGTCGTGGTATTGACGCGGCGCCGAGGTTTCGCACTTGATGCGGTATCCGGGGCCTCCCGTGCCGTCGCCACGGGGGCAACCACCCTGAATGACGAAATCGGGTATTACTCGGTGGAAAGTCAGTCCGTCGTAGAAGTTGTGGTTGGCCAGTTCCACGAAGTTGGCCACCGTGCCGGGAGTCTCCTCGGCATAGAGTTCGGCGCGCATGTCGCCTTTCTCGGTCGAAATAATAGCGTAAATCATAGTAACTAAGTATTGTTGTCGCAAAAGTACGCAAAATCCTCGAAAAAAAACGCCCCAAGACTTGCATATTTCTCGGATTTTTCATATTTTGCAAACATAATGAATGTTGTTTATCAACTTTTTAATATCGAAGGCTTATGAAACGATTATTTTTATTAATGCTATCGCTGTTCACATTCTCTTTTGCAACAGCGCAATTAAACTATGTTGATGGTAAGCTTCAATATGGTAATGGAGCAACTCTCATTGGAGAAACAGCTTACAACACCGTTTGGGGTGGCAATAATCATTATTGGATAAACACCTACGGGTCCGAGGAAGTGTGGCTAAAAATTGACACAGGTAATCAAAATGTCCGAATCGGAGGAAACGATTACCAAATTGTATTCCGTGGACCGTCGTCATTACTCAACCAGACAAGTTCTAGTTACAATGACATACATATAGGCACAGCCTATTGCTATTCCGACGCACGTGCCAAAACAAATATTGTCGATATAACGAATGCGACAGAACGTGTAAAACAAATACGTCCAGTATCTTATGAATTTAAAGGGGCTGAAAAGAAAAATGGACGCACCACCAATAAAGATATTGGTTTTCTGGCGCAGGAGTTGCAGGATGTAGTTCCAGAAGCAGTGACAACCAATGCCGAGGGTGAAATGCTTGTGAATTACATGGCAATTATACCCATTCTTACCGGCTCGATTCAAGAATTGAATGCCCGAATTGAAGAACTTGAGGCAGAGCTAAATTCACTTAAAAAGAACAATAAATAATTAAAACTGTCATGAAATTCATATTTAAAATAGGATTAGTCTGCGCTACTATCGTAGTGATATGGGGGTGCAATGATTTGCACGACGAGAATGCTGGTGCAAAGATATCTCCCGAAATAACGACCCGTACCAATAGAACCGATAACATAGGTGATAATTATTATTGGTACAAGGGAGAGAAAATCGCCTTCAATAAGCAAGAAGGACGTAAGTTTGTTATTCGTCAAGAATCCAACAACACTCGAACCGTAACACACGGCCAAATGTATACCTGGAATGTGGAGGATGAATCTACTGTTTTTCAGGATACCTCCAATTTGTTATATCATTCGGACGTATATCAAACTGAAAAAGGTGGTGATATTATACTCTCCAATCGTTTTTTTGTAAAACTTAAAGCAGGTACAAACTATGCCGATTTGGTTTCTTTGGCCAATGAGTATAATGTCCATATAGAGGGAGGAGTTCCCGGGTTGGCGAAATGGTACACGTTATTATGCGATGTCAATTCAAAGTATGACGCTATTACAACAGCCAATATCTTCTACGAAAGTGGTATATGTGATAGTTCTCATCCCGACCCAAAGATGACGGTGCGGCAATTAGGTGAGTCGACAACAAACACTCCTAATGATGAATTATTCCAATCTCAATGGAATTTGAATAGCAGCAATGATTTTGATATTGATTATTTAGAAACCATACCTGTAACAAAAGGTAGCTCTGATGTAACTATTGCCGTATTGGACATTGGTGCACCCTACATAAGTCACGAGGATTTAGTATTGAGTCCATCAAATGTTTATATGATTTGTGAAGATACAACTTGTTTACCTTTGTCTGAAATGACGAGTGTACAAATAAGTTTTGGTGAACATGCAACCAATACTGTTGGAATCATTGCCGCTAAGCACGATAATAATATAGGTATTACCGGTATCGCTCCTAATTGCACTATATTACCAATAGACATTAGGGGCCATGACAATGACTCTGACGTTCTCGCATTGGCGACTGCACTAAACTTTGCGCGACAGCGTGCATCTGTAATATCTTGTTCATGGGAGTACGAAAATGAGCAAGTTCCAGTAGAAATAATAGATGAAGCTATAGCCAATGCCATAAATAACGGCCGAGGGGGTAAGGGATGTGTTGTTGTTTTTGCAGCTGGCAATACCACAGGGACAAATAATGATAGTAGAGCAGTTTCATATCCCGCTAATTGCCACGAAGATATAATCGTAGTTGGTGCTGTTGATAAATCCGGCTATTCATATAGGAGTTGTTCCGGTGACGAGATGGATATCGTTGCTCCGGGAGTCGAAATTCTAACAACAGCATATTTAAATAGCGAAGGTGGCTTTGATGTTACAGGTATACCTGATGGATATTTGTATTTTGAACATACATCGTCAGCGTGTCCTCAAGTAGCTGCCGTTGCAGGTTTGATTTTATCACAAGACACAACATTGACAATGCGTCAAGTAACAGAAAAAATCCTTAGAAGTGCATCAAAAAATGTACAAGGAACTTTTGATATTCAAAAATTATATGGTTCCTGGGATGGTGAATATGGACATGGCATGTTGAATGCATTAGCAGCTTTGAATCAAAATTATATGGATTACTATATTCAAAATGGTCCGATACGGTTGAATATGAATCTTATCAAAGATATTTACGTAAAATCATTTACATTTGTGGAATTAAACAATGTACAGATTCCCACTGGGAAAAATCTTATTGTAGAATCGCCAACTATTTTAATAGATGGGTCTGATTCTTTTTCTTGTTTGGGTGGGTTCTCGATAAGAACTGGGAATGAGATATGGAACGGAAATCCAGCTAAAGAAGATTCTCTCCCTCGCGAAGCCACAAGTATCAATCCATTCTATTAATAGTTATTTAACAAAGCCATGAAACACTTTTTGCTCATAATAATTCTTACACTATGTACCATTTCATGTAAAAAAAAAGATATCGACATAGAAAGCGAAGATAATTACAATAATGATTTTCCACGATTGTACACGATTGAGGTTCTGAATCTTATGGATTTCGATTCTAAACTGGCCGAAAGAGGTTATGCCCGAGAGATATACTATCAGGAATTCGACAGACCATATCTGTATACCTCATACGATGAGTATCGTGAATGGCAGTATATTACAAGCGATACGGCTCTCCTTGCTAAGATTAATTTCGACACGCACAGTTTGATTGCCATTACGGGATTGGCCTCGTTCGAAATTAAAAATATAAAGCCCACGCTGACCAAATACGGCAATCGCTACCACCTTAACATTCGGCTGGAGCTGAACGAAACTGCGCGGGCGGCACGCAAGTGGAATCTGTTTATCAAGGCCCCGAAAATCAAGCAGGGCACAAAGATAACCAGCTACATATCTCCCATGCCCACTTTGAACGGAACACCCCCCGACCGTATCGCTTCGATGTATTACAACAAAGATACCGAAATGAATCACAAGGGAGGTATGACGATACTACAAGAGCCATCGAATTATCATGAAGAGCCGATTGAGGTGTCTCCTTTCCTCATAACGTACAAAAAGGAGAATCACAAGAAAGTATTGGATGCCGTCAATGCTCACCTGACGGCCACTTTGGATTATAGACACAAAACCTCCCCCATCGGACCGATGGACTCGCTTAGCAACTACTATTGCAATGTAGTGCGCCGTTGCAGCTATGAGGATTTCATCCTGCCCAACAAAGATTTGTTCCAAATCGCCTATAGCAAATTCCGTATGTTCACAGGCCACAAAGACAGCTATACATTCCCAAACTACAATTGGTACTGCACCCAGCCCGGCGATACAAGGTTGAGAACTCTGTTGGACTATCTGAATTGCCAAGTCGTAGAGGGCCCCTTGGGTGACTACATCATAATCGACCAGAGCAAGATTCACTATTGGGACCTCTTGTCGATTCTCGGCCGACACTACTACGGCATCCACGCCATGTATCTTAGCCTGCAACGCCAAAACTCCGTTTGCGTTGACTATACTAATAGCGTCGGAACTGGAAGCAAGATACACTTCGATTTTTGATTGTAGGCAAAAAAAGCTATCTTTGTTTGAATTTCCAGAACAAAGAACATGACGATGAAACCCCAAAACTCACGCATGCCATGGGTCGACGTAATGCGACTCGCGGCTCTGATGATGGTCGTGGCAGCACACGCCGTCGACATCTACAACGCAACACCGCAAAGTGACCCCTCGGCCGCCATGTGGGGCGGGGTCATAGGCTCGGCCATGAGGGCCTGCGTGCCGCTGTTCGCCATGATGACGGGACTGCTGCTACTGCCTTCGGGCGATGCCGTTTCGAAGTTCTACGCCAAGCGTATTCCGCGCGTGGCAATCCCCGCCGTGCTATGGTCGGTCGTTTATTGTCTTGTGCCGTGGTTCGTGGGTTTGGCAGGCGGTGGCGCCGAGGTTGTTCAGGTGTTCTTCCCGTTCGAGTACGCCCCTTCGTTGGAGTTGGGCGACGCACTGCGCAATGTGGCAAAAGTCCCCTTCACCTTCGGAGCCTACACCACACACATGTGGTACATCTACATGTTGGTGGGATTGTATTTCGTAATTCCGTTTATGTCGAAATGGATGGGTGACGCGACTCTTCTGCGCACCTTCATGGTGCTGTGGGCCGTATCGCTGGCCGTGCCCTACGTTGAGTGGTTGGTGGGAGGCGAGGTGCTGGGCGAGTGCGCATGGAATCGCTTCGGAATGTTGCACTACTTCGGAGGTTTCGTGGGCTACATGCTCCTCGGAAAACTGCTCGCCGAGCGTCCCATGCAGGGTTCCGCGTGGAGAACCGTCGCGCTGGGCATCGTGCTTTGGGTTGCAGGTTTCCTCGTCACGTGGTCGGGTCAGAGCGCAATGGCCGCACGTTACGACTATGCCGAGAACCCCGCAATGCTGGAACTCTTCTGGCAATACTGCTCGCCCAACGTGGCACTGATGACCATCGGAGTATTTATCATCGTGCGCCGCGTGAATGTATCGTGCCAGGGCACACAACGTGCGTTGGCGTCGTTCACCCGTTGCAGCTTCGGCAGCTATCTTGTGCACTATCTTTTCATCGGGCCGTTCACCATGCTCTTTGTGCCGCTCGGACTGCCCGTACCTGCAAGCGTTGCTCTGATTGTCTTATGTGTGGTTATCTCAAGCTGGGTAACCACTGCCATCATCTATCGCATCACAGGCCGCGCCGCGCGTTACATTGTAGGATAGGGCTGGAGAGGAATATTCTTTTTGTGTCGACAAAAAGAACCAAAAAACGAGGCGCAGACCGCCGATATTAATTCCGCCCATATCCACGCGGGATATGGGCGGAATTAAAAAGGATTTTGCGACCGATTTTGGTTCGATTGACAAGACAAAGAGAGAGTCATCTTCAACGCCCCCTCCTGCGAGCTATGCCGATACAGAGCAGGGGATACCAAGAGCCTCAATGCGGGCGGCGATTGCCTCCAGCTCTTCGCGGGTAACCTTGTGCAAATCGGGCGCAGGTGTCGCGCGGTCGATGGTATAAATCATAACTTGGCGCGGACGAATACGTGCAACCATTGCCACCCAAGCATCAACCTCGTCGGGAGTGGTATTATCAACAGGCACTCCGTCCACCTCACCTCGCAGGAACATCGTCTGAACAATGGCCTGACCGTCGAACGAAGCTATACGCTCGGCCACACGCTCAACCGAGTAGTCGGGTTGCTGCGGGCCATTCATCAAACGCGCCGTACTGTCAAAGGCACTGTCAAGTTTGAGAATATTGTTGTCGACACGCGCCAAAGCACGACGCACACTCTCGCGGTGGAGCATTGTGGCATTGCTCAACACCGACACGCGAGCCGTGGGACACAACTCGTCACGCAGAGCAAGCGTATCGTCAATAATAGCCTCGAAATCGGGATGGATGGTTGGTTCTCCGTTTCCGGCAAAGGTAATAACGTCGGGACACTCTCCGGCTGCTGCCATCTCGGTGAGTTTTGAGCGCAGAGCCGAGGCCACCTCCTGACGCGAATTGAGAGGTGGTTTGCGGTCGGTGGTATTCCATCCGCACTCACAATAGATACAGTTGAAGTTGCACACCTTGGCAGTTGGCGGCAGCAGGTTGACACCCAACGAAACACCCAAACGACGCGAGCGAATGGGACCGAAGATTACTTTATCAAAAAGCATAGCAGTATTGTTTTGATGCGCGAAAGTACAAAATTATTCCGAAACAACCATATCGACCCGTCGGTCAAAAGGCTCGCACGGCACTCGGTCGACTATCTGAAAATCGAAACAAACGCCTACGGTCACACCTTTATATAACTCGAAATAGCGGTCGTAGTAACCTTTACCATGCCCCAGGCGACCACCATCACGGTCGAAGGCCATGCCCGGCACCAGCATAAAATCAATCTCCTCGGGCGGGCACACCTCCCCCACCCTCGGCTCCATAACCCCGAAAGCACCCTCCACGAGATTCGACATATCGGGCGCTACAACGGCAAAGTGCATACTCTCGCCCGTCACCACGGGCAACACAACGCGCTTATCAGCCAACGCCCGACGCACCAATTCATGAGTGGCGACCTCGCCCGGAAGCGACCAATAAAGTGCCACGGTACGAGCCTTGCGATAGTCCTCAAGTCCGAGTATACGCTCGACGAGTCGTTCGGAACGCCGTTTGAGTTCCGACTGCGAAATGGCTAAAACACAGCCCCTTACAAAACGACGAAGCTCTTTTTTCTGAGTTT
This sequence comes from Rikenellaceae bacterium, assembly GCA_017936385.1. Taxonomy (GTDB): domain Bacteria; phylum Bacteroidota; class Bacteroidia; order Bacteroidales; family Rikenellaceae; genus UBA940. The sequence continues at coordinate 15,679 of JAGBFQ010000034.1, forward strand.
TTATCATGGTCTGCGACATAAAATCTTGCTAAGCTATTGTTATTTTGGAAACAAAAAACTATCTTTGTAGGACGGTTTATAATTCAAAATTAATAAAAATCAACATAATAAACAAAACTTAAATCAACTGTCTATGGGAACTTTTCTCACAAATTCTTCCATCGGCCGTAAACTCGTAATGAGTATTACCGGCGCATTCCTCGTCCTGTTCATTACCTTCCACATGGCAATGAACCTGGTGGCTCTCATCAGCACCGAGGGTTACAACATGATTTGCGAATTTCTGGGCGCCAACTGGTACGCACTCGTTGCTACCGTTATCCTGGCCGCAGGCGTTGTCGTACACTTTGTGTATGCCTTCATCCTGACCTTCCAAAACCGCAAAGCTCGCGGTAACGTGCGCTACGCCGTAACCTCGGGTCACAAAGGTGTGGATTGGGCTTCGCAAAACATGCTCGTCCTGGGTATCATCGTGATTGGCGGTTTGGCCATCCACATGATTCACTTCTGGAGCAAAATGCAGCTCCAAGAGATTATGGGCAACCACGAGAACGCTCTGGGTTACGCTGTAACCGACGGTTCGGCTCTGATTGCCTACACCTTCAGCAACCCCATCAACGTAATCGTTTATCTGGTGTGGTTCGCCGCTCTGTGGTTCCACCTCTCGCACGGTATCTGGAGCATGTTCCAATCGCTGGGCTGGGCTAATCAAACTTGGTATCCCCGTCTGAAATGTCTGGCTACCGCTTGGACCACCCTCATCGTACTCGGCTTCGCCGCTGTTGCCATTGGCTTCTACATCAAGAGCCTCGGCTGCTGCGCAGGTTGCTAATTAATCTCGACGAATAATCAAAAAAAACACATAAACTATGGCATTCAAATTAGATTCCAAAATCCCTGCCGGTGAGTTGGCTCAAAAATGGAGCAACCACAAGGCGGCCATCAAGGTTGTCAGCCCCGCCAACAAACGCAAGCTCGACATCATCGTAGTCGGAACCGGTCTCGGTGGTGCATCGGCAGCTGCTTCGCTCGGCGAACTGGGTTATAACGTCAAAATCTTCTGCATCCAAGACTCACCCCGTCGCGCACACTCGATTGCGGCTCACGGTGGTAACAACGCTGCAAAGAACTATCGTAACGACAACGACTCGGTTTACCGTCTGTTCTACGACACCATCAAAGGTGGTGACTACCGCGCACGTGAGGCCAACGTTTACCGTCTGGCCGAGGTTTCGAACCTGATTATCGACCAATGCGTGGCTCAAGGTGTTCCTTTCGCTCGCGAGTACGGCGGTCTGTTGGACAACCGTTCGTTCGGTGGTGCGCAAGTATCGCGTACTTTCTACGCTCGTGGTCAAACCGGTCAACAACTTCTGCTGGGTGCTTACTCGGTACTCAACAAAGAGATTGCCGCAGGTACCGTTAAAAGCTACCCCCGTCACGAGATGCTGGACGTAGTTGTCGAGGATGGCGAGGCTAAAGGTATCATCGCACGTAACTTGGTAACCGGCGAAATCGAGCGCCACGGTGCCCACGCCGTAGTTATCGCAACCGGTGGTTATGGTAACGTGTTCTTCCTTTCGACCAACGCTATGGGTTCGAACGGCTCGGCCGCATTCCAATGCTACCGCAAAGGTGCAGGTTTTGCAAACCCCTGCTTCACCCAAATTCACCCCACCTGTATCCCCGTTCACGGAACACAACAGAGCAAACTGACCCTGATGTCGGAGTCGTTGCGTAACGACGGCCGTATCTGGGTTCCCAAGAAAATCGAGGACGTAGAGGCACTGCGCAAAGGCACCAAGAAACCCAGCGACATCGCTGAGGCTGACCGCGACTACTACTTGGAGCGTCGCTACCCCGCCTTCGGTAACCTCGTTCCCCGTGACGTTGCATCGCGTGCCGCTAAGGAGCGTTGCGACGCTGGCTTCGGTGTTAACGAGACCGGCTTGGCTGTATTCCTTGATTTCAAAACCGCTATCGAGCGCCTGGGTAAAGACATCATCAAACAACGCTACGGCAACCTGTTCGACATGTACGAGGAGATTACCGACGTGAACCCCTACGAGGAGCCTATGATGATTTTCCCCGCAGTTCACTACACCATGGGCGGTATCTGGGTTGACTACAACCTGATGACCACCATCCCCGGTCTGTATGCTATCGGTGAGGCCAACTTCTCGGACCACGGTGCCAACCGTCTGGGTGCTTCGGCTCTGATGCAAGGTCTGGCCGACGGTTACTTCGTTCTGCCTTACACCATCGGCGACTACCTGTCGAAGAAGATTCAGGCACCGAAGGTTTCGACCGACACCCCCGCATTCGACAAAGCCGAGAAAGATGTTAAGGACAAAATCGCCAAACTGCTCTCTATTAAAGGTAAACAAACCGTTGATGACCTGCACAAACGTCTGGGTCACATCATGTGGGAGTACGTTGGTATGGCTCGTACCAAAGACGGTCTGGAGAAAGCAATTGTCGAAATCCAAAAACTCCGCAAAGAGTTCTGGGCCGACGTTCGCATTCCCGGTGGCGACAAAGAGTTCAACGTCGAGCTGGAGAAAGCACTGCGCTTGGTTGACTTCCTCGAACTTGGAGAGTTGATGGCTCGTGACGCACTGCTCCGTGAGGAGTCGTGTGGCGGTCACTTCCGTACCGAGCACCAAACCGAAGAGGGCGAGGCAAAACGTGACGACGAGAAGTTCGCATTTGCAGCCGTTTGGGAGTACAAGGGCGAGGACGCCGAGCCCGAGATGACCAAAGAGGTTCTGGACTACGAGTTCGTTCACCGCGCTCAACGTAACTACAAAGACTAATTACTGACGTTCAACTTTAATAACAGACAACAATGAATTTTACATTAAAGATATGGCGTCAGAAAGACGCTAAAAGCGCGGGTAAGTTCGTGGAATATCCCATTAAGAACATCTCGCCCGACACTTCGTTCCTCGAAATGCTCGACATCCTGAACAACGAGCTGATTCAAAAGGGTGAGGAGCCCGTGGCATTTGACCACGACTGCCGTGAGGGTATCTGCGGTATGTGTTCGCTGCACATCAACGGCCACGCACACGGTCCTTCGCAAGCAGTTACCACCTGCCAAATGTACATGCGTAAGTTCAAAGATGGTGACACCATCACCATTGAGCCTTGGCGTTCGGCAGCGTTCCCCGTGATTCGCGACTTGGTTGTCAACCGTGGTGCTTACGACCAAATCCTGCAAGCTGGTGGTTTCGTATCGGTACGTACCAACTCGGTGCCTGACGGCAACGCAATTCCTATTCCCAAGGCTGACGCCGACGAGAGTATGGACGCTGCGGCTTGTATCGGTTGCGGAGCATGCGCTGCGACTTGCAAGAACGGTAGTGCAATGCTGTTTGTGGCTGCTCGCGTATCGAGCCTCGCCAAACTTCCCCAAGGCCGCGTAGAGGGTGCCCGTCGTGCCAAAGCGATGGTTGCCAAGATGGACGAGCTGGGCTTCGGTAACTGTACCAACACAGGTGCGTGCGAGGCTGAGTGCCCCAAAGCAATTTCGATTGCTCACATCGCCCGCCTGAACCGCGAGTTCCTGAGCGCGAAACTCAAAGACTAAGGTCGAGAGTTTTGCCCAAGGGCAAAAAGATGAGGGTGTCCAAACACGTTGGACACCCTCTCTTTTATAAAGCCTATCATGCAATTAAGGCAGACTCGCGCGCAACGACTCTCGGTACTCCTTGGGCGACAAGCCTGTCACACGCTTGAAATATTTGCCAAATACGGATTGCGACGGAAAGTTCATGCGCGAGGCTATGACCCCCACACTCAACGACGAGGAGGACAACAACGCCTTGCACTCCGTTATCACCCAATCGTCGATGCACTCGCCCGCCGTAAGTCCGCTCTCGGCCTTGACAATCATCGACAGATATTTGGGGGTGATTCCGAGTTGTGCAGCATAGAAACTCACCTCGCGCGAATGGTGACAATGAAGACGCAACAAATCGCAAAAACGCGCATACATACGCTCACCGCGCGACTCCACACTCAACGAAATCGCCGAACGCCCGTGCAAATAGCCGTACAACATCGACATCATCAGATGACGCGCACTCTCCAACTTGAAAGGTCGATGTGGCGCGCTAACCACATCCGCCAAAAGTCCGAAATAGGTACGCACAACAGCTACTTGCGTCCCAAGTTCCACCACGGGATTGGCCTTTACCAACGCCCCGAGGTTAGGCGATTCGTAGCCGCCAAACAGTCTTTCGACAAAACTTTTGGACATTACCGCCGCACGCACACGCATATCATCGCTCACCTCAATGGCCTGATATACGCTGTCGGCCGCAATCACAATCATAGCTGGCGCCACAGCCACATACTCCGTCATGTCGATACGCAATCGGCTGCGGCCCTCGTCGAGCAGTATCACCGAAGTGACATCCACCCGCATAGGCTCTGCGCTCAAAGTAAGGTCGCCGCCACGCTCCACCAGCATAAAATCATCGCCTATACGATGATTGGCAGGCGTCAGTCGGTCGATATGCTGGCGCCATTGGCGATATGGTATATTATCCATGCTACTCATCCCGATTAGTCCATTTTTATTCGCAAATATACCAAATTAAATCTAACTCATAATACACTTGCGAATATTTTTGGCGTTTTATGCGATTTTTTTTAAATAAATAATTACCTTTGCGGCATAAAACTTCCCAAATATAGCAAAAAACATGAACGATTACAAATTGAAAACTACCAAAATTGAGAAAAAAGTAGTAGACACCTACAAGAAAATCGAGAACGGCGCCGTATCGGGCTACCAAGCTGTGGAGGACGCCGTAGTCGGAACCTACCAAAAGATTGAGGACAAATTTGTCGAAAAATTTCTCGACAAGAAAGACACCCCCTCGGAAGAGTAGTCACGCCTCACACACCAATAACAGTCACCCCCGTCGGAGTATTTCATCCAACGGGGGTGACTGTTTTCATCAGGCCCGACAGCTACATGTAGCCAAGACACTGAGTCTCTTAGAACGGCAGGTCGTCAACATCGTCAGCCGAGGCGGGCATTGCAGGCTCCTTGAAGGGTGCCTCCTCGACTGTCGGAGCCACAGGTGTAGCAGGTGCCGCAGCCGTCGTGGGATTGATTCTCCACGCGTTGACATTGGTGTACCAACGACCGTTATACTCTCTCGACTCGATATTGATTGAAATCGAAACCTTGTCGCCCTCGCGCAGATTTGCAGCGTCGGCGGCCTTATCACCGAAGAAAGTCACGCACACCTTACGGTTGAACTCTTCGGGCATTTCGACAATAATTTCACGTTTTTGCCACTCTCCGCGGGCACTTGTACCGCTTTGCACGGGCAGGATTTTGTAGACAAGTCCGTTAATTTCCATTTTTTTGTACAATTAATGGCGCAAATATACAAAAAAAGCGACGGTTTGACCACACAAACCATCGCTTTTTTATTTCGGCCCCGGTTCAGCCCCGGTTCAGCCCTAATTCGGCCCCGGTTCAGCCCTAATTCGCCCCCCGGTTCGGCCCTTCGCCGTTGAATTACTTCGCAGGTGCGGGGGTTACGTCCAGCAGCTCAACCTCGAATACCAGAGCGTCGTTAGCCTGGATTTTACCGCGAGCTTGCGAGCCATAGCCCAAGTGGGGAGGAATCCACAGGTTGATTTTACCACCTTTACCTACGAGTTTCAGACCCTCTTGCCAGCCTTGAACAACTTGGCCCAAACGGAAACGGATGCTGTCGTTTTGGTCGAATACCACGCCATCTTTAAGAGTACCTTTGTAGTTAACGAACACCTCGTCACCCATCTCCTTAGCCATGGCGGTGGTGTCACCCATCTCAACGATTTCGTAGAGCAGACCACTCTCGGTAGCCACTACATTTTTGTTCTCAGCAGCAACTTTCTCCAAGAATTTGGTCGAAGCCTCGAGGTTACGAGCGGGGATACGAACCATGAAGTACTCGTTCAAGAAAGCATAAGCGTCCTCTTTGTTGATTTTCTCCTCGCCTTTCACAGCGTCAACAATACCTTGTTGAACAACGTTCAAGTTGAGTGTCGAATCGAGGTTACGCAGGTACGAACCCAGGTCTGTACCGAGTGCATAAGCTACCGAGTCCTTCTCGGTGAAGTTTTTGATGCTTTTGGTGCCGGTGCACGACGAAAGTGCCACAACGGCTACCAAAGCGAACAATGCGATTTTTTTCATAGTGTTTAGTTTGTTTGTTGTTTTGTATTTTCGTTTACCTTTCTTCGGCGTGACTGAAAAATCCTCGCAAAACTAATTAATTTAATTCGAATTACGAACTTTTCACTCCAATATTTTCACATTCAACTCTTTTTTTGTCTTTTTTCGGCCTTATCCACCACACTTATGAGTGCCATACCGAGAAGTGACGCAGCCACCGAAGCCATCAATACAGCCACTTTGCCCTTATCAATCAGCGCGGCATTGCCCTCGAAAGCGAGCGTGTCGATAAAGATGGACATGGTGAAACCGATACCTCCCAGGCAGGCCACGGCGAACAGCATCTTCCAACTTGCACCCGAAGGTTTCTCGCCCAAGCCGGTCTTGATTGCCAGCCAGCTTGCGCCAAAGATACCCAGCGGTTTACCAAGCAGCAGACCGAAGAAAACGCCCCATCCCATCGAGGTACTGAAAATATTAAACGCCTCCAGGCCACTGAACTCCACGCCCGCATTTGCCAACGCGAAGATAGGCATAATAATGAAGTTGACCCACGGCGAGAGCAGGTGTTCCATACGTTGGGCCATACCCATCGAGTAGTTGGCCGTACGGCGCAGGCCGTGCAGTGCGTGGTATTGGTGACCAATACGCGCTTCACGGTCCTCGGAGGTATTGTATGACTCAAACTCATCAATGTACTCTTTATGAAGTTTGAGGAATTGCGCCTTGGAGAAGTGCGGCTCATAGGGTATCAGCATTGCCATTGCCACACCCGCAATGGTCGCATGCACTCCCGAGTCATAGAAAAAGAACCACATCACAATGGCCGGTATCAGATAGTAGCGCACCTGATATATGCCACAGCGATTGAACACTCGGAACATAACCATCATCGCAGCGATAATTGCAATGTACGTCCAATTAATAGTTCCGCCGTAGAACAGCGCAATCACAACAATAGCACCCAAGTCGTCGGCAATAGCAAGCGCCGTCAGAAACACCTTGAGCGACACAGGCACTCGTTTGCCCAACATGGCCATAATAGCGATGGCAAAGGCGATGTCTGTTGCGGTGGGAATACCCCATCCGATGGCATACTCGGAGTTACGGTTAAAGAGGGTGTAAATCAGCGCCGGCACAAGCATACCACCCAAAGCCGCCACCACAGGCAGAATAGCCTTTCGCGGCGTGGAGAGCTGTCCCTCCTTGATTTCGTGTTTGATTTCGAGTCCCACAACAAAGAAGAACACCACCATCAGTCCGTCGTTGATAAACTTCTCGATGTTGATTGTGAAGTTCCACAGTTTACCGATACCGATACTCAGTTCCGTATTGAGTATCTGGTGATAGAGGTGTTTGGTTGCGGGCAGGTTGGCCAACAGCATAGCCACGCCCACAAAAAACAGAAGCACCACGCCACTTGCCCACGGATTTCGCAGGAAGTCACCGACGAGTTTCTTAAATTTCGTTGGTTTCTGATTGCTCATAATTACAAATTATAATAGTCGTTGTCGATTGCCTAATTATTGTCACTCATTCGAGCGAAGAGTCTGTCCGCACAGTTTGAACAGCACACGCGCACCAGTGCTCGCATCAATCGAATTCTCGCCCGCAGGCACCACCTCATTGAGGTCGAAACCGATGATTCTTCGGCCGTTATCCACCACACGACGCAACAGATACATTGCCTGATTAAACGACAATCCGCCAGCCACGGGTGTTCCGGTGTGAGGGCAGTTATCGGGCGACAAACCGTCTATATCGAAACTTACATACACTCTCTCGGGCAACTTTTCGACAATCGCGTCGCAGAGCGTTGTCCAATTCTCGCCGCCAAATTGACGCTCGGCCAACTCCACATCCGAGAACTGCACCACACGCGCACTTGCCTCGGCATAGGCCAACTCATCTTCACAAAAATCGCGCACACCCACCTGCACAAGTCGGCTCACGTTGGGAATCTCCTCCAACACATTGTACATGATGGAGGCATGCGAGTATTTGAATCCTTCGTAGGCCTTGCGCAGGTCGCAATGAGCGTCGATATGCAACACTCCGAACGACTCATAACGCTCGGCCAGCGCCGCGATATATCCCAGCGGAGTGCTATGGTCGCCACCCACAAGACCCACCAACTTACCCTGCTCCAACAATTTACGCGTTTGGTCATAGACCTTGCCATTGAGTTCGATACTTCCTGCATTCACACGGTCGAGTCGACGGCGCAACATGAAGTTCTCCTCGATGTCATCACCATTCTCGAGCGCCTCGATGATTTTCTCGGCATCCTCTCGCAGTGCATTGCTCGACTCTTGAATATCGTAATCGATTTCGGCCGTGGCGATACCCTTACACCACTGGTCACGCGCATAGGGGTCGTAGAAATCAAGTTGGGTCGAGGCCTCGATGATTGCATCGGGTGCCGACGACGAACCGCCACCATAGGACGAAGTGACGTCCCACGGGGCCGACACCAACACAAGCTGAGCATCCTCCACCTCAAAGGGCATCCCAAAAAAATTTCCATTGTTCACACCCACATCATTGGGGTTATAATCGGCTATTACTTTGGCCATAGTCAAAAAGAATTTACCCTGCAAAGGTAGTTTATTTTGTGCCTCGATGTGCTCTGGTGCGTGTTTTTTGTGTTTTTTTTGAAAAAAATTCATCTCTCGGACACAATATTACTCCCGTCGGGGCGTTATAATATCGGATTTCGACAGAGTCGAGAGGCACGGTTGAAGTCTTTTTCATAATCAATACATTAAAGTTGGGTTCACCCTGCCACGAGTTGGCGGGGTGTTTTTTTGTGTGGTATTCAGTGCTACAACAAAGAGAGTATTTTGCGATTGGCTCTGTCGATGACCTCGGTTCGAAGCGAGGCCAAATAAATCCGGGTTGTCTTTTCGGAGTCGTGCCCCATGCCTTGACTAATTACCGAAATCGGGACACCTCGGTCGCGGGCGATACTCGCCCATGAATGGCGGGCACAATACATGGTCAGAGGCAGGCTCAATCCCATCATTTCGCCCAACTGCTTGAGGCTGCGATTGATTCGTGATTGTGTATTTTGATATTGGCGACGAGGATTTCGCGTCTTGGCACTGATGATAGCAAAAAGATACGGCGATGAGCTATCGGCCGCATAGCGGTCCAATATCTCCTGCATGCAGGGTTCCCAACGAATCGTGAGTTGTTGATTTGTCTTTTTGCGTCGATACGAAAGCACTCCGTCTTTGAGGTTTTTCTTCTGCAAGTAGGCTATATCAACGAACGACATGCCACGCGTGTAGAAACTAAACAGAAACATATCTCGCGCAAAACCAAACGCCGGCAAATCACTACAATCCATCTGTTTAAGGCGTCTGATGAGTTGCAGCGGAATAGCTCTTTTGGCCGTTCTTTCGGTGGCTGTCGAGACCCGTCTGAAGGGCTTGCGGTCGACCACCAACTCCTCCTCCACGGCTCGACGATAGGCCGTTCTCAGATGCTTGAGGTAGAAGGTGCGGGTATTGGGTGACAAACCACGCCTTTTGAGATAGCCCTCGTAGTCCTCAAACAGTGTGCAGTCGATGTCCCCCAAAGCGACATCCACCCCTCCACGGAAACGTCGAAAGCTGCTGAGCGTTGCAGCATACGTTTCGCCCGTTCGGAGCTGCCCCAACCGTTGATAATGCCTTACGGTCTGTTCCATATATTCGAACAGCGTATTTGCGTCCGACGTGGATTTCAGCACCTCCACGACCCGCTCCACGCTGATGGGTCGGCCGTCGAAGGTGTACTCTCCCACCACACTTCGGAAACGCTCGAGACAGTGTTTTACGGTCCACGCCACCGACTCCAGATAGCCGGCTCTGGGCGAAGAGGCGTTGATGATGATTTGTTCGGACTGAGGGTCCCATTCGTCGGCAAAGATGCGAAAGTCAGTAGCCAATTGCCTTACCCTGCGATTACAAATTAGTTGATAGTACAGCGTACCCTGTTTTCCCTCGACTATCGAGGGTCTAAACTTCAGTTTCAACGATACCATAAATTTAAGTTTTTAATGTTCTTCGCGGGGAATATACCCATAAATGAGAGTCAAAAGATACCTTGCACGCCCAAACAACCAATGAAATTTAGAACAAAAACTCTTATTTATACCTTATTTTAAGGTAAGTCCAAAAATAATACATACCTTTGTGGAGATAAAGACTCCTTAAACGACAAAAAAAATAAACTAAATACCTTAAAACAAAATGAAAAAAAACCTACTACTACTCTTTGCCGTTATCGCGGCATTCGTGGGCTGCCAAAACGACACACCCGATGATGGCAACCCCGACGTCAAACACTACGTACAAGCAGAGTGTGACACGCTCTATCTGGGCAGCGCAAGCTCTGCCGACAACACCATCTATATCAACTCACACAGCAACTTTTGGAGCTACAGCTACGACGAGAGCCAAGAGTGGTGCTTCATTCAGGACGCTATCGACGAGAACGGCCAACGCTATCTGATTGTCGAAACCAACGAAAACAAAACAGATAACACTCGCGAACTGACCATAACAATCACCAACGGTGATGCAGCCGACCAGATTGTCATTTCGCAACTTGTCAACAGCGAGAAACCCGCAACTACCATCTCTCTCGCCGACCAAAGCTACTCGTTCCCCAAAGAGATGACAACTTTCAGTGTGGATGTAACTACCGATGGCTCTTACGAAATCGACATCCCCGAGGAGTGCACCTGGATTTCACATGACGGAACCACCAAGGGCGAAGGCGTAGTCACCGAGACGTTCTACCTTTCGGCCAACTATGGCGACGAGATTCGCAGTGTCGAAGTTTCGCTGGTCAGCCCCAACACTTCGGCAAAAATCGAGATTATACAGTGGGGAAAGATTGATTTGAAGGTTGACGCCGACAAGAAGAACTTGACATTTGCTGCCGGCAGCGACAGTCTGCACGTGGAAGCCGCTACGGAGTACACCGCCAAGATTACCGAAGGCGACTGGGTAACCATCAACACCGAGTTGTCGAAAAACGGCCTTATTGTGTTCGATTACGAGATGAATGAGAGCGAAACCGACCCGCGCACCGCAGTAATCACCATCGCCACTGCCAACACAACCAAGGAGGTGACGCTGACCCAGATTCCGTACAACCTGACCGAAATGCCCGAGGGCGACAATTGGATTGACGACATCCCTGCTACGATTACTTTGGGCGAAGGTTCGTCGCAATTGTCTACAAGCCGCAAGGTTGAGCGAGCTTTCGACGGCAACACCTTGACCGCATGGCAATCGGCTCCAAAAAACGATAAACCGCAAGAACTCATCCTCAACATCGACGCTTCGAAACTCGACCGCATCGACTACCTGCGCTACGTCCCCATCCCCTCAAGCAACAGCAATCCTCAACCATGGGGTCGCTGGGGAGAGGTCGACGTCTATGCGACCGATGCCGAGGGTAACGAGAGTCTTGTTCTGACGCACGACTTCCTGCTTACGGGTAACAGCACGGATGTGGTTTTCGAGCCGGCCCTGCCCAACACCACCACCCGAGTGCGTTTCGTCATCAAGAGCGCCATCCCCTATGTTGAGAAAAATGTTGAGTATCCCAATGTCGCAGGAGCTGCCGAGGTGGGTGTATTTATGTACAACCCCGAGGGCTTCCAAGCACTCCAATACTTCACCGACTGGTCGCTGTCGGAGCTGCGCGACGAGGTCACCTACGAGCAAATCAGCCAAATCAAAGACCCGTTCTATCGTAGCCTGGCCGAACAAATTTTCTACGGCACCTATGACGACGAGTTCCGCGTGTGCGAGTTCCAGGCTTACCCCCACCCCGAGCGTGACTCCAAGAAGTTCCGCGACACGGCATTCAGCCCGCTGGACAACGTGACCGGTATGTTTGTCCACAAAGCCGGTGACCCACAATATATATACATTGACGAGGACTACGGTTTGGACATCTATGTGCGTATTGTGGATTACGCCAATCATGAAGGTGCCGTAGGTACCTCGGTTACCGACCACACATACGACTACAAGGTTCAAAAGGGCCGCAACGTGATTATTCCGAAGTATCGCGGCCTGATGTATATCTACGCCATCACCGACAACTACAAGAACATCCCCACCATGAAGGCTCACTTCTTAAATTCGGGTGTCAATGGTTACATCAAGAAAGGCGTTCACACGGCGGAGGATGTCGCCCGCATTTTCGGTTTGGCAACCTTCAAAGAGGAGCCTCGCTTTGATGTTGTTTCCGACAGAGCAATTATCAACTTCACCAAAGACCTGTTCCGCCGAAACACCTTCCTAAGCAAACCGCGAGAGAATGGTCACCGAGTATTTGCACTGATGGATATCTATGATACAATGGTCAACATTGTAGAGGATTTCGAAGGATTTACGAAATACGGACACCGCCACACCCACCGTGTGATGATTCACGAAGGTGAAACCAACAATGCAGGTTACTCGTCTTACAGCCACATTTGCGCCCGTCAAGGTGTCGGTTTCTGGGTTGACCCCGACGGCATCTGGCCTCGCAAAGCAACCACCATGAATGCAAGTGTGGTAAACTCGGGATGGACTCTATTCCACGAGTTCGGCCACGCAACCCAAACCCAACTCTTCAAATGGATTGGACTAACGGAGGTTACCAACAACTTCATGTGTGATATTATCCAAAATAAACTCTACGGCGAGGGTAAGGGTTACACTAACCTGCGTTACGGCGACCAATTCAATCGAGGAATGCGCGATTTGGCGGCCCGCTGGGTATGGGACTTCGACGAGAACGGCAACTGGTATGAGCGCCCGTGGAACTATATCGAATCTGTCAACAGCCCCGGAACAGGTTATGAGAAGGGTTGCGTCGATTATCAAACCCGCATTATGCCTTTCTATCAGTTGTATCTGTACTACCACTTGGTGCTGGGCAAAACGGACTTCTATTCCGACTTCTATGAGTTGTGCCGTACCAAGCCCATCATTGAACGCGATTTCAATACTTCGAACGACTACTACAATGCCGTACAAGAGGAGTACGTCAAGACCATCTCGGAGGCCTCGGGTGAGAACCTGAGTGCTTGGGCCGAGATGTGGGGACTGCCCGGTATCCACCGCCCGATGGGTGTGAACAAGGGTACGAAGGTGAACCACTATGGTCAGGTTTTCTACACCACCACCGAAGAGAAAGTGGCTGAAATCAAAAAGTACTGCTCGCAATTCCCCGCCCCCAAACACAACCTGCTGTACATCCACGACCTAAACCTCGAGTTGTATCGCAACCCGCAAACCGTAGTGGCCGGAACCCACACCTACGACAGCACGAGTGGCATATTCACAACTTCGGGTTGGGAGAACGTTGTTGCTTGGGTGCTTGTTGACCCCGACAAGAAGGAGAAAAACGGCGAACAAGGCCGCCAAGTAGCAATTCTTCAATGTTCGAACCCCTCGGGAACTGACTCGTTTGAGTATGTATTCAAGGAGTCGCGCTACATACCCAAAGCTCCGGGCGACTACTCGGACTACTTCTACAACGAGGGTAGCCCCTACTCGTCGAACGTCAAAGGTACCGAGCGTAGCCTTGAGCCTGTAACGGGCGATTACGAGTACACCCAATCGCTGCAATTGTTTGCCGTTGACGCATTCGGCAACCGCTACGCAAGCAAAAGCAACATTAAGTAGAATTCACTAACAACACATAACCAATATGAGAAAGTATTTATTGATTCTGTTAGCCGTCATGGCTACCTTTGCAGGATGTCAGAATGACGCTCCCAACGATGGCAAACCCGACATTTTGGATGAGTTCATCGAGGCGGAGTATGACACCCTCTACCTGGGTTGCGCAAGTTCTGTGGAGAATCTTATCTACATCAACTCGCACAACAATTTTTGGAGTTTCAGCTACGACGAGAGCCAAGAGTGGTGTTTCGTTCAGGACCTGATTGACGAGAACGGCAAACGCTTACTGATGGTGAATGTCGAGGAGAACCAAACGCAAGCGTCACGTGAACTTTCTGTGACCGTCACCAATGGCGAGGCTGCCGACCAGATTGTTATCGTTCAACTTGCAAGCGACGTTGTGCCGGCGACCGAAATCACCATAGCAGATACGCTCTATACACTCACCAAAGATATGGGCAACTTCACCGTAGAGGTTGCCTCGGACGGTGACTACGAAATCGTTATTCCCGAGGAGTGCACATGGCTTTCGCACGACGGAACCGCAGAAGGCGAAGGCGTGCGTACCGAGACTTTCTACATCTCGACCAACTATGGCGACGATATTCGCAACACCAAGGTTAAATTTGTCAGCGCCAATGCTTCGGCACAAATCGAAGTTGTGCAATGGGGTAAGGTCGATTTGAAAGTCAACATCGAGCAGAAGAGCCTGCTGTTCTTGGCTGGCCGCGACAGCGTGCTTGTGGAGTCCGCCACGGACTACACCGCCAACGTTACCAAAGGCGATTGGCTGAAAATCAACACCGAACTGTCGAAAAAGGGCGTTGTGGTGTTCGACTACGACGAGAACCCGAGCGAAAAGGAGGAACGTACAGCCGAAATCACCATCGCCACGGCCTCCACAACCAAAACCGTCAAATTCACACAGATTGTCTACACACTGACCGAAATGCCCGAGAACGACAATTGGGAGGGTGAAGACCTGCCCGTGACCATCACCTCCGTCGAGGGCACCTCTCAAATGTCGGCAAACCGCAAAGTTGAACGTGCATGCGACGGCAATGTGATGACCGCTTGGTACTCGGCTACCAACAACGACAAGCCACAAGAGCTTACACTGAAAATCGACGCTTCGAACGTGGAGCATATCAACTATCTGCGCTACGTGCCCGCACAAGGAAACAGCGCACTTGAGTGGGGCAATTGGCGAGAGGTCGATATTTATGCCACCGACAAGGATGGCGTCGAGAAACTTGTTGCAAGTCACGACTTCCGTGGCGGCAACACCACCGCAGATGTTAATTTTGCACCGTCGCTGCCCAACACCACAACACAACTGCGCATCGTAATCAAGAATGCTACTCCCTATGTCGTAAACGACACTGAGTGCGAATATGTTGCCGCCGCTGCTGAGATTAGCCTTTACGCCTACGACCCCAATCGTTTCCAAGCACTCGACTACTTTAAGGATTGGTCGCTGTCGGAACTTCGCCCAGAGGTCGACTACGACAAGGTATGCCAAATCAAAGACCCGTTCTATCGCAGCCTGGCCGAGAAGATGCTCTATGGTATCTACGACCGAGAGTTCCGCGTGTGCGAGTTTAAGGCTTATCCCAAGCCCGAACGCGACGCCGCAATTCTGCGCGACAAAGCGTTCGGTTTGCTTGACAACGTTACAGGTATGTACGTTGCCGAAGCCGGTACTCCGCAATACATCTACCTCGACGAGGACTACGGTCAAAAGATTTATGTTCGTGTGGTCGACTGGGAAAATCATGAAGAGGCGGGAAGTACCAACCCCAATACCCACACCTATGACTACCAAATACAAAAGGGTCGCAACGTAATTGTGCCGAATTATCGCGGTCTGATGTACATCCTTGTATTCTCGGACGACTACGAGAACATCCCCCCCATGACGGCGCACTTCGTAAACTCTGGAGTTAATGGCTACATCAAAAAAGGCGTGCACACCCCCGAGGATGTATATCGTATCTTTATGCTTGCGCCCAACAGCGAAGAACCTCGCTTTGATATGATTTCCAAGTCAGCCGTTCTTAACTTCCGCAAGTTGAACTACTATACTCTGACCTTCAAGAAGGATATCAAAGCCAATGCCACACGAGCCTTCGAACTGATGGACCTCTACGATACGATTGCCTCGACTCAAGACCATGTCATGGGTCTTGTGAAGTATCGCGCCAAAGGTCTGCCTCGCCACCACCGCAACCGTATGGTTTATGACGAGGTTGAGACCGGAGCTTTGGGATATTCAGGCTACTACCACATCGGCTTGAGTAACAAATATACCCACATGTGGGTTGACCCCGATGAGATTTGGCCTAAGAATGTCACCACCATGAACGGAAGTATTGCCAACAAGGGCAAGACCATTGCTCACGAACTTGGCCACTCGACTCAAACCGAGATTTTCACCTGGCGAGGACAAATCGAGGTTACCAACAACCTGCAATGCGCCATCTTCCAAAACTACCAATGGGGAATGGGTGCTGGCCATACATGGATTCGCTACGACAATGGTTTCAACGGCGGTATGCAGGATATTGCAACCCGTTGGGTGTGGGACTTCGACAAGGATGGTAACTGGACCGAACGTCCGTTGACCTATGTCGAGTCGGTTAACTGTCCGCTCTATGGTCAAACCACGGGCGGCGGTAGCCTGTCAAGTCGCGCCATGCCGCTCTATCAGTTGTTCTTGTTCAACCACGTTATTTTGGGCAACCACGACTTCTACCCCGACTACTATGAGGAGTGCCGCGCTTCGGGCTTCAATGCAAGCCTGTTTGGCAACAACCAGGACAAATACCACTCGAATATGCTCTATGAGTTTGTCAAAAGCATATCGAGAGTTTCGGGCTATGACTTCAGCGGTTGGGCTAAACGATGGAGAATCCCCGGTGTTAACAACCGTGTGAGAACCAACCACTATGGCCAAAACTACTTCACCAATACCCCCGAGGAGATTGCCGAGATGGAGGAGTATTGCTCGAAGTTCAAGCCGCTGCCTTTGGACCCCTTCTATATCCACGACGAGAATATTGAACTGTATCGCAATCCCAAGCCCGTGGTAGCCGGAACTCACACCTATCGCAAGGCAGGCAATGGCGCAGTTTACTTCACGGCCGAGGGTTGGCAGAATGTTGCTGCGTGGCTGTTGGTTGACCCCAACAAGAAGGATGACGATGGCAATATGGGACGTGTAATTGCTGTGCTCCGTTGCGCCAATCCAAGTTCCACCGACCAATTTAGTTTCATATTTAAGGAGAGCCGCTACGTCCCTAAGAACGAGGATAACGGCGACTACTCGAACTACAAATACAGCAACACCGAGCAGAACAACCGTAGCATGAAGAGCGTGTCGGGTGATTATGAATACACCCAACAGCTTCATCTCTACGCAGTGGACGTTTACGGCAAACGCTACGCAAGCGGCAGCAATAAATAGAAGACTGACGCAAATAATACTCTGAGAGTCAGTTCGACCCAATGTGTGGTCGGACTGACTTTTTGTTATATTCTCATAAAAATCGTATCTTCGCTTAGTAAAACTGGGTTCAAATGACTTTTACGATTTCCAACTTAACTGAAACCGTGGCCAATGCGCACACGCTAATGACAACCTTGCACGGAGTGCGACCCGTCGTAGACTCTATGGGACGTCCTCGAAGCAGAACCATCCATGGAGTACACATTTTCGAGGTGTGGAACAACGGCCAACACGCGCTCTTGTGTTGTTCACCCGACAACGAAGAGGGTTTACGACGCACCTGGCGACGCTACATCGAATTGCGCGAGGCTCGACCGGAGTGTTTCGCACGACTCACTCTTCACGAAAATGAGTTGCCTGTGTTCGACGCTTGCGGCCACATCGAAAAAATTGCTGTGGTGATGCTCCCCTATTCCGGGCGATGCATGAGCGTAGACGACTTTGTAAGCTACGCTGCCGAAACCGACAACCATCCTGCACTTCGTGCTGCGATGTACGACCTTGTGGAGTTGGCCTGCGAAATGGAACGCCGCACATGGAAATTCGACCTTGGAGTGTGTTTTACGCCCGCGGGACGGATGTTGGTGTGCGAGGTTGAGCGTACGCGACCGCGCTTGGCCGAGATGGCAATGTCGCTGGCCTGGGGTATGTGCAACGGCCGAGCAAGCGACCATACACCTCAAGTAAAACAATGGACCGAGCTGATTCGTCCTCTGTGTAGACGCCTGGGCATTAAGTCGGGTTCGGCCGAGGAGGTGTGTCGCACATTGTGGGACCTCTGCCGCGTCGACCCCGAGGGTCTGCGTATCATCCTTGAGGAGTTGCATGGGGAGTCCGACACCATCAAACCGCACAACGACGAGTATCAGAACTACGAGCTTCACGAAGGAGTCTATTTGGTGGAGTGTGCCGAAGGTTTTCGTTACATCGACTCGGAGGGTCACCCACTCAATGATACAACTTTCGTGTCGGCCGAACTTCTGCGTGAGGGACGTGCCGAAGTTGCCACCACCGAAGGTTGGGGTTTGATGGACGCCAACGGCACGTTGCTGCTGCCGACCATCTACGAGGAGTTGACATGGAACGAGAATCTGAACACATGCGTAGCCATGCGCGACGGCGTGTGGCAGTTATTCGACCGCGAAGGAGGGCGACTCTCTCACCGCCCGTTTGAATGGATTGGCGAGCCTTCGGCCGAGGGTCTGTTCCCCGTCGAAGTGGACGGCCTCAGTGGCTGGATTGACGTCACAGGAAAAGAGATTGCATCTATCGAATAAAACAAGGACCAAACAACAATCATGAACATTTACGAACCTTACAGTTGTCCCATCACTCGGGCCAATCCCACGGCATTCGTCTTTCTGCTCGACCAATCGGGTTCGATGTCCGAACGCACCATCCACGACGGTGTGGAACAGACCAAAGCCCAAGCTTTGTCGATGGCAACCAACGCTCTGCTTGATGAGTTGATTGACCGTTGTCGTCGTCAAACGGGTTTTTACGACTACTATCACATTGCGGTGTTGGGGTATTCCGGACTTGGCGTTCGCAATCTGCTGAGCGAGCGCGGGTTTGTCACCCCTTCGGAACTCGCTGTGCGCACCGTACCGTCGCAAGTTACTACCCGCGAACGTTTGCTTCCCGACGGCTCGACGGTCATGACAACCACGCTCAACAACCGTTGGGTCGAACCACTTGCCACGGGTGTCACTCCAATGTATGAAGCCCTGGTACGCGCCCTTCAGATGACCGACCGATTGTGCAACACCGAGCGTTTCCGTTCGAGTTATCCGCCCACAATCATCAATATCACCGACGGCGAAGCCACTGACGCCACAGCCGAGCAACTGCTCGGAATAGCCGAACGCATACGTCGCACCTCTACGCTCTACGGTCAGACGCTGCTGATGAATATCAACCTCTCGAAAGACATCTCGAGCAAGGCCGTAGTTTTCCCGACGACACCCGAGGAGTTACCCGAGAATCGCCATGCTCGTCTGTTATACGAAATGTCGAGTGAGTTGCCGAGTCGTTACACGCAAATGGTAATGCACTCTCGCAAGGATGTTGCCGGCGGGCCGTTCCGCGCCATGGGCTACAACGCACTGATTGGCGACGCCATAGCTCTGATGAACATCGGCACTATATCGTCATGGTGACGATATAGTGCCGATGGATATTTCCATTAATATTGCTCCACGAAGTCGACCACCATGCGGAACAGAGGCTCATAGCTGTCGAACAGAGCATTCTGCCAAGTGTCAAACGTGGTGTGGTAATACTTAAACGCATCGCCACCTTCGTTCTCGAGGAAGATACACGGAACACCTCGTTGTGCAAAGGGATAGTGGTCGCTATTACCCGCCAATTTGCCGCGATTCAACGATTTGAAGTATCCCTTTTCGGCATTCAGGCTCTCGAACAACTCAAAACCACGCATACCGGGGTTGCTGGCCTCACAATACAACACAGGATTGTTGTCGCCAATCATATCGAGATTGAGCAGGTAACGAATCTGTTTTAGGTCGACGGTAGGATTTGCGGCATACCACTCCGAGCCACGCAGGTAGGCATCCTCGCCCGAGAAAGCGACGAAATAGATGTCGTATTCGGGTCGATTCTGGGCATAATAGGCGGCAAGAGTAACGATGGCAGCCGTTCCCGACGCGTTGTCGTGGGCTCCGGCGTAGTACACCTTGCGACCGAGGTTGCCGAGGTGGTCATAGTGGGCTGTAAAGACAAAACAGCTATCGTGACGCTGGCCCTCAACCTTGGCAATGACGTTAAAACACTCATAGTCATTGAGCATGCGGTTCTCGATGTCGAGTGTTATGCTCTTATCCTCGGCCGTGAGCGCATCGGTAGTCCAAAGCACGGGTTTATTCATCAGGCGGTCGGCATAAGCCTTGTAAAACTTCAACAGCGGGTCTTTCCACGTGAAAATCACGCCCGCATTCGAACATCCGTCCTTACTTTGCAGACGCTGGAAATCCTCACGATGCTTGTACGAGTACCAGAAGTCACACACCACAAAGGCGTTTTGGTACTCGGGCGAGGCCAAGTCGGCAAAAATCTGCTCGGAGTTGTAATTCAACGTGTCGATGTGGTAGAGTTTGAAGGTTCCCTTGATTCCGGGCGAGAACTCGCGCACGGTAAAATCCACACCGGGTCGAAGTTTTCGACCATCGACCGTAAACTCCATCTTACCGGGGAAGGTATTGACATTCAACTTAAAGGGTTGGCAAATAACCTCGTCAGCGCCTGCCTTGCGGAACTCTTTTTCGAGATAGGCTCCAGCTTTGTTGGCACCTCCAAGGGCGTAACCTCGGCCTTGATATTTGGCCGAGCTGAGCTCCTTGACAATTCGTTTGTAGTGTTTGAGGTCTTGCGCATTCAGTTGAACAGCAACGACGGCCAGCAGTAGAATAAGCAGTTTTTTCATATATGATTCAGTTTTTTGTTTCTCACACAAAGTTACGCAAAAAAACTTGCTTACTCACATAGTCGACATAAAAAAAAGCACCCCAACCACACGGGTCGGGGCACTTCTCATTCTTGAGTGATATATTGTCGAGGGAATTGGGGGGCAAGGACAGAGGACGAAACCGCAGTTTACTCTTGTAAATGAGGATTTCGGACGACGGACGCAAGCCCAAATTCACCAACAAGACTCGAAAATTAGAGAACAGACGAAATCAAGAAAGTCGCTGCCACACTCAAAATTGCGTACAACTCGGGGAACGCTGCCAAAATCAGAGTCTTACCCATCACGTCGTGACCTGCACCTACGGCTGCGATACCGTTAGCACAAACCTTTGCTTGGTAGATAGCAGCCATCAAGTTTACGATAGCAACCAGCAGACCGGCACCAAAGATAGCGGCTGCTTGGAACATGGTGATGTCAGCGGTCAAGAAACCTTGAACCATAAAGAAGCTCACGAAGCCATAAAGACCTTGCGAACCGGGAAGTGCCGAAAGAATCATGTAGCTACCGAATGCGCTACCACTCTTTTTCATTGCACCTACGGCTGCTTGGCCGCAAATTGCGGTACCAATGGCCGAACCGATACCTGCCACACCTACCATAAGGGCTACACCTACGTAAGCCAATACCAATGCTGTTGTTGTTTCCATAGTTTGTTTAAGTTTTAATTATTGTTTAATTATTTATCTTGTTGCTTTTTGAAGGGCTCGAAGGTGCGAGTTGCCATTTCGAAGCCCGCGTTTTTGAAAAACTCCACAAAGGTCAGACGCATCGGGTGAACGAACGACGAGATTGTGGACATAAAGAGGTTGATACCGTGGCCTATGAGCAGGATTACCGATGCCAGAATGACCTTCAGAATGATGGACACCACCGACATACCTTCAACGCCTGCATCCAGACCCGTCATTCCCAGCGCCAAGCTGTTGAACACCAGCGCAAGCACACCGCCCGACAAGCCGATGGCAAACAGACGAATGTAACTCAACACGTCACTCAACAGACCCGTTACGTTGTTATAGGTATTCCAAAGTCCCGAGCCTATATTGGCAAAGATATTCTTGCCTGGAGAGTTGAACAGCAGCATCAGCGCCAGAGCAACACCTGCCACCGCGTAGAATGCGGGCGACGAGGTTGTGAACCACGGAATTACAAATGCCTCATTCAACATAGGCAGAGCCGCGGCCAAGCAGCCAGCCACCAGCAGCAGGAACCATCCCAGACTGCCCAACGCATAGCGGAAACCATACGTGCGGGTGGTCATATAGATATTCACTGCCATACCCAACAGGATTTGCACCACGCCGAGTGCCAGCGCCAACGAGAAGAACTCGCCCTGGAAGTCCAAGAAAGGCGAATCGGCGATATTCTCGTAGCCCAGCATTTCGGGGATACTCATACCAAACAGAGAACCCGTATAGGTGCCGAACAGAACTGTTGCGCCACCGCACAACATCGACAACCACGAAGCCTGACGCATACTCTTGCCACCCTTGAAGTAGAGTGCCAAACCTACGGCCAGAATGATTGCACCATAACCAGCGTCGTTCAGACAGATTGCAAAGAACAACATATAGAACGGTGCGAACAACGGTGTCAAATCGAGTGTACCATACTTGGGCAGTGCGTACATCGAGCCAATCAGTTCGAACACGCTTGCAAACCAGCGGTTTTTGAGTTTCACGGGAGTATTGTCCTCGGGGGTGGGAGCCTCCTTGATGTAGTAGAGTCCCGGCTCGGCGTCCAGCATAGCGTCCACCTGCGCCTGGTTATCCACCTCGGCCCACGCCTCCATAACGGTCAGCGCACCCTCGGCCTCGGCCTTACCCGAGCGAGCAACACGGCTGAAATCCAACTGCTCGGCAATCTCCCCGCGAGTCTTATCAAGCAGGGCCACGCTTGCCACGGCATTGGCGTAAACCTTATCCCACGAAGCAACCTCCGACTCCAAGCGTGCAATCTCGGCGCGAGCCTGAGCAGCCGTCTGTGTCAGCGGTTTAATCTCCTGAGCATCAATCATCACATCCTCACCGGGGCGGGTCACCACTACAAAGTAGCTCACACCCTCAACGTCGCTCACGCGCTCCACGTTGTAACTCTTACTCCACTCCTCAACGCCACGTTCGTAGTCGCCCGTTTGAGCCGTAAAGAAGTGCAACACAACGCCCTCGTCACGCAGACGAGCAATCACCTCTGCGTCGAATTCGCCCCACGGTTCGGTCTCCGCAGCGCACTTTTGCAGACGCGCAATTTCGCCCTGCAAAGCACTCACTGCCTCCTCGGCTGCCACATACCTGTCAAAAGCCTCATCTCCGTCGGCGTAGGCCACACCACCTGCATAGCGAGCGTCAGCAGACATCGACGTAAGTTTCGCAACGGCCGCCTTATAGCGGTCGACATCTATCATCACACGGCGGTCGTTCTCCGAAGGTTCCCAGCCTGCCGTGGTAACATCCACCAAGCCCAACTCCTGCAAACGTTTGAGGAATTCGTCACGTTTCGAAGTCAACACCACGAAACTGTATTTATTCATCTTTACAATCATACGTTACTCCTCCTGTTGATGTTTGCTTTTCACGATTTTTTGGGCACTCTTCGAGAGGTTCTCCTCGTCCTCCAAGAAGCGTTTAATCTTACGAATTGCGTCTTGGTAGCCGGGGATTTGCACCTTCTCGTAGAGGTTCACTTTCTGCGTGGTCTTTTTGCGGGCCTTGTCGAGCAGTCGCATCTTGAGGTCAAACACCTCGTACTCGACCATCAGGCGCGCCACTCTGCGCAACAATTCCACACCGTCGGCCGTCCACGCGGGACTGCTGAACAGGTCATAAGGACGGTTGGCAAAGACCACCTCTTTCAACACGGGAATGCGCACGCCGGCGATTTTCACCGCTGTCAGTTCCACATCCTCAATGCTCACAAGGTCGGGGTCGAACTCGCCCCACAATGCAGTCATATAGTCGTATTGCGACTCCACGTCCTGCAACTCACGGGCGAAAGTTTCGGCCACCTCTTTGGCCTTGGCGACTTCCAATCGCAGGGCGCTCTCCTTACTTTTGATGGTAGGGAGTGCCTTTTCACGAACCTTCAGCTGTTTGCCAAGTTCGCCGAGCGAAGTCTTGTTATATTGAAATTTGATTGCCATAAGCAGTCGTTATGCCACTGTGGGCCAATATTTTTCAACCAATTCTTGTTTGATGGCCACCTCCGATGCGGTGAAGTACTTGGCAAACAGACTCCAAGCGATGTCCAGCATCTGGGTAATCTCGATATTTACGTCGATTGCCAGCAGTTTTTCGGAGTAGTCGTGTGCGAATTTCAGAGTACGCTCGTCGTAGTCCGAAAGGTCAAAACCATTCTCCAACTTGGTCTTGGCATTGGCTGCATCGGCATACAGACGCACACAAGCGTTCATAACCTGCGGGTGGTCCTCACGGGTTTTCTTGCCAATCACCAGCTGTTTCAGACGCGACAGGCTTCGGAACGGGTCGATAATAACCTTACCCGTGTCGGAGTCGTTACGCAAGAACAACTGACCCTCGGTGATGTAACCCGTGTTGTCGGGCACAGCGTGGGTAATGTCACCACCCGACAGCGTGGTCACTGCGATGATGGTAATCGAACCGCCGTTGGGAAGTTGCACAGCCTTCTCGTAAATCTTTGCCAAGTCCGAGTACAACGAACCGGGCATCGAGTCCTTCGAAGGGATTTGGTCCATACGGTTCGACACAATCGCCAGCGCGTCGGCATACAGCGTCATATCGGTCAACAGCACCAGCACCTTCTCGCCCTTGTCGGCAGCGAAGTACTCGGCTGCGGTCAGCGCCATATCGGGAATCAGCAGACGCTCCACGGGGGGATTCTCCGTCGTATTCACAAAGCTCACGATACGGTCCAGCGCACCTGCGTTCTCAAACACGCTCTTGAAGTACAGGAAGTCGTCGTTGGTCATACCCATACCGCCGAGGATAATCTTGTCGGCTTTTGCACGCAGAGCCACGTTAGCCATCACAGCGTTATAGGGTTGGTCGGGGTCGGCAAAGAAGGGAATCTTCTGACCCGACACGATGGTATTGTTAAGGTCGATACCTGCGATACCGGTTGCAATCAACTCCGAAGGTTGGATACGTTTGAAGGGGTTCACGGTCGGGCCGCCAATCACACGAGGCTCACCCTCGGGTTGTGCACCGCCCTCGATAGGCTCGCCGTAGGCGTTGAAGAAACGTCCTGCCAGCTCGTCGCTAACGTTCAATTTGGGAGGTTCACCGTGGAACACCACCTCCGAGTTGGTTGCGATACCCTCGGTACCTGCAAACACCTGAAGAATTACGTTCTCGCCATTAATCTTTACCACCTGTGCCAATTTGCCACCTACGGTTGCGAGTTCGTCATTACCCACGCCCGTTGCTTTGAGGCTCACCGTTGCTTTGGTGATGTTGTCGATTTTGGTGTATATTTTTTGAAATGCTTTTGTTGCCATATCGTTAGTTCTCCTTTACTTTGGTGGACAGATACTCTTTGATTTGCTTTTCGTAGTCGTAGAACTTCTCGCTCTGCCACTCGGTGTAGTTCATCTGGCGGAACAGGTTGATAAGTCCCTTGAAGAAGGTTGCGCACTCCTCGAAGTCCGCAAAGTCAAACGACTTGTCGCACACATCCAACACCATATTATATACATACTTCTGACGCTCCAGCGGGCAGTTGGCGTCAATTTCGTCAAATGCATCTTGTTGCAAAATCACGAAGTCCAGCAACTCGCTCTTGTAGTAACGCTCGTGGTACTCTACGGGCACACCGTCGTCACCCAAGATGTTGATTTGCTCCGAAGCCTCTTTACCACGTTGAACCAGAGTTTTGCCTTTGTAGACCTTCTCAACCCAACCTTTCTCGACCTTACCGTCAAGATACTCGACAACCTCGGGATACTCCAAGTACTTCGAATACGAGTCGATGGGGTCGATTGCGGGGTAACGTTTACTATCGGCGCGGCCTTGCGAAAGTGCATAGAAGCAACGTGCAGCCTTTTTGGTCGACTCGGTCACAGGTTCCTTGAGGTTACCACCCGCAGGCGACACTGTTCCCAGGAAGGTTACCGAACCGCTCTCGCCATTGGGCAGATATACCAGACCTGCGCGGGCATAGAATCCCGAAATGATAGCCGACAAGTCCATCGGGAACGCATCCTGACCGGGCAACTCCTCCAAACGGTTACTCATCTCACGCAGAGCCTGAGCCCAACGCGAAGTCGAGTCGGCCAGAATCAACACCTTCAGACCCATTGCACGATAGTACTCGCCGATGGTCATACCCGTGTAAACCGAAGCCTCACGAGCCGCAACAGGCATATTCGAGGTATTGCAGATGATGGTTGTACGCTCCATCAGTTTGTGACCCGTGCGGGGGTCGTCCAAGTGGGGGAACTCGGCAAAAATCTCAACCACCTCATTTGCACGCTCGCCACACGCAACCATGATAATTACGTCGGCCTCGGCTTGTTTCGAAATGGCGTGTTGCAGCACGGTCTTACCTGCACCAAACGGACCGGGAATAAAGCCGGTACCACCGTCGGCAATTGGGTTGAACGTATCAATCGCACGCACACCTGTCTCCATCACACGCGAGGGGCGGGGTTTCGAGGTGTATGCTTTGATGGCTTGTTTAACGGGCCACTTTTGCACCATAGTAATATTGTGGTCGTTACCTTCGGCGTCGGTAACCACGGCCACCGTGTCGGTAACCTTGTACTCACCGGCTGCTGCAACGCTCTTAACGGTGTAGCTATCGGTCATCACAAAGGGGACCATAATTTTGTGGGCAACCCACATCTCCTGCACCTGGCCGAGCCACGAGCCTGCGCTCACCTTATCGCCCGCTTTTGCCAGAGGTTTGAACTCCCACTTTTTGTCGTAGTCGATGGGGTCGGTAGTGGTTCCGCGCTCGATGAACAGACCGCTCATCTTCTCAAGGTCATTTTGCAGACCGTCATAACTGCGCGAGAGGATACCGGGGGCAAGTGTTGCCTCCAACATGTGGCCCTCGAACTCCACGGGGTCGCCGATTTTCAGACCGCGCGTTGAGTCGAACACCTGAACATAGGCCGCGTCGCTAATAACTTTAATGACCTCGGCCATCAATTTAACATCGCCCAAATCAACGTGGCAGATTTCGTTTTGCGAAACGGGGCCGTCGGCCTTCACCACCACAAGGTTCGAGACGATACCTGATACTCGTCCTGTTGTCTTCATTTTATATCTTTTGTTATTTTTGTTTTCGTTGCTTTTACTCCGCTTTGGCCGTTTTCTCTATTTTCTCGCGTGCGCTAAGGCTCTCCACCAAACGGCGATACATCTCCTTGCCGCGACTCTCATCCAGACGGCTCCAACGGTCAACAAGGTTGACGCGCACAAGGTAAGCCAGCACAGCGTCGATGTTGAAGTAGTCGAACGCCGTAAGTTCCTCACTCATATCCCAGCGTATCAAGTCGATACGGTGCTCCTTGTCGAGCATATTCACATCCTCGCCCAAGGCTGACAGCAGAGTGTCAATCCACGGCAGTTCACCCTTCAAACCGAAATCTACGGCCGAACTTTTGGTCAAGCCCTGAGCTATCTCGTCGTCACCCACAACAACATCTGCCACGGGTAACTCCAAGCGACGGGCAGTAACAGCGGCACTCACATTACGCAGAGCCTTATCAAAGGCAGCCCACTCACGCAAAAATCCGCTCGACGAACGTGCGCACTCCTCGTAGTAGCCCTCCATCATCGCCTTCTCGAAAGGTACGCTACGGTCAACATCATCCCACTCCACATCTTCAGGACGTGCGTAGGCCATAATCAACCTTTGGGCGAATCTGGGCAATCTCTCGGGACGCTCCAACTCCTCGGCGAGTTGCTCGGCACTCAAGTTGCCGAGCGACACCACGCGGCTTCCGCCACGGCGCAGAGTCAGCAGGTTCTCGATGTCGTAGTAGGTGTAAAGCAGTCGCACGGCACATGCATCACCTGCCGAGAGTTCCTCCACCACTGCGTCCACAATGGCGCGTGCGTCAAAACCCTTGGTATCGGCGTCAAGTGCCCACTCCTTCAGACCCGCTACAAGACAATAATATTGATTAGAGAACATTGTGCTTATGCTTTATAGAGAAGTTTCGAAACTTTGTCGCGGAGGAACTCGCCCAGCAGTGCGTCGAAATCCTCGTCGGCGAAACTAATGTAGTAGCCGCCATCCTTCGGACCGATTTTGAAACCGCTCTTAACACCCTTGCCATACGCAACCTCAACACCTGCGGACAACAGCTCTTTGGCAGCTCCCTCAAAGGCACCTTCCAACGCGGCCTTCTTATCCTCGGGCAGCAGAGCCGAAAGGCTCACAACATCGGTCGACGAGCCGTTCCAATTCTTAGCCACCGCCAACAACATATCTTTAACGAAAGCGGCATCCAGCGTAGCCTCTGCCACAGCTTTCGATGCAGTTTTGGCAACCACCATATTATTGATTTCGGCTTTCAGCGCAGCCACTGCTTGGCGGCCTGCCAGCGAAATCTCGGTCATTGTGTTTTGAGTAAGCTCTTCGGCTTGTTTTTGAGCACCCTCAACGATAGCCTTTGCCTCGGCTTTGGCCTCAGCTACGATAGCTTTGGCTTTAGCCTCAGCCTCGGCAACGAGTTTATCAGCGTCGTTGCGACCTTTCGAAAGGCCCTCCTGGTAGAGTTGCTCGGTAAGTTTTTGAAGTTTGTTTTCCATTTTGTGTATTGTTATATTTTATTGTTTTTTTTGCTTTACTGCATACCTAACGTTCGCGCGGTTAGTTTTGGTGTTCGTCGCGCAACAAATCCACCACCGTCTTGACGGGAGTGAACGTAGCCGACGGAACCTCAACAAACAGTGTATTCCATTTTGCCATAGCACCATTCCACAGACCGGGAAGTTCCAGAGCCTTAAGTTCGCGGCCATCCTTGCTCTTGCTCGAAATGAATCCGGTCGACGGGTCGACATAATCCTTCAAAATGAAGTTATTGCCATTGTGGTCTTGCACGCCGCACACCAAATCCACGGGATTGAAGTGAGTAGCCTCGCTCATCAGGTGTTTGTCCTCGGGAGCAATTTGCGACGACTCTGCAATCTGCAACGACACACTGCCGTCAGCCGCCTTGACCCAAAACGGACCGCCACCCGGTTCACCCTCATTACGAACCATACCACACACACGGATGGGACGATTCAGAATGTTACGCAGTTGCGCCAAGTTGCACTCCTCGGGCAGTTCGACACTCAGTTCGCGTTCTACAAAGGCTTTGATTTCGGCCTCATTGGCACGTCCGCGGTCAATTTGCTCGATATATCGGAACGCTTTACTTTGAACATCAATCAAAAGACCTGCCAACACCTGTTTGTACTCCACGGTGATGGGTTTACGCGAATCGGTGGTCACATTGTCGATATTCTTGACAAATACTATATCGGCATCAATCGCCGACAGGTTCTCAATAAGTGCGCCGTGACCCGCCGGACGGAACAACAGCGAGCCATCCGCATTACGGAACGGAGTATTATCGGGATTCACAGCGATGGTGTCGGTACTCTGTTTTTGCACCGAAAAGTCGATACGATACTTCACGCCATAACGTTTCTCATATTTTGCCACCACGCCATCCAACAGGTGTTTGAATCCTGCGATGTGCTCGGGCGAAACCGTGAAGTGGATATTCACCACGCCATTCGATGCGCCATACATTGCACCCTCAACCAAGTGCTCCTCCAAAGCCGTGCGAACCTCATCCGCATAGCGGTGGAACTTAACCATACCTTTGGGTTTCACGCCATATTCAAGACCCTTGCCGATGATTGCACTCACAATTGCCTTGTCATCTGCCGAGCGGTCGACATAGTTCCACAATTCGGGAGCAAACGCAAAGTCGTCGATACGTGCCAGCAGTGTGTTGACACACTCCGACTCTTTGTCCTCACCCACAAAGGCAAACAGCTCCTTAAACATGCGGGTTGCAGCGCCCGACGCAGGAACAAACTTCACAACCTTACGGTCAGCCAATCCTTTACGATAGACCTCGGCATAGTGTGCGTTTTGTTCGGGAGTCATTGCGATGATTCCGTGTCCGACATTTGCAGCCGCAACGACGGGCAGGAAATCGAATCCTGTGACAAAGCTGTTGAGTTGTTTTTCGACCTCGGCGAGCGTCATATCGCGCTCTTGAATTTGCGCCAAATCCTGGTTAGTCCACGACATAATATTGAAGGTTTAAGTTTTACAGGCAATTATTCGGACAAATATACAAATTTTCCTCGAAACTTTTCCCATTCGTCCGCATAATTGTCACTCTTCTCACACAAAATCCCCGCAGCACCGAACACGCACTGCGGGGATTGATTATTTTTGACTGAATCACACAACATCGCGCCGTGCGAATTCATCGGGATTACTTAGTCTTGCCGGCTGGTTTTCGTTTCGAACGGTCATACATAAAGCGTTTGATTTTCATCGAAGGGGTTTTCTCGAAATCCTCGCTCTGCTCCTCGACTTTGGCAATACGCGAAAAACTTGCAACTCGCTCGTTAACAAATTTACGCAACTCCTCGGTGGCTTGGTCAAACTGTTTGGATGCCTGTTCGGCCTTATCTTTGACATACTCCTTGAGCTCGTCAAAAGTAGCCTGCAACTCGTCATAATCAAAACGAACCAAAGCAATCAGTTTGCCATCCTCCTCGGTAACAATCGACTCACTCACATAGGGGTGGCTATTGAGCACGCTCTCAATATCCTCGGGATAGATATTCTCACCACTCGGGCCAATCAGCATGCTATTCATACGACCCTTGATAAACACCACGCCATTCTCGTCAATAACAGCCGAGTCGTTGGTACGGAACCAACCATCCTCGGTGAACGCCGCAGCCGTAGCTTCAGGGTTCTTATAGTAGCCTTGCAGCACCGACGGTGTTTTGGCCTGCAACTCGCCCTCGCCATTTTCATTGGGGTCGGCGATACGCAACTCAACACCATCCATTTTGGGTCCTGTCGAACCTACGGGGTGTTTGAACGGAACCTTACCGGCCAAAAGCGGTGCGGTTTCGGTCAAGCCATAACCGATAGCATAGGGGAACTGAGCCTCATAGAGGAACTGTTCGGTCTGAGCATCGAGTTTGGCACCTCCGATACCGAAGAAACGCAACTCACCGCCAAATACCTTCATCAGTTTCTTACCTGCAATCTTATGCAACATTCGGCGGATGGGGGCCCTGCCATACAACCAATTCATCACTGCGCCCTTGGTAAATTTGGCCAGCACCTGACTACGATAAATCTTGTCAATCACCAAAGGTACACTCAGCATGATGGTCGGTTTAACATCCCTCATCACGGGCAGCAGAGCCGCAGCCGTGGGCGGGCGGTCCATATAGGTCACCGATGCGCCATAAGCGAACGGATAGAGCATACCTACCGAACCCTCGTAGACGTGCGACATGGGCAGTATCGACAAGAAACGGTCTTTTTCATTAATGGGGAACAGCGAGTAAGCTCCTTCGGCTTGGAAAGCCAGCGCTCGGTGGCTCAACATCACACCCTTGGGTTTCGACGTTGTGCCCGAGGTGTAGATGATAGCCGCAGTGTCTTCGGCTTTGGGTTCTGCGGGAGTACCGGGGGCGAAGTCGCCGCCACGATAAATCACGCCTAAATTTTTGGTGCGCACCACAACATTGAGCGAATGCACCACCTCTTTGGGAACTTTGGAATAAAGTCGGTCGCTCACAAGCAGAGCCTTGGACTCGCTGTGGGTGATAATCATACCGAACTCCTCGCCCGAGAAACCGGGCAGAATGGGCACCACAATCATACCCATCGTCGTAACTGCGAAGTAACATACCGTCCAGTTGGGCATACTGCTACTGAGCAGAGCTACCTTATCGCCGGCCGAAAGACCCGCTTCGAGCAGTGTTTGTTGCAGAGCCTCAACTCTTTCGCGGAACATTGCATAGGTAAGGGTTTCTCGCTCATGCATCGAGCTTACGACGTTGTCGGCATAGGCCTTCACACTATGGTCGTAAATCTCTTTAAGTGTGTTAAATGTCATAATCAGGTTATTTTAGTTCTTACTCCTCTTGAGTTTTACAACGGGTTTCGAACATCCATTTCAGAGTCCTCGCGTTCGCACGTTCAACCGCTCGTTCGCCCGTTTTGCCAACTCTCAATCACTATTAAGTCATGCAAATATACTATATATTACGATTTTTACGCTATTTTTGTCACAAAAATATCAAATGATATGCCGAACGGACATAATTCGCATTGCCCGCGAAGTGGGGTTTAATCTCTGTGGCACAACACGTTGCGAGCCAATGGGCGAACAATCGTTTTTTTTCGAGCGATGGCTCTCCCGGGGCTACGCCGAAGGGCTTCCGTACCTTCATCGCTACACCGACCGACGTGCCGACCCGCGACTGCTGATGCCCGAGGCTCAGACCATCGTTGTGTGTGCGGTCAACTATCGCAACGCCTTGTCGGCAGGCTACCCCAAGGGTTTCGACGGGGCGAAGGTGGCCTCCTACGCACTCAACGCCGACTACCATACCTCAATTAAGGCGATGCTACGCGAGCTTTTGACTCAGTTGCGTGCGCTCTACCCTTCGCTCGATGGGCGAATGTTTGTCGACACGGCACCGCTGCTGGAAAAGGCACTTGCCGTGCGTGCTGGGCTTGGTGGAATTGGGCGTAACTCGCTGCTCATAACGCCCGAATACGGTTCATTCGTCCATCTGGGCGAACTGCTACTCAACATGCCCTGCGACTGCTACGACACTCCTTCGGAGTGGAATCCTTGCGGCAGCTGCTCCTTGTGTCTTAAACGCTGTCCCGTAGGGGCCATCAACCCAGACCGCACCATCGACCCGCGACGTTGCATCTCGGCACGTACGCTCGAATCAGAGGCGGGAGAACTTACACTCAACGGCTGGGTGTGCGGTTGCGACGAGTGCCAAAACGCCTGTCCGCACAACGCCGGCAAACCCATCGCCGACAACCCTCGTTTCGCGCCCACGGTCGACCCCCTGCAACCCTCGACACAACATCTGCTCCAAACCCGCACTTTGGACGCCACATTGGCAAGCACCCCCATTGCGCGCGCCTTCAAACGAAGAAATCAGTAAGGTTTTTTCGGGCAAAATACCTACCTTTGCGCTATGAAGTACCGCGAAATCATAAACACACTCACCCGCGCCGCCCTCAACGTCTATGAACCACGGGAGGCGCAAGCAGTGGCACGTCTGGCTGCCGAGGAGTTGTGGGGCATCACCTCCACTCTGCTGGTTATTTCGCCCGACGGCGAGTGCGACGCCCCCGATTTGGAGCGCGTGGCCAAGCGACTTGCAATGGGTGAACCCGTGCAATACATCATAGGCTCCACCGAGTGGTGCGACATGCGCGTGGAGGTTGGCCCGGGTGTGCTCATCCCGCGCCCCGAGACCGAGGAGTTGGTTCGTTGGATTGTGGACGACCATCGTAGACAGAACCTTCTGAACATAGCCGACTTAGGAACGGGTAGCGGCGCAATAGCCATCGCACTTGCCACCCAGCTTAACGAGAGTCACGTTGTGGCCTACGACATCTCGGAAAAGGCACTCGCCATTGCACGACGCAACGGCCACAGACTCGCTCCCGAGGTGGATTTCCGACACGGCGACATGCTTTCGCTCCCTGCCGTCGAGGGGCTGGACATCGTGGTGAGCAATCCACCCTACGTACCGCAAAGCGACCTTGAGTCGATGCACCGCAATGTCAAGGAGTGGGAGCCGCATGGGGCGTTGTTTGTTCCCGACGAGCGACCGCTGATGTTCTACGAGGCGGTGGTGGATTTTGCTGTGGCAAGCCTAAAGTCGGGTGGACGGCTCTACTGCGAGATTTACGAACATTTGGCCGAGCAGACCGTCCAAATGGCCGCCCAGCGAGGACTTCCCGACGGCGAAATACGCTGCGACATAATGGACAAACCAAGAATGATACGATGGACCAAACGCTAAAAAAGAGTAAAACACCCGAACAGGCACTCACCTCACTAATGCGTCTGTGCGCCCGCCGTGAATATTGCACTTCGGACGTAGGTCGTTTGTTGGTGCGTTGGGGTGTGGAGCCGACGGCGCACAACGGTGTGGTGGAGCGTCTGACGCGCGAAAGATTTATCGACGACCGCCGCTACACCGAGGCCTTCGTACGCGAAAAACTAAAACTATCGTCATGGGGAGCGTTCAAAATCACATCGACACTGCGAGCCAAACGCATCTCGGCCGACATCATATCCGAGGTGTTGGACGAGTACTCCGACCGCGACACCCAGACAGACCGCCTTCGTACGGCTCTGACACGCAAACTACGAAACATCAAATACAAAGACCACTACGACCTCCGAGCCAAACTGATGCGCTACGGCGCGAGCCTTGGACACGACTTCGAGAGTGTGGCCGAGTGCGTAGACCAACTACTCAAAGACCATGACACCGAACAAGATTAAACATCTCATTACACTCTGCGTAGCAGCCTTTTGTACTCTCGGCCTCCGCGCCCAAGATGACTACTATCGCGCTCCGATGGATATTCCGCTATTGCTGTCGAGCAACTTTGCCGAGATGCGCACCAACCACTTCCACTCGGGCGTTGACCTGAAGACCCAGGGACGCGAGGGTGTTCCTGTTTACGCCATAGCTGATGGCTACATTTCGCGCATAAACATCAGCCTTTATGGTTACGGACGTGCACTCTACATCACCCATCCAAACGGCACGATGAGTGTCTATGCCCACCTCCAGAGTTTCACCCCCGAGGTCGAGGAGATGGTTCGCAACTACCGCATGCGCAACCGCCGCCACAACGTCAACATCTACCCCGAAGAGGTACGTCTACCCGTCAAAAAGGGTGACCTGATTGGTTTGTCGGGCAACTCAGGCAACTCCTACGGCCCGCACCTGCACTTCGAGATACGCCGCACCTCGGACGGAGCGACACTTAACGTTCTCAGTCGAGGTCACATCAAGGTAAAAGACACCACCCCACCCTCAATCATCGCCGTACACTACATTGAGGTGGACACGGTGGGCGGTGTGCCCATGCGCAAGGAGCCGCAACGCCTAAATCTCAAATCGGAAGAGCCTCAAAAGGTTGGTTCGAAGGGTTATTTCGTCGTCGAGGTCACCGACCGCAAGGATGGTGTAACAAACCGTTTCGGCCCGCGAAGTGTCCGCATGGAGGTTGACGGCACGGAGTGCGTGGCTTTCGAAAAGGACCACTTCTTGTTTGGCGACACCCGCTGTTGCAACATCACGGCGCACTATCCGCTCCAAAAAAACTCCAAGAACGAGATGTTGGTATTGGCTCGCAACACGGGCAATCGCGTCGACATGTACACCCATTGCTCGAACAACGGCGTGGTACGCACGGCCGAAGGAGAGTGCCGTCACATCCGAATCGAGGTAGCCGATGATGCAGACAATCGTGCAAGCGTAGCCTTCGACATCGTAGGTTCGGCGCCCTCGTCGTTCCCTGCCGCACAGGGTAAAGTGGTCGACAATACCAAAGCGTTCTCGTCGGCCTTCGACGGTGCATGGGTCACCATACCCGCAGGCGCTCTCTATGAACCCATACACTTCTCGCAACGAGTCATCAATCCACACGTCGCCGTACGAGCCGACTCGATTCGTCCGTTGGGCAAAATTCACTCCATCGGCAACCGCGACATCCCGCTCGACAAGGCATACAGCATCTCGCTGGCGATTCCCGAAGGTGTGGGCACGTGGGGTATGTGCTTGGCATCAGTGAGCGAACATGGCACACTCGGATATGCGGGCGGACGCTACAAAAACGGCAAAGTATCGGGTGACATGCGTTCGTTTGGCCACTACTGCGTGGTGCGCGACACCATCCCACCCGTCATCAAAACCTCACTCAAACAGGGCGCAAACCTCACCTCGGCCAATAAAATCACATTCAAGTTATCGGACAACTTTTCGGGAGTGAACGACTTCTCGGCTACGGTTGACGGACAATGGGCTATACTTGAATTCCACCCCGTTTCGCGTATCGCAACGCTCGACCTCGACCAGTACAAGACCTCACCCGCAACCACCCATACTTTGACTTTTGAGACAGTGGACGGAGTGGGCAACAAAACAAGAACGGAATATACATTTGTAAAATAGAAAAAAAACTCGTACTTTTGCCGAGTATATCGCCGATTAACAATAAAATAAACTAAACATATAAACCCATGAGAGTAATTATCGAAAAAGACGCGAAAAACGTAGGTATCTGGGCCGCACGTTACATCGTCGACAAAATCAATGCGCACGCCGCTAAAACCGACAAACCGTTCATCCTGGGCCTGCCCACCGGTGGAACTCCGCTGACTACCTATGCCGAGTTGGTTAAACTCAACAAAGCCGGTGAGGTTTCGTTCGCAAATGTTGTAACATTCAACATGGACGAGTACGTGGGTCTGCCCGAAAGCCACCCCGAGAGCTATCACTCGTTCATGTGGAGCAACTTCTTCAACCACATCGACATCAAAAAAGAGAACGTCAACATCTTGAACGGTAACGCCGAGAACCTCGAGGCTGAGTGCGCTCGCTATGAGAAGAAAATTGCCGAAATGGGAGGCATCGACCTGTTCATGGGTGGTATCGGCCCCGACGGACACATCGCGTTCAACGAGCCTTTCTCGTCGCTCACCTCGCGTACCCGTCTCAAATCACTGACCACCGACACTATCATCGCAAACTCGCGTTTCTTCGATAACGACGTTAATAAAGTACCCAAAACCGCTCTGACCGTTGGTGTAGCTACCGTTATGGCGTCGCGTGAGGTGCTGATTCTCGCTACCGGCCACAACAAGGCTCGCGCTCTGCGTCACGGTATCGAGGAGGCTGTTAGCCAACAATGGACCATTTCGGCTCTGCAAATGCACCCCCACAGCATCATCGTTTGCGACGAGCTGGCTACAGGTGAACTGAAGGTTAACACCTACCGCTACTTCAAGGATATCGAGAAGGACAACCTCTTGAAATAATTTATCGAATACAAAGTTCGGTGCTTGAACAATAACGAGGGTGTTTTGCAAGTTATTTGTAAGACACCTTCCTATTTTGGATAGGCAACATACAACACTACACAAGAATGTTCAAGAATAGCATTTTAGAAACAATCGGCAACACACCGCTGGTAAGGATTAATGCTCTTAATCCAAACCCCAAGGTGAACATATATGCCAAACTCGAGGGCTTTAACCCAACAGGCAGCATCAAAGACCGCATCGCACTGCGCATGGTCGAAGGTGCCGAACAACAGGGCCTGCTGACCCCGGGCAAAACCATCATCGAAGCCACTTCGGGTAATACGGGTATCGGACTTGCGATTGCGGGTATTGTCAAGGGCTACCCCGTGAAAATCGTAATGAGTAGCGCCGTGTCGGTAGAACGACGCAAAATCCTGCGCTCCTACGGAGTCGAGGTGGTACTAACCCCCGCCGAAGAGGGTACCGATGGCGCAATACGCAAAGCACGCGAAATTGTCGCGGCAAACCCCGAGGCCTACTACATGCCGGACCAATTTGCCAACGCAGCCAACTATCTGGCTCACTACGAACGCACGGCTCTCGAAATATGGCAGCAAACCGAGGGTAAGATTGATTACCTGGTATGCGCCTTGGGAACGTCGGGTACACTTATGGGTCTGACACGTTTCCTCAAGATTATGAAGCCCGACATCCGCACCGTGTGCGCCCACCCCATCAAGGGACACTACATTCAGGGTCTTAAGAATATGGAGGAGGCCATTGTGCCCGAGATTTACGACCCGAGCATCATCGACATTCAGGAGATGATTGAGAGCGAGGAGGCCATCGAAATGGCCCGTCGCATAATTCGCAACGAGGGTATTTTTGCAGGTATGAGCAGTGGCGCAGCATTGTTGGCCGCATGTCGCACAGCCGAGCGCATTGAGAGCGGCAACATTGTAGTTGTTTTCCCCGACCGCGCCGAGAAATATCTCTCTACGGTAATGTTCGACGACTGCAATATGTAACAGGGGGGGGGACGGAGAGAGAAAGGAGAGAACAAACGAAGGGAGAAGGAGAAGGAGAAGAGAGAACGAACGAAAATAGAGTTCATTCACAGATTACCCGTTATACTCTTTAGGCCGCGCCAAATCATATTGGTGCGGCTTTTTACTTTTCCAGGGTTCATTACTCAAAAAAAACCAAACACTCCGAAACGATAGTCATCAAATCCAATCACTGCCCCACACCTCCAACACCCCCAACACCCCCAATACCACATTCACACTCTCCACACAAGCACCCGACAAGCTCTCGGCCGTTGAAAGCACCCCTCTCCTCTCCTCTCCTCTCCACTCTCCTCCCCCCCTTCTATCTCCGACAACACTCGCATACAAAAAAACCGAAGGGCGTCTTATCTGCATAAGACAACCCTTCGGTTCTTCTCTTCAACGAAACTCTAACCTCCCCCCTCCACTACTCCTAATTCAGCAGAGCCGGAAGGCTAAGATTCGCGCCTATATTATTCAACTACGGGAGCACCGTAAGTCACTACGGCCTTATCGTCTTTCTCAATTTTAACTTTAGTGTTACCCTCCAACGAAGCAGCCATGTAAATGTTCACCAAGTTGAAGTTGTTGGTACATTTAACCGACGATACTTTCTCATTTGCGCTCAGGTCGAGAACAGCAACGTAGTTGTTGGTGATGTTCAGGTCGCTCAACGAAACAATATTCGACAGGTCTACATTTGCGATACGGTTGTCGCTGAGGTTCAAAGTACCAATTTTTGCATTTGCGCTCAAGTTAATTTCGGTCAAGTCGTTACCATTAGCAGCCAGAATGCTCAAGTCGGTCATAGCCGAAACGTCCAGCGAACCCAGCAACTCATTATTTTGAACTTGCAGAGTGGTTACTTGCGGGCAATTAGCCAAGTCCAAAGTGGTAAGTTTCTCGTTACCCGAGATAGTAACGGTAGTAATATCAGTACCTTTGGTGTTCAAGTTCAGAGCTTTAAGTGCGCTACCTTGAATCGACAGCGAACCTTTCTTGAGCGAGTTAGCCGAGGTGATGTAGAGTTCGGTCAGAGTTTTAGTTGCACCTGCGATGTTCAGAGCCGACAGGGTAGCCATATCACTTACGTTCAGAACGGTCAGTTTGTTCAGACCTTCAACATCTACGCTCTCAATCTTGTTGCCGTTAACCAGCAGCTTGGTGAGCTCGGTGTTAGCTTTAACGTCAATAGAAGTCAGTGCGTTACCGTGAGCGTCAAGGTAAGTCATTTGAGTGAAGTCAGCAACGTTAAGAGCAGCAAGTTTCTTGTTATCGAAAACAACCATCTCGGTAATGTTACCAGCCTCTTCGCGGAAACCTTGAGGGTCAACGTCTTTAACATCGTTCAGCGACAGCGACAGCGACACTTGGTCTTTCATGCCGGTCAGGAAGAATTGACGAGGACCTACGATTTTACCCTTGTTGTCACGTGCATAGCGGATGTTACCCTCACCATAGGGGTCTGCATCAGCGGCCAACAGGTCGAGATATTCCAGAGCCTCGCAACCATCCAGAATCAGGCTCTCGAAGGGGTTGTTATAAACTTTTGCGTAAGCAACTTTCTTAACGGTCGACAAGTCAATAGCAGCCAGATTGTTGTTATTGGCAATCAGACGCTCCAAGTTGGGGCAACCGCTCAGGTCAAGAGTCTGAAGAGCGTTGTTCCAGCAACCCAGATAGGTCAGTTTGTCAAGTGCGGTCATGGTCAGCGAGGTGATAGCGTTCTCACCAACGTTTGCGCTCTCCAATTTGGGGCAACCGCCCAAGTCAACAGCTGCGAGCATGTTTTTAGCAGCGTTCAGCTCAGTCAGCTCCGAGCAACCGTTCAAGTCAAGAGCGGTCAGCATGTTGCTGGTCAGGTTGAGCGAGGTCAGTTTCGAGGCTTTCGACAGGTCGATGCTCTCGAGTTTGTTACCCTCGGCGTTCAACTCGGTCAGAGCGGCGCAAGCGGTAATATCCAAAGCTGCGAGCGCGTTGCCCGAAACGTTCAGAGTTACAACCGATTTGTAAGCGGCTGCATCCAGAGCAGTAAGTTGGTTGTTCGAAACATTCAGGTCGGTAATTGCGCTATTAGCGGGGAGTTTAACCTCGGTCAGAGCGTTGTTTTGGCAGTAAACCTTGGTCAGTTTGGTGTTCTTCGACAGGTCGAGAGTAGCCAGCTTGTTGTAGAAGCACAAAACCTCGGTCAACTCGGTATTCTTCGACAGGTCGAGAGCGGCCAAGTCACAGAAATAAGCGTGAACTTTAGTCAATTTGGTGTTTTTCGACAAGTCAACCGAACCAACTTTGTTGTTCGAGATATAGAGTTCGGTCAGGCCGGTCAGTTGCTCGATACCTGCCAACGAGGTAACGCCCATACCCTCATAACGGAAGTTGGGAGCCATCTCTTTACCACGCAGGTCAACAACTTTGATGGCAGCGATTTCGTCGCTCGACAGAACGCCGTCCTCACCGGCAAAGTTTGCAGCCAGGTAGTTGCGGAATGCTACGTCAGCGAAATCAACAGCATCTTTCTCGCGTACCGAAACATTCAAAGTAGCGGTAGCCTCACGCTCCAGCGCGTCGGTACCTTTGATAACTACGGCACCTTGTTTAGCACCACCCGATGCGGGCAAAGTTACGGTCAGAGTGTTGGTAGCCTCATCGTAAGTAGCGGTCCAACCCTCGGGAGCGGTTACGGCAGCACCAATGATTTCGTGCTCGAGTTTATAGCTTTTTTCTACACCATAGTAGAACACTTGAGTAGCGGCACCAACCTCCTCTACGGCGATGGTAGTTTTACCCAGAGTTTTCTCTACAGCTTCGGGAGTCTCGGTCTCACAACCGATGAAACTTGCGCTTACCAGAGCAAGCGACAGAATTGTGGTAAAAATTCTTTTCATATTCATAAGATTTTAATAGTTTTTTCTCTTACATTTATATTTTACACTCAAGGCAACCGCCCTCGCGGCTATACCTTATATATTATAATATACCGCACCCGACATACAAATCACCCCTCGAAACACTCGAAATTGCGCCCGAAAGTATGATTTACATATCTGGTAGCACGCAAAGATAACTATTTTTTCGTAAAAAGAATAGAAACTGAGCTAAAAAATATCACTCAATTCTTCTGTTTCGTTTTTTTCGCAAACTTTTTGCCCTCAAAAAGAGATTCACAACACCTATTTCCATAACAAAAACCGGCTATATAAAACGGCGAAAATCGAAGAAGTATTGATTAATTATCAAAAAATTCGTATTTTTGGGGCGATTATGCTAATCGCAAACTCGTAATAAACCATATTAAACACAAAAAACACTATGAAAGAAGCTATTGCAATTCTCACCGGTGGTGGACCTGCTCCCGGTATGAACACCGTAGTCGGCAGCGTTGCCAAAACGTTCCTTAACAAAGGATTCCGCGTAATCGGTCTGCACGAGGGCTACTCGGGTCTGTTCCACAAGAACCCCCGTATGGTCGACATCGACTTCCCCCTGGCTGACGACATCTTCAACCGCGGTGGTTCGTTCCTCCAAATGAGCCGTTTCA
Source organism: Rikenellaceae bacterium (assembly GCA_017936385.1). GTDB lineage: Bacteria > Bacteroidota > Bacteroidia > Bacteroidales > Rikenellaceae > UBA940. The sequence continues at coordinate 57,178 of JAGBFQ010000034.1, forward strand.
AACCCACCGACGCAAACTTCGAGAACGACTTCAACCTCGAATTCTTCACCTCGAACAACATCAAACTGCTGGTTACCGTAGGTGGTGATGACACCGCTTCGACCGCCAACCGCATCGCTAAGTTCCTGGAGGCCAAACAATATCCTATCGCCAACATCCACGTTCCCAAAACTATCGACAACGACCTTCCCCTGCCCAAAGGTACTCCTACCTTCGGCTATGAGTCGGCAAAAGATAAAGGTGCTGTGATTGCACGTACCGTTTACGTGGACGCTCGCACCAGCGGCAACTGGTTCGTTCTGGCTGCCATGGGTCGTAGCGCAGGTCACTTGGCTTGGGGTATCGGCGCAGCTTGCCACTTCCCGATGACCGTAATTCCCGAGATGTTCGACAAAACCACCATCACCGTCGAGAAGATTGTGAACCTGGTTGTTTCGTCTATCATCAAACGTAAAATCATGGGCATGGACTACGGTGCTGCTATCATTTCGGAGGGTGTATTCCACGCTCTGAGCGACGAGGAGATTGCCAAGAGCGGCGTCCACTTCTCGTACGACGACCACGGACACCCCGAGTTGGGTAAAGTGTCGAAAGCTCACATCTTCAACGAGATGCTGGAGAACAAACTCAAAGAGTTGAAAATCAAAGTTAAGAGCCGTCCCGTTGAGATTGGTTACGAGGTTCGTTGCCAAACTCCCGTGGCTTACGACTTGGTTTACTGCTCGCAACTGGGTATGGGTGTTTACCAACTCTACTCGGAGGGTAAAACCGGCTGTATGGTTTACGCCGACAGCGAGGGTAACATCTCGCCTCTGTACTTGAAAGACCTTCAAGACCCCACCACCGGCAAGATTCCTCCCCGTTTGGTTAACATCGACTCGGACGAGTTCCGCGCTATCGTGAACAACATTCTCTGCTACGTAACCCCCGAGGACTACGAGGCTGCCAAGGAGTATGTTGCTAACCCCGAGGATTACGACTTCCGTAAGATTCTGAACTGGTAATCCCCGTTCGGTATTTTGCATAAAAAAACGTGTCGGTCACATTGCCGACACGTTTTTTATGTTCTTTTGTATCGACAAAAGGTGGCAGAGCCACTCTTTTATGTTCTTTTGTATCGACAAAAGAACCAAAAACGACCCGCAAACCGGGGGATGAGAAACTACGTTTCTCTAAATTCCGCTTTACACACAAAAGATTGCCGTCGGATTTTTCGTGATTAAGTATGTGCGAAGTGGCGAGCGACAAAATCGGCGAGCGATTATATCGCGCGACAGCGGCCGATTTAGCAAGACTCTTCACACATACCACGAAAAAACGAAAGGCAAAAAGCCTTTTGGTTCTTTTGGGCTCTACCAAAAGAACTTTATTATTACGCGACAAAAGGGGGC
>JAGBFQ010000035.1 GCA_017936385.1 Rikenellaceae bacterium
AGTTATTTGAAAAGCATGAGGAATATAGTGTAACAAAACAAGTTAGCAATTTCTTATCCATTGCCCATTCTCATGCAAGTTCTTCTTAATGGTTTGATACTCAAAGAATCTTAATCAAACTACATCAAATATACAAAGAAACCGTTAAAAATCACTTCAGTTTAGCCAAAAAACGTTCACGGTCAACCACAAAACGTGTATGCACGCCTTGACCGAGCAACGTTTCGCCCTCCCATGCCGACACCTCAAAGTTCAAACATCGGCCTTCGACAGCCTTAAGCACGGCCACAGCACGAACTACCGCACCTACCGCCGAAGCCTTGAGGTGCGAGGTCGAAACGGCCGTTCCAACCGTTGTCTGCCCCTCTTCCAGAGCGGGTGCAACGGCACGCATAGCGGCATTTTCCATAAGTGCAACGAGGGCGGGGGTTGCCAATACGGGCATATCACCCGAACCGAGTTGTTCGGCCGTAAGAACCGGCGTAACGGTTGCGGTAGATTCGAATTTCAATCCGGGTTGAAGTATCATAAAATAATAGGTTGTATTTAAACGTTAAAATAGTACCTTTGCAAAGGTAAAGTTTTTTGTAGAAAAATGAAGCGACTTTTGATACTCTTTTTTGTTGTGCTGAGTGCCGCGTGCGAGCTCTCGGCGCAAACGCCGCGCGTCAAAAGTCAATTCCGCGACCGTCGAGGTGTGATGCGCTACGGCTACGAGGTCACTCCCCGAGGCGACACGGTGATGGTTGTCAACATGCGCCCCGTCTACTGTTTCAAACGCCGCGCCGACCTGCGCAAGTATGCCAAACTCATCCGCGACCTGAAGGTAGCCTACCCCATCGCCCAAATCGCCGAACAGAAGATGCTCGGACTCGAAGATACCCTCATGCGACTACCCACGCGCAAGGAGCAACGAGCCTATACACGTAAGATTGAGCGCGAAATCAAAGATGAGTACACTCCTATACTCGGGCGCATGACCCGTTCTCAGGGCAAGATTCTGATTCGTCTTATCGACCGCCAGACGCAACACAGCCCCTATGCCATTGTTCGAGAGTTTCGTGGTGGTTTTGTTGCCGGTTTTTGGCAGGGAATAGCCAAGATTTTCGGCCACGACCTCAAGGACGAGTACGACCGCGAGGAGCGCGACCGCGTTCTCGAGCAGTTAATTCTCCTCTACGAAGCCGACCTTTTGTAGCAATATAGCAAGCCTTTCGGGGCTTGCTATATTAATTCACAATTCACAATGCACAATTCACAATTGGTTTTTAAATTTAAAATTATCAATCGCCGTGAGCCTCCTCCACACAAAACTCATTATCAATGAGTTTAAGGAAATTACACAACCCCTCTAATTATGAATTGTGAATTGTGAATTGTGAATTCTACTTGGTTCGGTAGGCGGCCGAGTATTTGCCTTTGGTGAAACCCATCAGTTTGCCGCGAACCAACTTCTTGCGCAGGGGCGACAGGCGGTCGGTAAACACCTTACCCTCCAAATGGTCGTACTCGTGCTGAATCACACGCGCCGCATAACCATCATAGAACTCGTCGTGTTCCACCCAATTCTCGTCCACGTAGCGAATGCGAATCGAAGTGGGGCGTTTGACATCCTCGTAGAGTCCGGGCAGACTCAAGCAACCCTCCGAGAAGTAATCCTCCTCTGTGCCGTACTCATAAATTTCGGCGTTGATAAACGTCTTGCGGAAGCCTTCCAGCGAGGGGTCCTCCTCGGCCCAAGGCGAGGCATCCACCACAAACATTCGAATATTCATACCTATTTGGGGCGCAGCCAGACCGACACCATTTGCGGCATCCATCGTTGCGAGCATATCTGCCGAGAGTTGTTTTACATCAATCGAGTCCTTCTCAATGGGCGCCGATGTTTTACCAAGTTCCGCAGCACCGTAAATTACAATGGGGTAAATCATATTATTGAATCTTTTTTGGAATCCATATAACCTTGCAGGATTATGGCGGCGCTTATGCGGGCGACCATCGCCTTGTCGCGTCGTGCCATCTTAGCCACGCCGCCGTCAATCATCGCCCTATGCGCCAGCACCGAGGTGAAACGCTCGTCATAATACTCAACGGGGATAGTGGGAAAAATCTTGCGCAGTCGGTTGACAAAAGGTTCAATGCGCTTGAAATTCTCCGACGGCGACCCGTCCATCTGTCGAGGCATGCCCACCACAATGCGTTCCACACTTTCGTGCTCAAGGTATGCACGCAGAAACTCCTCGAGCGAGTGTGTTGCCACCGTTTCGAGTGGTTGTGCTATGATTCCCAGCGGGTCGGTGACGGCTATTCCGGTGCGCTTGGCTCCGTAATCTATCGCTATAATCCTTGCCATAAGCCACAAAGTTACGGCTTTTTGTCGAAAAAACGAAACGGCGTGCGGTGGGTTCACAAAAAAAACGTATTTTTGCACCAAAATAAATCTTCATCGAACAATGACACAAGAGGAACTTTTCAAAAAACTCGTTGCTCACTGCAAGGAGTACGGATTCATCTTCCCGTCGAGTGAAATCTATGACGGACTGAGTGCCGTGTACGACTACGGACAACTTGGCGTAGAACTGAAAAATAACATCAAAAGATATTGGTGGGACGCGATGACCAAACTCCACGACAACGTGGTAGGTATCGACGCAGCCATCTTTATGCACCCCAAAACGTGGGAGGCTTCGGGTCACGTGAGCGCATTCAACGACCCGCTCATCGACAACAAAGATAGCAAGAAACGCTATCGTGCCGACGTGCTCATCGAGGATTGGATTGCCAAACAAGACGAGAAAATAGGCAAAGAGGTCGAGAAAGCCCGCAAACGCTTCGGCGAATCGTTCAACGAGGAGCAGTACCTGGCCACCTCGCCCCGTGTGCTCGACATCAAAGCCAAACGCGACGCCGTAAACCAACGTATGGCCGATGCGCTGAACGCCAACGACCTTGTTGAGCTGCGCCAAATCATCGTTGACTGCGAAATCGTGTGCCCCATCTCGGGAACCCGCAACTGGACCGAGGTGCGCCAATTCAACCTTATGTTCGATACCAAAATCGGTTCGCTGTCGGACGGTGCCAACACCATCTACCTGCGCCCCGAGACTGCACAAGGTATCTTCGTAAACTTCCTGAATGTTCAGAAAACCGGCCGTATGAAACTCCCGTTCGGTATCGCCCAAATCGGCAAGGCCTTCCGTAACGAGATTGTGGCTCGTCAGTTCATCTTCCGTATGAGGGAGTTCGAGCAGATGGAGATGCAGTTCTTTGTGCGCCCCGGCGAGGAGATGCGCTGGTTTGAGCACTGGAAGAACTTCCGTATGAAGTGGCACCAGGCTTTGGGCTTCGGCGAGAAGAACTACCGTTTCCACGACCACGAGAAGCTCGCATTCTATGCCAACGCCGCAACCGACGTGGAGTTCAACTTCCCGTTCGGATTCAAAGAGGTGGAGGGCATCCACTCGCGCACCGACTACGACCTCGGCCAACACCAAAAATACTCGGGCAAGAAGATGCAATACTTCGACGCCGAGACCGGCGAGAGCTACATTCCCTATGTCATCGAGACTTCAATTGGCGTGGACCGTATGATTCTGCAAGTTCTGTCGGCCGCCTACTGCGAGGAGAAACTCGAAAGTGGCGAGGAGCGCACCGTACTGCGTATTCCGGCACAGCTGGCTCCCGTCAAGGCAGCCATTCTGCCGCTGGTTAAGAAGGATGGCATGCCCGAAATCGCACGCGAGATTATGAACACTCTGAAGTTTGACTACAATGTTCAATACGACGAGAAAGACAGCATCGGCAAACGCTATCGCCGTCAAGACGCCATCGGTACTCCGTTGTGCATCACCGTCGACACTCAAACCTTGAGCGACCGCACCGTTACTGTTCGCCACCGCGACTCGATGACCCAGGAGCGTGTTGCCATCGAGGCCCTGCCCGCACTGCTGCACGACGAGACTTCGTTCAGCAAGCTGTTTACAAAGTTGATGTAATTCGAGCTACTCGTACAACGAAAAACCGCCGCTCCGAGATTCGGGGCGGCGGTTTTGGTTTATCATCAACAATGTTTATTCAACAACACTGAACGAATATACGGTCTGTTGGGTGTACTCCTCACCGGGACGCAATACGCGCGACGGGAAATTCTCATGGTTGGGGGCGTCGGGGTAGCCTTGAGCCTCGAGAGCAATACCCGCACGGTAGCACAGAGGTTTACCACCCTTGCCAATGCTGGTGCCGTCGAAGAAGTTACCGCTATAGAATTGCAAAGCCACTTGGTCGGTCAGGATGGTCATCTCGATACCGTTTGCAGGCTCATACACAACAGCCGCCTCGGTCAGACCCGACTCGCAGGGGTTGCTCTTGTCAAGCACAAAGTTGTGGTCGTAGCCCGCGCCAAACTTCAGAGCCTCGAAATCCTCGTTGATGCGCTCGCCAATAACCGTAGCCGCGCGGAAATCAAGCGGAGTACCCTCCAAAGTTGCAATCTCGCCCGTGGGAATCAGACCTGCGTCGGTGGGGGTATACTCTGCGGCATTGATTTTCAGCACGTGGCTGTTGGTCGAAACCTCGCTATCGCCATGCAGGTTGAAGTAGCAGTGGCTTGTGGGGTTGAGAACGGTCGGGGCGTCGGTGGTTGCCAGATAATCCAGCACCAGGTCGTTGCCATTCAGGGTATAAGTTACGGTAATGACAACATTGCCGGGATAACCTTCCTCACCGTCAGCCGACAAGTAGCTCATGGTAATCGAGTTCTCCGACACTTTATCCACGTTCCAAGCATGAGTAGACCAGCCGCCCACTCCACCGTGCAGATGGTTTTCGCCATTATTGATGGTTGTCTGGTAGTCCACGCCGTCGAGCGAGAACTGACCCTTGCCGATACGGTTGCCATAGCGACCTACAATAGGACCGGCATAGCCGTCACCATTGAGGTGTTGGTCGATGGTGGGATAGCCCAGCACCACATCCACTTGATTACCATTACGGTCGGGTACCCACAGACCTGCGATGCGTGCGCCATAGTTGGTCACCTGCATGGTGATACCCTCGGATTGCAGGGTGTAGAGTCCTACGGGCTTGCCATCAATCTGTGTTTGATAATCGCTCTCGGCAAGGAGAGTTGCTGTGCGAGGAGCCTCCGACGAGCATCCCACACACAGAAGAGCAGCTGCGATGGCTGCAAAGAGAGTTCTTTTCATATGTGTGTAAAGTTTAGAATCTTTTATGGCAAATTTACGTATTTTTTTTGGTTTTCCTACACTCCGAATACAAATCCTGACAAGCCTAATCAAAAGCACAGAGCAAAATATAAGTTTCGTTTTCTTGTTTTTAATTGAGCATTAGCACATTCACATCTTTCATGAATTCATAAATCAATACAAAAAAAGTAAAGAAAATCAATGAAATGTTTGGAAATTTCAAAAAGAATACTCACCTTTGCACTTAAGTAACAGTCTAAACAATAACCTTTTTTATGAAAAACGTAGTAGAACAAATCAATGCACAAATCGCCGCTTTCCAAGAGAATGCTGCTTTGCAAGTAGAGAAAGGAAACAAAGCTGCGGGTACTCGCGCTCGTAAAGCCGCTCTGGAGCTGACCAAACTGCTCAAAGAGTTCCGCAAAGTTTCGGTTGAAGAGTCGAAAAAGTAATATAGCCCACACGCGCGCAATATTACCGCACTAAAAGAGTTTGAACCCGAGGGGTTCAAACTCTTCTTTTTTTTAAAATCCTCAACCGCCCTAATCTCCCTTTTTTAGGGAATTTTCTTTTTTTTGGGGAGGGGGCGGGGCGGCAATAGAGCAAAAGCCATTACAACGCCTCGAGCATGCGTTTAAGCACAACGGTGGCCGAGATTTCGCGGTTGGCAGCTTCGGGAATTACCAACGAGCGGGGCGACTCGATTACATCATCCGTAACAATCATGTTGCGACGCACGGGCAGACAGTGCATGAAGTGCGCGTTGTTGGTGACAGCCATTTGACGCTCACCCACGGTCCAACTCATGTCCTGCGACAACACCTTGCCATAATCTTCGGGACGGGTAACACCGGGACAGCTCCAGTTCTTGGCATACACAAAATCTGCGCCCTCAAAGGCCTTCATCTGGTCGTACTCGACACGTGCGTCACCCACAAACTGCGGGTCAAGTTCGTAACCCTCGGGGTGAGTGATAACGAAATCTACATCGGCAGCATTCATCCACTCGGCAAACGAGTTGGGCACGGCTTGTGGCAGTGCCTTGGGATGCGGAGCCCAAGTCATAACCACCTTGGGACGCGGACGCTCCTTGTACTCTTCGATGGTGATAAGGTCGGCAAAACTTTGCAATGGGTGCACCGTGGCGCTCTCCATGAAGAACACGGGTTTGCCCGAATATTGAATGAATTGGTTGAGAATCTTCTCTCCATAATCATCCTCGCGACTCTCGAAACGCGCAAACGAGCGCACTCCGATAATGTCGCAATAGCTCGCCATGACAGGAATAGCCTCAAGCAGGTGTTCGCTCTTGTCGCCATCCATGATAACACCTCGTTCGGTTTCGAGTTTCCACGCGCCTTGGTTGACATCAAGCACGATAACATTCATGCCGAGGTTCATGGCCGCTTTTTGGGTACTCAGTCGGGTACGAAGGCTGTTGTTGAAGAAAATGAGCAGAGCTGTTTTATTGCGTCCCAGCTCACTGTATTTGAATCTGTCGGCTTTGATTTCGAACGCTTCGCGCAGTGCCACGTTCAAATCGCCAAGGTCGGTAACGCTCTTAAATACTTTCATCCTACGTGTGTGTTGTTTTTACTATTTTACCTTTATATTATAATCGGGGGTGTACTCCACCACAATCCATTCGCGGTTGAGATGTGCGGCACCGGGTTGCGCCTGCGAATAGTTGTAGGGCATCTGCAACAAAACCTCGCTATTGCAGTTGAGCCTATCGTCAAAACTGCTACCCGGAGTGAACAGCGCACGAACAAACGACTTGGCCACGTCATAACCCTTATAGGCATACAACGAAGGCATCTCGCCATAGGCTGCAATGTAGCGTGCGTCGAAAGCTCTGACACGCGCATTGGTACGGTCAACGTGGAACGACGACACGTAGCACACGCCGAGTTTGAAGTACAAGTTCTTATCAAGCGCATTGTACCTCACCCACTTGGACTGTCCGAGAACTCGGATTTCGGCGGTGCGAGCCGTACGCGCCGAGGTATTGTTGTAGGCCGAACTAATGCCTGCCAGCGTTTTATCGACCGTAACCTCGTCAGCCGCAGGCACAACAAACAGATTGGGACGATTCCAATCTATGATATTGACAATCTCACCCGCATCATTCACCGGGTCATAATGGTAGGTCTTGTAAGGGATACCCTTCAGCACTTGTTGCATTTCGGCCACAAACTCCTTTTCGTCACGCTCCGAAGTAACCATTACAATGTTGCTTCCGGGAGTCATCAACGAATCAATCTTGGCATACTTGGCCGCCGCATCGGGAGCCGCCTGGAACAGCACGTCGCTCGACACGTTGACCGTCGACAGAGGCGAAATAACCGGCACTTTACGCGCCTCGGCAACCCTCAACACCGGAGCCAACTCATCGCTATACACCGGTCCAATCACCAGGTCGACATCCGCAAATTCGGGCTGGCACACAATCTGGTTCACTTTGGCCACATCACGCGCCGTATTGTAGACTCTCAGAGCCACCGACAAACCCTCCTGCTTGATTTCGTCCATAGCCACCAGCACTCCTTGATAGAAGTCCAGGAAGTTGCGGTCAGCCTTCTCGTTTCCGCGTACGGGCAACATCAGTGCAACCTCCGCTTGTTCGTTCTTGGACAGCGCATGATTCAACACATCCGACACCGCACCCGTCACAACGGGTACACCGCCATCGACAGCGGTCGAATCAGCCACGGCTACACCCTCGGGCACAGCCATCGGGATACGCACCATCGACAGCACCTTAAGGTTACCATCCGTGATTCCGTTGGCATTTGCGATTGCCTCAACCGCCACATTGTACTGTTTGCCCAGAGCATAGAGCGTTTCGCCCGGGCGCACGATGTGATACACCACGTCGGTCGACACGCTATTAATGGCGTCCTTGTAGTCGACCCACTCCTTGTGAATCTCCGACACCGTAGCATCGCCCTGTTCCTTCTTGCGAATCAGCAGCACCTCGCCCTCGGCTATGTGCAGCGGGTCCATACCCTTGTTGTCATCAATGAGTGTCGAGAGCGGGATTTCGTACAATTTCGAAATCGAGTAGGCCGTTTCACCCTTCTGCACCACGTGCTGGCGGAAACCCTTGCGAACCATCACGGGTCGTTCTGCTACGGACGCCGCAGGTTTATTGCTTACAACGGGGATTTTAATCATCTGTCCCACTTTGAGCCCGTCACGTGTCAGCGGGTTGTAGCGCACGATTGTCGAGTCGGCCACGCCATAGACCTTGCCAAGCGAATAGAAGGTATCGCCCTTAGCCACGGCATGTACCCAAAAGTCCTCGCCCGCGATACGAACCTTTGCATCCGAGCGCACGGTCTGCGACTGAGCCGAGGCGCTAACCCCAAAGCCCGACAGCGCAAACACGGCAACTAATATGCGGATTGCTATTTTCATCTGAATGAGTTTTTTAGGTCTAACATCCTTGTTTTTTGCCTCTTCCCCTGAGGTAAATCTCCGTAAATACCTTTTTGGTGTATGCCGGGAAGTTGCTGTTCATAATCCAATCGTAGTAGGTGTGTCGTTCACGGAACACACTCTCCACGCTACGCCCCTTGTATTGGCCGAAGGTAAACACCTCGCAGCCGTTGTCGTCATAGGCGATAAGTCCTGCGAAATCGGCCGAGCGTTTGTGGGCACTGAAATTCGCCAAAAACTCCACATCATTCTCCAACGTGTCGGCATAGCGGTCCAACTGCGATTCCAGCACCTCGTAGGTTGCCAACGTATCGGCCTCGGCCGAGTGAGCGTCCTCAAGCGACTTGCCACAATAGAACTTATAGGCTGCCACCAACGTGCGTTGTTCCATCTTGTGGAAGATATTTTGCACGTCGATGAACTTGCGTTTCCTAAGGTCCACCTCCACGCCCGCACGCATAAACTCTTCGACCAGCAGTGGCACATCAAACTTATTGGAGTTAAAACCTCCAAAGTCGCACCCCTCGATATACACCGCCAACGATTTGGCTATCTGTCGGAATGTGGGACACTCCTTGACCTCCTCATCCGTGATTCCATGCACGGCGGTTGCTTCAGCCGGGATGGGCATTTCGGGGTTCAGGCGTTTGGTTTTCACCTCACGGGAGCCGTTGGGCGACACTTTGACCATCGAGATTTCGACAATTCGGTCGTTGGTCACATCCGTACCTGTCGTTTCGAGGTCGAAGAATATGATTGGATTCTTGAGATTCAGTTTCATTTTTCACTTTTTAAGCCTTGTCATCCTCGGGCAACATCATCGGCATCAACAGCATAAGAATTGACGACGACGGAGCCTCATCAGCCTCATACACGGGTTTGAACACGCCGGCACGAGTGTGGTCGCCCAACTCAATCGAGATACTTTGGGTATCGGTATTCGACAAAATCTCAACCAAGAAGGTCGATTTGAAACCAATCACGATGGGCACACCCTCGTACACACACGAAAGGTTCTCGGTTGCCGACATCGAGAAGTCACGGTCTTGAGCCACCAGATTGATACGGTTGTCCGAAATGCTCAGTTTGATAAGGTTGGTAGCTTGAGACGAGCACACAGCCACACGTTTGATACCGTTGAGCAGTTCAAGACGGTCAACCACCACGTTATTGGGGTTATTTTGCGGAATCACCGAGTTATATTTGGGGTAGGTTCCCTCAATCAGACGGCACACCAAAACGTAGTCACCCAAGTGGAACATGGCGTTCTTATTGTCGAATTGGGTATGAATTGCCCCCTCCTCCTTCAACAGAGCTGTTTTAAGCAGGTTGGCGGGTTTCTTGGGCAGGATGAACGATGCGGTCAGACCCGACTCCAACTTCTCGGTATATTTCACCAGTTTGTGTGCATCGGTAGCAACAAAGGTTACCTCGCTCGGCTCGATATTAACAAAAATGCTGTTCATCACCGGGCGCAACTCGCCATCGGCCGTAGCAAAGATTGTTTTATTAATGCCATCAACCAACATATCGGCATCCATATCCAACTCCACCTTAGCATCCGACAGCATAGGAACCGTGGGGTAGCTCAGACCCGACAGACCGGGAATCGAGATTTCGCCCGTTGCCCAAATGATTTTGATTTTCCAGGTTGTGTTGTCGATTTCGATGGTCAGAGGTTGCTCCGAAAACTCCTTGAGCGTATCCAACATACGTTTGTAGGGTGCAGCTACAACGCCCTCGCTCTCGACGCCATCCACCTTAACCTTACCGATGAAGGTAGTGTCGAGGTCCGAAGCGGTGACCTTAAGGGTGTCGCCCTGCAACTCAAACAAGAAGTAGTCGAGAATGGGCAGTGTGTTTTTGCTGCTGATAACCTTACCCGTTGTCGAAAGCACCGACAGAAGGGCCGAACTTGATACTGTAAATTTCATAGCGCTATATGTGTTTTATTTGTTTTTGTCATTACAAAGTTGCAAGTTTGTCGAGTGCCATACGCACCATCGCCTCCACGAAGGGTCGGTAGTCGGTCTGCGCGCTACCTACAACACGTTGAGCGATAATCGTGCAAATCGTGATGGCGCGGTGTCCGAGCAACGCCGCGAGTGCTGCGAGTGCCGAACCCTCCATCTCATAGTTGGTGATTCGTCGTCCGCAATAGTTCCACTCGGCAATGCGTCGGTTCATATCTTCGCCCATCGACGGGCGAAGTCTTACCATGCGGCCCTGCGGCCCATAGAACCCGGGAGCCGAGATGGTAATACCCTCAACTGTCGAGTCGGCAAACAATCGAACCAAATCCTCGGAGGCGTTCACAAAGTACGGTACGGGCAACTTCTCACCCCACCCCATATACTCCACAAAGCTTCGCTCCATCTCTACGTCGCACACCGAGTCCCTACCCTCGTAGTAACCCAGCAGTCCGTCGAAACCAACCGACGTGCGGCTCATGAGTTGCGTTCCCACAGGCAGGTCGGCCTGCAACGCTCCCGAAGTACCCAAACGCACCAATGTCAGTGTTTTGTGTTCGGCCTTGACGCTACGGCTCTCGAAGTCGACATTAGCCAATGCATCGAGTTCGGTCACCACGATATCGATATTATCGGTCCCTATACCTGTCGATAAAACGCTCATTCGTCGCCCTTTATACTTTCCGGTCACGGTACGAAATTCGCGGCTCTCGACCCTGCATTCACACTCATCGAACATCCCTGCGACCATATCCACACGTCCGGGGTCGCCCACCAAAATGACCAAATCGGCCAGTTGCGAGGGTTTCAGATGAAGATGAAACACAGAGCCATCTCCATTGATAATCAGCTCGGAAGGAGGAATCGTTCTCATATTGTGCTCTTTTTATTTTGGCGTTTCGCCAAAAATTACTACCTTGCAAGTAATTTACAAAATTAACAATAATTTACAAAAATTCAAAATATCCAACCATGACTTTAATCAAATCCATTTCTGGTATCCGCGGAACCATCGGCGGAGCCATCGGAGAGAACCTCACTCCCATTGATGTTGTAAAGTTCACAGCAGCCTACGCACGCTTCATCGCCGAGAACTGCGGCAAGGACAAAATCACCATTGTCGTGGGTCGTGACGCACGCCTTTCGGGTCAGATGGTTGCCGACATTATCGAGGGTACACTTATCGGTTGCGGTGCCGACGTTATCGACCTCGGGCTGTGCACCACCCCCGGTACCGAGCTGGCTGTTACGGCACACGGAGCCGACGGAGGTATCATCATCACAGCCAGCCACAACCCCAAACAGTGGAACGCGCTGAAACTGCTCAATGCCAAGGGCGAATTCTTGAGTGATGCCGAGGGCAAACGCGTGCTGGCAATCGCCGCCGAGGATGCCTACAAATTTGTGGAGATTGACTCCATCGGCAAAGTTATCTTGCGCACCAACTTCGACCAAGCACATATCGACTCGGTTCTGGGTCTGCGACTCGTTGACGTCGAGGCTGTAAAGGCCAAAAAGTTCAAAGTTGTTGTCGACGCCGTTAACTCGGTTGGTGGCGTGGTTATTCCCGAGCTGCTGCGTCAGTTGGGCGCCGAAGTTATCTGCCTGAATTGCACTCCCGACGGCAACTTCGCCCACAATCCCGAGCCCATCCCTGCCAACCTGACAGAGATTTCGGAGGCCGTACGCGCCAATGGTGCCGACTTGGGTGTTGTTGTTGACCCCGACGTTGACCGCCTGGCTCTTGTTTGCGAGGACGGCACGATGTTTGGCGAGGAGTACACGCTGGTGGCGGTTGCCGACTACGTTTTGTCGAAAACACCCGGCAATACCGTATCGAACCTCAGTTCGTCACGTGCTCTGCGTGATGTCACCGTTGCTCGTGGCGGCGAATATAGCGCTGCTGCCGTGGGCGAGGTGAACGTAACCACCGAGATGAAACGCACAGGCGCAATCATCGGTGGCGAGGGTAACGGCGGAATCATCTATCCCGAATCGCACTACGGCCGCGACGCGCTGGTAGGTGTGGCTCTGTTCCTGACGCTGTTGGCCGAGAGAGGTGTTTCGATGACCGAACTGAAGGCCTCGTACCCGCAGTACGAAATCTCGAAAAACCGTATCGACCTGACCCCCGACATCGACGTTGACGCCGTGCTGGCCGCCATGAAGGAGAAATACTCGGCCGAGAAGGTTACCGATATTGACGGTGTCAAAATCGACTTCGCCAACGAATGGGTACACCTGCGCAAGAGCAACACCGAGCCTATCATTCGCATCTACAGCGAGAGTGCAACTATGGAGGCCGCAGACGCTTTGGCCGAGCGCATTATAGCCGACATCAAACAAATCTGCAACCTTTAATACACCTTACGATATGAAACAACAAGAGTATATCGCACAGAACAGCGACCGCTTCATGGAGGAGCTGTTCGACCTGCTGCGCATTCCCTCAATCAGCGCCCAAAGCGCCCACAAGCCCGACATGGTACGTTGTGCCGAATGGCTGCGTGAGTCGCTGCTCAAAGCGGGTGCCCAAAAGGCCGAAGTCATGCCCACCGAGGGCAACCCCGTAGTCTACGCCGAGTACATTCTCGACCCGGCAAAACCCACCGTGCTGGTCTATGGCCACTACGACGTAATGCCTGTTGACCCGCGCGAGGAGTGGCGTACCGAACCTTTCGAGCCCGTCATCAAAGATGGCCGCATTTGGGGTCGTGGCGCCGACGACGACAAAGGTCAACTCTACATGCACGCCAAAGCATTCGAAACAATGGTTGCCACCCAAACCCTTCCCTGCAACGTGAAATTCATGCTTGAGGGCGAGGAGGAGATTGGTTCGCCCAGCCTCTACAAATGGTGCGCCGACAACAAAGAGATGCTCGCAGCCGATGTTATTTTGGTTTCGGACACCTCGATGCTCGGCATGGACACCCCCAGCATCACTTGCGGTCTGCGCGGTCTGGCCTATATGCAGGTCGAGGTGCAAGGCCCCAACAAGGACCTCCACTCGGGTCTGTTCGGCGGTGCCGTTGCCAACCCCGCAAACGTACTGACCAAACTCATCGCCTCGCTGGTTGACGAGAACGGCCACATCACCATCCCTGGTTTTTACGACGACGTTCGCCTGCTCACCCCCGAGGAGAGAGAGGCTTTCAACAGTGCACCGTTTGACATGGAGCGCTACAAAAAGAACCTCGACATTGCCGAGGTTGAGGGCGAGGCCGGCTTCTCGACCATGGAGCGCACGGGTGTTCGTCCGTCGCTGGATGTCAACGGTATCTGGGGCGGCTACATCGAGGAGGGCACAAAAACCATCATTCCCGCCAAGGCTTCGGCCAAGATTTCGATGCGCCTTGTACCCAATCAAGACTATGTGAAGATTGGCGAATTGTTCGAAAAACACTTCCGCGCCATAGCTCCCGCCAGCGTCAAAGTTAAGGTGGAGGCCTTGCACGGCGGTGCTCCCTATGTAACCCCCACCGACATGCCTGCTTATCGCGCTGCCGAGAAGGCTGTCGAGGAGGTATTCGGCAAGAAACCCCTGCCCTTCTACTCAGGCGGAAGTATTCCGATTATCAGCGGTTTCGAGCGCATCTTGGGTATCAAGTCGGTGCTGATGGGCTTTGGTTTGGATATCGACGCCATCCACTCGCCCAACGAAAGCTACGGCGTGGAGAACTTCTACAAGGGTATTCAAACCATTGTTAAGTTCTACGACTACTTTGCAAAGTAGCACCTCGGCATCGTATATAAAAAGAGCGTTGCAAATTTGCAACGCTCTTTTTATATACGACATTCTCAAACTATCTACGAGTCAACTCCTCAAGACGCTTGGCAACCGACGAATATAACCCCTGATAATCCAAACCCTCGACCCTGCCGCCGCGAACGATGACACGACCTCCCACAACAACCATCTCGACATCCGACGACTTGCCACAATAGACCAGCGTCGACACCACGTCATGAATCGGCTGCATGTGAGGACGCGACAAATCCACCAAAATAACATCGGCCAAAGCTCCCTCGGCAACAATACCCAACTCACCCTCTCGACCAAGTGCTCGTGCGCCATCGGCCGTAGCCATACGCAACGCACTGTAAGCCGGAAGAACCGTCGGGTCGGTGCTCGAAACCTTTTGCAGCAGAGCCGCCGAACGCATCTCGTCCCACATATCAAGGTCATTATTCGAACTTGCGCCATCCGTACCGAGCGCGACGTTTACTCCGCTACGCATCATTGTCCACACGGGGGCTATGCCGCTCGAAAGTTTCATATTACTCTGGGGATTATGCACCACCGTGACCTGCTTGTCGCGCAGAATTGCCATATCTCGGTCGGTGACTTTGACGCAGTGCGCAGCTATTGTCGGGAAGTCAAAATATCCCAAACGGTCGAACAACTCAATCGGGCTTACGCCATATTTGTCGCGTACGATTCGTATCTCGTCATCCGTTTCGGCCAAATGGGTATGCACCGGAAGTCCCAATTCGCGGCACACCTCAACACCTCGACGCAGATTCTCCTCCGAGCAACTATACGGCGCATGCGGGGCAATGCGAACACTCACCGTGTCACACACCTCGGCCAAACTCTCCGTCACATCCTTCTCGAAACCACCCATACGCGGGTCCACAAAGCAGGGTGACACCACAGCGCGAATACCCATTCGTCGAGCCACACGTGCCACGGTTGCCTGCTCCCAATACATATCGGCAAAAGTGGTGGTTCCTCCCTCCAGCATTTCGGCCATACCGAGCTGTGCACCCAAAGCGATGTCGTCAACCGTGAGTTTGGCCTCAAAGGGCCAGATATGCTCTCCCAGCCATATCATCAATGGTATGTCGTCGGCATAGCTGCGCATCAAGGTCATCGCCACGTGGGTATGCAGGTTGATAAGTCCCGGCATGAGCACCTTGCCCGTAGCGTCGATTTCGACCAGCGACTCACGGTTGCGAGCCACAAAATCGGCCGTACGACTACACTCCGCATCACGCTCCTCGGCCGCATCAATCATCACGATACGGTCGGACTCAATACCTACATTTGCCATCATGGGCTGTCCCTCCTCAGGGTCAGTCATCGGCAGCACGAGCGCATTACGAAACAATAGTGCC
Organism: Rikenellaceae bacterium; assembly: GCA_017936385.1. Taxonomy (GTDB): domain Bacteria; phylum Bacteroidota; class Bacteroidia; order Bacteroidales; family Rikenellaceae; genus UBA940. The sequence continues at coordinate 15,734 of JAGBFQ010000035.1, forward strand.
ATAGGGATTCTCTTCGGGGATTAAATGTGCATTGGCGTGGAATTAATCCACGGCATTACCTTTCACCACAATGGTGTGTCGTTTCTCGGGTGTGTTGGCATAGATGTCTATGGCCTTATAGAACACTCCCGGCTCCTTCTTGATGGGCTCATAAATAACCGTCAGCGACGCCTTGGTGCCGGGCATAACGGGTTTCTTCGGAAACTCAACCTTGGTACAGGTGCACGACGTGGTGGCTTTGATGATTACCAACGGTGCCGAGCCTGTGTTGGTGAACGCAAATTCGCACTTTACCTGGCTACTCTTGTGAGGCACCTTGCCAAAGTCGTACTCCAGCGTATCGAATTTGATTTGTGGCGCGTTTGCTTGTGCCCACACACAGCCCATACACAGCGTGAACACGGCAGTCAGCAGAATTTGTTTGATATTCATAAGCGCGTTTAATTCAGTTTAAATATATAGGTAATCGTACCTTGTTGTCCGGTACTACCCTGCTCAATAGCATTGAAGCGTGCCGAACGAGCTGCTCGTATTGCGGCATTTACCAACTCTGCACGGTCCGTTGTCGAACCTTTGGCACTATATTCGGCACTTGTGACAACACCTGCGGCATTCACCACAATTCGCACCACCACACGTCCCTCATGGTTGCCTTTATAACTCGGGCGGTTAAGGCGTCCGATAGGGCTACGGCCCGACAGGTCGAACGACACACCCGAAGTACCCTGACCACCACCTTCGGCGTGGGCTCCTTGCAGCGTTCCCTGCACGCTACCTTGATTACCCTCCGCTTTGTCGCTCTCGCCCTCGCTCTTGGCGTCGCTACCCACGGTGCGGCCCGGAAACAGAGCCTTCTTATTGACCTCACGCGGTTTGGGTTCGGGTTCCACCACCTCTTCCACTTTTTGCGGTTTGGTTTGGGGTTTCTGCACAACGGCCGGTGCGTCCTCTTGCTGCGAGGTGACAATATCTTGGTCCACTTTCGGAGCTTTAGGTCGAGGAGCCGAGGGTTTAGGAGCAGGCTCACTCAGAGCCATATCCACCCTACCCGAGCCCGTGGCCGTAGTTCCGAAATCGACCAATATACCCTCGTCGGCATTGGGCATCTCGATGGTAAACGACGCGAACACCAAAGCACACACCAACATCAGCACATACAGCGTAAGTGCTATGTAGCCGCCACGACGGCTGCGGCTGTTATCATCCGGGTCGTAATAGTACATATCCTACTTCTTTTGGATAGCCATTATCAGCTGGTAGTTATTACGCGTAGCGATGGTCATCACATCCACAACGTTTTGGATAGGCACCGTATTGTCGGTGTGTAACGAGATGGTAGGGGTCTCTTCGCCGGCGAGTTTCTGTTGCAACACGCTCTCGAGTTGGTCCAACTCGACGGGTTGCATCTCGACGTAGTAGTTCAGGTTCTTGTCGATGGACACCGAGGTGTAGGCCTTCTCCTTGAGTTGGTTTTCGCCTTTAGGCAGCACGAGTTTCAGCGCGTTGGGGTTAATCATCGTGGTTGCCACCAGCAAGAAAATCAGCAACAAGAACATAAGGTCGGTCATCGAGGCCGAACCGAACGACTGTTCGCTTTTGTTGATTCGTTTGATAGCCATCGTATTACTTGCTTACGGGTTGGTTGAGAATATCCATAAAGGCAATCGAGTTGGCCTCCATACGGAAAATCAGACGCTCGATGCGAGCCACCAGATAGTTGTAGCCGAAGTATGCGGGAATACCCACAATCAGACCTGCCACGGTGGTCAACATTGCAACGTACATACCGCCGGCCAGCACGCTCATATCGACCACGCCACCTGCGCCCTCCATTGCCATGAAGGCTTGAACCATACCGATAACCGTTCCCAAGAAACCAATCATCGGCGCACCACCCGAAATCATCGACAGATAAGGCAGTCCTTTCTCCAACTTGGCGACCTCGAGGTTTGCAGCATTTTCGATAGCGTTTTGCACATCACCCATCGGGCGACCGATGCGCTCGATTCCCTTCTCAATCATACGAGCGATGGGGGTGTTGGTGCGACGGCAGGCATCGAGTGCGGCATCAATACGTCCGTCCGAGATATAGTCGCGGATGCGGTTCATGAAGTTCATATCCATTTGGGTGGCTTTGCGAATCGACATGAATCGTTCTACAAAGATGAATACCACCACGCCACCGAGTGCCAACAGCACCCACATCAACCAGCCACCTGCCTGGAAGAGTTCCCATAGGCTCATACTTTTGGAGGTTGTTTCCGCCAACTCATTAACAAGTGCCGTGCTATCAACGGCTTGCAACATTTGAATCATAGTGTTTCTCTTTTATTTTTTAGTTCTTTTTATTTTGCGTGTAGTCTATTGATACAACGTACGTTGCATCATGTTTTATTATTCCGTTTCGGGTATTTCGTCCACTGTGTCCCTGAAATCGGGATTATCAAAGTAGGCCTTCTCTTGGTCGGAATCCGTTGCAAATTTACGATTTCTCTTGTTTTTTCGCGTAAAAAGTTCGCGCAAAGAGTTAAAATCTTTTTTGAAGTACAATCCGACACCGCTCTCTTGCAGACCCTGGTTCTCGTCAAAACGGGTAATGGTCTGCGAGAAACCTTTGAGTTTGAGGCTTCCCGTGCGGTTCAGCAGCCACGTCAGGAAGAAGTCACCCGAAAGATTCGAGGCGTTGTTGGCAGCACCCGTTGTGGCTCGGTCGCTGACGTAGTTACCTTCGATTTCGAGCAGCAGACGATTGCCGATTAGTCCCTTCGAGAATCCGAAGTCAAACTCGTCGCCCGTCAGCTCGTTGCTCGGGATGTAGCGCAGGATGATGTCGTATTGGTCACTCGACAACCAGCTACTAATCTGATTCGACAAGAATTCAAAACCCGTGGCGCTACCCACCGAACCGACACTGAGCGACTCGTTAGCCCCACCCGACTCCGAATAGAAACTGCCGAATGCCAACAGCGAGAAGAACTGCGTGGCGGTCATCTCCTGCGTGGTCATGGCATTGGCCACCACGTTTTGGATTTCGAGGTCGGCATTGGGTACATCCACATCAAAGGCGATAGTGGGGTGCATCAACTCGTCTGTGAGTCGGATTTTGCACTCCACGGGCACATTACCCCTCAACATCTCGCTGTTGCCCGCCGCAAGCGGTGCCAACGAAGCCTTAAGTTTGTAGACCGCCTCCAGGGACAACAAAGCACCCGTCGGGTCACCCGTCCAGGTGATTGTTCCACCGGGCACGATTTGGAACTTTTTATCGGCAAACAAGTTGTGCATCGCAAAGTTGTAGACTCCCTCGACAATGTTCACCGCACCGTGCATCGTAAATGCGTCGGTTGCCGTATCCACGTTGATTGACAGATTACCCTCGCCTCTGCCCTGCATATCGCCACCCATTGTGGGGTCGATAATCAGCACCAACTCGGCGTCAGGTGTAAGGTCAATATCAAGCCCCAATCGGAATGGTGTACTCTCTTCGTCGATTCGTTTGCGTTTACGCTCATAAGCGAGCAGTTTGCTTTGCAGGTAGTCCGTGCTATCGGCTTGTCGCTTGTCGGCATCCACAAAACGTACGAACGATGCACTCGACGCCTGAGTGGTCGAGTTCAGTGGGAAGTAAAAACGCGAGTCTCCCGTAGGACGCGCCCGAGCCGTCATCACCGCCCCCATATTATCACCCTTGATTACAGCCGAGCCCGAGGCATAGAGCGTTCCGTAGAATAGTTCGTTATCCTTGACCGTGGTATTGAGAACCATCAGGTTTTCGGGACGGAGGTCTATTCTGTATTTTATGTTTTTGAGCCTATTGAGGTCGACATTCAGTCCCACGTTGCAACGTTGTCCGCGACTATCGGTTGCGAAGTTTGGACGCAAGCTGATGACGTTGTCTTTGAAATCTATCAGAGCCTTATCCATTCCGTATCGGACGTTCAAATAGCTCACCGTGGTTTCAAATCTTGCTGCCGAGGCTAAACCGTTGATTTTGACCTGCGGACGCTCGCCCGAGAAGTCACCCGTAACTCGCAGTCGGGCATTAGCCTTACCCGTTGTATTCTGCAACACATCCTCCAACAGAGGGTCCAACAACGAGAGATGCAGGCTGTCGGCCGTCACATCGGCCAACATACGTTTCTGTGCAGGACTGTAAAATCCCGTTATCACGTTGCCTCCCGTGCGGCGGTTGTCCATATTCACCAGCACCCTCTGACGCTGAACATCCCACATCGAACTGATTCGCACCGGAGCAACATCCACTCCACTGACCGACATGCTATCAATATCCACCTGAGCATCCAAACGTCCGCCACGCAGAGCCGACACCATATCCACACGTCCGTTTGCCACAGCCGAAATATCGTAGCCCACCGATTGAGCTATCTTCAGCAGCGGTGTAAGGTCCATATTCTTCATTCGCAGGTGCAACGTGTCACGGTCGCTACGCGAGGCCACGCCATAAATTCTGAGCGAGTCGGTATCAACACCTCCGAGTCCGCCCTTCGAAGGCGAGCTGACAACAAAGTTGCGAACCGCTATTCGGGCCGTATCGTAGACAATTCCCGCCGAGTTTATAAACCAGGTTTTGTCGCCGCTGGTGATGTGCGACGGAGTGACAAACACCTCGACTGCTCGTCCGTTTCGAGTATGAGTCATGAAGGTTCTCAGTCCCAACATTGCCGAGTAATTCTCCTCGGTGTTGGCAAAACGGGTCGAAAGGCTGAGGTTATGGTTTCGAGCGCCACCCTGCACGCGAAGATTTGGTATATAGAGTCGTTTGACATAGACATTGCCGGCTGCAAGGCGCAGAGCCAGCGAGTCATGTTTGTTGTCGGCATTGATATTGAGCCCCGAAGCGAACATTTCGTTATACTCCAGGTAGTCCGACGAGGCTGTAAGGCTAAACTCCTCGCTGACGGGGTTGAACATAAAACGCACCGAAGTACCATCAGCCACCTGCAAACCATCGGCTATGGCCGGTGTGATATCTCTCACATCCTTGCACTTCACGCTAAGCAGCGAGTAGTCGCCCACCTCACTCTGCGACGGAGTCTTAACCTCACGTCGAAGTGGCGTTTGGTTTTCGAGCAGCGGCAGGTAGTTATCCACAAAGCGACCAAGGTAGGCCAAAATTTCATCGTACGACAATCTACTGCGGAACTCTGCATCGGCAAACTCCGAGTCGAATTTCAGATATTTACTTTGGGCATTGTTATGTCCCATCAGCGATATTCTCTCACTGCGCAGGGTGTCGCCATTGAAACGGTACATTCCGTTATCGACATAGGCCTCGCCAGCCAAATCGTCCAAACCCGTGGCCTCAATGTCGGCCATTGCATCGAACGACACCACAGACACCGAATCACGGCGATTAATACCAATAGCTGCCAAGTCACCACGCTCCAAATTGAGTACTCCCACGTATTTGGGTTTGGCATCATTGAAGTCAGCCGTTCCATCAAATGCAAGTTGCAGATTGGGGTCAACGCTATTCAGGCTCAACTCTATGCGTCGTCGGTCGATGGTTCCCGAAGCGTCAATTCCGCCATAGGTATACTCCAACATTCTCACACTATCCACCTCAATCTGATACTCGGCATCAAAGCCATCCGTCAGCAGTGCTCCCGAAAGCGAGGCATCAACCGTCACATTGCCCAAACTTGCCGTCGACAACAATCGGCCAAGCGAGAAGTCGGCCGTTGACACGCCATATTTCACATCATATCCTTCTGAGGGGCGTTTACGCATTGCCGCTCGCAGATGTGCCACGCCAGACATCGAGCTGAGTGTCAGTCCGCTCTCGAAATTCTCCATCGAACCCTTCAACGCGCCATGCACGCGCATGCGTCCCTGCGTCGCCAACATTTTTTCGACGCTGGCAGGCAGCTCCCCACCCGTAACACCCCGCACCAAAGCCTGCACCGCAGCTGCGTCTGCATCAACACTTCGCACATTAAGGTTCCACACGGTGGTCTGAAAGTCAGGAAGTCCCTTCGAGGTAAAATCAGCCACAAGGCCAACACCCTCGACATCTGCGCTGCTCACCTTACCAACAAAGCGCGACAGCACATTGTCGGTCGAGCAATCGAGCCTTCGTGCCGTCAGGTCCATACCCTCAAACACATCGGCAAAGTAGGCCAGCGAGCGAGTCGAAAGGGTCGAACCGCGCGACACCACTCGCGTACGCACCGAGTCGATATAATGTTCATAGATATCCCAATCACGGCCTATGAGATGAACCATGGGGAGGCTCATTCGTGTGTCGGAGTTGATAATCGCCACATCATCCAGCAACACCTTGCCGTTATGAACTATCAGAGAACGGCTGCTAAGGGTATCAACACGGAATCCGCTCTGCTCCGTGAACGAAGCCAAACGCAGGTCCATTCGCACACTATCGTCAATCACCTTGAACTCTTCGAGCGCAATGGTATCCAGCGCCAGCACCATATTGCCATAATCTATCGGGCTGTCATACTCTCCCAGGTTGAGATACTGATTGTAATAGAGGTTCGATGCGCTGATGGCGTCAATTTCCAGACGGAATGGGGGACGTTCGCCATCTCCACGCGCCGATTTTATTTTATCGACAACCTCCTTGATGTTGATGCTGTCCAACTCATTCTCGCGCAGAGTAAAACCTCCGTCTCGAAGTTCCACCCGACCAAAATGCAGCAACAGAGGACGCGGAACAACAGCCTTGACAGGAGCCACCACGTGACTCACAAAAATCATCGTATCTCCCTGAAAATCCTCAACATAGAAATCATCGATACTCACCCTAAGCGGAAAAGTCACCGAGAGTTTCGACAGTTCTACCCGTGCACCCAGCCACTCACTCGCCTTGCGTGCGCCCCAACGTGCCACACCGGTCTGAACCTCCGGCAAAGTAAACGCCAAAGACACGAACAAAACAAGAATTATCGACAATATTACCACCGCCGATATGAAACCTGCCAATATTTTTATAACTTTGCTCACAAAAACACACGTAGGTCAACCTACAAAGTTAATAATTTTCATCGAAAATAAAAGCATCCGAACCGATTAATCGCACATCAAACCATGGATATTACGATTTTAGGCATCGAATCGTCGTGTGACGACACCTCAGCAGCCGTTATTCGCAACGGAGTTCTGCTCAGCAACGTCATTGCCAGCCAAGCCGTTCACGTAAAATACGGCGGCGTTGTACCCGAGCTCGCATCGCGCGCACACCAACAGAACATCATACCGGTGGTCGACACCGCAATAAAGGAGGCAGGCATCACAGCCGACAAAATCGACGCCATAGCTTTCACACGAGGACCGGGACTGCTCGGTTCGCTGCTTGTCGGAGTGTCGTTCGCCAAAGGACTCGCCCTCGCAAAAGACATTCCACTCGTAGAGTGCAACCACCTGCAAGGACACGTCTTTTCGCACTTTATCGACATGCCCGACAGAGAGGTCGCCCATCCCGCATTTCCATTCCTATGCTTGTTGGTTTCGGGTGGACACACCCAGCTGATTGTGGTACGCGGACCACTTGAGATGGAAATCGTGGGTACGACCATCGACGACGCTGCGGGTGAGGCCTTCGACAAGTGCGCCAAGGTGATGGGACTTCCCTATCCAGGCGGCCCGGTAATCGACCGACTCGCCAAAGAAGGCAACCCCGAAAGATTCGCCTTTGCCAAACCCCGTGTGGATGGTTTCGATTACAGCTTCAGCGGACTGAAAACCTCATTCCTTTACACTCTGCGCGACCACGTGGCCGAAAATCCCAACTTCATCGAGGAGAACAAGGCCGACTTATGCGCATCACTCCAAAAGGCTATCATCGACACCCTGCTGAACAAACTCATCAAGTGTGCCAAAGAGTACGGAATCAAAGACATTGCCATCGCCGGCGGTGTATCGGCCAACTCGGGTTTGCGCCAAGCCGTTGCCGAGGCGTGTCGTCGTCGCGGCTGGCGAGCATTCCTGCCCGAATTGAAATTCACAACCGACAACGCCGCAATGATTGCCATGGTGGGACTCTATCACTACAATCGCGGCGAGTTCACCTCGCTCGACATCGCCCCCTCGGCCAAGATGTAACATTCACATATTTGCACAAAAAAAATCTCAACCCGCCGCATTGGCGAGTCGAGATTTTTTCATTAAGCCTCAGGCCCAATTACTTGGTGCGAATCTTGTGGCCCAATACTGCAAAGTAGAGGATGAACAAGAAGCAAGGCAGGCACAGCCAGTAACCTACTTGTGCGCTGTAAGCGTCAGCCAACAGACCAAACAGAGGAGGGAACACTGCACCACCGGCGATACCCATAGTCAGCAGAGCCGAACCGGTTTTGGTGAATTTACCAAGGTCTTTGAGCGACAAGGGCCAGATTGCGGGCGAACCCATCGAGCAACCAAATGCCACAACCAGCAGCAACCAGGGAGCAGCCGAGGGGAACAGAATGATACCCAACGAACCAATAGCGCCAATGGTCGAGCAGAGTTTCAGAGCGGTATCTTGGCTCATATATTTCGGGATGCAGATTACACCCAGGATGTAACCCAAAACCATACCCAAGCTGGGGAACCAGATAAGCAGCGATTTACCCAGAATTTGAATGCTGTCCAAAGTATCGTTGATGCCTACGAACTCCGAAGCGGTATTCAACGACATGGTTTCAACGCCGGTGTAGATAAACAGAGCCAAAGCACCCATAATAGCGTGGGGGAACTGCATAATAGAAGTTTTACCGGCAGCGTAGCCACTCTCAGCAGCAGGCGAGCTCTCGTCCTCACCCTCGGCAGTAACCTCGGGCAGCGGAGCAATCAGAGTCAGAACACCCAGCAGGATGAAGATACCCATGATGATGAGGAACGGGGTAACCATTTGCGAAGCCTCGGTAATTTTCTCACCAATGCCCAGGGCGCTCATCAGGAAGGTAAAGAAGATGATTGCCACGGGGTAAGCCAACTTGTTGCAGATACCCATGATGCAGATACGTTTTGCAGCCGAGTCGATGGGGCCGATAACCGAGATGTAGGGGTTAGCGGTTGCGTTCAGGAACGCGTTACCGATACCACCAACGAATGCCGAAACATAGAACAGAATCAGACCCGATTGGCCGAGGCTTGCAGCCCAAGCGTACAGAGCGAACGATACGGCAAAGAAAACGAACGACAGAGCCATTGTTTTTTGGTAGCCGATTTTTTTGATAGTTGCAGTCGCGGGCATTGCGAACAGCAGGAACGGCAGGAACGACAGACCCAGAACCAGGTAGCCGAGCGATTTGTTGATGCCGTAGAGGTCATTCAGAGGGCCGGCCAAGAAGCCGTTGATACCGAATGCGAAGCCGATGGCAAAGAACATCAGACCGATGAACGCGATTGCCAAGCCAAAGCTTTTTTGTTTAGTTTGTCCCATAATTTTTGTTAAATGTTTATAAATTAGTTAATTATTCATCTCTCTTACTTAATACCCAATTTCTTTTTGATGTCTTTGGGCAGGGCATTTTTGTTAACCACGTAGTTCAGAGTGCGCAGAGCGACGTAGGGTTTCGAAGCGTAGAAGTAACCGCCATAGATGTGGTCACCCGTACCCCACGAGTTTTTAACTTTATAGTACTCGGTGCCGTTTTGGTCAGTCGCCAGACCTACGATGTGCATACCGTGGTCATCGGTGGTCTCGTAGTTGTCGAAGCTCACTTGACGCATCTCTTGGGTGATGGTTTTCTCTTTGCCGGGTTTGTCGAGTTTATAGAGTTCGCGTTGTTTCTCGGCAGGGGTCAGTGCCACCCAGCGGCTCAACTCGGTACCCTCCATACTCTCGGTGTCGGCATCGGGCACAACGGCAAAACCTTTACGCCATGCGAAACCGGGGTCACTCACGTCAGCACCCCAAGCAATCGAGTAGCCATTGTTGAGCGCATTGTCAATTACTGCCATGAACTCGTCGATGGGCAGGTTGTACGACAGACCCCATTGGGTGTTGTCGGGAACCTCGATAGCGAATTGGGTGTAGAAGGGGTGGTGAGTGTACGAGGTAATCGAGATGTAGTCATCCATATTGATACCCAGGCTCTCGGCGTAGGTTGTGGGAGTGTACTCCTTGCCGTCAACCGTGAAAGTCTCGGGGCACTCGCCAAGATAGGCGTCGAACACACCGGCCAGACCTTGTTTCCACACGGGGGTCAGGGTTTTCATCGGGGCTTTGACAATCACACCCACGTATGCCTTAACCAGCGCGTCCAACTCGGCATGTTTGTGCTGGTCGGTGCCATAGTTCAGACCGAGGTACTCGTTCTCGGGCACGATACCGTATTTTTTAATAGTGTTGAACACGTCGCAGAAAGCGCCACCTGCCGAGCAGTTGGCATTGCCGTGCATACGAACATAACGCTCGGCGCGAGTTTCGTAAGCGTGGCGAACAACCCACATATCGGCCAAGTCCAACTCGGGACCGCCTGCGCGCATGATTTCGGACTCAAGGAACGAGATACCCGAGAACGACCAGCAGGTACCGCTACTTGCTTGGTTTTTGACGGGAGTGTTTTTCACGACTTTGGTGTCGGTGAACTTGTAGCCTTCGGCTTGGTTTTGAGCGCCGAGCGAGATTGTCGCAAGAGCGCTAACCGCAAAGATTAGAAGTTTTTTCATAGTTTTTATTTATTAGCTTTTTTGGATTATTTGCCTTCACTCAGGCGCATCAGCACCATATAGGCGACAAAGATAATATATTTTTAGGTAATAGCAAAAAAAAGCGACCGGTCCATCTCGGGCGGGTCGCTTTTCGAAAGAAATTCAAAAGAATAATATGGCGGAAAGAAAAGTCAGAAGACACACCAAGCCATTCATAAAACATGCCACGATTTCGAGATTCGAACCCAAATAGAAAATTATATCACCCCGAAGGATATATTCCCGAACATTTTTCGTATCTTTGGCGGTTGAACACCCCCCTTTGGGGGGCAAAATTCAAATCGCAAACAGACAAAACAAACATTTCAACCAGTAAAGTATGACTCTCGACAGTTTTTATACATTTCTGTGGATTATGACGGCTATTGCAGCCGTTGTATTCGTGGTTCTGTTCTTCGTGGACGCGGGCTACGGCAAATTCCTCAACCCGAAGTTCGGACCCACAATCCCCAACCGCATCGGATGGGTGCTGATGGAGTGCCCCGTATTTGTGGCCATGTGCATCGCGTGGTGGATGTCGGAGTGCCGCACGGAATTGATGCCGTTGGTGTTCTTCGTCATCTTCCAGACACACTATTTCCAACGCTCGTTCATCTTCCCGTTGCTCATTCGCGGTAACGGCCGTATCCCCATAAGTATCATGCTGATGGGAGCAACATTCAACACTCTGAACGCACTGATGCAGGGTGGTTGGATTTTTAAATATGGACGCGAAGTAAACCCCGCCATGTATGAAGTCAGCTGGCTTTGGTCGTGGCAATTTATCGTCGGATTCGCACTCTTCGTTGCCGGTTTTGTAATCAACCTCCACAGCGACTACATCATCCGCCACCTGCGCAAACCGGGTGACACACGCCACTACATTCCCCGTGGAGGCATGTTCCGCTACGTTTCGAGTGCCAACTACTTTGGCGAATTTGTGGAGTGGTGCGGATTCGCTCTGCTCACGTGGAGTCCTGCGGGTGTGGTGTTCGCACTTTGGACATTTGCCAACCTCGGTCCGAGAGCCAACTCCATCTGGCACAAATACGAAAAAGAGTTCGGTGAGGAGTTCACAAGCCTCAACCTAAAACGAATGATACCTTTTATTTATTAACGAAAACTCAAAACACCTAACGACAATGAGTGAACTTAAAGACTCTCTGCTGTTTACGCCCTACAAGCTGGGCAATGTCACTCTGCGCAATCGTACAATCCGCTCGGCCGCATTTGAAGGCATGGGCAAGGATTTCAACCCTACGCAAAAGCTCAAAGACTACCACGTAAGTGTGGCTCGTGGTGGTGTGGGCATGACCACTCTGGCATACGCTTCAGTCAACCGCAGTGGCATCTCGTTCAACTCGCAACTTTGGTTGCGTGACGAGATTGTGCCCGCACTCAAAGATATCACCGACGCAATCCATGCCGAAGGCGCTGCCACAAGCATCCAAATCGGTCACTGCGGAAACATGACCCACTGGTCGACGGCAGGCTCTTTCCCTGTGTCGGCATCAAACGGTTTCAACCTCTACTCACCCACGTTCCACCGCCGAATGAGCAAGGCCGAAATCGCCGAAACGGCCAAGGATTTCGGACGCGCCGTACACACCGCCCATGAGGCCGGTTTCGACTGCGTGGAGGTACATGCAGGCCATGGCTACCTGATTTCGCAATTCCTGTCGCCGTGGACCAACCGCCGCCGCGACGAGTTCGGTGGTTCACTCGAAAACCGCATGCGCTTCATGAAAATGTGCCTTACGGAGGTTATGGAGGCTGCTGCGAAGACGGGCACTTCGGTGTTGGTTAAACACAACATGGAGGATGGTTTCAAGGCCGGAACCCAAATCCCCGAGAATATCGAAATTGCCCGAGAAATCGAGAAATTCGGTGTCAACGGCATCGTGCTGTCGAGCGGTTTTGTTAGCCGCGCACCGATGGCTGTTATGCGTGGTCGAATCCCGACCAAGACGATGAGTCACTTTATGGGGTGGAACGAGTGGTTGCAGAAGATTGTTGTCGACCTATTCGGTCAATGGCTCATCACGCAATACGACTACGAGGAGTGTTTCTTTCTGGAGAATGCCAAAAAATTCCGTGCCGCGCTCAAAGGCCCGCTGGTCTACGTGGGCGGTATCGTAAGCCGAGAGGGTATCGAAAAGGTGCTGGACAGCGGTTTCGAAATGATTCAGATTGCACGAGCACTTGTCAATAATCCCAACTTTGTGAACGAACTCAAAGCGGGCGACCTTTCGACCCGTTCGGGTTGTGACCACCGCAACTTCTGCATCGCACGCATGTACTCCAAGGATATGATGTGCTGCCACAACTGCACCGAGGAGTTGCCCAAACGCGTTCGCAAGGAGATTGGAATGTTGTAGGCTATGCTGGGACGGATTGAAAAGGGAAGTCGCACGGCACTCGTCACGGGTGGAGGTAGCGGAATCGGCAAGGAGTTGGCACGCCAGCTGGCTCGCCGCGGTTTCAACCTGCTGTTGGTGAGCCGCAATGCCGAGCGACTGAGCGCTGCAGCCGACGAACTAAGGGAGCAATATGGTGTCGAGACAAGCTATTACAGTATCGACTTGGCGGTGCAGGACTCGGCCTACCGACTCTATGACTACTGCCACGAGCAAGGCTACACCATCGACCTGCTGATTAACGACGCGGGAATGTTCATCTACAACGATGTGCTGAAGTGCGAAACCCGCCGAATTGAGGATATTCTCAACCTGCACGTTGTGACGCTGACACTCTTGTGCCGTCTGTTCGGTGAGGATATGGCCAAACGCGGTTGCGGATGGATTCTCAACCTGGCCTCCTACTCCAAGTGGATGTGCTGGCCCGGATTGAGCGTTTATAGCGCAAGCAAAAACTATGTGGAGCAATTTTCGAAGGCCTTTGCCGCCGAGATGCGCGAGAGTGGCGTGAAGGTTATGGCCGTATCGCCCGCAGGTGTAACCACCGACCTCTACGGCCTGCCCAAGAAGTTGCAAAAGGTGGGTTTGTACTGCGGCATATTGTGGACTCCGAGCTTGATTGCCAAGGTTACGCTTAATGCGCTGTTTTGGGGTCGCCGCCGCAACCTCATATTTGCAATCCGCAGCTACGTACCGGGATTACTCAACCTGGTGGCAATTCCGATTTTGACCATCCTGCCACGCAGCGTGGTGTGGTTGGCCCGAAAATGTACAAAAATGTTACAACGATAGAGCTATGGCAAAGGTTAAAAATCTGTTGTTCGACCTGGGCGGAGTGCTGGTCGACTTGTGGCTGGACAAGTGTCTTAAGGCGTTCCACGAGCTGGGCTTCGCAGGGATTGACGACGAACTGCTCAACCCCTACCACACCGACGGCATGTTTGGGGATAGTGAACTTGGATTGGTCTCGGAAGCCGAACTGCGCGACTATGTGCGTCGTCAGGCCGGCAACCCAGACATCACCGACAAGCAAATCGACGACGCCTACTACGAGTTCATCGGCGAAATTCCCGAGTACAAACTCCAAATGCTGGCCGAGCTGAAACAGAAGTACAACATCTATATGCTCAGCAACACCAGTTCGTTTGTCTATCCGCGCATCGCCCGCCAGGAGTTCACCAAGTTGGGTGCCACGGTGGAGGACTATTTCGACGGCATCTACCTGTCGTACGAAATGCACTTGGCCAAGCCCGACCCCAAGGTGTTCGAGCACATACTCAAGGATGCGGGCATCAAAGCCGAGGAGACACTCTTTTTCGATGACAGTCAGGTGAATCTGGATGCAGCAGCGGCGTTGGGATTTCAAACCTACCTGGTTGATGTTCAGGAGGATTTCCGTCACGTTTTCGAAGAGATGGACAAGTAGTTTTGGAAAATCAAAAAAAAAGCGTACCTTTGCGTCCGCATGAGTTCGGGGTGTAGCGCAGCCCGGTTAGCGCACCTGCTTTGGGAGCAGGGGGTCCCGCGTTCGAATCGCGGTACCCCGACACAGAGAGAAAGCCTATCCTTTCGGGGGATAGGCTTTTTTAATTCACAATTCACAATTCACAATTTACAATTTTTACCTATGATGCAAGATTTGCTCCGAAAGTTCGACGCAAAATTAATGCACAACCTATGCAGTAGCCGAACGCAGAGCCAAATTCATTTGAGCCATGGCGTAGCAACCACTTTTTTCGGCCGAATCGTTTGTTTGGTAATTGATTTTTGTCTAATTTTGCAGTGGAGTACAATCAGTACCCCGAAAGCAAACATTTTTCAACAAAAAAAACAAACAACAGTTAATTTTTCAGCTATGAGAAAGACACGGTTTACCTTGTTTGCATTGCTACTGCTGTGTGTGGTAGGATGCAACGAGGGTTTCGAGCCTGAAGCAGAACTTCGAAACCCTGCGACCGAAAATCAAACAAATGTGAATGTAGCCCCCGCGGAGGTTGTGCACTACAGCAAAGAGTGCGCATCGCAAATCTTGGGCTACAAGGAGAACTACTACAAATTGGAGCACATGCGTGCGGCATACTCCAATCTGATGGGTACGACTCGCGCCGAGAGCGACGAAATCATCGAACCCACACACTGCCACTACAAATTCATCCCAAAAGACGCTGCCGAACTGACACTCTTGGAGGATTGTCCCGACCTCGAGCTGTTTGCCTACCCTCTCGACGCCATTGTGTCGGAGGGCGAGTACTTCGACAGCGAAAATCCTCTGTGGCGCTACGCCGTGGTTCCCATCGACAAGGTTCTGCCCGATGTGGAGCGCGAATTGCTCTTTGAGATGTTTATCCCCGACGACAGCCGCACACGTATGCCGACCCGTTGCTCGCATATTGACACCGAACTGGCCGACCGCTTGGTGGACGAGGCCATGCGCATCACGGGCAACGAGGAAGAACCCGTCAACAAAACCCGCGCAAGCAAATGGTATGGTAGAGGATACATATTTGGATATGACGACGTAATTGATTGGTACGTACCCTTAAAAGGTGTAAAAGTACGCATCACACGTGCAGGTGTCACCCATACCGCTATGACCGATTCATTAGGTCATTTCCAAATGACCGACGGTTTTAAATATGGCGCAGAATACTCTATCATTTGGGAGCGCGCCGATTGGGATATTCGAGATGGTGCAACAGGTCAGGCATATTATAAAACCGATGAAAAAGTCACGGACAAATCGTGGATTTTGAATATCAAAGGAGGGAAAAGCCAAAACTATGCTGCTATTCACCGAGCTGTATATCGTCATTGTTATGGTGAGAATTTAGGATTCCTTCGTTGCCATGAGGCTCTGAGGTTGTTTGACCGTGCAATAAAAATCAGCCACATGGATAAGTCAAAAGATGGTACCGCAGGATTCTTTACAATCATTGGCTCTGAAGTTATTTCTGACATTAGAATATTTAGGTATGATGAAGATGGTATTGCATACACAACGCCTAGATTGATTAAAACAACCCACCATGAACTTGGACACGCGGCACACTGTTATTATTCCGACAATGATGCCCAATTCAATTCAGGCACAGACGACATGATTACTGAAGGTTGGGCAGAATTTGTTGGTTATATGCTTGCTATGAAAGAATATGCCGATTGCGATAGGGTGGAATATTATACTTATGGCGGATATTTGGGTGCCGTTGAAATTTTGCAAGAAACGCTATATCCATCATTGACATTATCCTATTATAATGTTTGGAACAAACAAGAATCTTGGCCTTCACTAAATAATGAAACAATAGAGTATTCTCCCTTGTTTATTGATTTACACGATGATAACAATCAAAGTTATAAGACTATAGATGGAATTACTTCATTTTGGAGTAACTTCCCCAATGATATTGTAACTGGATATACAATTCCAGTTTTATGCAATATTATTTTACAATCATATTCTATTCATTCATTGAAAACAGCCTTGCGAGCCAACAAACCTGCGGGCGTAACTGATGCAGACATAGACACATTATTTGAATTGTATGAAAACAACTGGATTTATTAAAACATTGGTATTGGCTTTGATTACGATAGGATTACACTCTTGTGAGATAGATGTCATACCCCGTGATTTTATAAGATATGATAATCAAAGCGATAAGGATATTGTGATTGAGGCTTATTTTGACAGTTCAAAACAACCGACATATATTGAGATATTAAATGGTGATAGTTTCACGGCAAAATTAAAAGAATCAACATCCACAGGGACTTATTATTTATGGTATAAATGTGATTCAGCATTTGTATATTACAATGCCGAGCGAGTTCAACGCTTTTTGCCCACACCCATATTACCAGATAAGCCTAACCCATTGTCAAGCCTTCATTATACATCCCAATATATAGAATCGAAAAATATACTATACTACGTTTTCACCTTCACGCGCGAAATGTACGACGCCGCAACGCCGATTGAAAAGTAATCGGTCAAAGGCTGACACTTGGGGTTGTTCAACAATTGAGTTGGACAACCTTTTAAAAATTCACAATTCACGACCGACGCAGCAGCCGGGACAAATATAAAAGAGTGCCGAAAAATTTGTTTTTTCGGGGACGATTTCCTAATTTTGTAGAGCTAAACAGTATCCATCATGGGAAACAAAATCAATGACCCTATCGCGCGACTCATGGGACTGCGCTACAAATCGCACCCGTGGCACGGAATCGAAGTGGGCGACGACGCCCCTAATGTTATCACCGCTTTCATCGAAATGGTGCCCACCGACACCGTAAAATACGAACTCGACAAAGTGAGCGGATATATCAAAATCGACCGACCCCAAAAGTACTCAAACGTTATCCCCGCACTGTACGGATTCGTTCCTCAGAGTTTCTGTGGCGAGGCCGTGGCGCAATATTGCATGCAACAGAGCGGGCGCAAGGATATTGTCGGCGACGGTGACCCGTTGGATATTTGCGTGCTCACCGAAAGGGACGTTTCGCACGGCGACATCATCGTCAACGCTCGCCCCATCGGAGGTTTCCGCATGTTGGACGGCAACGAAGCCGACGACAAAATCATTGCCGTGCTGAGTCACGACGTAACGTACAGCGGCTACACCGACATCTCGGAACTGCCCAAAGGCGTTGTAAACCGTCTGAAGCACTACTTCCTGACCTACAAGGATATGCCCGATGCTGCCGAACACCACAAAAAGAAGGTCGAAATCATCGACACCTATGGCCGTGACGAAGCTTGCGAAATCATCAACCGCTCGCTGGAGGACTACAAGTGCCACTTCGACAGCCTGGATGATATTCTGCGCCGCGTATAAGTAACTGACAGAAATATGAAGCGGGGGGGGGAGTGCAATTAACAATGCCCATCCCGAGATATTTTAAGGAGTGTCCAACCACGGAGAAGGTTGCGACACTCTTTTTTTGTGTGCAAATCCCTTTGGCTCGAAAATTGCACTCACCTCGGAACAATAAAACGCTAAAAAAATGGAAAAAGTCACAGTACGAATGACAAAATCTATGGAGTTTGCCCCCGTGGGTGCCAAATGCAACGAACTGAATCCCAAAGCCCTCATGCTCTTGGCAACGGCCACTTGCGCAGGACGAACGGCTGCCGGAATCTTCAAGAAGATGCAACTCCAACCCGAGATGTTCGAAATCACCGTTTCGGGAACCATCTCGACCGACACCGTGGTGCCCGAAACGGTTTTCACGGCCTTCGACATCGTCTACAACGTCGAGTGTGCACACCTTGACGAGCAGGAACGTTACGGCCACGCATTACGTCTAACCAACGACAAGCATTGCGGAATGTTGGCCATGATGCGCCGCATAGCTCCCGTGTCACACGACATACTGATTCACAGCACACAAAAGCAAGGGTAAATATACACAAAGGGGCTATTCGACAAATCCGTTGAATAGCCCCTTAAACATTCAGCACTCTCGATTACTCCATAGTAGCCACTTCGCCAGATTGTTCGGCGGCAGCCTCCTGCGCCATCTTGCGCTCAACCTTCATCGACAGCGTAATACTGAACTCATAGAGCGCGTAAAGCGGGATACTTACCAAAAACAGCGAGAAAATATCGGGCGGAGTGATAATTGCCGCAACAGTCATCAATGCCACCAAAGCGTGGCGGCGATATTTCTTAAGGAACGCACTCGACACCAAACCGATGCGAGTCAAGAAGTAAATCAACAGCGGCAGTTGGAACATCACAGCACACGCCAACGACACAACCATCACGGTCGAAAAGTAATCACCCACGTCAATCATATTGGTAATCATTTCGCTGGCTTGGTAGTTGATAAAGAAGTTGACCGACAGCGGAGCCATGATAAAATAGCCGAAACTCAAGCCTATAAAAAAGCACACCGACACCCAGAACACCAGCCATTTGGTACCGGCTATTTCGCGTTCGGTAAGTGCCGGTCTGACAAATTTCCACAACTCCCAGATGGTATACGGAACGGCCAGAGCGATACCAATCACAAGCGACACTTTCATGTGAAGATTGAACTGACCGGCCATATAGGTGTTGATGGTATTGAACTCGATGGTGCGCGACAGGAGCGACTCGCTATCGAAGGCGAGTGACGTACCGGCCCAAGAGTTAATCCACATGTACAGAACATTTATTTGCTCGCCCACCCACACGAGTAGTCGGTTGGTCGGGAATTCGGGCTTTTGGGGGCCGAACATCACCGTGTCGATGATGAAACCACGACAACAGAAGGCCACCACGGTAATCACCACGACGGACAACACGCTGCGAATCAAGTGAGGTCGCAACTCGTCGATATGTTCAAAAAAAGTCATCTCCGTTGAAGATGACTGATTGTTCTGTTTGGCCATTTGACGGAACTTGTTAAAGCGAGTAATTCGCACACACCACCCGACCGCCAAGTTGATTCTCGTCAGTCGAAACGTGGAGTTAGCACGTCTGCTTTTCTACTCTTTTTTGTCGGTTATTTGTTTTTGTTCGGCCTTCTCTTCGGCGGTATAGTCCTTATTGACAGCGTCTTTGAACTCCTTAACGCCGCGACCCATTCCGCGCATCAGTTCGGGAATTTTCGAACCTCCGAAGAGCAGAATTACCACCAGCGCGATGATTGCAATTTGACCGATTCCTATAACACAAGGTGTAAACATAATATTTCGTTTTTTAGTTATTTCCTATATTTGAAACGTTCAAAGGTAATAATTATTATTGGATTCTGCAACCTTCGCCGCTACAATTCCGCCCAATCGGCCATCCAAGCCGCCGAAGAGGCGTCACTCGGCATGTGCCAATCGGTTCGGGGTGAAAGCGAAACGCAGCACACTTTCACTCCGTCGGGTACGGCCGAACGCTTGAACTGCTGGGTGAAGAATCGACGTATGAACACTCCGAGCCAATGTTTGACGGTCGCCGCATCATAGCGTCCCTCGAAAGCCTTCAGAGCCGCCGCATAAATTTCGGCAGGAGCCTGCTCACGCGCTATCATGTTGTAGATAAAGAAATCATGCAGTTCGTAGGGGCCCACCAGGTCTTCGGTCTGCTGGGCGATATTGCCACTCTCGTCGGCAGGCAACAATTCGGGGCTGATGGGTGTATCCACAATATCGCGCAGAATATCGGCCACTTCGCCCTCGGCTACGCTCTCGGCATACCACTCAACAAGATGCTTGACAAGTGTTTTGGGTACGCCCGCATTAACTCCGTACATCGACATGTGGTCGCCATTGTAGGTTGCCCAGCCGAGTGCCAGTTCGCTAAGGTCACCCGTACCGACAACGATTCCACCGATGCGTCCCGCGTAGTCCATCAGGATTTGGGTTCGTTCACGGGCTTGGGCGTTTTCGTAAGTTGCACTGCGGTCGCTCTCGGGCAGGCCGATGTCGCTGAAGTGCTGCAAGCATGCCTCGCGGATGGATATTTCGTCAATGGTTATTCCCAACGCCCTCATCAGAGCCACGGCATTGGTATGTGTGCGCGATGTCGTTCCGAAACCGGGCATAGTGATACCAACAATGTCGCGGCGACAAAGATTCAGTCCATCGTATGCGGCCACCGTAACCAGCAGAGCCAGCGTAGAATCCAAGCCACCCGAAATGCCAATCACACATTTGCCAATACCACATGAGGCAAGTCGCTGCATCAGACCCGCACGCTGAATGGCAAAAGCCTCCCAGCTCTCAGCCACACATTTTGGAATGAACGGATAGGGTTCCAATAGGTTGCTCTCTCCGTTGGTTGCAACTTCCTCACCAGGCCGAACATCTTTAACAACGGCCATATCGACCACCGTAAGTGTCCCTTCTGTCGAAAAACGACGTCCCTCGGCCACAACTTCGCCATTCACAACGGCCAGCACATCGCCACTCCACGCCACATCGGTCGACGACTCTCCAAAGCCCGCGCCCACCGACATACAGCTACCGCCCATGTTCATCAAACGCTCCTTTCGTCGGGCATAACCACCCATCGTGGCCGGCTCGGCAAATGGGTTTATAATTACACCTTCACTCGATTCCGCACGCTCGGCGCTCCAGACATCATTGCCCACGGCAAGAGTTAGTACAGCGTCGTCCACAGCTATTGGTGCACTCGAAATCTCGACTACGCTATCGTCCAACAGCACCTCACACACATCTGCACCCGAGAACCATCGTCGCTCACGGCTCGAAAGCTCACTCTTCGGCACAATACGCGCCACTCTACCATCCGCAGCCACAACCGCCACATCACAGAGTTGTCGATTTATCGCCAATGGCATTCCCACCACAGCCGTGACATTCAGCACCTTAGTCGCATCGACAATTTGTTTCAAAGCAGCGAGAGCCGCCTTTTGCAGTGGTCTTTGGCCAAACAAGTCTCCGCACGAAGCACCCGTTACGGATAATTCGGGAGTCACAACAATCTGCGCACCGCTTTGGGCTGCTTGTTCCATTAGGGCAATTATTCGCCAAGCATTTGTCGCAGGGTCGGCCACGCGCACCACGGGCACGGCCGCCGCAATTCGAATTTGATGAAGAGTTTTCATTGATTTACATTTTTCGAACCTTCAAAGGTACCATTTTTTTCGCGGCCACACAATACTCCAGGGCCATTTCCTCGCGCGCGCGACCACAAAATTTGGCAATTCTAAAAAAAAAACGTAGTTTTGCAGACGAATTACGGGACAAAAACAACATCCCGATAACGCAAACAACGATATGGATTGGATATACAAACCCATACCTGCATTTATGTATCGCAAAAGCAACCAAATCGCTATGGTTGTATTTGCTGCGTTGTTTGCTCTCGTATTCATTAACACCTACAACCCATTCGGAATCGAGTCGTGGAGCGAGGAGTTCGTAACTCGCAAAACACACATCAGCCAAAGTTTTTCGCGCTTTCTGTTCGTGATGTTCACCAGTTCGGTGGTACTGATTGGTTTCATCATTGTGATGATTAGCCGCATCGGCATGCACCAGTATCTCAAACAACACAGCCTCAAGGCCTATGCCTACATCATCTGGGTACTGTGCGAGGTGCTGGCCATGAGCCTGACTTTCACGGCCATGACCCTAATCTTCAATATGCAGGACGACGTTTGGGAGGCTTTCACCAACTCGCTGCTCAACACCACACTGGTGCTGATTATACCCTACACACTGTGTCTGACGTTCTTCGCCTTGCAGGAGAAAAACCGCCAAATCAAACGATTGGCCGGAATACGTCACGAACGTGCCATGGCGCAAGGTTTGGTGTCGTTCTACGACGAACGCGGCGAACTGCGACTCTCCGTACGTCACGACCACCTGCTGCTATTGGAGGCCGCCGACAACTATGTCTGCGTGTGGTACATGAGCTATGGCGAGCCCAAGAAGGTCATGGTGCGTAACTCGCTGAAAAGACTCTCACAACAACTCGATGGCACGGGAATCATTCGTTGCCACCGCTCCTACATGGTCAACATCGACCAGGTGAAAGTTGTTCGCCGCGAGAAGGACGGCGCAATGCTCGACCTCGGCATCGAAGGAATCCCCAGCATCCCCATCTCACAAACCTACAACGAGAGCGTTACTCAATGGCTCACTGCCGGAACTGCTCCCGACGCAGAGTAGGCTCACACAAGTGTGTTTTTCGGAGGAGAGATACTCCCCGCCTTATTGGTTTTATCTATAAATGCATCAAAAAATGTTATCCAAAACATTGACGAAATGCGAAAAATCTTACTACATTTGCACCAACCAAAACCAATAAACAGAACTACCATGAAAAGTATCAAAGGTACACAAACCGAGAAAAATCTGCTGAAATCATTCGCCGGTGAGAGCCAAGCTCGCAGCCGCTACACCTACTTCGCCAAAGTTGCCAAGAAAGAGGGATACGAACAAATTGCCGGTATCTTCGCCGAAACCGCCGAGCAAGAGATGGAACACGCCAAACGCTTCTTCAAATTCTTGGAGGGTGGAATGGTCGAGATTACCGCTGCTTATCCCGCAGGCGTAATCGGCACCACCGCCGAAAACCTTGCCGCCGCAGCCGCAGGCGAGAACGAGGAGTGGGCTGAACTCTACCCCGAGTTTGCACGCATTGCCGACGAAGAGGGCTTCCCCGTGATTGCCGAAGTATATCGTCGCATCGCAATGGTTGAGGCCGGTCACGAGGAGCGCTACCGCAAGTTGTTGGCTCGCTTGGAGGATGGCACCGTATTCGCTCGCGAGGAGGCTATCATCTGGCAATGCCGCAACTGTGGCTACACCCACACCGGAAAAGAGGCTCCCGATATGTGCCCCGCTTGCGCACACCCCCAAGCCTATTTCGAGGAGAAGAAAAACAACTATTAATCCTCTCCGCACTCACAAAAAAAGGCCGTCACAACCTGAATTGTTGTGACGGCCTTTTTAATTTAACTCTATCGAGTGAATTACTCTTGCTCCTCGTCGGGGAGTTTGAACTCGGTTACGCCAGCCTCGATGAGGATGTTGTACCACGCGATAACTTTGCGCATATCCGACAAGTGAACGCGACCGCGCGAGTAATCGGGCACGGCCTCGGCGAATTTGGCTTCAACAGCATCGTCGCTCTCTTTGTGCGAGATGGTGGTCTTGGTGTCGCACACCACGCGCATAGCCTCGAACACCTCGACCAAAGGACGGTCCTCGTTATCGGTAAAAATCGAGATGTCGCTCATTGCGCTGACGCGCGAGTCGGCAGCGATGTTGGTACGTTTGCCCGTGAGCAGCGACTCTACGATAAAACCGCGTTGCGAACGTGCAACGAATTTGAATAATCCGGGTTGGCCCGACACGGCCAATATTTCGTTCATTTCCATAGTATGAATGTGTGTTTTTTAGTGTTTAGAGTGGACAAAGATAGTATTTTTTTCTCACCCGCAAAACATCTGCCCCTGAAAAGCGTTCATGCGCTCCAAGCGGGCGCACAGACGATTGATGACGTGGTGACTGCGCAGACCCTGCCAACCCATACCTTCGTGACGAAACGCGGCTGGAACTTCGCTCACGATACGTTCGACAGCCGTATCGGGGCGCAGACGGCGAACTCCCTCGGCCAACAGAGCGACATACTCCTCGGGAGTGAAGAAACGATACTCCTCGGGATGGCTCACATAGTCCCGTTCCATGGCCGTACCACGAAATATTTGCAGTTGGTGAAATTTTACGGTAGCCAACCGAAGAGAGTTTATTTGAGCAATGGTTTGCAGCACCATATCGTCCCCTTCGCCCGGCAGACCTATGATAAAGTGGCCTCCACAAGGAATTCCACGTTGGTGGCACAACTCCACAGCGCGAACCGAGTCCTGCCACGTATGACCGCGATTCACACGACGCAGAGTCGCATCAAAGGCCGACTCCATACCAAATTCCACGGCAACATAATACCTCTCGCGCAGTTCGGCCACAAGGTCGAGGACCGATTCATCCACACAATCGGGTCGCGTGCCGATAATCAATCCAGCCACATCCTCACCTCGCAGAGCCTCTTGGTATCGGTTGCGAAGAACCTCAACGGGCGCGTACGTATTGGAATAGGCCTGAAAATAAACCAACCATCGTGCCCCCGGCACCCAGCTACGGGCATGGAACTCGCGGCCAGCAGCCATCTGTTCGCTTATACTCCGACTACGGTCGGCATAGCGCGGCGAGAAGGCATCATTATTACAAAACGTGCAGCCTCCCACGCCCACCCGTCCATCGCGGTTGGGGCATGAGAAGCCCGCGTCGATACTCAATTTACGGATTTCGCACTCGAACGTATTACGATAATATCTCGCCGAGCCATAGAACGGTCGGTCGTCGCCCCAAGGATACATACTGTTATCTCTCGAAACGAGTTATTTGCGCGTCGCCTTCAAGGCCTCAACGAAGTCCGGGAAGCGTTTCCATAGGTGTTCGGTCTGCAACCACAACTCTCGAGCCAGCGCACGGCGAGCGGGTTTATCCTTGGCTATTTCGGTCAGATAGTCCTCGTCGGTTGGATGTTCATCGCGCGTGAACTCCTCGTAGAAGTGCGCAAAGCGCGTTTGGAATCTACGCAGGTGGCCCTCGGTCAGCACTCCGTTGCGTCGCCAATCATACCACAGAGCAAGAATTGTCTTATCGGCATAGCGGTCGCTGATGTCGTTGATTATCTCGTCATAGAGGTCATACTCCTCCAGCGCAAGGTAGGCATAGCCCAAGCGAGTGGTAGCCTCCAAGTGGTCCTCAGAGTCAAGCTCAAGCAACATCTCCAGCATTGCAGCGCACAACTCAAAGTCGCCCACCAAGAAGTGGTCGATACTCGAAAAGTTAATCAAGAACAGCGCAGCGCGGGTGTTCTCGTCCTCCCACTCAAGTTCAATCTCGGAGTCGTCGGGCAGCAACTCGACCAAGCGTTGGAACGCCTGATAGCGCATATCGCAAGCCTTTTCGACCTCGCCCTTAAGTTCGAGGCGGTGCGAATCTTCAAGAATCGCGGCGAAATCGTAGTCACCCGAACGGTCATTCGCATTGGGAACGATGACAAACGTTTGGTGAATGGTGGGTTTAAGCCGTGGTTTTTGCATTTCGAGCTTCGGAATTGAATACGTAAATAAAATATGAGGTGATTATAAGTGTCAACACACCAGCCAGGATGCGGCCCAAAGTACTCTCCAAAGCCAACATCTGACCTGCGGTGAACAGGTAGCAACTGCAAACATAGGTCATGAACACAGCCGGAATCATCGCAATGACAACCGGTCCGCGACGGCGCACAAGGAAGATGCATATTGCCCACAGGGTGAATACACTGAGCGTTTGGTTGAACCACGCAAAGTAGCTCCACAGCGTGCGGAAGTCCGTTGCCAAGATGATGAATACAGCCAGCGCAAAAATCGGAAGGCTCACAGCCACACGTTTCCACAGAGTCTTCTGCTCGACGCCCATAGCATCGGCAATCATCAGTCGCGCCGAACGGAATGCCGTATCACCCGAAGTAATCGCCGCACCCACTACGCCAAACATTACCATCACAGCTATCACATGACCGAGGGTCTGGTTAGCAATCATATCGACCAACACCGCAGCGTTGTTACGATTGGCTGCCAGCGCATCATTCAGTCCCTCGACGTCACCCCAGAAGGCCATAGCAATGGCGGCCCAAATCAGAGCAATGATACTCTCCGAAATCATGGCGCCGTAGAACACCGGTCGACATTGATTTTCGTTGGTCAGGCAGCGAGCCATCAGTGGCGACTGTGTGGCATGGAAACCCGAAATTGCTCCGCAGGCAATGGTCAGGAACAGCGTCGGAAAGATGGGGAACTTCTCGGGATTGGCTATTTGGTTGCGGAAACTGAGTTCGGGAATTGTGTAGTCGCCCCCAAAGAGCAATACACCCAAAATTCCAATAGCCATAGCCACCAGTGCAAAGCCAAACACGGGGTAGATTCGTCCGATAATTTTATCAACCGGGAACAGCGTGGCAATGATATAGTAAACGAGTATACAACCCATCACCATCAGTACGGTAAAACCAAAACCATTGACGTTGAGTGTATTTGTCGACTCGGGCAACCACTTTGCAATCAGTTCGGCAGGTTGCGACATAAACACCGCACCCACCAACACCATCAGTGCCACGGTGAACACCAGATTGAAAACGCCCATACCTTGTCCGAGATATTTTCGGATAATATCAGGCAGGCTCATACCGCCCTCTCTAAGCGACATCACGCCGGCCACAAAGTCGTGCATTGCACCAAAAAATATACCGCCCAAGGTAATCCACACAAAAGCCACGGGTCCGTAAGCGGCACCAAGCACAGCGCCAAAGATAGGTCCCAGGCCGGCGATATTAAGCAGTTGAATCAGAAAAGTTTTCCACATCGGCATCGGGACATAGTCCACGCCGTCAAATTTGCTTTCGGAGGGAACTTTTCGTACCACACTAATACCGCAAACTCGTTCAAGTATTCTTCCGTACACGAAATATGCAGCCACCAACAATGCGAGGCAAACCAAAAAAGTAATCATACCTTAGCGATATAAAATTTGGGCAAATTTATAAAAAAAGCGCGAAACACGTACATTATTTTGCCAAATATAGTGCTTGAAATCGGAAAAACTATTATATTTGCGTGCTTTTTCGCCGAAAAAAGTTGCCGTAATAGCTCAGTCGGTAGAGCATTTCACTCGTAATGAAAAGGTCTCGAGTTCGAGTCTCGATTACGGCTCTGGAAAATCAAAAGAGCGTGTCCAATAGGTTTTTGGACACGCTCTTTTTTTTCGAAAGGTCTATAATCTGTCGTCCGATTAGATAATCTTGTCGAGTTCGGCAATGTACTTAGCAATCTCGGCGTCGGTAACCTCGTAGTTTTGGAGGTTGCCCGCAAAGTACTGCTCATAGGCAAACATATCAACCATACCATGACCCGAAAGGTTGAACAGAATGGTCTTGCTGGTTCCCTCCTCCTTGCACTTCAAAGCCTCGCGGATGGCATAAGCAATGGCGTGGGTCGACTCGGGTGCAGGGATGATACCCTCGGCCTGCGAGAACAGAACACCCGCCTTCAAGGTTTCGAGTTGAGGAATGTCGGCCGCCTCGATGAAACCGTCCTTCAACAGTTGGCTCACAATCGAACCTGCGCCGTGGTAGCGCAGACCTCCCGCGTGAATGTTGGCGGGTTGGAAGTTGTGACCCAAAGTAAACATAGGCAACAGAGGCGTCAAACCTACGTTATCACCAAAGTCATATTGGAACACACCGCGGGTCAACTTGGGACAGCTTTGAGGTTCAACGGCCACACAACGGGTTTTGAGTCCTTTGGCCCAATTCTCACGCAGGAACGGGAAAGCGATACCTGCGAAGTTGCTACCTCCACCGAAGCAACCAATCACCACGTCGGGATAATCACCCGTAAGCTCCAACTGTTTGAGGCACTCCTCGCCGATAACGGTTTGGTGCAACAACACGTGGTTGAGCACACTACCCAAGCAGTAACGAGTGTCTTTCTGATTTTTGACAGCCATCTCGACAGCCTCCGAGATTGCGATACCCAGAGTTCCGGGGCAGTTGGGGTCTTTCTCGAGGATTGCGCGACCTGCGTCGGTCAGGTTGGTGGGCGACGGGAAGATATTTGCACCCCAGGTCTTCATCATCAGACGACGATAGGGCTTTTGCTCGCAGCTCACCTTAACCATATAGACATCCACGTCGATACCGAAGTGCTTACCTGCCATGGCGATGGCCGAGCCCCATTGACCTGCACCTGTTTCGGTGGTCAGGTGTTTGATGCCTTGAATTTTGTTGTAGTAGGCTTGGGGAACCGCCGAGTTGGTTTTGTGCGAGCCCGAAGGCGACACGCTCTCGTTCTTGAAGTAAATCTTGGCAGGGGTTTGCAGCATACGTTCCAGACCATGGGCGCGCACCAACGGGGTGTTACGCCAGATGCGGAAGATGTCTTGCACCTCCTCGGGGATGTCGATATAACGTTCGGTCGAAAGTTCCTGTTTGGCCAGCTCATGTGCAAACACCACCGACAGGTCGTCGACGGTCATCGGTTTACGAGTTTGGGGGTTGAGGGGCGGCAGCGGTTTGGTGGGCATGTCCGCCACGATGTTGTACCATTGCTTGGGGTTTTCACTCTCCGGAAGCAAAATCTTCTTGGTTACCATAGTAGTATGATGTTTTGTATATTTATTTTTGTTTAGTAGTTATGTTCCGTTTTTTGTTGTGCAGCCCGAGGTTTTACCGCGTTGTCTGCTCGAAATATTAGCCCCCGTCGTCAACCAAACAACGGGGGCAATATTCTGTTTTATATATTTACATACACGTCCATCGCGCTACCATTGTTTAGTCTTCCAACGGGAGCCACCACCAACGTGCGATATGTAAATTCTGTCTCATTTCAACCGCAAACTTACGCAGTTTTTTTTAGACCTCCAAATTTTTGTGTCTAAAAATTATACTGCACCATTGTCTGTATACGATTGGCGTGTCCGGCGTTGCCACCTTGGTTCTTGCGTGTGCCGTACAGATACTCGAGTGCGATTTGGCAGTTGGGGGCTAACTTATAGAAGATATTGGCAAAGATGTATTGTCCGCGTTTGTAGTCGCCGTCGGCCGAGTAGCCATCCGAGTGGTCGACATTGACCTCGGAGTAGCCGCCCGAGATAAAGATTCGCGGCGTGATGTTGTATTTAAGCGCGGCCTGCCAACCCCACATTGTGGGCATCTGCATTTTGCCCGAATCGCCCGTTTTGGTTACAAGGTCGAGTGACGAGCCGTGCAGGTCGTTGATGTAAGGCGATATACCTTTACCATAGATGCCGTTCATACAGAGGTTGAAGTGGCGGGCAAAGCCTATGTTACCGCTCAACTGCACGCCGTAGCCGACCGCCTTGCGATTGTCGTCTGCCACCAAGTCGCGGTAGTACATCGTGCGAATGAGTCCCGACACACGCAGATGGCTCTGTTGGTAACGTCCCCAGCCATATTGTACATAGGCCACAAAGTCGGGAATACGTTGAGTCTGTGCGGCGGTGCGTTCCGACGAGTAGGTAGCCTCTACGCGCGGAGTTTCGGCGGCCACGGCCATCGAGAAGTGTTGGCCGAAGCTGTGCGTGTAGCGAATCACCTCGTTGAAGTTGGCGTTGTAGGCGTTGGGACCTTCGTAGTCGATGGTTGTCGGACCTGCCATCGGGTCGCAGAAGGTGGAGTAGGTACGACCAAAAAGGAACCCTTTGAACGACACGAAAGCGTGGCGCAGTTGCATGCCAAAGTTCTGCCCGCGGAAGTCCGTCTCGACGTAGGTTACCACGTCACCCAGCAGCCTCGAATGGGCTATGCCCTTGACAAACAGCCGCGAGGTTGTAACGCTCATGAATAGTTTCTGGCGATTGGCCCAGGTGGGACTCACCGAGATGTCGTAGGGTACAAAGTCGCTATCACCCACCATACCCTCGAAATCGTAACCCGCACGCAGACTTACCGCGCCACCAACGGCCACCGATAGGCGGTTATCGTGCGAGGTGACAATCACTCCCGGGCGATGCATCATCTTGAACCCATCGACGTGGTTACGGTCGAAAATCAGAGTCGCTCCGGCGCAGGCTCGTCGTTCAACCGTGTCACGGCTCGAGGGGTGGTACTTGTAGACTCCCATCACCACCACATGTGGTTTGTAGTCGGGAGTCGGACAACATTGACCTCGGGCAACGGTCGCCGCCACCACAAAGGCCGAACATAAGAGTAGAATTTTTTTCATAAAACTAATGATATTAGGTTATACCATATTGGATTATGCCGAAACCGAACTGCCGTTCGATTCGGTTGAACGCTTTTTTGGCAAGATTAATGCCAATATTTTCATATCTTTGCAGGGCGAACAGAATACGCCTTATTTAGCTCACTCGACAGATGGCTTTCATTTATTGGACACTTACGGCTTTGGCCGTGATTATCGACCTCTGGGTAATTCACGCGCTGCGCAGGCGCGGGGCACGCTGTGGGATGTATCTCTACGGAGTGTTCGCGCTGTTAACCGATGTAGTGACGCGAGGTGTTCCCTATATTACCGCCTTAGGTAAATGGCAATCGCTGATTCCCGTATTCTTAAGCTACGTATTCCTGCTTACGGCCTCCGTCAAGGTGCTGATTGCTGGAGGGTGGCTGCTCGACAAGCGTCGTGGCAGGGGGAGCAAAAGATGGCTCACTGCTTCGGTGGTGGCCTCGGTGGTGTTTCTCGGCGTGATGATTGCAGGGACAATCAGCCCCACACGAGGAATTTGCGTCAAACGTGTGGAGTTGTGCTTCGATAATCTGCCCGATGGTTTCGACGGAGAACGAATAGGCTTTTTTACCGACATGCACTTGGGCTCGCTGACTGCGGCCAACAAGATATTACAACAGGTTGTCGACTCGCTCAATGCAGCCGAGTGCCTGATAGTGGTCAACGGTGGCGACCTTATTAATATCCATAATTCGGAGCTAAAAGCCGAGCGACGCCGAGCGCTCTCCGAAATCAACAGCCCGGTCTACTCCGTCATTGGTAACCACGACTTGGGATACTACCGTCGCGACACGCTCCAATACACCGTAGCACAATCGACAGCCGATTTTAAGGCTGCGGTGGATAGCCTCGGGTGGCGTAGATTGGACAACTCGTCGGTGTGGATTTACTCCCCAACGGGTGACAGCCTGCGACTTACGGGCGTGGAGTTCAACCGACGTGCGGCCGACGACCGACACAAACGCACGGTTGGAGGAGTCAACATCGACTCGCTTGTAAGAGCCGACATTCCCGAGGGAGTGTTCAGCATCGTGGTCAGCCATATACCCCAATATTGGCACTCGTTGTGTGACACCCACGCGGCCGACCTTACGCTTGCGGGACACACCCATGCCATGCAGTGCAAGGTGCGAATCGGTGAGTGCAAATGGTCGCCCGCAGCCCTGCTCTACGATGAGTGGGGAGGACTCTACCACGAGGGGCACAAAAAATTGTATATCAGTGAAGGAGTTGGCTTTGCAGGCATCCCCATACGCCTGGGAACGCCCCCCTCAATCACCATCATAACACTACGAAAATGCGAATAGTTCTATCTGTAGCTCTGTCGTCGGACTGGTGCCTTGACGACTGCTCACAACAACGACTCGTCATCTCGAACGACAAGGATTGGGACGAGGTATACGCCCTGCGTGGGGAGTGTGACGCCATACTTGTGGGTGCCGAAACCCTCCGACGCGACAACCCCGGACTGCGCATCAAATCGGAATTGATTCGCTCGGAGCGCATCTCGCGCGGAATGTCGCCCGACATCAGCCGCATCACCATGACCCGTAGCGGAGTGTTGGACCCCAATCTGAAGTTCTTCTCGCCCGAGGGCGACGCCATAGTATTTACCGAGAACCGCGGGGTGGGAGGACTCGAACGGTCGACGCGCGTCATCTGCCGTCGTTGTCTGAGCGCCCGTTGCGTTGCCAACGAGTTGGAACGTATGGGTTGCAAGCAGTTGATGGTCGAGGGTGGAGCGCAAATTCTGAGGATGTTTCTGGCCGAGGGTGTATTCGATGAACTTCGCGTGGCACAATCCCCCATTGTCGTGGGCGAGGAGAGTGCTCCAAAGTTAGTTGAACCGTGGAAGATGCATCCTATGGTTCTTGAGCGCGAATACCGACTCGACGATATGACAATCCGTTGGTTCAGACGCATCGGCTCCGACGGACGCACCGACTACGAGTTCATGAACCGCGCCATTGAGTTGAGCCGACGTTGCGAGAAGGTGGCTACACACTATTGCGTAGGAGCCGTGATTGTTACCGCCGATGGCAGGGTGTTCGAGGGCTACACAGGTGAAACGGGTGAACACGACCATGCCGAGGAGGCCGCCGTACTGAAAGCAGACCGTACGGGCGCCGACCTGCGTGGCGCAACGATTTACAGTTCGATGGAACCCTGCTCGAAACGTAGTTCCAAGCCTCGGAGTTGCTCGGAAATCATCATCGAACGCGGTATGTCGCGGGTTGTTTTTGCGCTATCCGAGCCGACGCACTTCGTGAGCAACTGTCAGGGAGAGAGTATGCTTCGTCGAGCAGGCATCGAGGTTGTGCGTATGCCCGAACTCGCCGACCGCGTGGAAGATGTTAATGCCTACCTAAACAATTAAAATTATAAGGAACCGAAGATTATGTCTGTTTCAAAACAAGCCGCCAACGACCGTCTGTGGACGCGCGACTACATTTTTCTGTGCGTGGCCAACTTCATGATGTGCTTGGCCTTCTATCTGTTGGTACCTACGTTGCCGTTCTATCTAAGCGAGGTGTTCGGTGCCAACAAGGCGATGATTGGCACGGTGCTGTCGTGCTACACCATTGCGGTGCTGGTCGTGCGCCCGTTCTCGGGCTACATCGCCGACACGTTCCAACGCAAACCGGTCTATCTGATTGCCTACTACCTATTTGTAGCCATCTTTTGCGGCTACCTGGTGGCAGGGACTCTCACCATGCTGATTATCATCCGAATAGTCCACGGTCTGGCATTTGGAATGATTACCACCACAAGCAACACTCTGGTAGTGGACGTACTTCCATCGAGTCGACGGGGCGAGGGCTTGGGATACTACGGCGTGGTCAACAACCTTTCGATGAGTATAGGCCCGATGTTGGGTCTGTTTTTGGTCGAGGCTGGCAACTTCAAACTATTGTTCATCAGCACACTGATTGCCGGAGGAATAGGTATGGTGTTCGCAACGTTGGCCAAAGTGCCACAGAAGATTCCCAACACCTGCAACAATGTGCTGTCTGTCGACCGCTTCTTTCTGGTCAAAGGTCTGCGCGGATGCTTGACACTGATGCTGATGGCAATTCCGTATGGCATGACCACATCATTTATCGCCATGTACGCCAAGGAGTTGGGTATGACCACCCACACGGGTTTGTTCTTTACGGTCATGGCGACGGGACTCATTGTTTCGCGCATCGGCTCGGGCAAACGTGTCGACCGAGGATTCGTAACACGCGTTATTACTCAAGGTATGATTATCGCCTTGATTGGAATTCTTGCCGAGGCGGTGCTGGGTGCAGCTGCGGGCATTGACCTGCGATTGGGATACATGGTCTACTACTTGGCGGCATTCCTTGTCGGTTTTGGCTACGGCACAATGTTTCCCGCCTACAACACGCTGTTCATCAACCTTGCGCCCAACTGTCGACGAGCCACGGCAAGCGCAACCTACCTGACCGGCTGGGATGTGGGTATGGGACTTGGAATGTGGTTTGGCGGCCGCGTGGCCGAGATGTGGGGTCTGCGCACGGTCTACTACCTCGATGTAGTGCTTGCGGTTGTGGCCTTTGTGTGGTTTGTCACCTCCGCCGCCCCTCACTTCAACCGCAACAAACTGAGATAAACACAAAGAAAGGCTGCCCTCTTTCGGGGGCAGCCTTGTTTTTGCAAGAGTCAGACACTATCGCCTTACAATCTTCGCTCCAAGAGCATTCAGACGACCGTCGATATTCTGATAGCCTCGGTCGATTTGCTCCACGTTCTGAATGATGCTCGTACCCTCGGCACTCAA
Organism: Rikenellaceae bacterium; assembly: GCA_017936385.1. Taxonomy (GTDB): domain Bacteria; phylum Bacteroidota; class Bacteroidia; order Bacteroidales; family Rikenellaceae; genus UBA940. The sequence continues at coordinate 49,865 of JAGBFQ010000035.1, forward strand.
CGCCGCAATCAGCAAGGCTACACCCGCACGAATGTCGGGTGATGTCATCTTGGTGGCACGCAGACGCATTGCATGGTCGTGGCCGATAACCGTTGCGCGGTGGGGGTCACAGAGGATAATCTGCGCGCCCATATCAATGAGTTTGTCGACAAAGAACAGACGACTCTCAAACATCTTCTGGTGTATCAGCACCGAGCCTTTGGCCTGAGTAGCGACAACCAGAAATACCGACAACAGGTCGGGCGTAAGTCCCGGCCACGGAGCGTCGGCAATGGTCATAATCGAACCGTCGATAAAACTCTCGATGCAATAGTGCTCCTGCTCGGGGACATAGATATCGTCGCCTCGTTGTTCAAAACGGATACCCATGCGGGCAAACTGAGCGGGAATAATTCCCAAGTTGTCGTACGACACATCCTTGATGGTGATCTCGGAGCCCGTCATAGCAGCCATACCGATGAAACTACCCACCTCAATCATATCGGGCAACATACGGTGGTCGGTACCTCCCAGACACTCCACACCCTCGATAGTCAGCAGGTTGGAACCTATACCCGAAATTCGCGCGCCCATGCGGTTGAGCATCTTGCAGAGTTGTTGCAGGTAGGGTTCGCACGCAGCGTTATAGATGGTCGTAGTACCCTGCGCCAGCACGGCAGCCATCACGATATTGGCAGTACCCGTCACCGAAGCCTCGTCAAGCAGCATATAAGTACCCTTCAGCGGTCGACCCTCAACCTTAAAGAAGTGTTCGGCCGAGTCAAAGTCAAACTTCGCACCAAGTTTCTGGAAACCAATAAAGTGGGTATCGAGTCTGCGACGTCCGATTTTATCACCTCCCGGGCGGGGAATGTAGGCCACGCCAAAGCGGGCCAACAGCGGACCGACAATCATCACCGAGCCTCTCAGACGCGACGCCAGCGTTCGGAACTCCTCGGTTTGCATAAAATCGAGGTCGATATTTGCAGCGCGGAATGCATAGGTGTCATCGGCGAGTCGTTCGACCTCAACGCCCAGTCGTTCGAGCAGTCCGATGAGTTGCAACACGTCGACAATTTGCGGTATATTGCTGACTACCACCCGTTCGGGGGTCAGCAGGGTTGCACAGAGTATTTGCAGAGCTTCGTTTTTTGCACCGCCGGCGGTAATCTCACCTCGGAGTTTTCGTCCGCCCGTAACCTCGAAAATAGCCATAGTCACACAATTTTGATTGTGTGAAATTACTCTTTTTATGCGGGATTTGCAAATTTCGGGCAGACAAAAACGGTTGCTTGGTGATTTTTTACACTAATTTTCGTCAAAACGTTTGCAAAGACCGAAATCTTTACTACCTTTGCACCGCAAATGGCGAGTTAGCTCAGCTGGTTAGAGCGCATGATTCATAATCATGAGGTCTCCAGTTCAATCCTGGAACTCGCTACTTCAATGGGCCGCGATTTATCGTTGGCCCTTTTTTTGTGTGGCTCCAACTGAAAGTCGTGCATAAGAGGGAGAGGAGAGGTTAAGAACGTTAAAGACGTTAAGGAAGTTAGAGATATCAGGGATACACTTAAGGGGCCGTCCAACAAATTTGTTGAACGACCCCATTCTTATATATGCCGTATAACAAGACAGAAATTGCCTTGTTTAACAACTTACGCCCTATTGAAGTTATCGGCCAGCGCGTCAATCATCTGGTCGAGGGCGGGCTGAATCTTCTTGCCGACCATCATTTTAATGGCAAAATTCATATCGGCATGCAACACCAGACGCATACGGGTGTCATACGGAGCCACCTCTTTCATCTGAATCCAGAAGGTAAAATCCATCGGCACTCCTCCGCCACCTGTGATTTTAACACACTTCTCGGGGTCGCGGTCGATGATTCGCAGACCCACGGTGAAGCCCTTAACCTTGAACGAGCACTCATCGGCCGTGGCCGTCCATTCCTCAACTTTGTCCTGCACGGCAGGGGTCAGCACCGTAAAATCCGACACTAATGCATAAATCATCGAGGCGGGTTTCAACACTTGTCGTTGTTTGCTTTCGTATTTCTCGAGTCCCATAGTATTTCTCTTTTTTGTGTGGTTGATTACTCTTTGGCGGCACGCTTGCGGTCGATGTCGCTCAACAGGATTTTGCGCAGACGCATGCTCTTGGGGGTAACCTCAACGTACTCGTCCTCCTTAATGTACTCCAGAGCCTCCTCCAGTGAGAACAGCACGGGAGGTGCAATGCTCACCTTCTCATCCGAGCCGCTGGCACGCATATTGGTCAGTTTCTTGCTCTTGCAGAGGTTCAGACAGATGTCGTTGTCACGGGTGTTCTCGCCAATCACCTGACCACAATAGACCTCATCACCGGGGGCAACAAAGAATTTTCCGCGGTCTTGCACCTTGTTGAGTGCGTAGGCATACACGGGGCCTGTCTCCATGGCTATGAGCGAGCCTGCGGTACGCATCTCGATTTCGCCTTTGTAAGGCTCGAAACCTTTAAGACGGTGGGTGACAACAGCCTCGCCCGCAGTAGCGGTGAGCAGGTTGCTACGCAGACCTATCAGACCACGCGAGGGGATTTCGAACTCCAAGCGGGTGCGGTCGCCTGCGATGCTCTCCATATTGAGCAGCGAGCCTTTACGCTTGGTTGCCATCTCTATGGCGGTTCCCGAACACTCCTCGGGCAGGTCGATGGTGAGTATCTCGATAGGCTCGCACTTGCGGCCGTCAATCTCCTTGATAATAACTTTGGGTTGTCCTACCTGCAACTCGTAACCCTCGCGGCGCATGGTTTCAATCAGCACCGACAGGTGCAACACACCACGACCGAACACATTGAACTTATCGGCACCTTCGCCCTGTTCAACGCGCAGTGCAAGGTTCTTCTCCAGCTCCTTGTCCAAACGCTCCTTGATATGGCGCGAGGTGACATACTTACCCTCCTTGCCAAAGAAAGGCGAGTTGTTGATAGTGAACAGCATACTCATCGTAGGCTCGTCAATGGCAATCGGGGGCAGCGGTTCGGGATTCTCGAAATCGCAAATGGTGTCGCCGATTTCGAAACCGTCAATTCCCGTGATGGCGCAAATCTCGCCACACTCCACTCTGTCGACTTTGGTCTTGCCCAGACCGTCAAATACCATCAGGTCGCGGATTTTGGTCTTAACCATAGTTTTGCCGTCGCGTTTGGCCAGCGTAACGTTCATACCTGCGGTCAGTGCGCCACGGGTAACCTTACCAACGGCGATACGGCCCACATACGACGAGTATTCGAGCGAAGTAACCAACATTTGGGGTGTACCCTCCGACACTACGGGGGCAGGTATATCGTCAATAATCACATCCAACAGAGGAACGATGCTGTCGGTAGGCTCTTTCCAACGGTGGCTCATCCAGCCCTGCTTGGCACTGCCATACATTGTGCGGAAATCCAACTGCTCCTCGCTTGCGCCCAGCGTGTACATCAAATCGAACACCTGCTCATTAACATAGTCGGGGCGGCAGTTGGGTTTGTCCACCTTATTGATGACCACCACAGCCTTCTTACCCAATGCCAACGCTTTCTGCAACACAAAGCGTGTTTGGGGCATCGTACCCTCGAAGGCATCGACCAACAGCAGTACGCCATCGCACATACCCAACACACGCTCTACCTCGCCACCAAAGTCGCTGTGACCCGGGGTGTCTATAATATTGATTTTGTAGCCGTTGTAGTTTACCGCCACGTTTTTCGACACGATGGTGATACCGCGTTCACGTTCCAGGTCGTTGTTATCAAGCACCAGGTCGCCGCCACTTGCAGCGCCCTCACGCACCACTTGACCGGTCATAATCATTCTATCCACCAGTGTCGTTTTACCGTGGTCGACGTGGGCGATGATGGCTATGTTGCGAATTTTCTGTTGTTCCATATCTCTTGTTTGCGTTTTCTCTGTAATGTGTTCGGGTTATGATTGGTTTGAACGATTAGCGACGGCGGCGGGGCATGTTACGCATCATCTGCTTCATTCCGCCTCCGGCAACCATCTTCATCATCTTGCGGCTCTCCTCAAATTGTTTCATCAGTCGGTTGACATCGCCAATTGTGACACCGCTACCACGCGCAATACGTTCACGGCGCGAAGCGTTGATGATTGACGGTTTGGCCCTCTCCTCGGGAGTCATCGAGCCAATGATGGCCTCGGTTTGTTTGAATATATCGTCCGAGATTTCGACATCCTTGAGTGCGCGTCCCACACCGGGAATCATCGACATCAGGTCCTTCATGCCACCCATCTTCTTGATTTGGGCAATCTGGTCGATAAAGTCATTGAAGTCAAACTCGTCCTTATAGATTTTCTTTTTAAGACGTCGTGCTGCCTGTTCGTCGTATTGCTCCTGCGCACGCTCCACCAGCGACACCACGTCACCCATACCCAGGATACGGTCGGCCATACGCTCAGGGTGGAACACCTGCAAAGCGTCCATCTTCTCGCCGAGCGACATGAACTTGATAGGTTTATCAACCACCGTGCGAATCGAAATCGCCGCACCACCACGTGTATCACCATCCAATTTGGTGAGCACCACGCCATCGAAATCCAAACGGTCGTTAAACTCTTTGGCTGTATTCACGGCATCCTGACCTGTCATCGAGTCCACAACAAACAGCGTCTCGCACGGATTAACCGCAGCCTTGATAGCCGTAATCTCCTGCATCATCGCCTCGTCCACTGCCAGACGGCCAGCGGTATCGACAATCACCGTATTGATACTCTTGCTGCGAGCATACTTGATAGCGTTCTCGGCAATCTCCACGGGGTTGGTGTTACCATCCTCGGTGTAGACTTCGACACCCACCTGTTGGCCCAAGATTTTAAGTTGGTCAATCGCGGCGGGACGGTAGACGTCACCTGCCACGAGCAGCACACTGCGATGGCGTTTTTCGCGCAATTGCAGTGCGAGTTTGCCAGAGAATGTGGTTTTACCCGAACCTTGCAGACCCGCAATCAGAATCACGGCAGGTGTACCCTCCAGTTTGATGTCGGTTGAAGTGCCACCCATCAAAGCGGCCAACTCGTCGTGAACAATCTTGGTCAGCATTTGTCCGGGCTTAACGGCGGTAAGCACGTTAGCTCCGAGAGCCTTTTGTTTCACCTCGTCGGTGAACGATTTTGCCACTTTATAGTTTACATCGGCATCAATCAGAGCGCGTCGTATCTCCTTGACGGTCTCTGCGACGTTGATTTCGGTAATTTTGCCCTCACCTTTGAGGACCTTGAATGAACGTTCGAGTTTGTCGGTCAGATTTTCAAACATACTACATCAATTTTGCGCCAAAGATACTAATTTTACTCTTAACAACACGCAATTCGCTTTCTAAATATCACTTTTGGCACCATATAAAAACTCGGGGCTGTCCCAATTCTTCCATTGGACAGCCCCGAATTTGATTATCGCAGGTTTATTACACGAACTTCAGCAAGAAATAGTTTTTCTTACCCTTTTGCACAACCACATACTTATCGGCAATCAGGTCGGCCGTAGTGACACTCTGCATCGGGTCCGCAACTTTGGTCTTGTTCATCGACACACCGCCACCTTGAATCAGTTTGCGGGTTTCTCCCTTGCTGGGGAACACGTTGGCCTTCTCGACGCACAGCTCCACAAAGGGGATACCTGCCTCCAAGTCAGCCTTCGAAACCTCGAATTGAGGAACACCCTCGAACACAGCCAACACCGTAGCCTCGTCCAGCGCCTTCAGACTCTCGGCAGTTGCACCGCCAAACAGCACGCCCGAAGCCTCGACTGCCTTGCGCCACTCCTCCTCGGAGTGAATCATACAGGTAACTTCGCGGGCCAGCACCTTTTGCAATTTGCGTTCACCGGGCGACACCTCGTGTTCTGCAATCAGCGTTTCGATGGTCTGGCGGTCGAGCATCGTGAAGATACGGATGTAGCTCTTGGCATCCTCGTCGCTCACATTGAGCCAGAATTGATAGAACTTATAAGGCGATGTATAGCGGGGGTCGAGCCAAATGTTACCGCTCTCGGTCTTACCGAACTTGGTTCCGTCAGCCTTTTTGACCAGCGGGCAGGTCAGGGCAAAAGCCTCGCCACCCAACTTACGGCGAATCAACTCGGTACCGGTGGTGATATTACCCCATTGGTCCGAACCACCGAGTTGCAGTTTGCAACCCATGTGCTCGTACAGATACATAAAGTCGTAACCTTGCAACAGCTGATAGCTGAACTCGGTGAACGACATACCGTCGCCCTCGCCATTGAAGCGTTTTTTCACCGAATCCTTTGCCATCATATAGTTCACGGTGATACACTTACCAATATCACGTATAAAGGTCAGGAACGAGAAATTCTTCATCCACTCGTAGTTATTCACCAGCACAGCGGCGTTGGGGGCATCCGAGTTGAAATCCAACAGTTTTTGGAGTTGTGCCTTGATGGCCTCCACGTTGTGGTTGAGCGTTGCCTCATCCAACAGATTGCGCTCGGCCGACTTGCCCGACGGGTCACCAATCATACCTGTTGCGCCACCCACCAATGCCACGGGACGGTGTCCGCAACGTTGGAAGTGTTTCAATATCATGATACTCACCAAGTGGCCGATATGCAGTGAATCGGCCGTGGGGTCAATACCCACGTATGCAGTGGTCATCTCTTTTTCGAGTTGTTCGGCAGTTCCGGGCATGATGTCGTGAATCATTCCGCGCCATTCGAGTTCCTTTACAAAATCCATTTTCGTATATTTTATTTCATTTTTTCTCTTTTTCCTTCCATTTCGCTCCTCGGCCATCCATCTCGGTCGGAGGCGTTATTCTATATCCAGGTCGAGTGCCGTGCGAAGTTCAAGCCATGCGGGGTTTTGTTCACACAGATAGTGCACCTTATCCTCGGGTTTTATCAAAATTTCGGCTCTCTGTTTATCGGCCGTAACACTCACCTCAAGTTCAATGGCGCCACGCACGTCGGCCATTTCAGCCAGCAAAGATAGTATTTCGTACTGCGAACGCAAAATTTCCTGTCGCAAATCGTCGCTACCCACCGTGATTTTCACCACATTGCCACCGACCGACATCTCGCCAAAAGCCACACCCACGCGCTGACGCTCGGCCATCAAACGAGCCACAAAACCCTCCTTGGCCGCCATTATTTTCTGTTCCGATTCCGGGTCTACGCGACTATCCTCGACCTCCTCGACCACTTCTGACGACACCTCGACAGCCGCACCACCCTTATTCGAGAGCAACGACATGATGGAACTGCCACCCAAACTGCCAAACATCGAACCACCCACAGTAGCCTTTGCACTCGTCACCTCGGGCTTTGCACTCGCGGCCTCTACTTGTTCTGCCACCGAGCTCTCGGTCTTCCTCTCTTCGAGCGCTTTACGTGACTCACCCGTCACTGGCTTTGCGACCTCCTTTTGTATAACCTCCTTTTGAGTTGTCAAGCCCACCGAAGAGCCTTGAGTTCCATCGACCACCTTAGGCTCCGCCACAGGCATAACCACCTGATTACCAACCTCCGCAGACACTCTATTCAGCTCCGGCAGGGGCAGGTCGTCGTTCACATCAGAGTTTTTTTTTTGACCCATACCGCTGAGTTTCATCAGAGCGAGTTCCACGGCCAAGCGTTGGTTGGACGATGTCTTGAGTTGTCCGTCCACCGACGCCAGCAGACGAATGGCATCGAACAAAAATTCCAGTTCACACTCTGCAGCCTGTGCCATATAGTGGTCGCGCACCGAACCCGTCACTTCCAACAGATGAGCCGTCGAGGGTTGTTTGCACACCAGCAGGCTACGCATGTGAGCAGCCAGGCCCTGCAAAAACACCGACGCACCGAATCCACGCGACAAAATCTCGTCAAACAGCAACAACGCACGTGCATAATCACCACCACGCAGAGTGTCGACCACGCGGAAATAGGTCTCATAATCCAACACATTGAGCGACGCCGCCACCTCTCGATAGTTCAGTTTCGCACCGCAGAATGCCACCGCCTTGTCGAACATCGACAGCGCATCGCGCATACCGCCATCAGCCTTTGCAGCAATCAGGTTGAGCGACTCGTCGTCGTAGCTCACGCCCTCGGCCGCAGCTATCGAGCGCATATACTCCACGCCATCTTCGACGCGGATACGGTTGAAGTCAAAAATCTGACAACGCGACAGAATCGTGGGCAGAATCTTATGTTTCTCGGTTGTCGCCAAAATGAAAATCGCATACGAAGGTGGCTCCTCCAACGTTTTGAGAAATGCGTTGAACGCCGCCGTCGACAGCATGTGCACCTCGTCGATGATGTAGACGCTGTAACGTCCGATTTGGGGCGGTACACGCACCTGGTCGGTTAGGTTTCGAATGTCATTCACCGAGTTGTTGGAAGCCGCGTCAAGTTCATGGATATTGAAGCTTCGCCCTTCGTTGAACGCCCTGCACGACTCACACTCGCCACAAGCCTCCGTACCGTTGGGTTTTTGGCAATTGATGGCCTTTGCAAAGATACGCGCACAAGTAGTCTTGCCCACGCCGCGCGGGCCACAGAAGAGATAAGCCCCTGCGAGCTGACCACGTTCAATGGCGTTCTTGAGCGTCGAGGTAATACTCCCCTGCCCCACCACCGAGGCGAAAGTTTGTGGGCGGTACTTGCGTGCCGATACAACGAAATTATCCATATCTGACCTATGTGTTTGTCAATGATTCTACAAAGGTAAAAGTTTTTTTGGAAACCGCAAAGGTCGCGCGGTCGGAGGCGTTTTTAATTTTTTTTATTTTTTTATTAAAATATTTTACTAAACACTTGCACGGTTCAAAAATTCGCCTTATCTTTGTCGTCGAAATTCAAAGTTTCATAAAGGTTAGTAGTTTTAGGTTAGTGAAGGAAATCGTGTACGGGGCAACCCGTAGCCGATTTTCTTTTTTTTAAGACTCTTCATAAGTTCGAGATGCTATAATCCATCCAACTTTACATATATAGGGTAAAATTTACCCAAACTTAAAATCAAGGGGCGTGTCCAACAAGTTTTTGGACACGCCCTTTTCTGTCGGAAGTTGTATAATAAGAGGGATTTAAGGCTTGCAAAGCCCCCAAAAGCGCAGCTTACTAAAGCCTAAATGAGCATTTTGAGGGCGAGCGTAACGAAGAAATCTCCTTGTTAGACAACTTCAACTCTTCGTTGGCGGCATACAGCACTATTAATCAACCGTTTTCAGTGTCTTGCATTACAGTCTCATTAATCTGCCGACTCACTCACAATTCACATTCTCACACTTTTAACACCTCTCTCCACTCCTCACTCATCTCCAGACTCTCACCCTCACACTCTTCGCTCCCTTCCGTCGCCACCACTCCCCTCACCCACACACTCTTCGCTCCCTTCCGTCGCCACCACTCCCCTCACCCACACACTCTTCGCTCCCTTCCGTCGCCTCCCCTCCCCTCACCCCCTAAAAAAATCCGCCCCCGAATCTTATGATTCGAGAGCGGACTCTCCTTTCAGGCACTCTTACAAGCACCCTTGCGTTGACTTATTCCTCTTCCTCTTTTACCAACAGGTAAGAGAAGGTGTAATCCCAAGTAAATTGGTCATCCATAACAACGTTCTCCGACGACAGACCGTTCTTAACAATGGGTTTCATGCCAATGTGAACAGCTACGTCAAAACGAGCTTGGTTGTCAGTGAATTTGAGTTTACCGGGGCAGAACGTATAACTTGTCACGTTTTGTTTACCATTTACAGTAGGCAGACCTACATTGTCCTCGCTGTAAACAACCTCACCATCTTGGAATACCTCAAAGGCCAGGTCGCCGGTCCACATGTACTGACCGCTATCCGAAAGTTTGTTGATACGCAGTTTAATCGAGTCAACGCCCGACGAACTGTCAATCGAACCCTCAATCGAAGGACCAATCAGAGTTTTCAAACTCTCGATAGTCTTGTTCAGAACTACCACCGAGTCTGCGATACTCTTATTGTTGTCTACATCCAAGGTGTACACTTTGTAGGTGTAAGCCATATCGTATTTCAGACCCGAGATTACAACCGAATCCAACTCGAGTTTACTGTTCTCTGCATTGAATGCGTCATCCGAGAACCAAGTCATTACGCTATCCTCGAAGCAGTAGTACTCGATAAAGATTTTTTTCGATTTGTAGTCACTCGGATTGTCCCAGGCCACGTAAGCAGTACCGATACCAGGGTATCCACGCACATTGCTAACCTTACCCGAGTAAATATCCTCATTACGATATTTAATGTGCGTATCGTTCATTTGGCTGCACGAAGCAAGACCAAGAACGGCAACACTCAACATCAATAAATATTTTTTCATAGTTGTTTTACTCTTTTAATCGGTTAATAACTACTCTTCAGCACCAACATAGCTGTCTTGACCATAGAAGGTAATCTCTGCCATCTTAGCCTCATAAGGTGCTCCGGCAACAACTTTACCATCAGCAGGTTTGGTTGTCAGAGCATTCCAAGCTTGACCGGTATAATAGAGACCGGTGCTTTCAGAGTACCAGTACCAGGTATTCTCTTTACCCTTATCGAAAGGCTCAATACCTTTGAAACGGATGTAACGATAGGGTTTCGACAATTGGGGAACACCATCCTCGTCTGCAGGCAGAACATCGAAAGTGTGACCGTTCACGAACAAAGTCATTTGGTCTGTCTCGTTCAGAGGTTTCTCGATAGTGTAAGTACCAATCAATTCCCAACCATCCAACAGATTAGCCTCTTCACCGCCATCAGCGCGACCATAGAGTTGGAACACTTTGGTACCGCATTTGCCATAAATTGCACCGCCGTCCCAAGCTTGGTGTACGGTTACACGCGAAAGCTCAACATCACGACCCAGGTCGATAAAGTAGCTGTAAGGATAAGCCCAGTAGCCGGCTACACCACTTTGACGAATCGAACCGGTGTAGAAGTGGCTCTGAGGATTCACCTCGTCATTTGCCTTACTGTTCTCGTTCTCAGTGATACCGTCCCAGAAGTTCTTGATTTTACCCGACGAGAAGTTCTCAACGGCATTACGCAAACTATCTTTGGTGAAGGCTGCCTCATACGACGAACCTACTTTGGGAGCCATGGCCTTAACATCGTATTGGTCGCCATACAGACGGTCGTTCGACAAGAAAGACCACAGACGGGGGTCTTCGGTGTACTCGCCGGCCTCGAAGTCCGAAGGTTTACCGATAATCTTCTCATCCGAAAGAGTAGGTACGTAGAACGGGCCTACAATGTCCGACTTGTTGCCGTAGCTGTCGGTTACATATACGGTCACGTTGTAGGCACCACCGGGGATGTTGTCGATGATAATCGATTTCAAGCTATCCTCCGAGGTAATCGCATAAACCTTGTTCACCTTAGGAGTGGTCAAGTTCTCCAAATACTCCAACTCAGCGCAAACGTCCAAGTTTTTACCTTGGGGGTTTTTGCAAGTAAGAACCATCGACGAGAAGCTGGGTGCCATCTCAACAGTTTGTGCAACAACATCTACGCTCGGGCCTTGCGATTGAGCATAAGTTTCGTAAGGTTTCGACTCGCTACCTGCACGGCTAACCGAATAAAGTTTAATCGGATACTCGTACAACTCCGTGTCGGGGTTGTAATAATCAACATTCGAACCAAAGCCCTCGAGCACCAAAGTATCCGAGTAAACGCTCATGGTCTTGTAGATAGTGGTACCATTGTCCACTTTGTACTCAGCCTTTACATAGAGCATGTTCGACTCTTCGGGCAGCGATTTGAAGATGATGTGATACTCACCGGGAGCCACTACGCAGGCTTCACGGTTAATCATATCTTCGGTAATCTCCGAAGGAGGAGTATCGGTGTCCGACATGGTGTTTCCTTCCACAGGTTGGAAACACGCAGTCACCGACATTGCCAAAGCCACCAGCGAAGCTGCAATATATGATTTATTGATTTTCATAGCTATTTACTGTTTTTTTAACTTTTGTAAATTCCTACGTGGTTCTTAATTCTACCACCAGGGGTTCTGTACCAGACGGGGGTTCTTGTCCAGCTCGCCCGAAGGCAGAGGCCACAAGTAGTTCTTGTTCGACCACTGTTTTTGGAAGAGGTTTTTCACTTGATAGAAAGTGTTGGCACGGCTACCTTGGTAATTCCAACCGCGGATAGGCGAGTTGAAGTACTTGTCACCCTCCAACCAACGAACTACATCAAAGTAACGGTGACCCTCAAATGCCAACTCCACGCGACGCTCCCATTTAATCATCTCAAGAACGTCAGCCTTGTTGCTTGCATCCTTACCAGCGATAGCAACCCACGAATCAGCTACGGTGGGGATACCGGCACGAACACGAACTTTGTTGATATAATCAACAGCTGTTTGAGTCTCGCCCAGATTTGCACAAGCCTCAGCATACATCAGGTAGAGGTCGGCCAAACGAATCAGCGGGAAGGGATACATCACAACGTTAGCTGCGTAACGGTTCTTCGATGCGGGGTTCACAAACTTCTTGACACCAAAACCGCTTTGAATAATATCATACTCCGACGAACCTTTAATTGCAGTACCGCCACCAGGACCCGAAACGTCACCAAACAACATCGAGGTCAAAGGAATCAAACGGTTGTAGTCACGATAGCAACCACGGTCAACTACAAGCCAAGCGTAGAAACGAGGCTCACGGTTCAAGTGAAGAACTGCGGTTTGTTGACCTGCAGCCATGTAGCTGAGGTGATAGTTGTCGCTGGGAACCTTGGTCAGACCATAACGGCCAACGTAGTCATACGTGGGGTCAACGTCAATGGGCAGACCGTTCTTGGTGTAGAATGCCTCAGCCATCTCCATCGAAGCGCCCAACCAACCGAATGCATAACCCGACTCGGTGTTACCATCATCATTGTAGTAGTTACCCGACACGTCGGTCAAGTCACCGGTACGAATCTGAGTTGCAGTTTGTATGGTATAGCTACCCGAGAAGTTACGGTTGCTACCACTACCCCAAATCAGCTCCTTGTTGGTCGATGCGTTGGGGTCTACGATGCAATAACGCAACGAATAGCAGTTCTTGATAATCTCGCTATAAGTAGGCATGGTCTCATCCCAATACTCAACATCATAGTCATTGGGTTTACCGGGACCGTTCAGCTCATAATCATACAGCTCACGAGCACCTACTGTCTCAGCATAGTCAATAGCATCTTTGATAGCGGTTTGAGCGTCTTTCCAACGTTTCTCCCAAACCTCGTCACCCTCATAGTGGTCGGCATCAATCAGCAGAGTACCATCGCTGTCGCGGAAATCGGTGTACATGTTGTTACCGTTAAAAATGGGGCTGGCTTTGAGCAACAGAACCTTAGCTTTGATGGCTCTGGTAATCACCTTATCCAGCAACAAGTTCTCGGTAATAGCGTTACGACGGCTTTCGGTGAAGTCTTTAACTGCCAAAGCAGCATCCAACTCTTTTACAATCCAGTCGAAGCAGTACTCCAAAGTCTCACGTTTTGCACGCATATCCTCTACATCCGAGCTAAGGTCGATAACCTTGTCATAAACCAAGATAGGACCGTAGCATTGTACCAAGAAGAAGTGGTAGTATGCTCGAAGAACTTTAACTTGAGCAATCCAGTCGTTAATCATCTTCTGAGGAACACCAACGCAGTTGTGAATGTTCTCCAAGAATACATTACAATAACGGATACCCTCATAGAGGTTTTGTGCGCTACCGCTACCATTCCAGTAGCTGAGCGACACGTTTGTAGCAGATTGCAGACCACGAACCAACCACAGACCACGGCACGAACCACCGGTGGTGAAGGTTGCATTCACGTTGGGGCAGCAGTATTCGTCACCTGCCAAAGTTATACTTCCGTGTACGTAAGCATAATCAGGCATATACTCATAGCACTTACCAAGCGCTTGACGAACACCGGCCTGTGTCGTAAATTTACTCGAAATCTCGACAACGCCGTCGGGTACCACATCGAGGTAGTTACAACTCGAAATAGTGGCCGCCAGCAATACCATTAATATATATTTAACTCTTTTCATATTCTTCTAAACTTTTTTAGAATTGTACTTGCAAACCAATCGAGTAAACACGTTGCAGGGGGTAACCCAGACCGTTCGAACCCATCTCGGGGTCCCACAACTTGAAGCCCGACAATACAAACAAGTTCGAACCTTGTGCGTAAACACGGAACTGTTTGATAGGAGTCTTTTTCAGAATCTTAGGAGCAATCGAGTAACCCAACTCCACAGATTTCAGACGGAGGAACGACGAGTTACGCAACCACCATGTCGAGTTCGAAACCATGTTGTTGGTAGCGGTACCGGTCGAAAGACGAGGCCAGAAGGCGTGAGCAACAGGGTTGTTGGGCGACCAGTGGCTGTCAGCAATATATTGCAAACAGTTGCGGTAGCCTGCGAAAGGAACGATGTCACCCGGGCTGATGAAGAACGAGCCACGACCTTGACCTTGGAAGAAGAACGACAAGTCAAACGATTTGTAACCTCCCGAAAGACCGAAACCGTAGTTGATTTCAGGCGAGTAGGTCGGGAAACCGAGAGCTACTTGGTCATTGCTGTTTACAATACCGTCACCGTTAATATCCTTGTATTTGATATCACCAGCTTGAACAACGGCTGCGTCAGCTACCTCTTGTTTAGGCGAGTTGGCTACGTCAGCTGCGTCAATGAACAGACGCTCTGCAATGTAACCCCACGATTGAGCGGCAGGATAACCTACGCGGCTCAAGTGTTTCAGGCTCTCTTTGTATGCAGGTTCGTCCTTCTCGGTAACCTCACTCTTTGCATAGGTGAAGTTGAAACGACCGCTGATGAATGCGTCTTTATTGAACGAGTAGTTGATATCAACCGAAGCGTCCACACCGTGCGATTTTGCAGCACCTACGTTACCATACAGGTCGTTACCCGACAGACCGGTCGATGCAGGAATCGAAGTACGTTGTTGGTAGATACCCGAACGTTTCTCGGTAAAGTACTCAACCATGATGTCAACAGCGTTGAACAGGCTCATATCGAAACCGATGTTTTGTTTGGTAGCAACCTCCCAAGTAATGGTTTCGTTAGCCATACGCTCAATGTTGTACGAACCGTAGTGCGAAGTACCGAGCGAGTTTGCGGTATAACCCGAACCACCACCGGTAATGCTCGACAAGAACATGAAACGGTCAGACTCCGAAGCAATGTTGTCATTACCTACAGTACCCCACGAATAGCGCAGTTTCAACTTATTGATATAGCGCGAAACGGGTTGCCAGAAGTCCTCGTTCGAAATCATGTAACCAACACCCACCGACGGGAACAGACCCCAACGATATTTCTCGGCAAATTTCTCCGAACCGTTGTAAGTCAACGAACCCTCGACCATGTAACGGCCTTTGTATGCGTAAGTTGCACGGAAGCGGATACCTTGGTTACGCGAAGGAAGAGCGGCTTGAATAGTACGGATATCGCTGGTACCCGACTTCTTGTTCTCCTCTTGAGTGTAGAGCAACACGGCGTTAACCTCGTGTGCATCTTTGAAAGTGCGGCTATAAGTTACACCTGCCTCGAAATAGAGTTTCGAAGTGGTCTCACGAGTGGTCGAAGCATCACCAAGAGTGGTATTACCGTCGCCACCTACCTGCATCAGGCTGTACTTGTTCTCGAACTCATCAAACTCATCCAGAGTGTAGTACCAGGGCGAGTAGCTACGACGGCTCTCATAAGCCGAGTAGTTTTTGATGTTAACCTTAGCGTGAGCTGCCAAACCGGGAGTCACGAATTTCAGGTCTTGGTTCAAGGTAAACATCGAGATGATGGTGTTGTTGAAACCATCTTTATAACCTTTCACCATCTCAGCATAGGGGTTGGTCATGCTGCCGGCAAGGTCCTTACCGAAGAGTACGCGACCGGGCATCGATTTGAGCTCATCGGCGTTATCGCCAAAGAGGTATTCGGTCGAGTAGTATTTCGGGAACTCGATGGGGTTACCACGCCATACATTATTAAATACAACGGTTGCGTCACTTGCATTCGAGTCCGAACCCTCACCGGTACCGGCCGAGTTGTTAGGACCGCCGTAGTTTTTGAACACCGACTGCATGTTAACCTCCAATTTGGTGGTCTTGGTAATGTTCACATTAACCTTTGCAGTGATGTTGAAACGGTCTACTTGAACGTTGTTTTTGAAGTTGTTCAGACGGTTGTTTTTCAAGACACCATTTTCGTTTACATAAGTACCCGAAACATAGTAGTTTACAACCTTACCACCACCACTCACGTTCACGGTGAAACGCATGTTGTAAGCAAAGTTCTCAAACATCTCGTTATACCAGTCTACGTTAGGATAAGCGTAGGGGTTAACGTTGTTACGAGTGTTCAGAATTTTCTGTGCGGTGTAGCGAGGAGCTTTACCGGGGAAGTCGTTGGTATAAGCCTCGTTGTAGAGTTGCATATAAGTTACACCGTCAACAGCATCAGGAATTTGAGTAGGGGTCGAGAACATCGACTCGTGACGGAAGAACACTTTTGCTGGACCCTCACGACCACGTTTGGTGGTCACCGAGATTACACCGTTTGCACCTTTCGAACCGTAAAGTGCAGCAGCGGTTGCGTCCTTCAGAATTACGAATTGCTCGATGTTATCCGACTCAACAGCCGCAAGGTCATCGGTCGAAATCTCGAAACCGTCCAACAGAATCAGAGGGTCTTGCGAGTAACCGAACGAGGTTACACCACGCACGAAGAACTTGGCGTTATCGGCGCCAGGCTCACCACTCTGTTGGTACGAAATAAGACCTGCCATACGACCGGCAAGAGCCGAGGTAAGGTTACCCGAAGGTACTTTCAGGTCTTTGGGGCTCACCGCTGTAATAGAGGCGACCACCGATTCTTTCTTTTGGGTACCGAACGCAACGACGGTAACCTCTTCCATTGCAGATGCTTGCGAAACCATGGTAACTTCGATGTAGTTTTTGTCACCTACTTCGACAGTTTGGTCTTCCATACCGAGGTACGAAACCATAAGTTTGTCGTTTGCACCCACTCGCAGTTCGAACGTACCCTCGGCGTCGGTAATCACACCCTGTGTTGTCACAGTTGAGATAATCGTTACACCTACAAGCGGTTGACCTGCTTCGTCCAAGACTCTACCCGACACTTTTCGCTGTTGCTCGGCTTCCGAGTGCGATGGTGCGGCGGTAGCGCCGACTGCGAGAGTCAGCATTGCGCCCAACATACACACGCACGAAACCATCCTACGCAACCACGAAGTGCTACTACTGGTGTTAGTTTTGTTCATAGTGTTTCAGAATTAGTTAAAAATTTATGTTAATTAGTTGTTTATTTTAAGTCACTTTTCCAGCCGCCCCAACCCTCTGTAATACAACGCAATAGCGACATCGAGCACCAAACTCCCGACCCTTTTTCGAGGGTCGCCAGCGGCTTCGACTTCGTCTATTTTTCGTACTCTCAGGTGCTTTTGGAGCACACTTTTAGTTCCCAAAGGTAACTATTTTTTTTGATTCGACAAACTTTTCTTACTCTTTATTATCGACTTTTTGCACTTGTAGCTGTGATTAGGGGCTATTTTCGGGGCAACTTCTGATACGAAATAACAAGAAAGAGTGTCTAAACAAGATGTTTAGACACTCTCTGTTTTATTTACTTTTTTCGGCGGAAAATTTTCTTACGACAGAAATTTTCCAAAAACAACCGAAAACAGTTTCTAATATCCAAAAATCTCCTCAGCCGAAACCCTCTCGACAGAACCTACCGTACCGAGGTACTCCATGTCGATGTCGTCGGTATCGCCCAATATCATATAGGTATAATCCAAACCTTTCACGCGGCTCTGTTGGTATGCTTTCACATCTTCGAGGGTAAGTGTTTGCAGGGCGCTGTAAATTTTCTCGGCGCGGTCGTAATCGATACCCAGCTCTACGGCAGCCATATAGGCGTTGAGAACGCCGGTTTTGGTGGTACGCGAAGTGCGGTACGATGCGATGAGCGACTCTTTGGCCAATTGGAAAGCGGCTTCACTCTCGGGCATCTGCTCGATAATCTCGGCGAAAGCGGCCATAGCTTGAGCCATTTTGTCGTTTTGCGTAGCGATGAAAGCCGCATAGGTGTAGGGTTTGCCAAGTTTGTAGGGTGCCGACATGCTTGCAGCCGACGAGTAGGCCAGACCGCGAGCCTCGCGCATCTCTTGGAACACGATGCTGTTCATTCCGCCACCGAAATATTGGTTGTAGAGGGTCAGCACGGCATCTTCCTCGGGGTTGAACTCTCCGCCAAGGTTCGAAATTTGCGAATAGTAGATTTGGGGCGACTCGTAGTGAGCCACAACTACGCGGTTACCTTCGGTAGGAAGGGGTGCGAAGTCGTTTTTAACGGGATAGTCGGCCAAAGTCTCGGCGCACTTGTGGTGTGCATTGAGATTTTCGAGCAGTTCGGCCTTGTCTTGCGGACCATAATATAATATGGTATGCTTGATTCCTGTGAGCGAAGCTACCTTCTTCAACAACTCCTCCGAGGTAACGTTCACCAATCGTTCGTTCGACACGGTAACAGCCTTTACATACTCGAGGCCATAGGTTGCATAACGGCGAAGTGCCTGATAAGAAGCATTTTGCTGCAACTTGCTGTCGGCACGGCCCTTCAACACGTCATATTTAAGCATGGTCAGAATTTGGTCATTTGCCACAGCTCCGTTCATCAGCGACTCGGTGATTTGCATAGCTTTGGCCATATTTTCCGACAGACCACTGATGGTTACCATCGCCTTGTCATCGCTAATTCTAAAGCCATACGAGCAGGCGATACCATACATCTCGGCAGCAATTTGCTCGGCCGTTTGCGACTCGGTGCCCAGATAACTCATATAGGTCAGCGCAAGGTCCATTTCGGGGTCATCCGTCTTGCCGAAGTCATAGACATAGTTGAGCGTAAACAGGTCGGTAGTTTCATTCTCCTTGTAGAGCACTTCGACGCCGTTTGCGGTCTCAAAACGGTCCATATCTCGTTCAAAATCAACAAATACAGGTTCTATAGGTTTCACCTCCGAAGCCAGCACCTCTTGCAGGAATGCACTCTGTTTGTCGCGGTTGGTGAGGATGGGGGTGATTTCGGGTTTGGGCATGCGCACGATGTTTTTGTCCTCGCCCTGACGTTTGTAGACTACCACAAAGTTGTCGCGGCGCATCTTGGCATTCACAAAGTCGATGATTTGCTGTTTGGTAACCTTTGCCATGTTGTCGATTTGGGCGAAGGCGTAATCGAGCGGAATCTCGTTGGCAAACGACTGCACGTAGAAGTGTGCGCGACCGTCGTTACTATCGAACTCGCTCATGCGACCAGCCTTGTAGTTGGCTACGGTTGCGGCTATCAACTCCTCCGAGAACTCGCCACGACGCAGTTTGTCAACCTCACCGAGCAGCAACTCGGCAACCTCCTCAAGAGTTTGACCCTGTTTTGGCATACCAGCAACACCGATAAAGCCATAGTCGCTCAAGTGGTTTTGCATGGCATACGACATCAGCGTACGTTGTTGTTGGTTGATGTTCATATCAATCAGACCGGCTTGTCCGTTGTAGAGAATCGAAGTCACCAGCGGCACCATGTAGTAATCCTCGGTGGTGGGAGCTCCCGTACGCCATGCCAGCGCAACGTTCTGAGCATCAACACCCCAAACCTCTTTCACAACGGGTTCCGTAAACTCGGGTTCGGGTTCGAAAGCCAACTCGGGCAGATTCTCGTTGGGGGTCATGTCGCCGAAGTACTTAACAATCACGTCCATCGCTTGGTCGGGGTCGACATCACCACTGATACAGATGGCCATATTGTTGGGCACGTAGTATGTTTTGTAGTAGTTCTTGATGTTGGTAATCGACGGATTCTTAAGGTGTTCCTGCGAACCGAGCGTAGTTTGAGTACCATAGGGATGGTGAGGATAGAGTCCCGCCATAAGGTTCTCAAGCACCTTACGATTATCTTTGGTGAGCGACATATTTTTCTCCTCATAGACGGTCTCAAGCTCGGTGTGGAAACTACGAATCACATTGTGTTTGAAACGGTCCGACTGGATTTTTGCCCAATTATCGAGTTGGTTCGAGGGAATATTCTCTTGATACACAGTCATATCGTTCGACGTGTAGGCGTTGGTACCCTCGGCGCCGATGGCCGACATCAGTTTGTCGTATTCGTTGGCAATGCTGTATTTCGAGGCCTCGTAGCTTACCGAGTCGATTTGGCGGTAAAGCTCTTTGCGAGCCGCCTCATCCTCGGTTTTTCGATAAACCTCAAAGAGTTGCTCGATTTGGTCGAGCAGCACCTTCTCGGCAGCGTAGTCCGAAGTTCCGTAATTTTCGGTACCTTTGAACATCAAGTGCTCGAAGTAGTGAGCCAAACCGGTAGTTTCAGCAGGGTCGTTTTTGCTACCCACACGCACTGCGATGTAGGTTTGCACACGCGGCTCCTCACGGTTGATGGTCATGTAGACCTTCAGGCCGTTGTCGAGGGTGTAGATACGTGTTTTAAGCGGGTCGCCCTCCACGGTGTCGTAGGAGTATTTCGAACCGCAAGCCAAGGTCGTCATTGCGACGAGAGCCAGGAGCAGAAGTTTTTTCAGATTCATCTTATATAGTTTCATTTTTGAATTTCAACTAATTTTCAATCAGCACCTTGATTATATAGTACAGCATCACGCTCGAGGTGATGAGCTTAATTCCCGTGCCGAGCAGGAACGCCACAAACGAACCCACGGCCACCTTCAACGCATGTTGTTTGGACTTGGTTCTATCCCACAGCAGTTCGCCAATGAATGCGCCCAAGAACGGACACAAAATCAATCCCCAAGGCGGCAACACGAAGAATCCCGCAATCACACCCGCCATCGAACCGCGCTTGGCGTAGGGAGAACCGCCGAACTTCGAGGTCATAACCGCGGGCAGGTAGTAGTCTGCCAACTGCACGACCACCGTCACCACACCCCACGCAATCATAAAAGTCCACGAGAAGGGGTGGTAACTTGTCAGAGCCAGCAGCACGCAACCCACATAGGTAAGCGGAGCACCCGGCAACACGGGCAGAACGCATCCTGCCACGCCCACAACGCCGCACAAGACGGCCATTATTTCCAAAAAAGTCTCCATTTTTTTTAATTCACAATGCACAATTCACAATGCACAATTAGGGAGATTAGTGATAGTGCTTTTCTTTTTGATTCGTCAATGAATCAAAGATGACTGCATCCGAGGATTTTTATAACTACTCTATATATCCCTGCATGGGATATATAGAGTAGTTAATCCCCCGGTTTGCGGGTCGTTTTTGGTTCTTTTGTCGACACAAAAGAACAATAGCAACTCTACTTAATCAACCTATTTGTCGCGGTGTCTGGGAACACCACCCACGGCTCAAAACTCTTGGCCTCCTCAAAGTCCATACGGGCGTACGACATAATGATTACCTTGTCGCCCACGCTCACCAAGCGAGCCGCCGCGCCATTGAGCGAAATCACGCCACTGCCGCGCATACCTTTTATTATATACGTCTCCAGACGCGAACCGTTGTCAATATCCACCACCTGCACCTTCTCGCCTGCAATCAGGTTGGCAGCGTCCATCAAATCCTCGTCGATGGTTATACTGCCCACATAATTCAAGTCGGCCTGCGTTACGGTCACGCGGTGTATTTTGCTCTTCAAAACCTCGATTGTCATACCATTCTCATATTATCAATCAAACGAACATCGCCAGCTTGCACGGCCACACAGCATTGGATGCAGCCACCCTCGGCCACCGACCACGACTCCACCCTCTCGAGCGAAGTGCCGTCCACAATCTGCACATAAATCACACGGAGCAAACCTCCACGCTCAATGGATTCAGTCACAAGTGTTTCCACCTCGGCAGGCGATTTCTCGCCAACAGCCGCCGCACCGGCACGCAACGCAGCACAGATATCGGGTGCCGCAGCGCGATACTCTGGGGTCAGCAGCGTGTTGCGCGACGAGAGAGCAAAACCGTCCTCACCGCGAACTATCGGACAGGGAACAATCTCAACATCGAGCGCCAACTGAGCCACCATAGCACGAATGACCGCAATCTGTTGAAAATCCTTCTCGCCAAAGTAAGCTTTCGTCGGACGCACCATGTCGAACAGGCGACTCACCACCTGCGCCACACCGTTGAAGTGTCCGGGTCGAGTTGCTCCTTCCATCACCTTGTCGATGTTTCCGAAGTCGAACACTCGGGTGTCGGGCGTAGGATACATCTCCTCGACCGATGGCATAAACACCACGTCGACACCTGCTGCACGAAGCATTTCGGCATCGGCCTCGGGGGTTCGGGGGTAGTTTTTCAAATCATTGGGGTCATTAAATTGGGTGGGGTTCACAAAAACGCTCACCACAACCACCGCACATTCACGGCGTGCACGCTCCACCAGCGAGATGTGTCCGCTGTGCAGTGCGCCCATCGTGGGAACAAATCCAACCTGCGAGCCATCCACTTCGGAGAGCTCTTGTCGAAGGTCCTGGACCGTATTAACTATTTTCATCACAATCGAAATACTTAAACTTACGTTTAGATATATGCCGCAAAGTTAGGAATTGATATTCAAAAAGCTAATTTTTTTGACAAAAAACATCTACCTTTGTAGCAAACAAAACTATTCACGCACCATGAAAAAGCAAGTTATCTGTATAACAATGAGCATCTTAACCGCCGCAGGAGCTGCCCTGAGTCTTAGCTCTTGCAACACCGACAACACAACCAATGACCAAGATTTCGCTTGGGAAGTGGACAAATTCGACGACATTCGCGTGCTGCGATACACCGTCCCCGAGTTCGAATCACTGCCCGTCGAGCAGAAAGAGCTGATTTACTATCTCGGACAAGCAGCCCTGTGGGGACGCGACATCACCACCGACCAAAACTGCAAATGGAACTTGGCCGTACGACGCACCCTCGAAGGAATCTACACCACTTGGGAGGGCGACCGCTCGTCGGCCGAGTGGCTCGCACTTGAGAAATATCTCAAAAAAGTGTGGTTCGCCAACGGTATCCACCACCACTACTCGGGCGACAAGTTCACCCCCGAGTTCACTCCCGCGTTTTTTGCCGAGGTATACAACGCTACACCCGACGAGGCACTGCCGCTGGATGCCGCACCTCGCACCGAACTATTTGCTGTGCTTAACGACGTGATTTTCAACCCCGAGAGCTACGCTACACGCACCAACCAACGCGATGGCGAAGATGTAGTCGTAACTTCGGCCATCAACTTCCACGAAGGACTCACCCAAGCCGAGGCCGAAGCCTACTACGCCTCGATTCAAGACCCCAAAGACCCGCGCCCCATCTCCTACGGTCTGAACTCCAAACTCGTCAAGGAGAACGGCAAAGTAGTAGAGCACACCTGGTATGAGGGTGGAATGTATGGCGCAGCTATCAAGAACATCACCTATTGGCTGGAGAAAGCCGCCAGCGTGGCTAACCCCACCCAAAAGAGAATCATCGAAACGCTTATTTCGTACTATCGCTCGGGCGACCTGCGCACCTTCGATGCCTACAACATTCTGTGGGTCGAGGACACCGTTTCGAGTGTGGACTTCGTGAACGGCTTTATCGAGACCTACAACGACCCGCTGGGTTACAAAGCAGGCTGGGAGTCGACCGTAAACTTCAAGGATATGAACGCCACCACCCGCACCGAAATCATCAGCGAAAATGCACAATGGTTCGAAGACCACTCCCCCATCAACCCCGCTTTCCGTAAGGCCGAAGTTAAGGGCGTGTCGGCAAAGGTTATCACCGTTGCAATGCTTGGAGGCGAGTGCTACCCTGCAACCCCCATCGGCATCAACCTGCCCAACGCCGACTGGATTCGCAAGGAGTACGGCTCGAAATCGGTAACCATCGACAACATTACCTATGCCTATGGCAAAGCCGCCGAGGGTAACGGTTTCAACGAGGAGTTTATGCTGCGTGCCGAGGACCGCGAGCGTATCAAAGAGTTCGGCCGCACGGGCGACAACCTCCACACTGACCTGCACGAGTGCCTGGGTCACGGTTCGGGACAATTGGCCCCCGGCGTAAAAGGTGACGAACTCAAACAATACGGTTCGACTCTCGAGGAGGCTCGCGCCGACCTGTTCGGACTCTACTTCTTGGGCGATGCCAAGATGGTTGAATTGGGTCTGGTTCCCTCGTTCGAGGTGGCCAAAGCGCAATATGCCCACTACATTATGAACGGCATGATGACCCAGTTGGCACGCATCGAGCCGGGCAAAACCGTCGAGGAGGCTCACATGCGCAACCGTAAACTTATTGCCGAGTGGTGCTACGAGCGTGGCAAAGCCGACAACGTAATCGAGATGGTCAAGGAGAACGGCAAAACCTATGTGGTAGTCAACGACTTCGAGGCACTGCGCGAGCTGTTCGGCGAGTTGCTCTACGAGGTTCAACGCATCAAGAGCGAGGGTGACTTCGAGGCTTGCCGCGACCTGGTTGAGCGCTACGCAGTCAATGTAGACCCAGAGCTGCACGCCGAAGTTTTGGAGCGCTACACGGCTCTCGGAATTGCCCCCTACTCGGGCTTTGTGAACCCCACCTACGAACTCATAACCGAGGGCGACAAGGTGATTGATGTCAAAATCAACTACACCGAGGGCTACACCGAGCAAATGCTCCGCTACTCGAGCGACTACTCGCCACTTCCCACACTCAACTAATGCACGCCGCACGTATGAATCGCGTAACGCTACTGATACTCACTTTCTTGACCATCACCGCCTGTACCCCGTCACCCACTGCGGCTACCGAGGAGGATGCGGCACCGCCACGTGTCTACATCTACGACATCGACTGCACCGACCATGAGGTTGTTCGCGGCGAGGTGCAACGTGGCGAAACGGCGGGCAAGATTTTTGACCGTTACGGAGTGAGTGCCGCCCAAATCGACCGCATAGCTCGCGTGTGCCGCGACACCTTCGACCTACGCAAAATTCGAGTCGGAGGACGCTACACGGTACTGTTGAGCGGCGATTCCACCGCACGACATCTCGACCACTTTGTTTACGAAAAAAACATAACCGATTATGTCACCATTTCGCTGATTGGCGACTCAGTGGTGGCTCGAAATGGCCACAAGGATGTGCGCGTGGAGCGACACAAAAGCACCGCAACCATCTCTTCTTCACTCTGGAACAGCATTACCGAGGCGGGTATGCCCATCTCGTTGGCCGTCGATTTGGAGGAGATTTACGGTTGGAGCGTCGATTTCTTTGGTCTGCAAGCGGGCGACAACTTCACGGTGATTTACGAAAAACAGTTTGTCGATTCGGTATGTATCGGCTCGGGACGCGTGTGGGGTGCAGTGTTCAACCACGGCGGCAAGGAGCTGTATGCCATACCGTTCCGTCAAGGAGAGAAAATCACCTATTGGGACGAAAAGGGCAATTCTTTGCGCAAACTCCTCCTGAAAGCACCGCTCAAATACTCGCGCATTAGTTCGCGTTTCTCGCATGCGCGTCTACACCCTGTCCACCGTGTCTATCGCCCCCACTACGGCGTGGATTACGCAGCTCCCAAAGGTACCCCCGTATATGCCATTGCCGACGGCACGGTAATCTTCAAGGGCTGGGGTGGCGGAGGTGGCAACACACTCAAAATCAAACACCCGCGTAACCTGACAAGCGGTTATCTACACTTGAGCGGCTTTGCCAAAGGTATCGCCACGGGTGTGCGCGTGTCGCAAGGACAACTCATAGGCTACGTCGGCAGCACGGGTACAAGCACAGGTCCCCACCTCGACTTCCGTCTGTGGAAAGGTGGCAAACCTATCGACCCGCTCAAAGCACCGAGCGAACCCGTAGAGCCCATCAAACAAGAGAACCGTCCCTATTTCGAATGGGTGTGCGATATGATTCTCTCGGAACTTGGCGACTCGTTGTCGGGTCGTGAACCGCTGGTGCAACTCGATTCAATGGTAATCAAAACAACTAACAATGACCTCGCAACCCGATAAACTGATTCAAACGTTCATCCGCAAACATCACGTGATGACTTTGGCCACGATGTCCGACGCAGGACCATGGTGTGCCAACGCCTTCTACGCCTTCGACCCCGAGAGTGCGGCGTTCGTCATCACAAGCGACCCCGCAACACGTCACGGCTCCGAAATGTTGGCATGCGAGCGTGTGGCCGCATCCATAGTTTTGGAAACCAGAGTTGTAGGTCGCGTTCAAGGTTTGCAGATTGCCGCTCGCGCCGAGCAACTCACCGAGGAACACCCTCTGTACGAAACTCTGCGTAAAGCCTACCTGAAACGTTTTCCCTACGCCGTTGTCGCACCGCTGAAACTGTGGGCCCTCCACGCCGACACTCTAAAATACACCGACAACACCCTCGGATTCGGCAAAAAACTAATTTGGGAGAGGTGAGTTTATGTTCTTTTGTATCGACAAAAGAACCAAAAACGACCCGCAAACCGGGGGATTAACTACTCTGTATATTCCACGCGGGGATATACAGAGTAGTTATAAAATTCCTCGGATACAATCATATTTGATTCTTCACCAATACAAAAAAGCACATACTCCCTAACTAACATAATTGTGAATCGTGAATTGTGAATTGTGAATTTAAAAAGGTACGGGCTGTCAGTAGTGTTACTGACAGCCCGTGTCTTTTGCGGAAACTGACACTTAACGCATAATTGTCTCCTCGCGGTCGGGACCCAACGAAACAATCTTCACGGGTACGCCCGTCTCCGTCTCGATGAACTTGATATACTCCTTGAACTCAGCGGGAAGTTCGTCATAGGTACGCATCTTGGTGGTATCACACATCCAGCCCTTAAACTCACGGTAAACGGGAGTCACCTCATCGTTAACCTCGTAGGGGAAGTAGTCAACACGCTCGCCACCAACCTCATAGCCTACGCACACTTTGATGGTTTCGAACTCATTGAGGATGTCGCTCTTCATCATAATCAAGCCCGTAACACCGTTCATCATAACAGCATATTTGAGAGCTACCATATCGAGCCAACCGCAACGACGCGGACGGCCTGTGGTAGCACCGAACTCGTGGCCCAACTGACGAAGTTTCTCGCCCGTCTCGTCAAACAACTCGGTGGGGAAAGGACCGCTACCCACGCGGGTGCAGTAAGCCTTGAAGATACCATACACCTCGCCGATGCGCGTCGGAGCGACACCCATACCGGTGCAGACACCCGCACACAACGTATTGGACGAAGTCACAAAAGGATAGGTACCGAAGTCGACATCCAACATCGAGCCTTGTGCGCCCTCGGCCAAGATAGCCATATCATTCGAGATGTAGTCGTTAACCAGAATTTCGGAGTCTACGATGGGGAATTTCTTAAGCATCTCGATGCCTTCCATCCACTTAGTCTCGTACTCCGTAACATCGTACTCGAAGTTATAGAGTCCCTTGAGCATTTCGTCGTGTTTGGCCTTGAGTGCATTGTAACGCTCCAGGAATTCGGGCGACAGCACATCACCCATACGCAGACCGTTACGACCCGTTTTGTCCATATAGGTCGGGCCGATACCCTTCAGCGTCGAGCCGATTTTGCTTGCACCCTTAGCGGCCTCCGAAGCTGCGTCGAGCATACGGTGTGTGGGCAGGATGAGGTGTGCGCGTTTCGAAATCACGAGTTTCGAGCGTACATCCACACCATCAGCCTCAAGCGTACTGATTTCTTCGGCCAGAATTACGGGGTCAATTACCACACCGTTACCGATGACATTGATACTGCCATCGCGGAAGATACCCGACGGGATGGTGTGCAACACATAGCTTTTGTCGTTGAAGTGCAGCGAGTGTCCGGCGTTGGGTCCACCTTGGAATCGCGCAATTACATTATAACGGGGAGTGAGCACGTCTACGACCTTACCTTTGCCTTCGTCGCCCCACTGCAAACCGAGAACTACATCTATTTTTTTCATGGTAGAGTTTTAATATTACCCCCAAAGGTAACCTTTTTTGTGCGGTTTTCCAAGTCCCAAGCCATTTTTTTGCATTTTTTGCTCTGCGTGGCACTTTTCGAGGTGTTGGTACGTTTGTTATGCAGGGTATCGAGTAGCAAGTTTTTAAAAAAAACTTGCTACCTTTGTGGCCGAACGAGCGCAATGATGAACATACGGAAACTGAAAATATGGGCCTTGACGATGGTGCTGATTGCACTGTCTGCCGCTCCGTTGCGTGCGCAATACAACAAATCCTACTTCTTCTGGATGGGACGCGAACACATCATCGAAAACCGCTACCGCGAGGCCATCCGTTCGCTCAACGTACTGCTCAATGTCGACCACGAAGCCTACGAGGGCTACCTTCTGCGCGGAATCGCCAAATACAACCTCGAAGACCTGCTGGGTGCCGACGCCGACTTCTCGAGAGCCATCGACATCAACCCCGTCTACACCATGGCCTACCAATACCGCGCCATCACTCGCGCACGATTGGGCAACTACGAGGACGCCCTGCGTGACTTCGAGGAGGCCGTGTCGTTGCGCCCCGAACAGTCGGGAATCTATTATAGCCGTGGCGTGACCTTGCTGCTGAGCGGACAATTCGAGAAGGCCGCCGCCGACTTCGACACCTTTATCCACTACGACCCGCGCGTGGCCGATGCCTACATCAACCGCGGTCTGTGCTACCTGTCGATGAAAGACACGCTACGTGCCGAGGCCGATTTCGACAAGGCTATACGCACCAACCGCGAGAGTCCCGACGGTTATAACCGCCGAGGCAACCTGCATATGACTCGCGGACAGAATCTGTTGGCTCTGGAAGATTTCAACAGTGCCATCAAGTGCGACACCACCTACGCCCCGTCGTATTTCAACCGTGCGCTGGCACTCAACCGCCTCAAACGTCCGGGCGAAGCCTTGCGCGATTTCGACCATGTTCTGCAACTCGACTCCACAAGTTCGGTCACATACTTCAATCGAGCCATCGTGCGAACACAGGTGGGCGACCTCAACCGCGCGTTGGACGACTACAACCGCGTGGCTATGTATTCGCCCGACAATGTGTTGGTCTACTTCAACCGCGCACTGCTCTACACCCGACTAAAACAACCGCGTGCCGCCATTGATGACTATTCGCGGGCCATCGAGCTGTATCCCGACTTTGCCGCCGCCTACATCAACCGCTCGGAACTGAAACGACAAACGGGCGACATACGCGGAGCCAAAAGCGACCTCAACACCGCCCAACAAAAGATTGCCGAATACCGTTCGCGTCTGTGGGACTCCACTCGCGTGAGCGAATTTGCCGACACCAGTCGCCGTTTCAACCGACTGCTGTCGTTCGACACCAAACTCACAGCCCGACGCTTGGTCGACGGTCAGGAGGATAGTAACATATCACTATTGCCGCTGTTCAAGTTCACTATGCGCGATAGCGTGACCTCACCCGTAATTGTGGCACGCAAACAATACAACGTGCCGGCCATCGACTCGCTTACGGAACGCCTGGGCGGACACCCCTATACTTTTGCCAATAGCGAGAGCGACATTGCTGCCGATTCATTGGTCCGTCTGAGCCGCGAGCTGGCAGCCATTCCGAGCGACGACTATTGCCACCTATTCCGCTTGGGCGTGGCTCAGTCGCTGGTACGCCAATACACTTCGAGCGTGGGGACTTTCTCGACTCTGATTGAGTTGTACCCTGCCGACCCGTTCCTCTACATCAACCGCAGTACGGTACGCGCCGAGATGACCGACTTCATATCGAGCATTTCGCAGGGCTACGGACGCATCACTGTCGAAAGCGACCCTGCCAAACGCCTGCATAACACCTCAACACGAAGCTACGACTACGACGAAGCCATTGCCGACCTCAACAAGGCGGCCAAACTGATGCCCGACGTGGCATACATATATTATAATCGCGGAAACCTGCAAGCCATCAGCGGCCGTCTGCCCGAGGCTTTCGACGACTACTCGCGGGCCATCGAGCTGAATCCCGACTTTGCCGAGGCCTACTACAACCGCGGCTTGGTACAAATTTACATGAAGGACACGCGAAAGGGGTGCTTGGATGTAAGCAAAGCGGGCGAGTTGGGTATCGCCCAGGCCTATCGGGTGCTGAACCTATACGCCGCTCCCGAACATAATTAACCCTCGTATATCGAAATTATTCTACTTAACAAAAACCAATTAAAAATGACAGAAAAACTACAAAAACGATTGAACGACTCGGCTGCTGCACGTTGGGGTGCGCTGGTCATTGTGTCGTTCACGATGATGTGCGGTTACTTCATCACCGACGTGATGGCTCCGCTCGAGGACCTGCTCACCAAGACCGTCGAGCAGGGAGGTCTGGGATGGACCAGCGATGAGTATGGCTTCTTCTCGGGAGCCTACGGCTACATCAACGTATTCCTGTTGATGCTCTTCTTCGGAGGTATCATCCTCGACAAATGCGGCGTACGCTTTACGGGAACTATGAGTAGCGGCCTGATGCTGGTTGGTACGCTTATCAAATGGTACGCCCTGCAAGCCGACTTTGGCGATGCACAACTGTTGGGTTACCCCGTGCAGGTTCTTTTGGCCGCTTTGGGATTTGCCATCTTCGGTATGGGTGCCGAGATTACGGGTATTACCGTAACCAAGATTATTGCCAAGTGGTTTACGGGTCACGAGTTGGCTCTGGCGATGGGTCTTCAAGTGGCTATGGCACGTATCGGTACTGCAGCGGCTATGGCGTGCAGTCTGCCCTTTGCAAAGGCTATGGGAGCAGTGTCGGCTCCCGTATTGTTGGGTGCTGCGTTGCTGTGCATAGGTTTTGTGGCTTATTTGGTATACTGCGTGATGGACCGCAAGTTGGACGCTTCGGTAAGCTCCGGCCAAAGTGCCGAAGGCGAGGACGAAGGTTTCCACTTTGCCGACCTGAAGGTTATCTTCACCAACAAGGGCTTTTGGCTGATTGCCATCCTGTGCGTGCTGTTCTACTCGGGCGTGTTCCCCTTCCTGAAGTTCGCCACCAAACTGATGATTTACAAGTATGGTGTTGAGCCCGAATTAGCCGGTCTTATCCCCGCAATGCTGCCCTTCGGAACCATCCTGCTGACCCCCGTGTTCGGCTCGCTGTACGACCGTCTGGGCAAGGGTGCAACGCTGATGATTATCGGTTCGGCAATGCTCACTCTGGTACACGTTCTGTTTGCTCTGCCCGTACTGAACGTATGGTGGTTTGCTATTTTGATTATGATTGTGTTGGGAGTTGCCTTCTCGCTTGTTCCTTCGGCTATGTGGCCCTCGGTGCCCAAGATTATTCCGATGAAACAGCTCGGTTCGGCCTACGCTATCATCTTCTACATTCAGAACATTGGTCTTTCGATGGTTCCCGTGCTGATTGGCTCGGTGATTCAGAAATACGCCACCGTCGAAACTGCCGAGGGTGTGACCTATGACTACACCATTCCGATGTCGATTTTCGAGCTGTTTGGAGTGATTTCGATTATCGTTGCGGTAATCCTCAAGCGTGCTGACAAAACCGAAAACTACGGCCTCGAGCAACCTAATATTAAGTAGCTGTTATTTAAAACTATTTGCAAAGAACGTAAATTGGCTGTCGGGCAACTCCGACAGCCAATTTTACTTTTTCGTGAACTTTATTTAGTCAATCAAACTTCCGACATTGAAATCCACATTCGAACGAGCGAAATAGCATAATGCCGTCACCTCTGCTTTTTGCCCATCCATCTCCTCTACCATACTCATTTTCAGAACGAGTTGCGTGTCATTCACGCTCTCGACAGTCACAGCGCCCATACTGAACAAATCAATATCTTCCGAAGCGCCATCGTCGATATAGTCAACCGTGAGTTTTTTGCCATCGAGTTTCCATTGTCCAACATAGACGTGGCTTTCAATGGCAGCCTTGCCATCCACCTCCTCGAAAACCAATGCAAAGAGTTGTTTTCCCTCGGTAAACGCAAAGCCAAGACCGTCGCCTATTCCGAGCACGTCATCCACCTCGTCAATCACTTGACCATTCATCTTAATGGTAACAACCTGACGAGTTGCTATCCATTTGCCTTGAAGTTTTTGTTCGATGGTCTGTTTTTTGCCACCACCGTTATCATCATCTTTGTCGTTGCACGCTCCGAGGGCAACCATCGCCACTGCGCAGAGCAAAATGTTAAATAGTCTTTTCATAATATTAGTTATTTATTGGTTACAAGACAAAAATACTAAAATTATACGGGATATACAATAGACCACAAAAAAAAAGCGTCCCTCCCCACTCGGGGAAGAACGCCTTTCTTGTTCGCAAATGCGGATTAGCCCAGGAACGACAGCAGAATACCTGCCGCAACAGCCGAACCAATCACACCGGCAACGTTCGGACCCATTGCGTGCATCAAAAGGAAGTTTCCGGGGTCGGCCTTTTGTCCCTCAGACTGAGACACGCGAGCAGCCATAGGTACTGCCGACACACCTGCCGAACCGATAAGCGGGTTGATTTTCTTACCCTCGGGCAAGAACACATTCATCAGTTTGGCCAACAGTACGCCTCCTGCCGAACCCATACCGAATGCTACGATACCGAGTGCAAGGATACCCAAAGTCTTGAAGTTCAGGAACGCCTCGGCGGTTGCAGTAGCACCCACGGTAAGACCCAGGAAAATCACCACGATGTTCATCAACTCGTTTTGAACGGTCTTGCTCAAACGGTCAACCACACCACACTCCTTCATCAGGTTACCCAGCATCAGACAGCCTACAAGAGGTGCCGCGCTCGGCAGAATCAGAGCAATCACAACGGTGATAACAATGGGGAAGATAATCTTCTCGGTTTTCGACACGGGACGCAGTTGCGACATCTTGATTTTACGCTCTTTCTCCGAAGTCAGCGCACGCATAATGGGGGGCTGAATCACAGGCACGAGAGCCATATACGAGTAAGCCGCAACGGCGATGGGACCCAACAAGTGGGGAGCCAACTTCGAAGTCAGATAAATCGAGGTGGGACCATCGGCGCCACCGATGATACCGATACTACCTGCCTCGTCGGGCGAGAATCCCAGGGCATACGCACCAATAAAGGTTGCGAAAATACCAATTTGTGCCGCAGCTCCCAGCAACAGGCTCTTAGGGTTGGCAATCAGCGGACCGAAATCGGTCATCGCACCCACGCCGATAAAAATCAAACAGGGGTAGATTCCGAGTTTGACACCCAGGTAGAGGTAATCCAACAGACCTGCCGTGTCAACAAAGTTGCCCCAATGAACGTGACCGCCCTCGAACAACTCGGAGTGGAACATCTCGGCACCCGGCAGGTTGGTAAGCAACATACCGAATGCGATAGGAAAGAGCAACAGAGGCTCAAATTGTTTATGTATGGCCAGGTACAGAAGCACCATCGACACGCCAATCATCACCAGCGAGAGCCACGAACCATCATTGATAATCATGGCGATACCCGACGATTGAGCGAAGGTAACGATGCTATCCCACACAAAGCTCATACTCGAATTCATTGCAGTAAACATAGTCTTATCCGATTACGATTAAGGTGTCACCCTCCATAACCGAGGCACCTGCTTGTACACAAATCTCTTTTACGGTACCCGAGGTGGTCGAGTCGATGTTGTTCTCCATCTTCATAGCCTCCAGCACCATCAGGGTTTGGCCTGCGCTAACGCTATCACCAACCTTAACCTTGATACTCATAACGGTTCCGGGCAGCGGGCAAGCGATTTTGGTACCGCTCGAAGCAACGGCTGCGGGACGCGAAGGAGCGGCAGTCGAAGGAGTGGGGTTGTTGGGAGCATTCTCGGGGATACGGGTAACTTGAGGTTTCGAACTTTTGACGGGTTTTGCGCCCTCAATCTCAACCACGTACTCAACGCCGTTTACGGTAACGGTAGCCTCGGTCGAAGCGTCGTTGATATTCTCTACACGGACATTGAACTCTTGACCGTGGATTTTCAATTTATAATCTTTCATCGTTTATTATTTTCTTTCGGGGAGTTGTGTTAAACTGTGAATCTTGGAGTTCCACGGCGAGTAAGCACGTTTGATAGCCTGGATGGTGATAACCTCCGACTCTTGGTCGTGCATTGCGCCACGGTAGAGGCTCAGCGCAATGGCAATAGCGGCAACTTTGGCCTCTGCAACCATATGCGGGTCCTCTTGCGGTTTGGCCGACGATTTAGCGACTGTGGCGGGTTTCTCCTTCTTCTTGAAGGTGGCAACCTTACCGAATATCATAAGAACACCGATAAGGAGAACCAGCAACAGGAACACCAACGAGAATCCGATAAGGGTAATCCAACCAATCTCCGACCAACCAAATGTTTGCATTGATATCATCATAATTGCGTCTGCTTATTACAAAGGAATATTCGAGTGTTTCTTAGGAGGATTTGCCAGACGTTTGGTTGCCAGCGATTGCAGCGCGCGAATCACGCGGAAACGGGTGTTGCGAGGCTCAATCACGTCGTCAATGTAGCCATAACGTGCAGCGTTGTAGGGGTTCGAGAACTTGTCGCGGTACTCTTGCTCCTTCTCGGCGATGAATTTGGCTTTCTCCTCGGGTTGGTCGGCCAAAGCCTTCAACTCTTTGGCATACAGAACCTCAACGGCACCTGCGGCACCCATAACTGCGATTTCGGCGGTAGGCCAAGCGTAGTTGATGTCGCCACGGATGTGTTTGCTGCTCATCACGATATAAGCACCACCGTAGGCTTTACGCAGGGTAACGGTAACCTTGGGAACGGTAGCCTCACAGTAAGCGAATAGCAGTTTTGCACCGTGGGTGATTACGCCGCCGTACTCTTGGCCGGTACCGGGCAGGAAGCCGGGAACATCCACAAAAGTAACGATAGGAATATTGAAGGCGTCGCAGAAACGTACAAAACGTGCAGCCTTGCGCGAAGCGTTGATATCCAGCACACCGGCCATGAATTTGGGTTGGTTGGCGATGATACCTACGCTTTGGCCGTTGAAGCGTGCAAAGCAGGTGATGATATTCTTTGCCCAAGTGGGTTGCGACTCCAGGAACTCTCCGTTGTCAACAACTGCGCGAATAACCTCATACATATCGTAGGGTTTATTGGCGTTGTCGGGGATAATCTCGTTGAGCGAGTCCTCCAGACGAGCGATGCTGTCGGTGCAAACTGCCACGGGAGCGTCCTCCATGTTGTTTTGGGGCATATAGCTGAGCAGCTTTTTGATAACCTCCAAGCCCTCCTCCTCGGTATCGACTGCAAAGTGAGCCACACCCGATTTGCTGGTGTGCATCAGTGCGCCACCAAGTTGCTCTTGGGTTACATCCTCGCCGGTAACGGTCTTAACAACCTTCGGACCGGTAAGGAACATATAGCTGGTCTCCTTCTTCATGATGATGAAGTCGGTCAGTGCGGGCGAGTAAACGGCGCCACCTGCACAAGGACCAAAGATAGCCGAAATTTGGGGAATAACACCCGACGCCATCACGTTACGTTGGAAGATGTTGGCGTAACCTGCCAGGGCGTTCACACCCTCTTGGATACGTGCACCACCCGAGTCGTTCAGGCCGATGCAAGGTGCGCCGTTGCGCATAGCCATATCCATTACTTTGCAGATTTTGTCGGCCAACGAAATCGACAGCGAACCTGCGGTTACGGTGAAGTCTTGTGCGAACACATACACCAGACGGCCGCCTACGGTACCATAACCGGTAACAACGCCGTCACCAAAGAAGTGTTCGCGCTCCATACCGAAGTCATAGCAACGGTGAGTTACGAACATATCAAACTCTTCGAAGCTGCCCTCGTCGAGGAACATTTCAATACGCTCGCGTGCGGTATATTTACCTTTGGCGTGTTGTGCTTCAATTCTTTTTTGTCCGCCGCCGAGTTTCGCTTTTTCGCGGTTGTCAATCAGCAGCTTGACTTGCTCTTGAATATTGCTCATTACGTTAGTATGTTTTATTGTGATTATTTGTTTTTATCCTCGCAAAGCTCGGTCAGGACACCTTGTGTCGATTTGGGGTGAAGGAAAGCGATGGTCAAACCCTCGGCACCTTTGCGCGGGGTTTTGTCAATCAGAGCCACCTCTTTGCTTTCGGCCTCGGCCAGCGCGCCCTCGATACCCTCAACGGCAAAAGCCACGTGGTGAACACCTTGGCCGCGTTTCTCGATAAATTTGGCGATGGTGCTATCCTCCGAGGTGGGTTCGAGCAGTTCGATTTTGGTTTGACCAACCTTGAAGAATGCGGTTTTAACCTTTTGGTCGGCTACCTCCTCAATGTTGTAACATTTCAGGCCCAATACTTGTTCGTAGTAGGGAATTGCTTCTTCGAGACTCTTAACGGCGATGCCGAGGTGTTCGATGTGCGAAATATTCATAACGTTATGTTTTAATTAGTTTAGTGAATTAATCGGTTTGTCGGGTGCGGCACAGCACTTCCACACCAAACAATGCAAAGTTATAATTTTTTTCACAAAAAAGTTCAGAAAAATGAGTTTTTTTTAGCCTATCCCAGTAGATGTTCCACAATTCAGAAGTCGTGTTGCAAACTCCGCGCACTATTTGTATCTTTGTAGCCACCAACAAACCGCAACACACGACTATGAAACACACAATTTTGACTGCCATGTTTACTCTTTTTGCAAGCCTTATGACGGGATGTTCGAGCAGCAACCGTTTCACCTCGATGGACGTCGAAACCTTCGGCCGGGAGATTCAGAAACCTGGAACTCAGATTATTGACGTCCGCACACGCGCCGAGTACGACAACGCACACATCCCGGGTGCCATCAACATAGATGTGAATAGTGAGAGTTTCGACCAAGAGATTCAGAAACTCGACAAAAGTGGCCGTGTGGCGGTCTATTGTCGCAGTGGCCGCCGCAGCAAAACGGCCGCCGAAAGACTTGTCGCCAAAGGTTTCCGCGTAGTGGAACTCGACGGAGGCATTCTGTCGTGGCGAGGCGCTCTCGAGAACTAACCCAACGGGTGTGACTCTTCAAGCGTCCGAGCCGTATCTGTAATATCGACGTGGGTGTAGATTTCGGTAGTGGTGATGGATTCGTGTCCGAGCATATCCTGCACCTGCGAAATGCTCGCACCTCCGGCCAACAGATGAGTAGCAAAACTGTGACGCAGGGTGTGGGGGCTCACTTCGCGCCCGATACCCGCATCAACAGCCGCCTGCTTGATGATATAGAAGAGCATCACTCGCGTCAGTGGTTTTCCGCGTGAATTCAAAAAGACATAATCCGACGAAACGTCCGACGGGCGCGCCGTATCACGGTATTCCCGAATCATCTCGATGGCAGTTTGACTCATGGGCACCAAACGTTGCTTGTCGCCCTTGCCCGTTACGCGCACGTAGCCGTCGTCGGCAAAGATATCTGAAAAGCACAACCGCGTAAGTTCCGACACACGAAGTCCCGAGCTATACATCATCTCCAACATGGCTGCATTGCGCACTCCGTTTGTCGGATGCTGTGCCGCAGCATCAATCAATCGGTTCACCTCGTCGGGGGTCAACACATCGGGTAGGTCGCGCGGGATTCGCGGCCCTTCGACAAATTGCGCGGGCGACTCATCAATGACCTCCTCCATCAACAAAAAGTTGAAAAATCCCTTCACACTGCTCAACATTCGGGCCTGTGTGCGTGGTGTATGCCCTCGGTCATACTGCTCGGCCATCAAACTCTCAACCATCTGGCGCGACACCCAACGCGGCGTGACTCCCTCGCGTTCGGCCAGCTGCCTAAGTTGCGCTAAATCACCAAGATAGGCCACAACGGAGTTGTCCGACAGATTCTTTTCGAGTCGGAGGAACTGCTCGTAACGAGTCAAAAGTCGTTTCCACGAATGTGAGTTATCGGCCATCGCTTGCTGTTTTGTGGTCAAAAGTAGGACAAAGTTACGAAAAACTTTATAACTTTGCGGAAAATAAATATCTTTATGGATA
Organism: Rikenellaceae bacterium; assembly: GCA_017936385.1. GTDB lineage: Bacteria > Bacteroidota > Bacteroidia > Bacteroidales > Rikenellaceae > UBA940. The sequence goes on from JAGBFQ010000035.1 coordinate 87,776, forward strand.
CCGATTTTCTTGTGATTGGAAGCGGCGCGGCAGGACTCAGCTTCGCGCTCAAGGCTGCCGAATATGGCCGTGTGACGGTCGTAACCAAAGGCGAAATCGACCAATGTAACACCAACTACGCCCAAGGCGGAATCTGCTCGGTGACTGACGAGAAAGACTCTTTCGAAAAACACATACACGATACGCTGGTCTGCGGCGCAGGCAAGTGCGACCAACAAGCCGTGGAGCTCGTGGTACGACGCGCACCCGAACTCATTGCCGACCTTGTGGCTTGGGGTACCAACTTCGACAAAACGGCTGACGGCAAGTACGAACTCCACCGCGAGGGCGGTCACTCCGAACACCGCATCCTGCACCATAAAGACCTCACGGGAGCCGAAATCGAACGAGCACTTGTGGCCAGCGCACGCTCCCACCCCAACATCACGATTCTCGAGCATCACTTCGCCATCGACCTGCTCACGCAGCACCACCTTGGCGAATTTATCACCAAACACACCAAAGGCATTGCCTGCTTCGGTGCCTACGTGCTTGACCTGGAGAGCCACCAAACAATGACCTTGCGCTCCAAATTTACGGTCGTTGCCACGGGTGGTGTGGGCAACATCTACAACGCCACAACCAACCCGTTGGTTGCCACGGGCGATGGTATTGCTATGGTTCACCGTGCCAAAGGCGTCATCGAGAACATGGAGTTCATTCAGTTCCACCCCACCTCACTCTACAATCCGGGCGAACGTCCGTCGTTCCTGATTACCGAGGCGATGCGTGGTTTCGGCGCGGTGTTGCGCCTGAAAGATGGCTCGGAGTTCATGCACAAATACCACGAGATGGGTTCACTCGCTCCGCGTGACGTGGTGGCTCGCAGCATCGACCACGAACTCAAAATCAGCGGAGAAGACCATGTATATCTAGACGTTACATTCAAAGACCCGGACGAAGTACGCAACCACTTCCCGCACATCTACCAAAAGTGTCTTTCGATTGGTTTGGACATCACCCGCGACTACATTCCCGTGGTTCCCGCGGCACACTACTGCTGTGGCGGAGTGAAGGTCAACACCAATGGCGAGACCTCCATCAAACGCCTTTACGCTTTGGGCGAAGCCTCGTGTACGGGACTCCACGGTGCCAACCGCCTGGCAAGCAACTCTCTCATCGAAGCGGTGGTTTATGCCGACCAAGCGGCCCGCCATGCGGTGGCCATGCTCGACCGCGTGCAGTTGCAGGAGGGTATTCCCGATTGGAACGACGAAGGAACGAGTGCCACCGAAGAGATGTCACTCATCATTCAGGACTACCGCGAGTTGCAACAAATCATGAGCAACTATGTGGGTATCGTGCGTTCGAATCTTCGTTTGGAGCGCGCCGAACGACGCCTGCAAATCATCTGGCGCGAAACCGAAGAGTTGTTCGAAAAGACTAAATTGAATAAAAACCTATGCGAGTTGCGCAACCTGATAACCATTGGCTATCTGATTATCAAACACGCAAAGGCTCGCAAAGAGAGCGTCGGCCTGCACTACACAACCGACTTCCCGCCCCGCGCTTAAACCACTAAAGAGCACAATATACAACGGATTTTAGATATTACGAGAGGCATCCCACACGGGGTGCCTCGTTTGCTTTTGGTGGCGACTTACAGCAACCCCTTCTCGCGGAAACTAAACGACTCCGCGCCGGCAATAATAAGATGGTCCGTCAACGCAATATCAAGCAGTTCCAACGCCCTACGCAGACGCTCGGTCAACGTCACATCGTCGTCACTCGCCACGGCAACCCCCGACGGATGGTTGTGCACCAACACCACATTGGTCGCCAACAACTCCAAAGCACGTTTGACCACCAAACGGCAATCGACCTGAGTGCTGCTCACCCCACCCTGACTCACACGTTGACGTTCAAGAACACGCCCGGCCGAGTTGAGATAAACCACCCAAAACTCCTCATAAGACAGGTCGTTCAACGAGACAAACATCCGCACCACATCCTCCGACGAGCCGACAAACTCAATCTGTTCGGCCGTAAGTTTTGCGGTTCTGCGCCCCAGCTCCACGCCAGCCCCCAAACGCACGGCAGCATGAAGCCCCACACCTTCGCATTTACGAAGTTCGCGCATATCGGCCGAGCACACACCCCTCAGACCTCCCATTCGTCCCAATACAGCGTCGACCTCGGACAACGTAGCATCATCCATCAGCAGCAACAGCAACTCACTGTCACTCAACGCCCCAAAGCCCGAAACAAGAGCTCTTTCCCTAAGTATTTTCCGAGGATTATCCATCTTATTCTATCGACTCCGAAATCGAGTCAATACTATCGAGAATGTAGTCGCCCAACTCATCCGACGACACAAGTGGCAACACCAATTCGGCCGCTGTCTGCTCGGCTTCCTTCTTGGTATTTCCGTCAGCCTTACCCATCTGCTCGCCATCAATATAAACCACCGAATGGAAACGAGGCAGACCCGATTCGGTACTATTGGGCGATGTGGCAAAACGCAATGTGCGGTGACTCTTCTGACACCACTCCAAAAGACGACTCTTGAAATCGCGCTCCACGACGGCAATCTCATTCAAGTCGATATGCTTACAAATCAACTGATTAATCAACAGACGATTGGCAAACTCATAACCCTTATCCAGATAAATGGCACCCATCATTGCCTCGAAAGCGTCGCCCGAGATATTCTTACGTTGCTCGCCCGAGTTACGGCAAATCACCCACTCGTCGAGTCCGATTTCGCGCGCCAATTTATCCAACGCAATACGGCTGACAAACTTGGTGCGCAACTTAGTCAAATCACCCTCGGCGTACTCTGGAAACTCCACGAACAAGTAGTCCGAAACGATGGTTTCGATGACCGCGTCGCCCAGAAACTCCAAGCGCTCGTTATTAAGATGCGTACCGTCCGGCAACACAATAGTCGCAGAACGATGCACCAAAGCCAATTTATACAGTTCGATGTTATTGGGGCAGAAACCAAACAACTCATCCACCATCTGATAGTAGCGACCGTCCCGCGAAAAACGCGAATAGTATTTCGAACGCAGAGAGTCGAACATCAGCCAGAGATATTTACGTTATTCGTATTTACCGAAGAGAATCGTCGAATTGTGTCCACCGAAACCGAAAGTATTACTCATAGCATACTTCACCTCGCGTCGTTGCGCAACATTGGGAGTCAGGTTCAATTTCGGGTCAATGCGCTCGTCCAACTCATCGAGGTTGATGGTCGGAGGGATAACGCCCGTTTGGATGGCCATAATACAAGCCAGACCCTCGATAGCACCTGCGGCACCGAGCAAGTGACCGGTCATAGATTTTGTCGACGAGATATTAACTTTGTAGGCATCCTCACCTAAAATGTGGCCGATAGCCTTCAATTCGGGCAGGTCGCCCAGCGGAGTCGAAGTTCCGTGAACGTTGATGTAGTCGATTTGCGAGGCTTCAATTCCGGCCTCGCGGATAGCGGCAGTCATAGCCTTTGCCGCGCCTTCGCCTTCGGGGTGTGGTGCGGTAAAGTGGTAAGCATCAGCGCCGATGCCGCCACCGACTACCTCTGCATAGATTTTGGCGCCACGAGCCAAGGCGTGTTCCAGCTCCTCGAAAACGAGTGCGCCGGCGCCCTCACCCATAACAAAGCCGTCGCGGTTCTTGTCGAACGGGCGCGATGCAGCCTGCGGATTGTCGTTACGTGTCGACAGCGCCTTGAGCGAGTTGAACCCACCCAATCCGGGGATTGTGATAGGTGCCTCGCTACCTCCGGTCACAACCATGTCGGCGCGGCCGGTTTGGATATACATTGCAGCGTCAATCATGGCATGGTTAGCCGATGCACACGCCGAAACGGTACAATAGTTAGGTCCCTTGAGTCCGTATTTCATTGCGATTTGGCCGGCAGCCATATCCGAAATCATACGGGGAATAAAGAAAGGGCTAAATCGGGGGATGAAACCTCCCTCGACATAGCCCTTAACCTCATTGTAAAAAGTATCGAGACCACCGATGCCCGAGCCCCAGATACAACCAACCATATCGGTATTGATTTTCTCGAAATCAACACCCGCATCCTTAACGGCTTGGTCGGCAGCAACCAACGCGAACTGCGTAAAGCGGTCGTGTTGGCGGAGTTGTTTGACATCAAAGTATTCTTCCGGATGGAAGTCCTTTACTTCGCAGGCGAAGTGCGTTCGGAATTTCGAGGAATCGAACAGGGTAATCTCGGCGGCGCCGCTTACTCCTTTCTCCAAATTCGCAAAATATTCGCTTATATTGTGTCCCAGGGGATTAATCGTGCCTATTCCGGTCACCACTACTCTTCTTCTACTCATCACTATTAGCTCCTCTGACTGTTTTTAATTCTTAATTAAAAGACTGCGAAGTCGATTCTTTGTAAAGTAAAGTTACCTTATAATATTATTTGCTTTTCTCCTCGATATAAGCGACAGCATCGCCTACAGTACCGATTTTCTCAGCGTCCTCATCGGGAATAGTAATCGAGAACTCTTTCTCGAACTCCATGATAAGCTCTACGGTATCGAGCGAATCTGCTCCGAGGTCGTTGGTAAAGCTAGCTTCGGGTGTAATCTCAGACTCACTCACTGCGAGTTTGTTCTTAATGATTTCCTTTACTTTTGCTTCAATTGCTGACATAGTAATTCTGTTTTTAGTTGAACAAAAAATTTATTTCGTATAAGTTTTTTTTACTTCGGACGAAAAATCAGCACAAAAGTAACACTTTTTCTATTAACTTTGTCAAAAATTAGCGACTTTTTAGCTTTGAAACAAAAAATAAATTCATAAATCATTGAATATGAAACAAATAGCAATTCTCGTTTCGGGGTCCGGCACAAATGCTCAAAAAATCATAGAGCACTTTGCTGGCTCAGTAAAAGCGAACATTTCCATTGTAATATCAGACAACCCATCGGCTTATGCTCTCACACGTGCGCAAAATCTTGGAATTGAAGCACTCGCCCTTACACGTGCCGACTTCCGAAGCGGCGTCCGTCCGTTGGCTGAATTGCGAAAAAGGAACATCGACCTGGTTATTTTGGCAGGTTTTCTGTCGCTCGTGCCCAAAACTCTGATTGAAGCCTACCCCGACAGAATCATCAATATTCATCCCGCGCTTTTGCCCAAATTCGGCGGCAAGGGAATGTACGGCGACCACGTCCACCAAGCAGTCATTGCTGCAGGCGAGCGCGAGTCTGGTATCACCATCCACACCATCGACGAACACTTCGACCGCGGCACCATCATTGCGCAGTACACCACGCCCGTCGACGCGGACGACACACCCGACACTCTTGCAAGCAAGATTCATGCCTTGGAGCATGCACACTTTCCGCACGTCATTGAATCATTCGTAGATAAAATCACAACCATGGACAATCAAAAACGACTTCTGCTCATCAGCAACTCTACCACCGCAGGTGAGCCCTATCTGAAATACCCGATTGGTAATATCGCCTCTTTTTTAAATGGTGTAAAGGAGGTTGCCTTCGTGCCCTACGCCGCAGTGACCTTCTCGTATGACGCCTACGAGGCCAAGGTTCAGGAACGTTTCGACGAAATAGGCATCAAAGTTCGCTCCATCCACCGCGATACAGACCCCGCAGAGACCATCCGCCAAGCCGAAGCCATTTGCGTAGGCGGCGGCAACACCTTCGCCCTGCTCAAGAAGATGCACGAACAAGGCGTCGTAGAGGCTATCCGCGAACGCGTGGAGGCAGGAATCCCCTACGTAGGCTGGAGTGCAGGCAGCAATGTATGTTGCCCCACCATCTGCACCACCAACGACATGCCCATCGTACAACCCGTCTCGTTCGGTGCTGTCAACGCCGTGAAATTCCAAATCAACCCCCACTACCTCGACACCCATCCCGAGGGTCACGCAGGAGAGACCCGCGAGCAACGCATCCTGGAGTACATCGAGGCTAACGACGGGATGTGGGTTGCTGGTCTGCGCGAAGGTTGCATGCTGTTGGTCGAGGGCGGCCGCATGGAACTGATTGGTGCACGCCCGATGCGCATGTTCCGCAAGGGCACCGAAACCTTCGAGGTTAACCCTGGCGACGACCTGTCATTCCTCTTGTAATCAAATGCTTAGCAAAGAGCACGGCGAGTTGGGCGAGCACTTGGCCACCGAGTGGTTGCGCCAACACGGCTATCGGATTTGCGAACTTAATTGGCGAAGCGGCCGCTACGAATTGGACATCGTGGCGGTTCGCTTCGACACCATTCACTTTGTCGAGGTCAAACTGCGTGACGAGGAGTCCTATTTCGCCCCCGAGCAGACACTTACCCCTGCCAAGCAACGCTCTCTGCGCCGAGCCGTAGCCGCCTACCTCTCGCTGCATGACGTCGACATGGAACCGCAAATCGACCTGATTGCAATATCTCTCGACCAGAACGGAACGCCAACCGTGGAGTATATTCCCGAAGCTGTCATTTCGCGTTGGTAAGGTATTGTTTTGTATGGAAAAAAGCTATATCTTTGCGGGCAATTTTACGGAAAGCATGCTCTGGTATAACATTGGAATAAACGCGATTGTCAATGGTGCGAAGCTGGCGGCACGATGGAATCCCAAGATTCAGAAATGGGTCGAGGGCCGTCGCGGCTTGATGGAACGCATCTCCCAAACAATCTCCCCGGACGACCGTATCGTGTGGTTTCATGCGGCGTCGCTGGGCGAGTTTGAACAGGGTCGTCCCGTTATCGAAGCACTGCGCCAACATCTGCCCGAGCACAAAATTCTGCTCACATTCTTCTCGCCCTCGGGCTACGAAATCCGCAAGAATTACAGCGGCGCAGATTACATCATGTACATGCCGTTCGACACGCCCGGATGCGCCGAGGAGTTTATCCGAACGACCAATCCCGAGATTGCCGTATTTATCAAATATGAGTTTTGGCTCAACCACTTGGCTGCGCTGCGTGCTTCGTCATGCCGCACATTCCTGATTTCGGCTATTTTCCGTCCGAACTCGATATTCTTCCGTCCGTGGGGAGGTGCTTTCCGCAAGGCGCTCGACACCTACGAAACCATCTTTGTGCAGAACGAGACCTCGCGCGAGTTGCTGGCCGGCATTGGCGTCAACAACGTCAAGGTGGCAGGCGACACACGTTTTGACCGCGTGGCACGCCTTTGTGACAATGCGCCCAAAATCGACACCATCGAGCAGTTTCGTGGCGAACAAACCATGGTGGTGGCTGGTAGCACTTGGGGCCCCGACGAGGAGATTATGTTGAACAGCATCAACGCCCACCCCGAAGTGAAATGGGTCATTGCTCCGCACGAGATGAACGACCACCAAATCGACACACTGATGAGTCGTATCAAAGGTGGCGCAATTCGTTATACCCGCTCGGACGACGCCGAGTTGGACAAATATCAAGTGATGATTATCGACACCATAGGCATCCTGTCGGCCATCTACAGCTACGCCGACATGGCGTACGTGGGAGGTGGTTTCGGTGCGGGAATCCACAATACGCTGGAACCTGCGACCTATGGTATTCCTTTGGCATTCGGTCCTCGCTACGGCAAGTTCCGCGAGGCGTGTCAACTCATCGAATGTGGTGCGGCAAAGAGCATTGCTTCGGAGGCTGAGTTCACCGAATGGTTTGATGGCATGCTGAGCAACAAGGAGCTGCGAGCCAAGAGCGGAGCTGCCGCCAAAAGCTACACCCAATCAAACCTCGGAGCCACCGATATGATTATCCGCGAGATTATCGATAAGTAACAATTTCGCTCAACACGCAAACAACAGAGGGTGTCCAACCACAGAGTTAGACAGGCTTTATTTTTAACTCACTGATTTTCAGTGTTAGTTTTTACGAAAATTACGAAATTCTACATAGGAGACTACATGAAGGTCGTAATTAAGCCAACTAACTACGAGCACAAAGGTAGACAAATCTTTTGAAAG
>JAGBFQ010000036.1 GCA_017936385.1 Rikenellaceae bacterium
ATTCGATTAGCCGATGAAATGTCTCCTGTCGGACATCAGACCTGTGACATTTACAACCTTTGTTACTCGTGGATAGTTGGACTTGAAGAAAATCATTTCCAACTTAACCATTGATGGGTCTTTGGGGGTTGCGTGCCCCATGATGTTAATAGTGTACATAAAAAGACAAGGTGTTAAGTTGTTACTTTAATTTTGTTTAAGTAGCCCTAATTGGTCTTAATTAGACTACATAGAAGACTACATGAGAAGAGTAGTATCTTCGAAAAATTAAAGTTTAGACGAGTTTTTTACGGATAATCCGTACTTATCTAACAACTTAACACCTTGTCAATCAATAGTTTTTGGAATACCTGTTTGTATATTCCGTAAAAAGGGCTACCCTTTTCGGGTTGCAACTTTTTTCATTACTCCTCCGACATATTGTGATATACGTTGGTCACATCATCGTCCTCCTCGAGTTTCTCGATAAGTTTCTCGATGGCCTCGCGTTGCTCGGCAGTGACCTCCTTGGCGTCTGTGGGGATGCGAACGAACTCACCCGAGATGATTTCGTAACCGCCATCCTCCAAGAACTTCTGAATATCTCCATAGTTCTCAAAGGGAGCGTAAACGGTGATACCATCCTCCTCAGCCTCGAACTCGTCGACACCCAGGTCAATCATACCAAACTCCAACTCCTCAAGGTCGGTTGCGGGAGTGTTGTTGAATTTGAAGGTACACTTGTGGTCAAACATGAAAGCCACGCTACCGCTGTTACCCAGCGTACCGCCACATTTATTGAAATAGCAACGAACGTTTGCCACGGTACGAGTGGTGTTGTCAGTTGCAGTCTCAACCAGGATGGCAATACCATGAGGACCGTATCCCTCGTAAACCATCTCTTTGTAGTCGCCTGCATCTTTCGAGATAGCACGCTTGATTGCGCGCTCGACGTTCTCTTTGGGCATATTTTCAGCCTTTGCGTTCTGAATCAGCACGCGCAGACGAGTGTTACCTGCGGGGTCAGGACCACCTGCTTTAACTGCGATTTCGATTTCTTTTCCGATTTTGGTAAAAGTACGCGCCATGTTGCCCCAACGTTTGAGCTTGCGTGCTTTACGGTATTCAAATGCTCTTCCCATGATTGGTGTGTTTTTATATTATTTTTCTGATTTTTCGAAATAATTGCCACAAAAGTACAAATTTTTCTATTTTTGCGTAAACATTTGCACGAAAAATGAACGAACAAATCACAAAAGCCGTCGAAGTATTGCGTTCCGGCGGTATTATACTCTACCCGACCGACACAATTTGGGGTATCGGATGCGACGCCACCAACGCCGACGCGGTCGAAAAAATCTACTCTCTCAAACGCTCCTTGGGCAAAACCAGCATGACCGTACTGCTCGACTCGCTCGACAACGTTGGTCGCTATGTCAAACGCATACCCGAAATAGCCTGCCAGCTGTTTGAGGTGGCCGACAAACCTCTCACGCTTGTTCTTCCCGGCGGTTGCGGCGTTGCCCCCAACCTTATCCCCGAGCAGGGCACCGTTGGAATACGTATCCCGAAGTGTGACTTCTGCCAAGGGGTCATTCGCCGCTTGGGTCGCCCCATCGTGTCGACTTCAGCTAACCTCACAGGCTACCCTACCCCCAATACTTACAAGCAAATCTCGGACGAAATCATCAATGGAGTCGACCTTGTTGTCGACCCCTCGTGCGAGAGCCTCGAAGCCACCCACTGCGCCTCATCCATTATTCTTGTGGGCGAGGGCGGCGAAATTAAGATTTTAAGGGACTAACTTATGATTACTACACGCACCCCTATTCAGGCCCGTTTTGGCGATTACGACCTGTTTGGCCACGTCAACAACGTCAGCCAGCAGCAATATCTCGACATCGGCCGCATCGCTTTCATCAACGAACATATCTGCCCCGAGATGTTTCGTCAAAGCCTGCGAGTTATCCTTGTGTCGGTGAACATGGACTTTGTCAACCAGCTCACCATGGGCTGCCCCGTCGACGCCATCACCGAACTCGAGAGTGTGGGCACCAAAAGTATTCGTTTGCGCCAAACCTTAGTCAAAAGACTTGACGACGGCACCGAGGTTGTGTGTACTCGCTCGACCTCAGTTCTTGTCGCGTGGGACACCTCCACCCAACAAGCCGTTCCCGTTCCCGACGAATGGCGCAGACGCCTGACCCTCTAACAAAAGTTCCCGTTTTCGGCATCGAAAACGGGATTTTTTGTAATTCACAATTATTTGCTCCCTAAAGACATGAATGGCAAAGGGAGGGGGGAAAGCTACCTCCCCTCTTTGCAAAAAAAAGAGCGTCTACCCCTCCGGGTAAACGCTCTTTTGAAAATCACGTCTGGTTTATTGTTGAATACCACCACTAATTTCTACGCTCTGAGTCGACTCCGATACGCAGCGAACAGGCATACCGCAAGCAGCCTCGGCAGCGTTGCTCCATTGAGCCTCCTTGAACGAGCCGTAACCAGAGTAGGTAACAACTGCCTTGTAGGGTTGACCACCCCACATCTCCTCGCTACTCGGAGCGTTGGTGTACAAGCAGATGAATTTATCGTCTTTCTCGTAACCTTGGCTGTTCGACCAGTTGTGTTTGGGCAGGAATACCACGGTCTTGTCGGCGGGGTGCTCAGTTTCGGTGCGGGTACCCTTGGTGTAGAAGAACAGACCGAAGGGCAGTTGTTTCAGCGGGTTAGCCGATACCGCAGAGCCGTCGGCGTTGTTGAGGCTGATAGTCGAGTTCAATTGCCAGGTTGCGCCTACGGGGGTGCCGCTGCCGGTTGCCGAGATAAATTTCAGACGGTCGGGCGATGCTACGGTGTAACCTACGGGGCAGGGGTCGTACATAGTCTTCACGCCATTGCCCTCGGCGGTTTGGTTACCCCACAGTTTACCCCAATCCTCTGCTTGACCGTTCGAGGTGTCAGCCGAAGTAGCCCAGTTTTTGCCGGTGAAGTAGGTCATCGGGTTCTTAATCGAGTGAGCCAAAATCTCGGCAGTATTGTCCAAATTGTGAGGAACGATGTACGGGTCGTATTTGTAAGCCGAACGGTCGCTGCGACCTACGATATAGAAGGTGGGCGATTTGAGCAACGAGCCATCAGGATTGCACCAGTCAATCCACGACATGTAACCCCACGCGGTGGGAGTTTGTATGTTACCTGCCGCAAACGGGTCTTTACGTCCCCATTGGTAAATCAGACCGTGAGCATACTCAAAGTCTTCGCTACCCGACGACGAAGCGAGGGTGGGAGCTGCGAAAGCACCGAGGTTGCGGTCCATAATCTTGTAGCTGTCGCCGTAAACCGCCACGTCGATTGCCGACTCTTGGTAGTCGTAACCCTCGACACACCACATGTGCCAGCTCCAAAGAATGTTGTCTTTGTCGTCAGCGGCTACAATCACAAAGTTACCATCCTCCATCGAGCTGGGAGTGGTGAAGCAGATGTAACCATCTTTGTTCAACTCTACGCTTTGACGCAGGATAGAGGTGTTGAGTTGGGTGTTATCACTACCTGCTGCATTAGCAACGGCAGGGCGACGATGTCCCCAAAGGATGTAAGCTTTGGTGGGGGCAATAGGCTCAGCTTTGGCACCCGTGATGGGGTCGTAGCCGTTACCCTTAACAGTGGCTTTGAACATATAGCTCTCGCCAGCCTTGTTTACGATGTAGCAGTTGGCCGTTCCGTTCTCGCTCAAATCTTTGTATTTGGGGCGCATACCGCCATCCCACTTGGTGTTGGCATCCTTGAAGAAGGTGGTGGCTGCAGCGGGATTGAAATCATCTTTAACCTTGATTGAGGGCAGTGTCGAGTTGCCGTCAGCCCACAAGTAACGCAGGTCACCCTTCGAGATATCGAGCGAAGTGAGCATGTTGTTGTTGACACGCAGACCGCGCAGAGCAGCGTTCAAAGCGATACCTACGCTGGTGAGTTTCGAGTCGTTGGCGTTAAGCATCCACAGATTGGTTGCGGGCGAGCAGTCGATGGTCGACAGACCGGTGCTGGCAGCGTGCAGGAAGTTGAGTGCAGTGTTGCCGGCAATCGACAACTCGCTGAGCATGGTATTTTCGCTCACAGCCAGACGATTCAGTTGAGTCAGACCGCTAACATTAATCGAGGTCAGTTGGTTGCGAGTACAAGTCAGCGATTTGAGTTGGGTATTCTTGCTTGCATCGAGCATCGTCAGTTCGTTGTCGTCGCACACCAGACGCTCCAATTTGCTCAGAGTCGAGATGTTGAGCTCGGCCAGCAGGTTACCGCTACAATACAGAGCCTCCAGATTGGTATTGTTGGTAACATCCAACACTACGATGTTCGAGTAAGCACAGTTAAGCATGGTAAGTTCGGTGAGCATCGAAACATCCAGCAGTGTAAGTTGTTTACAACCTCCGATGTGCAGAGTTTTCAGTTTAGTATTCTTCGACAGGTCGATTTTGCTGATTTTGATAGCCGACAGGTTCAACTCCTCCAACTCGGTATTGTTCGACAGGTCGATTTTGGTGAGCGCGGTGTTGGCGCAGTTAAACGAGCGCAGTTTGGTGTTGTTCGACAAGTCGATTTCGTTCATCGACGCGGGCACACCTTGAATATCCAAAACCTCCAGGTTAGTCAGATATTTCAGGTCGCTCAGGTCGTTGATAAGGTCGGTTTGGAAGGTGTAGTAGTCCTTCTTGACACGTTTCCACAGAATCAGTTCGGTGATAGCCTCAAGCTCTGCCACCGAGAACTCTTTGTCATTATTGGTGTCGAAACCGCATTTGCGCAGATAGGTCTTGAAGTTGGCGTTTGCGAACTCCACATTCACGTTGCGGTTGCCACTTTGACGTACGTTGATAGTGTCGGTGCCCAGCTCCGATTTGAAGTAGATAGCAGCACTACGCTCATCAGTGGTGGGGTTGGCATCAACAACAAAGTTAACGGCGGTATCAACCACGGCACGAGTTTCGGCCACGCGCAACCACGAGTACTCCTCGGCCATTTCAACCTCAAAGTCGATGTTGGTACGAACGGCAATGCTGAACGAGCCACCCTCGGCCTCAAAAGTTTTATCCTCCTTCGAAACGGCAATCATTCCGCTCTCGGCTTGAGTTACGGTGACGGTCTCGCTCTCGACGCCCTCGCCCGACAGAACGATGGTACCCGTACGAGGTTCGTAACCCTCATTGGCCTCCACGGTGAAGGTCATAGCTTTGTCCTCCAGAGCGCGAGTATCTTCAGCGGCTTTAATCCAGTCCACTTTGATATCGGCGGTGATAGCCACATTGGTTTTCAGATTTACAGTGATATTACCACCCTCAACACCCACCTCATAGAGAGTCTTTTCGGCAATCATACCTTTGGACGAGTCTTGGAATACGGGGATAACAACGGGGTTGGTCAAACCTTCGACACGAACTGCGATATCGGTTTCACGCTCGTCATAGCTGGTGTTTGCATGCACTTGTACGGTAACGGCTGCATTGCCATTACCCATCACATCTTCGACGTACACCCAATCAGCGCCACACTCTATGGTCCAATCGACGTTGCTGGTGATGTTGATAGTATAGGTATCCTCGGCGGCAGTGGCATTGATTTCGGTTTCGGCCACTGTCAATTCGGGGTCTGGAGCGGGTTTTGGCTCGGGTGTATCTTGACAAGCTGCCAAACCCAGGAAAGCTGCTGCAATAAGTAAATATTTTTTCATAGCGTTTTTTCTGTTTTAGGGGTTATTGAAGCATAGGTTCCAGAATCGGCATCAGAGCCTGTTCCATAATATAGTAGCCCTCGGTGTAGGGGTGACAGTTGTCGCCCGAGAATTTGGGGTCGAGGCGGCCGTCTTCCTTAACAAACAGCGAGTAGTAATCTACGTAAGGGCAGTCATGTTGAGCAGCCCACTCCTCGATGATGGTGTTCAGACGAGGGATAAGGTCGGTCGGTTTGATGGTTGTCCAGCCGAATCCCGACGAAGGCAACACGCTGCACAAAACAACCTTGATACCTTTTTCCATAGCTTGCTCGGCCATGTAGAAGATATTGTTACTGATTTGCTCCATCGACACAAACACACCGTCGTTTTGGGCGATGTCGTTGGTGCCGGCCAGGATTACAACCACTTGAGGTTGTTTGTTGAGCACATCATTGGTGTAGCGAATAAGCATATCACCGGTGGTATGTCCACTGATACCTTTACACAAGAAGTTGTTGTCTGTAAAGAATGTAGGCACCTTGCCGCCCCAGCCTTCGGTGATGGAGTCACCCATAAAAACCACTCGGGGGTTTGCTGCCGAAACACTCTGAACTGCGCAGCAGAGTACAACTGCGAGCAGTGTCGAAAAGATACGTTTAAGCATAGATTTGTTTATTTAGTTAAAGTTTTTTGCTTTCATCTTACAAAGATAAGTAAATTTACTCAAATAAAAAGCGTCCGACCCTAAAAAAGTCGGACGCCGCACACCAAATCTCAAAATAACGAAACCACTTGGTGTTTTTTTTGTGTGTTTTTTGTTGTTTAGAGCGAATCGCCAAAGTCCTTGCGGAACTTCGAGACCAGTTTCTCAGGCCAGTCGCTCGTCGGAGCCAAACCACCCATAAAGAATCGCAGCACGGGCGGCTCGTAGGTAAATTTCAAACCGCCAATCAGCTCGCGGTTATCCCACAACCATTGCAGACGGTCAATAACATAGTTGACCTGCGAGAGCGTGAACACCCTACGCGGAACGGCCAAACGCAACAATTCGGCATCGGCCAGCACATCGTTACCCTCTTCGTCACGAATCGAACTGATGGTACCGCGCTCCATGGCACGCACACCCGAAATCAGATACAATGCGGCGGCCAACGCACCTGCGGGATACTCCGCTTGCGGGATGTGCTCACAGAATTTGCCTGCGTCGATGTGGCAACCCAGCACACCCGGAGGTGTGATTACGGGAATACCCGCTGCATCCAGTTGCTCGACCATATATTTAATAAAAGTTGGGCTTTGCGAAATCATCGTTTCGTCGAGTGTCTCATTCAGACCCACAGCCATAGTCTCGATTTCGCGCACCGAGATACCACCGTATGTCAAGAAACCTTCGAACAGAGGTATGAGTGCCTCCATTTTGGCATATATGTCGCGTCGGTTGGTGCAGATACCGCCACCACGCGACGAGCTGAGCTTACGAGCCGAGAAATACACAAGGTCGGCCAGACCTGTCATCGTGCGCAGGATGTCGCCCATCGAGTTCTCTTTCCACGCATCCTCACGCTGTTTTACGAGGAATGCGTTTTCGCCCAACAGCGAAGCATCCAGCACCAGCATAATGCCATATTTATCACACACCGCGCGTACATCCATCAGGTTGCGAATCGAGAATGGCTGACCACCAATCAGGTTGGTCGAGGCCTCCATACGCACAAACGGAATCTTGTCGACACCGTGACGTTGGATGCAGGCCTCGAGTTTGTCGATATCCATATTACCCTTGAACGGGTGGTCGCTGTGCAATACAAGTGCTCGGTCGTGATACAACTCCTCGATTACACCGCCGCGCTCCATTACGTGCGCCAGGGTTGTGGTGAAGTGGTAGTTTGTGGGGACTACGTTGCCCGGTTTGACGAATGCGTGACAGATAACGTTCTCGGCGGCGCGTCCTTGGTGAACGGGCAACAGATACTTTTTGCCCAACACATCCAGCACAGCCTTTTGCAGACGTTCGAACGATTGTGAACCTGCATAGGCGTCGTCGGCTTGAAACATGGCAGCCACTTGATTGTCGCTCATTGCGTTGGTACCCGAGTCGGTAAGCATATCGAGGAAGACGTCTTTGGTGCTCAGTCGGAAGGTGTTGAAACCAGCCTCGTTTATTGCGTCCAGACGTCGGTTGATAGGTACAAGGTGAAGTTTTTGAACTACGCGAACTTTATGCAGTTCAAGGGGCATTTCGCCCATCTTGTAGAATTTGATGTTTGCCATAATGTGTTATTTTGAATTTGTTTCGGATTCTGTTTGGGAGTAGTTTGGGTTTGGGTATGTTTGGGTTATATTGGCCTTCAAGCCATAAACTGTGGCGTTATTGCCTTCTTTGCCTTCTTTGCCTTCTTTGTCCTCTTTGCCCTCTTTGGTTGTTAAGTTTGGGTTGTTTTCTTTGGTTTAGCTGTTGCAAATATACGAAGTCTAAAATTAAAAAACAAACATTTTGTTGTATTTTTAACATTAATTTTATTTTTCACATTTTCCCACCCTCTCAAATAACTTTTTTTTCGTAATTAAATTATCAGTTTGTATGATACCTAAAAATTTAGTATATTGCACTCGCAAACCAACACTTACCTACTTATGAAAAGATTGTTTTTATTTTTTATCGCTATACTTTTTGTTGCGTGCGGAGGTCACGGTAATCGCATTTGGGAGAACTCCTATATTTTGTGGTATGCGCCTGCGCATCCTCAATTAAAAGAGCACTACGCTATCAACTCTTCAGGAAATCCTGTCGGCGTGCCCGAATATAGTATCGAGGTTTGGGGTAGGAGTAGCGACGCGCCTATTCCGAGTTTTGCCAAGTCTTGTAGTTACGACAACAACAAATCTCTGTACAAACAATTGTGCCAAAAGCACCACGACAACAGTTACAAGGAGGAGCGATACGAATGGCCCAACACACCAGACGTGAATGATGCCTACATAGCGGTGTCGGCTGACTTTGTCGACATAGACATTACCTGTTCGCCTGCCTACGACGACGCTCATCCCGATGGAAGTTCGGTTGCGGATATTGTAAAGGTAACCTTCACTACTCTAAAACCCTTTATTGACGCGGGCTACAAGTACACACAAAACAATTCGGAGTGGAACTGCGGACTGGCGTGTTGCACTCACCCTAACTACTATCACTACGTCAAGATGATGAACGAGATGACCGCGCGCGATATGATTCTGCTTGGTCCTACTATGAATTTGGAGTTTGTGACTCCTCCTGCCACTCAGCGCATCTACACTTTGGTATTGACAATGGTTACCGACGAGGGTGATGTGTACACCAACCGAATGACGGTCCAAATGCCCATAGAACGATAGAATAAGACTACGCCACAAACCACGCCAATAGCGGGGCATAGATAAGTGCGGGCAGCATATCGGCTGTCCGCACCTCTTTTATGCGCAACAGTGTAAGACCGATACCCATCAACATCAGACCACCCACGGCTGTCATTTCGGCTATCATCCCTTCGTTCATCAGGGGGCTCAACCATTCGGCACACAACGTGAGCGCACCCTGATAAAGCAGCAGCGGCACAATCGAGAACATAACTCCCACGCCCGCAACCGAGGCCAGCGCCACGGCCGAAATTCCGTCAATCACGCTCTTTGTATATAACAGTGTCGGATACTCGCCCAGGCCGTCCTCAAATGCGCCGAGGATTGTCATACTTCCCACGCAGTAGAGCAGTGTTGCGCCCACCAGCCCTTCGGTGAAACGCTCACCTCCGATGCGTACCTTGCGGCGGGTCCATTCAGCCAGACGGTTGAGTCCTCGTTCGATTCCGAGCAGATGCCCCGTAGCCGCACCCAAGGCGATGCTTACCACCGAGATAATCATATTATCGGATTCGAGCGTCATCGAGATTCCGATGGCGCACACAACAAGTCCGAGAGCCTGGAATATAATTTCCTGCAATCTCTCGGGCATACGTCGTCCGAGAGCCATTCCGAGCCCTGCGCCCACCACCACGGTGGCCATATTTACAAGTGTTCCTGTCATTGTTTGTTTATTAGTTATTGGAAGTAGTAATATTTCGCACTTCAATACCATGCACCTCACACGGCTGGTCGGCCGAGAGTACCACACGGTCGAGTGCGGATGCAGGGAATAGCGTGGTCGTCATCACCCAACGCCCCGACTGCTCAAAACACTCCACCGAACTGCGGTCAACCCACAGACTCAAGGCCAAACGACCGTCAGTTGTAGGCGGTACACTGATTTGTTGCTCTGGGGTGAGCCCATCCACGGGTCTATTCTCGCCTTGAAGTCCGTAATGTAGTGCCGCCGTAGCCTCCCAACTATTCGAGAATTTGGGATGCGTATATGTATTGCGGTCGCACGTCAAAAGGCAGGTGCGGGTGTCGTACTTCAGGGTCAGTTTGTCACCCTCTGCATTGAGCAGAGTAATGCCATACACGCCTTCGTCCGTTGGTTTCATTGTCAGATTCAGGCGATAACCTTGCTCGGCCGATTCGATGCGCAGAGTATCGCTCACACCCTCTACCGTGCAATCAGGAAAGGTTGTTGCCGAGCTGAGAGCTGCCTCCATCTCGGACGAGGGAAGTGAACCGAGGTAGGCCAGTCCGTCGTGCGAATAGAGATAGAGGTCGCGTGCCGCAGTATTGGCGCTTCGGAAAGCTGTGGTAGGCACCGAATCGCAGTAGTTCCAATTGCTCATCCAACCGATAATCACGGGTCGGTTATCGGGTGCGTTGTTCCACCCCACGCTTGCGTAGTTGTCTGCACCGTGGTCCATCCAACGGGTTACGTTAGGCGGAGTATCGCATACAAATTCATGTCCGTCGAACTCTCCCGTGAGGTATTGTGTAGCCGAGCCGCCAGTGGGACCTCCGGGGTTGATGTTGCAAATCAGCACCCACTTCTTGTGGTTTGGGTCACCATCAACTGCCATCTGAAACATATCTGGACACTCCCACACGCCGCCATGGCCGCCATAACCCTCGCCGAACGAACTTTCATACTGCCACTCTTTGAGGTTCACCGACGAGTAGTACTCCATGTGGTGTCCCGCAGCCAGCACCATAATCCAGCGTTGGCTGTCGTTGTGGTAAAACACTTTTGGGTCGCGGAAATTGCGTGATGGCGAGGTTAGAATCGGGTTTGCTTCGTATTTCGTAAAGGTATAACCTCCGTCGGTCGAGTAGGCCATGCACTGCACCTGCGGAGGTCCCCACGCCGTGTAGAATGCCACTACTGCATTCTTGCCGAAACCTGCCGAGTTGTGAACATCCACCACACACGAACCCGAAGCGCACGAACCCAGCGAATCGGGAGCCAACACAGACGGATGGTGTTGCCACTTCACAAGGTCAGTCGAGGTGGAGTGTCCCCAATGGATGTTGCCGTGACGGTTGCCATAGGGATTGTATTGATAGTATAGATGCCACACGCCGTTGAGGTAAAACATGCCATTGGGGTCGTTCATCCAACCATAGGGAGGTGTGTGGTGCCATACGGGACGCAAAGGGTCGTGAGCAGGTGCAAAACCATCGGCCGTGCGAAGGGAATCCCAACACATCGCCGTCGAATCGAGCCTGATGTTCAGATGGCTCATCATCGGATGATTGTCGATCTCAAAGGGAACATAGTAGTCAACACGAGTGCGTGCCAGACGTATGTACAGACGTTGCAGGAGGGAATCTTCGGCGCAAACCTCCACGCGGCTCGATGGCGCACAGTCCTCGATTGGAAGCAGCAGATAACGTGGCGAACCCTCAATCGAAAGGTGCCCTATACCGTCGTCGGAGTGAGTAACCACAATACGTTCGGAGGTGCAGCCGCCCAAGAGTATCGCAGCGAGCATAGCAAAAAGTATACGTTTCATGACGAGTTAGTTAGGTAAACACAAAAGTAGTGATAATTTGTTGATTGGAAAAATTTGGAGCAAAATAATTGGTTAGCAGGAGGGGGATTTCTGAAAATTTGTGCAACAACTGAAAAATCAACGTAATACCAGGTCATAGCAACGCTCATACAACTCTTTTGTGTCGGATGGCAAAAATACCAAGAAATAGTTATTGGCGTTGTTGTGTAAAGTTTGTATCTTTGCCCGTGGAATGAAACAACACCTCGCCATATTGTTCGTGTCGCTGGCATTGGCCGCCATGTGCGTGCTGGAGTGCCTGCCCCATCACCACCACGGAGATGTGGTGTGTTTTGGCGTGGAACTTGCCGAACAGCAGGAGTGCCACTCACAACTCTGCTGTGGCGATGCTCTCCACCATGCCGAGGGTGCTTGTGACTCGCACTCCGAGGGTAACCCGCACGGCGAGGATGATTGCTCGCTGGCCGACGCTTTTCACAAACTATTGGCCGCTTCGGAGATTCGTGGGGATATACCCTGCATTGAGGTGGCTCTGCCTGCGTGGCAGGAGTCGGTGTGCGAATGCCTTGACGAGAAGTGCTGCACCCACCACGGCTATTGTCACCTTACCCCAACACCTTACGAATCACCATACCTTGGTGTAAGGGCGTTGCGTGCCCCTCCCGTTGCATAAAGACGTGTATAATCAGGGCGACTCCTGCATTGTACAATCCCCCCCCATCCGACGCACCCTGTTGTCGGTGGCTTTATGCATTATCAAACGGAATAAATCCACAAAACCATGAACATAAAACATCTTACGTTGCTGGCTGCGGCCGCAATGTTCGCGGCTTGCGGTGGCCGCAACAACACCGCCCACGAGCACGAGCACGACCACCAAGGTCACACTCACACCACCCATACCCACGAGGCACACAGCCACGAGGGTCATACTCATGACGAACACAACCATCAAGGTCACAACCACACCGAACACGAAACTCACGCCGAACACTCGCACGAAGGCCACAATCACAATGCACACGAAGGCCATGAGGGTCACGACCATGGTGCCGAGGCCCACGCCGATGGCGAGATTGTATTCTCGGCCGAGCAAGCCGAGGCCGCAGGACTTCAAACCGAGGTGCTGAAAGCGGCCGATTTTGCCGAGATTATTGCCACTTCGGGCGTTGTGGAGTCGGCTCCCACGAATCGCACTGCTGTGGTTGCTCCTGCGGCAGGCGTACTGACCTTACGTAATATCTATGTTGGCAGCCGCGTCCACAAGGGACAAGTCTTGGCTACACTGTCGGGTCGACGCATCGCCGAGGGTGACCCCGCCGAGCAGGTGCGCATAGATTACGAATTGGCTCGCAAGGAGTGGGAACGCGCAGGCCGCCTTGTCGAACAGAAAATCATCTCCGAGCAGGAGTACGACCGCCTGACCTCGACCTATGAATCAGCTCGTCGCCGCTACGAAGCGTTGGCTTCGGAGGAGGGCGAAGGAATCGTTGTCAAGTCGCCCGTCGATGGATACATTGTTGCATGTGACGCCGCCAATGGCGACTACGTGCAGACGGGTAAGGCGTTGTTTACCATAACCGCCGGCAACCGCATGACCTTGACTGCCGACCTGCCCGTGGGCAAAACCAACCTTTTGAGTGATATCGTATCGGCCAACTTCATGCTTCCTTATAGCGACAAAGTCTATTCGATGGCCGAGTTGGGTGGACGCATCGAGGCTGTTGGCCGTTGTGCCGATGGCGCTGCTTACCTGCCCGTAACCTTTGTTTTTAATGCACCGGCCGAGGTACTGAGCGGAACTTTTGCCGAGGTGTGGCTCGTTGGCCGCACCGAGAGCGACATTGTGAGCGTTCCCAAAGAGGCTCTTACCGAGGAGCAGGGTCTGCATTTTGTCTACGTTCGACTCGATAGCGAGTGCTACCGCAAACAGGAGGTTCGCACCGTAGCCACAGACGGCCGCCGCGTGGCAATCGAGGGTACTGACTTGGAGGGCCTCGAAATCGTAACACGTGGTGTCTATCAAGTCAAACTTGCCGCCAATGCAAGCATTATTCCCGAGGGACACAGTCATAACCACTAAACTTCGCACACAGCTATGTTGAACCGAATAATACGTTTCTCGCTCGACAACCGCATTGCCGTTGTTGTGTTGTCGCTGGTGCTGCTGGTGGCAGGTTCGTGGACGGCCGCCAATATGGAGGTGGACGTATTCCCCGACCTGAACGCCCCCACGGTGGTAGTGATGACCGAAGCTCCGGGTATGGCTCCCGAGGAGGTCGAAAAGATTGTAACCTTCCCACTCGAAACAGCCGTTAATGGTGCTACGGATGTGCGCCGTGTAAGGTCCTCTTCGACCACCGGTTTTTCTATTGTGTGGGTCGAATTCGAATGGGGTACCGACATTTATAAAGCTCGCCAGATTGTATCTGAACGTCTGGCTATTGTGGCCGAAAACCTGCCCGACTACGTTGGACGCCCCACACTTGGCCCGCAATCCTCCATCCTGGGCGAAACGATGATTGTGGGACTCACCGCCACGGGTTCCACCACCCCTATGGAACTGCGAACAATGGCCGATTGGGTCATTGCCCAACGCCTGCTGTCGGTCGAGGGTGTGGCACAGGTTACCGTGATTGGCGGCGATGTCAAGGAGTACCAAATCCTTGTCAACCCCCACCGAATGAAACACTACGGAGTGTCGCTCGGTCAAGTGCTGGATGCTACGCGCGATATGAACCGTAATGCCAACGGAGGCGTGCTCTATGAGTATGGCAACGAGTTTCTGATTCGTGGTGACATTACCACCGAAGATGCGGCAACCCTTGCCCAAACGGTGGTTGGAGAGCGCAGTGGCCGTCCCGTACTTTTGAGCGACGTGGCCGAGGTGCGAATTGGCTCTCACTCGCCCAAACTCGGTGTGGCCTCCTATCGCGGAGAGTCAGCCGTGCTGCTCACCGTAACCAAGCAACCCAACACCAACACCCGTGAACTGACCCGTGCGCTGGATGAGTCGCTGGCCGACCTGTCGCGTACCCTTCCCGAGGATGTCGAAATTCACACCGATATTTTCCGCCAACAGAGATTCATCGACGCCTCGGTGGGTAATATCCAAAAGGCGCTGTTGGAAGGTGGTCTGTTTGTTATTTTGGTGTTGATGGTCTTTTTGATGAACGTCCGCACGACTGCCATCTCGTTGGTGTCTATGCCCCTTGCACTGCTCATCACAATTCTTGTAATGAAGGCTATGGGCATAACGATGAACACGATGAGTATCGGAGGTATGGCCATTGCTATTGGTTCGCTGGTGGACGACGCCATCGTGGATGTCGAGAATGTCTATAAACGTCTGCGCGAAAACCGTCTGCTTCCCGAATCCGAACGACGCTCCGTGCTGACGGTGGTGTATGAGGCTTCGCGCGAGGTGCGTATGCCGATTTTCAACTCGACGCTGATTATCGTTGCAAGTTTCATTCCGCTGTTCTTCCTGACGGGCATGGAGGGACGAATGTTGGCACCGCTGGGCGTGGCATTTATCGTATCGCTGTTTGCCTCGACGTTGGTTGCACTGACCCTGACCCCCGTGCTGTGCAGCCTGCTGCTCGGACGCGAAAGTAAAGAGCCGCGTGAGCCGTGGATTACCCGCAAGATGAAAGGCGGCTATAGCGTGTGCTTGGAGTGGGTGTTGCGTCACAAACGAGCCGTATTGGGTGTAACCATCGCGCTGTTCGTGGCTGCTTTGTGGGGTGCATCGACTTTGGGTCGCAGTTTCTTGCCGTCGTTCAACGAAGGTTCGTTTACGGTCAACGTTTCGACCCTGCCGGGAATCTCCATCGAGGAGTCCGACAAGATTGGTCGCCGTGCCGAGCAACTGCTGTTGAGTGTACCCGAAATTCAAACCGTGGCCCGCAAGACGGGTCGTGCCGAGGCCGACGAACACGCCCTGGGTGTTAATACTTCCGAAATCGAAGCACCCTTTGTGTTGGGCGACCGCTCGCGCGAGGAGGTGCTGGCCGAACTGCGTGCCAAACTCGCAACAATCCCCGGAGCAAACATCGAAATCGGACAACCCATCTCGCACCGTATCGACGCCATGCTGTCAGGAACAAGTGCAGGCATCGCCATCAAACTATTCGGTACGGACCTCAACCGCATGTACGAAATCGGCACTCAAATCAAGTCCAAAATCGCAGGTGTCGAGGGCGTTGCCGACCTCAATATCGAACAACAAATCCAACGTCCGCAACTGCGCATCGTTCCACGTCGTCAGATGTTGGCTCGCTATGGTGTAACACCCGCCGAATTTTACGATATTGTCGAGGTGATGTTGGGTGGTTCGGTTGTATCGCAAGTATACGACGATGGTCGTACGTTCGACATTGTAGTCAAGGCCGACGACACGACTCGCTCATCCATCGAGAGCATACGTGATATGATGGTCGACGCAGGCGGACAGAAAGTTCCCCTTTCGACCATCGCCGAAATCACCTCGACCACCGGTCCCAATACCATCAACCGCGAGAATGTGGCGCGTAAAATTGTTATCTCGGCCAACGTTGTGGGCGGTGACCTGCGTGGTACGGTCGAAGCCATCCGCGAGGTTATCGAGAACGAAATCACCCTGCCCGAAGGCTACCGTGTGGAGTATGGAGGTCAGTTCGAGAGCGAAGAGGCCGCATCGCGCACATTGGGTGTAACCTCGGTATTGTCGATTCTGATTATCTTTATGCTGCTCTACGGCCAATTCAAAAATGCTACGCAGGCCTCGGTGGTGTTGCTCAACCTGCCGCTGGCACTGATTGGCGGTGTTGGTGTTCTGATACTCACAAGCGGCATTATAAGTATTCCGGCCATTATCGGTTTCATCTCGCTGTTCGGCATCGCAACGCGCAACGGCATGCTGCTCATCTCGCGCTACAACGACCTGCGAGCCCAAGGACACTCGCTCCACCAAGCCGTAATGGAGGGCTCGCTCGACCGACTCAATCCCATCATAATGACCGCACTCACCTCGGCTCTGGCACTCATTCCGCTGGCGCTGACGGGTGACTTACCGGGCAACGAAATTCAAAGCCCCATGGCACAGGTTATCTTGGGTGGCCTGCTCTCGTCGACACTGCTCAACGGATTTATTATCCCCGTGGTCTATGTAATTATTAACCGTAAAAGTCAGAAGCAATGAAACGAATCATCATATTTGCCGCCGCACTCGTGTGCACTCTCTCGCTGCGCGCCCAAACAATGGACGAGGTGGTGGCTGCCGTTGAGCAAGGAAGCACCTACCTCGAGGCCCTGCGCAACCAAACCGAAGCCGAGTGTCTGGGCAACCGAACAGACATCTATCTGAGCGGTCCCAAGGTTGAATTCCACTACCTTTGGGGCAACCTCGAAGGTATGGGCCAACGTGCCGACATCGCCGTGCGCCAATCGTTCGACCTTGCCACCCTGTTTGGTTATCGCCGCCGAGTGGCAAACTCCCAAAACAACCTGCTCTCGCTCGACTACAAAGCCGAACGCATCGCCACCGTATTGCAGGCCAAACGTCTGTACATCAACCTTGTCTACAACAATGCCCTGCGTGACGCTGTGGCCGAACGTCTGGCTTATGCCGAGCAAATTGCTGCGGGCTACGAACAAGCACTTACCCAAGGTACGGCCAACGTCCTGGAGTACAACAAAGCGATGTTGAACCTTGCAACCGTGCGCGGCGAACTTACGCGCATAGATGTTGCCCTTGACCAGCTGCACGCCGAACTCGCAACTCTTGCAGGAGGTGACACCCTGCGTGTAAGTGCCACGGAGTTCCCCTTGCAGAGCATACCCGACAACTTCGAGGAGTGGTACGCCGAATGCGAACGCACCAACCCCGTGATGGAGTACGCCCGTGGTGAGGTGGAGTTGGGACGCGACCGCGTGCGACTAAGCAAAGCCGCCAACCTGCCCGATATTGCAGCAGGTTATATGCACGAAAATATGAGGGGGGAAGGCTATCACGGAGTTACCGTCGGGTTGTCTATTCCGCTGTGGAGTACCCGTAACAAGACGCGTCAGGCTCGCGCAGCACAACTCGCTGCCGAAACCCGCGCCGAAGATACCCGTGTGCGTTTCTATAATGATGTTTCGAGCCGCTACCATCTCTCTCTCGGTCTGCGTACAACTGCCGAGGAGTATCGTCGTGCTTTGGGCGATACGGACAATCAGGCTCTGCTGAAACAGGCTTTCGAACAGGGAGCTATTTCGCTGTTGGACTACATCCTTGAGTCGCAGCTCTACCTCGACGCCCTGCAACGCACGCTCGAAGCCGAACGCGACTACTCCCTCTCCGCCGCCGAACTTTCGGCCTACGCAATGTAATATTTTTTGAGCGTGTCCAACAAGTTTTTGGACACGCTCTTTTGTCGACACAAAAAACATTAATTTCGAACGGGGAGTCGTTCCCAGAGCCACGAGGGGATGAGTCGCCATAGGGCAACCAGCAGTGCAAAACGCCAATCAATCACCACGCGACGTCTACCACGTTGCACGGCACGATAGATGGCACGCGAAACCTTGTGGCTCGGCATCAACATCGGATAGTGACGGCCATTGTTCAACAGAGGTGTAGCCACAAAACCCGGGCGGATGTCCGTAAAACGTATTCCATAACCGTGCATATTTGACAGTTGCGCCAAGGCATCTATGTAGGTATTCTGCATCCGTTTGGTGGACGAGTAGGCGGGCGAAACGCCCAGACCGCGCGTTCCCGCTATCGACGTAATGGCCGCAATGCGACCTCCTCCGTTGTTTTTGAGAAAGTTGAAAGCGGTGGTTATCATACGAACAAAGCCGTCGCCGT
The DNA here is from genome assembly GCA_017936385.1 of Rikenellaceae bacterium. Lineage (GTDB taxonomy): Bacteria > Bacteroidota > Bacteroidia > Bacteroidales > Rikenellaceae > UBA940. The sequence goes on from JAGBFQ010000036.1 coordinate 18,422, forward strand.
TGGTAGCCATAACGTGCAGTTCGACATCGGTGACTAATTCGGGATTTTGAGTTCCCACTCCCGAACTGTGGAAGTAGACATCCATGCCTCCTACGCGCTCAATCAAACGCAACAAAGCTGCAGGCGCCTCACTCTCGGTGACATCTATGCGTTCGGCAAAAACGCGTTCGGGTGCCAATGCGCACAACTCCTCAAGGGCGTCGATGCGACGACCGGCAACACCGACCTGCCATCCGTCGGCGATATACATCTGCGCAACCTCACGCCCCATACCCGAGGTAGCTCCCATGACAATAACTCGTTTCATCGGGTGGTGATGCTTTAGAAATTGTAGCCCACGCTAATGCGGAAGTTGCTGTGGTGGTTGAGTTTGAGTCCCGACACCTTCGAGATGTTGCAGAATCCATCCTCCCAACTGAACCCCAAGTAGTAACGCTCAAGATAGGTGACTCCTACACCGAGCATCAAACCGAAATCCGAACGGCCTATGGTTCGGTGTTCAAAAAGACTTTCGACACTCTTTGTGCGGCTGTTGAGCGAAGAGTCCTGCTCGCAACGCTTGCGCTCCGAGGAGACATAACGCCCCCACAATCCCACATCGTAGTGTAAACCGGCGTACGGTTGCAAGGTGAAGTCGCCGAAGTAGAGGTGGTAGCTCACACATACGGGAAATTGCAGGTAGCCCACACCATATTGAGTGACGCTCTTGTGAATCACTTCATAGGTCTTGTTACCTTCCTTAATTACATAATTCGGAACTTCGCTGACATATCTCACACCTTTGTTGGAGAGCATCACGCCCACATCCAAGTACAAAGGCATATCGTCGGTAAGCAGAATCTCGTCCACAGCACCGATGTGCCAACCGATTTTGGGGTTTCGAAGCTCTTTACCCACGGCCTGACCATCGGAACGTTGCGACATCGACGAGATGTTCAAACCACCGCGAAGGCTCACAATGTTGCGCGGATAAAACTGTGCCGACAACTCGGTGAGCGACAGCAACAGTGCGCCTATCAGTAATAACGTTCTCCTTTTCATACACGTCTTCTTTATGGGTTATGAGTGAGAATTTGTACGGCACACTACTCCTTGTACCACGAGGCGTATAGCATATAGTCACGGGCTGTGCGCTCCACAATTTCGCGGCTCTGCTCCGGAGCAATCTCTTTAACCTTCTTGGCAGGCACTCCTGCATAGATACTATTGGGCTCCAACTTGGCACCCGACAAAACAAGCGCACCCGCAGCCACGATACATCCCGAAGCTACCACGGCGTTGTCCAGCACAATAGCTCCCATACCAATCAGACATTTATCCTCGATGATGGCTCCATGAATCACCGCGTTGTGACCCACCGACACGTCGTTACCGATGTGTGTTTGCGAGGGGTTCTTCGAGCCGTCGTAGAGGGTATGTATTACAGCTCCGTCTTGGATATTGGTGCGGTCGCCTATGGTGATGGTGTTGACATCTCCACGCAGCACGGCACCAAACCATATACTACAATCTTGTCCAATGGTTACATCGCCGATGATGGTTGCATTATCTGCCAGGAACGTTCCCGAGCCAATTACGGGGTCTTTGCCCCTAACGGATTTTATGATAGCCATAGCGTTTTGTGTTTTAGGTATTACGTACAAATTTACGCAAAAAACCGAAAAAACACTGTATTTGCACAAAAAAAGTCTGTTTCCTCAAAATTGGAAACAGACTTTTTGCCATTCGTCACACGACACACGTGCGCGAATCCATATCCGATGCGTCTAATTACTCAGCAACCTCTTCGGTAGCAGCGCCCTCGGCGTTAACAGCAATCGAAACGATAGCTTTAACCTCGCGGTGCAGACGAATCGAAGCCTCGTAAGTACCCACCTCTTTGATGGTGTCGAGGGTGATGTCTTTCTTGTCTACTACCACATCCTTAGCAGCCAGCGCCTCAGCTACGTCAGCCGAAGTAACCGAACCGAAGATTTTGCCCTCGGCAGTGGTTTTAACGGTGAACGACAGGGGCAGGTTGGCGATTTTCTCAGCCAAAGCTTGAGCGTCAGCCAGGATTTTAGCATCTTTGTGAGCGCGTTGGCGCAGGTTCTCAGCCAGAACTTTCTTAGCCGACTCGGTAGCGAGTTTAGCGTAACCTTGGGGAATAAGGAAGTTGTTGGCGTAACCGGGTTTTACATCAACGATATCGTTGGCATAACCTACGTTTTGAACGTCTTTAATCAGAATAATTTGCATAATATTGGTCCTCCTTATTCTTATTTCATCATATCAGTTACAAAGGGAAGCAGAGCCAAGTGACGAGCACGTTTAACGGCTTGAGCCACTTTCTTTTGGTACTTTTGCGAGGTACCGGTAAGACGGCGAGGAAGGAGTTTACCTTGCTCGTTCAAGAATTTCTTGAGGAATTCAGGGTCTTTGTAATCTACGTATTTGATGCCGAGTTTTTTGAAGCGGCAATATTTTTTCTTCTTAACGTCCACCGACAGGGGGTTAAGGTAACGGATTTCCGATTGTACAGGTGCTGCCATGACTATTCCTCCTCTGTGTTTTCTTGTTTAACTTCTACTTGTTTGCCCGAGAGTTTAGCGCGGCGTTTAGCGGCATACTCCATAGCATATTTGTCTTGTTTGAAGGTGAGGAAGCGGATAACGCGCTCGTCACGACGGTATTGAGTCTCAAGGGTGTTGATGAGGCTGCCCTCAGCTTGGAACTCGATGAAGAAGTAGAATCCGGTGGTCTTTTTCTCAATTGCATATTCGAGTTTGCGGAGACCCCAATCCTCGAAGTTTACAATTTGACCGCCGTTCTCGGTGATAACACCTTGGAATTTGCTAACCAGCTCTTTAACTTGAACGTCAGAGAGAACCGGGGTAGCAATGAAAACGGTTTCGTAATTGTTCATAATAAAATGATTTGTGTTTGTTTTGTGCAAAAATGCGCCGCAAAGGTACAAAAAAAATCGGGAACACCAAATCCGTGCCCCGATTTTTTGCACCTTTTATATTATAAGGTATTATTCAATGCTGTCGATGGCGGCGCACAAGCGGTCGAAAATCTCGTCGATAGTGCCGATGCCGTCGATTGCCACGTACTTGCCTTGAGCCTTATAGAACTCTGCCACAACGGCGGTTTGTGCGTTGTAAACGGCTATACGATTGCGAATTACGCCTTCATTGGCGTCGTCAGCACGACCGCTGACCTCGCCACGCAACACAAGACGTTTAATCAGCTCCTCCTCGGGGACAACCAACTCCAGCATAACATCAACCTTGAGTCCGTCACGCTCCATAATTTTGTCGAACGCCTCGGCTTGGGCTGTAGTGCGGGGGAAGCCGTCGAAGATGTTGCCGGCGCAGTCACTGTGCGATTTCACATAGTCGGCAATGATGTCAATCACCAACGCATCGGGAGCCAGCTCACCGCGCGAGATATAATCCTTCATGCTCTTACCGAGCGGGGTTTCGGCTGCGATTTCGGCGCGGATAACCTCGCCCGTCGAGATGTGGTTCAACGAGTACTTTTCTTTGAGTTTGGCGGCTTGGGTACCTTTTCCGGCGCCGGGGCCACCGAACAGAACAATGTTTTTCATAGTTTAAGTGGTTAATTCAGACCCCAAATTTACGAAATTTTATTTCGGACTCCCAAAAACTTTAGTAATTTTGTTGCAAAATTAAGATTTTGACGCCATGAACAGTGACAAACGCACCGAAATTGCCTCGCTCGGAGAGTTCGGACTCATCGACCGACTGACCGAACCGTTCACACCGCAAAACAGCTCGACCGTCAAAGGACCTGGCGACGACGCTGCAGTAATCGACACGGGAGCCGAGAGTTACACCCTTCTTTCGACCGACATGTTGCTCGAAGGTGTAGACTTCGACCTTGTCTATTTTCCGCTCAAACACTTGGGCTACAAGGCTGTGGTAGTGGGATGCAGCAACATCTACGCCATGAACGGCCGTCCCACGGGAATTACCGTTTCGATTGGTGTGTCGGCCAAATTCTCGGTCGAAAACCTCGAGGAGTTGTACGCCGGAATTCGCGCTGCCTGCGCGGACTATGGTATTGACCTGCTCGGTGGCGATACACGTGCTTCGGTAACGGGCCTTGTCATCTCGGTGTCGACCGTAGGCGTGGTCGGCAAGGATAAGGTCGTCTACCGCAACGGTGCGAAGTTGCACGACCTGATTTGTATAACCCGCGACTTGGGTGCAGCCTACTTGGGACTCAAACTCTTGGAGCGCGAGAAAATAGCCCTAAACGGAGTTCAGAATGCACAGCCCCGATTCGAGGGCTATGAGTACCTTCTGCGCCGCCAGCTGAAACCCGAGGCTCGCCGCGACGTGGTTGAGGAACTCGCCGCACAGGGTATTGTCCCCACCTCGATGATTGACCTTTCGGACGGCCTTGCCTCGGAGTTGTTGCACATCTGTCGGGCCTCGAAGTGTGGTGCGCGTATCTACCTTGAACGCATGCCCATAGCCCGCGAGGTACATACTCTGGCCGAGGAGATGCACCTCGACCCCGTAACTGCGGCGCTGAATGGCGGCGACGACCACGAACTTCTGTTTACCGTTCCCTTGGCCATGCAAGATAAGCTAATGCAGTTCGGTTACGGTGTGGAGGTTATTGGTCACATTACCGAGGAGTCGACGGGAGCTGCCCTTGTAACCCCCGACGGCGCAACCATCGCGCTCAAGGCACAAGGTTTCCACGGGAATTAGCAATCACCCATCTGTATTGCAAAGACACGAGCCTGACTTTCTCAAGTCAGGCTCGTGTCTTTGCAGTAAATGAGGTGTGTTTTGTTGGGACTTGTTGGTGGGTGAACCTTTGCTTACAAGCGGTCAAACTCTTCGTCGATTGAGAGTTCGCCATCTACTGAAGCGGGTTCATCTTTTTGAACGAAATAGTCGGGTCGATTCGTTTTCACGAACTCGATTACGTCGTTCAATCCGTCGGCATATTTATCGAAATCCTCTTTGTAAAGATAGATTTTGTTCTTCTCGAAACGAGCTACGCCATCCATTCCGACACGCTTACGGCTCTCCGTAATGGTCAAAAACAGGTCGCCGCCTCGTGTCGATTTTACATCGAAGAAATAGGTACGTTTGCCGGCTCTAACAACTTTGGAATACACATCCTCGCTACCTTCGGTTTCATCTTTGCGGAATTTATCCTCTTTCATAGCGCCGTTAAGTTAGGTATGTATTAGTAAAACGATGCGCACGGTTCGTGCGCATCAGTGCAAAATTACTCATTTTTTCACTTTCCGCAAACTTTGCCCAAATTTTTTCGCATTATTGTGCTATTATTTGCATTACGCGGGCAAAATCATCGTCCAGCAGCGCGTTATAGACACGATAATAGGCCGTTGTGCCCCAAAGTTTCTGCGCCAACAGAGCTTTGAGTTGACACTTTATCACATCAGCAACGACGTTCGTTTTTTCAACTTCGATTCCTCTTTTTGCAGCTTCTGCATCCAATGCCGCGGCCATCTGTTGGGCATCGAACTCGGCCATGTATTGTTCGAAGGTCGGATACTCCGCGAGCAACTTTGTGCGATGGTCGGTGGCGTAGCGTGTAACGAAATCTGTCAGAGTCCACGAACGCACCAACTCGGCCCAATAGTTCGACGACTCGGTGGTATCGCGGTCGACATAGACATCCGGATAGATTCCTCCACCGCCATAGACCGTGCGCCCTTTGACAAGGGTTTTGTAGCGTGGTGCATCTTGCGGGATGGTGTCGTGACGTCCGTAACGTTCGTAGTGGTTCTTATAGTAACCTTTCTTATCGCCAGGGGTGAAAGGTCGTTGAATCATTCGTCCCGAGGGCGTGTGGTAGCGCGACACGGTGATTCTCACTGCCGAGCCGTCGTCCAGCACAAACTGACGTTGTACCAAGCCCTTGCCGAAACTCGGACGGCCGACTATCAGTGCTCGGTCCCAATCTTGCAACGCGCCTGACACGATTTCGCTTGCCGAGGCGCTTGACTCATCAATCATCACCACCAGCGTTCCACTGTTGAACACTCCCCCACTCGACGTTTCGAACCTCTGTCCGGGCATTTTATCACCCTCTGTCGACACAATAACTCTTCCTGCGGGCAGAAAGAAGTCACTCAATCGGATAGCCTCCGAGAGCAAACCTCCGCCGTTGCCTCTCAGGTCGAGAATCAGAGCCGACGGCTCATTGAGCGATTCGAAAGCGCGGCTGAACTCCGTAAAAGTGGTTCGGGCAAAACGATTGATACGAATATACCCCACCGAGTCCGAAGCCATGTATGCTGCATCCACGGTATTAATAGGTATATCGTCACGTATGATTGTGTATTGCTGCAAGTCAGAGCCACGACGCGCCACTCCCAAATCGACGCGGCTACCTTTGGGGCCACGCAGAAGTTTCGGGACATCCGTTCGTTTGACACCCACTGCGCTCTTACCATCCACCTCAACTATGCGGTCGCCCGCCATCATTCCTGCACGCGACGCGGGGGCATCGCCAATCACATTGACAACGATGATGGTGTCGGCAATAACGTTGAATTCCACACCAATCCCGCTAAAAGAGCCCTCCAACCGCTCATTTTCGGAGGTCATCTCCTCGGCGGTGAGATAGCTCGAATGTGGGTCGAGAGATTCGAGAACATCCACGATAGCTCGGTCGACAAGCCTTTGGTAGTCAATACTATCAACATAACTCGAAGTGAGCAGACCATAAAACGAGTTGAATTTACGCAACTGCTCGATACGTCCATCCGCACCTCGTCCTTGAGCCATGACAATCCACGGCAGCAACACAGCCGCCCCCAACAACAACCATCGTTTCATATCTCCTCACTGATGTTTTATCTCATCCTCCCCCCGGGTACAATGCTTATGCCAGATATTCGGCCAGACGGCTGAACTCGACCGACTCTTGCGAGCCTTCGACCATATTTTTGACCGTTGCTCGTTCTTCGGCCAGCTCGTTGCCGCCCACAATCACAACGTAGGGAATCGAGCGTCGGTTGGCATACTCCATTTGTTTGCCCATCTTTTTGGTTTCGGGATATATTTCGGCAGCCACACCTGCGGCGCGAACTTCAGCCAGCAGTCGAAGCGAGGCCAACTCCTCGTCACCACCAAAGTTGGTAAACAGCACTTTGGTTGTCAGGCTTGCATCGCTCGGGAAGAGTTCCAAGCCTGTCATAACGTCATATATACGGTCGGCGCCGAACGAGATACCCACACCCGAAACTCCAGGCAGACCGAAAATTCCCGTCAGGTTGTCGTAACGGCCGCCACCGCTGATGCTTCCGATTTGGTAATCTTTGGCCTTGACCTCGAAGATAGCGCCCGTGTAGTAGTTCAGACCGCGAGCCAGCGACAAATCCAACTCAACGTCCAAATCCACGCCCAACTTGTCGATATACGAAAATATGGTGCGCATTTCGCTGATACCCAGCAGTCCCGTTTCGGAGCCGCCGATGATACTCTCCAAACTATCGAGTTTCTCGGTGGTCGAGCCTTGAAGGTTGAGGATAGGTTGCAGTTTGGCCACTGCCTCGGCATCAATTCCGCGTTCCATCAATTCGGCGTTAACATTCTCAACGCCAATCTTATCGAGTTTATCAATAGCCACGGTGATGTCCACCATCTTGTCGGCATGGCCAATGGTTTCGGCAATTCCGTAGAGCAGTTTGCGGTTGTTGAGTTTGAGCGTCACGCCGATACCCAACGCCTTGAACACGTCGGCCACAATCTGCACCAACTCCACCTCGCACAACAGGCTTGTGGTACCCACCACATCCACGTCGCATTGATAGAACTCGCGGTAACGACCCTTCTGCGGACGGTCGGCCCTCCATACGGGTTGCATTTGGTAGCGTTTGAACGGCAGCGAGATTTCGCTCTGGTGTTGCACAACGTAGCGCGCGAAAGGCACGGTAAGGTCATAACGCAGGCCCTTCTCGCAGATTTTGGCAGCCAGCGAGTTGGGATTTGCGCCCTCCATTTCGACACCGCGGGTGAAGTCGCCCGAATTCAAGATTTTGAACAGCAGTTTGTCACCCTCCTCGCCATACTTACCCATCAGTGTCGATAGGTTCTCCATTGCGGGGGTTTCGAGGGGCGAGTATCCGTAGCGACGGAACACACTCTTGATGGTATCGAAAATATATGTTCGGCGATTCATCTCAACGGGCGAGAAGTCGCGTGTACCCTTTGGAATCGAAGGTTTTTGAGCCATAGTTTTATATCTGTGTGTAATAATTATTCAACAAGTTTTTTGTATTTCACGCGGTGAGGACCTACGCTCTCGCCTTTGGCGCGTTTGTGCTCCTCGTACTCCGAGTAGCTACCCTCGAAGAACACAACCTTACCCTCGTCCTCGAACGACAGAATGTGGGTCGCCACGCGGTCCAAGAACCAACGGTCGTGCGAAATCACAACAGCACAACCCGCAAAGTTATCCAAGCCCTCCTCCAGAGCACGCAACGTATTTACGTCAATGTCGTTGGTCGGCTCGTCCAACAGCAGCACGTTGCCCTCCTCCTTGAGAGCCAGCGCAAGTTGCAGACGGTTACGCTCACCACCCGACAGTACACCGCACTTCTTCTCTTGGTCCGAGCCGCTGAAGTTGAACTTCGACACATATGCGCGGGCATTAACCTGACGGTTGCCGAGCATTATGAGGTCAAGGCCGTTGGAGATGGTTTCGTAGACGGTTTTTTCGGGGTCAATCGAGGTGTGTTGTTGGTCAACATAGGCCAATTTCACGGTCTCGCCAACCTTAAAACTACCCGTGGTTGGTTGTTCATAGCCCATAATCATACGGAACAGAGTGGTTTTACCCGTACCGTTGGCACCAATTACACCCACGATACCTGCGGGCGGCAACTTGAAATTCAGGTTCTCGTACAGCACGCGGTCACCGAACACCTTGCTCACGCCCTCGGCCTCGATAACCACATTACCCAGACGCGGGCCATTGGGAATAAAGATTTCGAGTTTCTCCTCCTTCTGTTTCACATCCTCGTTGAGCAGTTTGTCATAAGCCGACAGACGAGCTTTGCTCTTGGCGCGACGTGCCGAGGGGCTCATACGCACCCACTCCAACTCACGTTCCAGCGTTTTACGACGTTTGCTCTCTTGCTTCTCCTCCATTTCGAGTCGTTTGGACTTTTGGTCGAGCCATCCCGAGTAGTTGCCCTTCCAGGGAATACCCTCGCCGCGGTCGAGTTCCAAAATCCAGCCCGCCACATTGTCCAAGAAGTAACGGTCGTGGGTCACGGCAATCACCGTACCCTTGTATTGTTGCAGGTGTTGCTCCAACCAATCGATACTCTCGGCATCGAGGTGGTTGGTCGGCTCGTCCAACAGCAGCACGTCAGGTTGTTGCAGCAGCAGTCGGCACAGAGCCACTCGACGACGCTCACCACCACTCAACACCGTCACGGGGGTATCACCATCGGGACAACGCAGAGCATCCATAGCGCGCTCCAACACTGCATCCAACTCCCAGCCGCCTACCTGCTCGATTTTCTCGGTCAGTTCGCCCTGACGCATAATGAGCTCATTCATCTCGTCGTCACTCATAGGCTCACAGAAACGCAAGTTAATCTGCTCATACTCTTTGAGCAGGGCCACGGTCTCGGCGCAACCCTCCTCGACGCACTCGCGTACGGTTTTCGAAGGGTCGAGTTGCGGGTCTTGTTCGAGGTAACCCACGGTGTAGCCGGGCGAGAACACCACTTCACCCTGGAAACTCTTGTCGATACCGGCGATGATTTTCATCAGTGTCGATTTACCCGAGCCGTTCAGACCGATGATGCCGATTTTGGCACCATAGAAAAACGACAGGTAGATGTTATTGAGGATTTTCTTTTGGTTGTTGAGCACTTTGCTCACGCCCACCATCGAGAAAATAATCTTTTCGTCCATGTGTATATATTCTTATTAAGTTAATTATCTTACAAAAGTACAACATTTAGTTCAAACGCACAAACCCACGACCCACAATCACCGTATCGGCCGTGCGGAATCGGCTCACACCACGCTCAAACCTTGCCACGCGCCACGCCGTAGAGTCCTTAACACTCTCACGCGCAACCTCCAACGGCAATACACGGTACATTCGTCGACCCTCTTGTCGCCCGCGATGTGTCCACACAAAATCCCAATCGGCCGAAATCTCGAGCACACCTCGTCCTTGTTGTTTGAAGTGAAGCGTCGCCACCATTCCGCCATCCGTTCCCGGCGCTGTCTGGTTCGACACGTAGTTTCCCAGTGAGTAGAAAGTAACTCCGCGCACTCTCCCCCACTTATCGGCCAACACCTCAACCGGTTGCACCACGTGCGGATGTCCTCCCACCACCACGGTTGCACCCTTGCGGTAGAGCCAATCCGCCAACTCACGCTGAGCCTTCGCCGGACGTGCGTGATACTCTTCGCCCCAATGCAGACACACCAAGCGAATATCAGCCGTAGCCGCGCGCTCCATATCGGCCGCAATTCGCACCGTGTCAAGCAGGTTGACATACGTTCCCGACGCTATGGGCAGGCCATTCGTGCCGTATGTGTAGTTCATGATTGCCACTCGGAAATCTCCGACATTGACCATTAACGGGTTGTTGCGTGCATAATCCACAAGGTCACTATAAGCTCCCGTATGTCGCACGCCCACCGAGTCAAGAGCCTCAACGGTACCTCTGAGTCCCTCGCCGCCACGGTCACAGATGTGATTATTGGCCAACAGTGCAACATCTACTCCGACCGCCGCAAGTTCGCCGGCAAGTTCCACGGGTGCCGCAAAACGCGGATAACCACTATACGGAGCCTCACTGCGAAGTGTGGTTTCGAGATTGGCGATTGTAAGGTCGGCATCCGAGAGCCACTCACCCACCTCCGCAAAACACGGAGCATAGTCATACCCCTCGGTCGTTCGTGCAGCTTCGATTTGGGGCAGGTGCTGCATTACATCGCCCACTATGCGTATTGTTGCACTGCGCACCCTCTCGTTTTGGGTCGGTTGCACCACCGCCACACCACGCTGTGTACGTTCACATGCCACAAGGCACACAAACACACACAACACCACTACACGACCCGCAACTCTCATATACGCTCATTTAGAGTACACCTTTGAACACCTTACGGGCAAGCCTTACGCTGCCATCCTGCGAGCGGTCGGCATCCACCTCGTACTTATCGATGGGAGCAGGTCGAACAACCTCGATTTCCATATCGAAGAGTCGTCCACGAGGCACACCTCCAAGCGGAATCTCCACCACGGCGTCACTTTTGGGCAACACCCTTATGGGCATTGTACCCGAGGTAATAACCTTGCGCCCCACGCTGACCGTATATCGAAGTTGTCCGATAAGTGGTGTGTAGTGTCGCGTATTGGCTACCGTAATGCGTCCGGGCGTGGCCGTATCGTTCAACAGAGCCACCCAATACTTCAGATTGGTTCGACGCAGATTTGTCATACGTCGCATGTTAAGGCTGTCGTTATTCCACTCGTCCGTGCCGTTCAGCACCACGGGACGCGCCTTCTCCAGTCCTTTGAGCATTCGATAGCTTTCGTATAGGTTGTAGCCGTTGGCCGGATTGGCCGCCAGCGAGTACATCAGCACACACGGATAGTTCTTGGTGGAGTGATACAACGCCAAGGTTCGCTCCTTGTAGTGCGGCCACATTGCGGGGTCGTTCGACGGATTGCCCCCCAAAGCGCGACTGCCTCCTCCATTGCGCGTATCGACATCCACCGAAGCACACACATACATACCCAAGCTGTCGCACACATCATAGAAACTGCGACTCTGCGGTGCACCCATCACATTGAGCATCGTCACTCCCTGGTCGCGCATGGCGGCAATTTCGCGTGCCACCTGACTCAAATCCCCACTCGGTGCATAGTCACGGGTTATGATTCTCAGAGGCACTCCGTTGAGCGTCACTACATGATTTTCATCCAGCGCGATGGTGCGGAAACCTATATTGAACGACACATACTCCTTGAAACGTCCCTCATATTGGGTCTTGACCACCAACGTATAGAGGCACGGCTGTTCGTGACTCCAGGTCATAATATCGGGCATACGACGGAAGAATGTAACGGTATCCTCGCCCCTCATTCCGAGTGTCACACTGCGGTTGTCGGCCGCCACCACCTCACCTCGCGGCGAGATGAGTTCGTACCACACCTTATACTCCTTGTCGTTGAGCAGGTGGCTCTTGAGAATCACTCCCAACGACAACAGACCATCCGTACCGCTCATTTCGGTTGCCACCGACACATCTCTCACCCTCACTTTGGGTTGAGCCAACAGATAGACCTCACCCTCGATTGCCGCCTTTCGTTCGGCTCGTCCATTCTCCAAAGCGCGTGCCGAGTAGTCATCAAAAACACGGATTTCGAGCGAGTTGTTGTCCTCAACCGAGAATCCCGTCAGGTCCCACTCAACAGGTGTACTTGCCGTTTGTGTATATCCCACTCTGCGACCATTCGCCCACACTTCGTAGGCTGCCGACACCTTGCCAACGTGCAGAATCAGTTGTCGGTCCAACCACTTGAAAGGTAGTTTATAGGTTGTGGTAAACGAACCGCCGCTCTCCGCGCCATTGCGATAGTCGGAATATTTAAAATCCTCGATGGGTACCAAGTATTGCGACTTGTGATAGGTTTTGCGCACCGCGTCGTCGGCCGAGGCATAGCTCACCACATCACCTCGGGGCGGTTGTGCACCCTGAGACACGCTGTCGGCCGAGTTGTACCATCGTTGTTGCGCCGAGGCCGCGAGCACACACATGAGAGTCAGAGCCAGAGCGTATAGTTTTTTTGTCATCGTTTTCGGTATTTTGGGAAATATTTTTACATTTGCGGGTAGAACCCGCCACAAAGATAAACTTTTTTCGCCGAAAAACGCATGAAACCACTACCGAAACTATCTCTTCCGCCAATTAAAGCACGTCTTAGACGTGTCGAGGGTGTCGTTCAGATTTGGGACCACCTGCGCGGGCTGTGGCTTGTGCTGACTCCCGAGGAGTGGGTTCGCCGTCACACCATAGAGTTGCTCGAGCACATGGGTTACGACGCAGGACACATCGCACAAGAGGTTCCGGTTGACATGCACGGAGCCGACCAACGCGCCGACATTGTAACCTACAACTACGAAGGTCAAGCGGTTATCGTATGCGAGTGCAAAGCCGCAGACATAAAAATAACAGACGGCTCGGTTCTTCCCCAAGCCGTCCGTTACAACTTTATTCTTGGCGCACCCGCGCTTTTTATCACCAATGGCATCGACCATTTGGCCTACGAGTGCCACCAGGGGCGTTACAGCGAAATCACCCCCGCCGAACTATTCGACCGTTACAGTGTGCCGAAACGGTAGACAATCTTCTGAACATATCGCTCACCCGCCTTCAACTCCGTGGTAGGGAATTGCGGCTTGTTTGGCGAGTCGGGCCACGCCTGACACTCGATAGCCACGCCGTCGTGGTCGTGATAGCGTTTGCCCTCCTTATTGACGGGTGCATCTTGCAGCCAATTACCCGTATAAACCTGCACACCGGGTTGCGACGACAGAATCTCAACCATTCGGCCGCTTGCAGGGTCACTCAACTGCCCCACGCGTCCCAAAATATTCTTCTGCCAGCCATCTACCACCCAACAGTGGTCATAACCTCTGACCTGCGGCATAAAGTTGAAGTCCGAGCCTATGCCCTCGCCAAAGCTCTTTGCCACACGGAAATCCATCGGAGTGCCCTCTACTTCGGCCAATTCGCCCGTCGGAATTTGCACCGAGTCGTTGAGCAGAAACTTCGAACAATCCAACTGCAAACGATGCTCCAACACCGAGCCCGACGCGTGGCCTGCCAGATTGAGATACAAGTGGTTGGTAAGGTTCACCACCGTATCACGGCTCGACACCGCACGGTAGGTAATCTCCAACTCGCACTCCTCACTCCAATAGTACTCCGCTTGAACGGTCATTTCGCCTGGGTAACCCTGGTCGCCATCCTCGCTTGTGAGCGTAAAGACCACCAGATTGCCCTCCACCGAGCTATCCCACACTCTGCGACCAAAGCCATCCACACCTCCGTGCAGGTGGTTAGGTCCGTTGTTGCGGGCCAACAGGTACTCCTCGCCACCAAGACAGAAGCGACCTCCGGCAATTCGGTTGGCATAGCGTCCCACGCTCTTGCCCATAGCCGCAGGGTCATCTACGTAACTCTGCCACTCCTTGTAACCCAGAGCCACGTCGGTCAAGTTACCCTCACGGTCGGGCACCGTAATCGAGCGAATCGACGCACCGATGTTGCACAACTCCACCGAAGCACCTTTCGCATTGGTGATTTTGTACACCAACACGGCCTGTCCCTCGGTGGTCATGCCCCAAATATATTGTTCTATTTCCACAGGTACTCAGGATATTCGCCGGCGGCAATCAGACCTTGCAGACGCTCCACGACTGCGGGACGGTCAGCCTTGTAGGTTACACCGAACCATTGCGACGAGGTGGTCAGCACTTTGAGTTTGGCAGTACCGTCACCGATGAGTTTATTGACCATGGTGGGGATATAGAACTCCGATTTGAGGTTTGCCATGTTCTCCGACAGGAAAGTTTTGAAATACTCCTCCGAGTGAGCAAAGTAGTCGGGTGTGAAACCGAACATATTCATCGACACGGGAGCCTCGGGAGCCATCTCACACACCTTACCATTCTCGTCGGTGTATTGGATTTTGCCGTCGATGCGCTCGATTGCAGTACGCTCAACCATCGAGGTCAAGTTACCCTCAGCATCAACACCGCACTCACCACGCGACACGCTACCGTTCTCCGACAGAGTATTTTGGATTTGGAAGCCTACCATACAGTAGCTGCCCGATTTACCCTCCAACGAGCGCAGGTAGTCGCCCAGCTGTTGGTACGAGTCCTTGCCATAGAAGTCGTCGGCATTAATCACAGCAAACGGAGTGTCAATCACATCCTTCGCCATCAGCACTGCGTGGTTGGTACCCCACGGTTTCTCGCGTCCTTCGGGTACACTGTAACCCTCGGGAAGTTTGTCCAACTCCTGGAACACGAAGTCCACCTCGATTTTACCACCGAAACGCTCGGGAGTAAACACCTCGCGGAAATCCTTTTCAAAAGCGTGGCGAATCACAAATACCACTTTACCGAATCCAGCGCGGATTGCATCATAAATCGAGTAGTCGATGATGGCCTCACCACCGGGGCCGATTCCGTCCATTTGTTTGAGCGAGCCATAGCGGCTACCCATACCGGCAGCCAATACAAGAAGTGTAGGTTTCATAATAAAACGTATTTAATATTCGTTACAGATTTCGTTCGATAGCGCAAAGATATTACTTTTTTTCGGGTTTCCGTCCACCCCACAGGCAAACTTTTGGTAAATCGCAACGAAATTCATACCTTTGTCAAGATTATGGCACAAAGTAAAAACATATTTATGAGATTTTGGAGATGGTTCGCCGGACGCCACAAACTCAGTATCGACCGCACAGACGACAGCCCCGAAGCGTGGTTTGTAGTTATCCGTCCGTGGCAGGTGCTGATGGGTTTCGTAGCGTTCTTGATGCTCCTTATGGCCGCCGCCATAGGCGTAGTGGCCTATACACCGATTCTCGACATGATTCCGGGAATGCCCGGCGAGAAGTCGCGCAACCTACTTATCGACAACATCATACGACTCGATTCGCTGGAACGCGAGATGAACAACCTGTTGGTTTATAGCGACAATATTTCGCTTATCGTCGACGGCAAAACACCCATCGTCCGCAACGTCGAGATGGTGGGCGACAGCATCAACATCAAGAGCAAGGAACTGATTGCCACATCGGCTGCAGACTCGGCTCTTCGCGCCCAAATCGAGGGCTCTGGCGAATACAGTATCGCGGCAGCAGCCGCAGCACGCAAAAGCATACGTGGCTCACTCGACCTTCTGCCACCGGTTCAAGGCAGCGTAACCACGAGTTTCGACCCCAAAAACCAAGTATTTGGAGTTCGTCTGCGCGTGGAGTCGTCGGCCACCGTATCAGCCGTCAAAGATGGAACAATCGTAGCGGGCTATTGGTCGCCCGACGACGGTTATGTAATTACGATTCAACACTCCGACAACCTGCTGTCAACCTACAAGCACAACTCCACACTCCAAAAAAGCGTGGGAGCTCATGTTCGTGCAGGTGAGGTGATTGCCACCGTTGGGGACGCCGAATCGGGCGAAACAAACAAAAATGCCACCGCAGCCGACAGCAGCGAAACAACCGAAGTCGAGTTGGAGTTGTGGTATAAGGGAACCCCCATTGACCCCGAGGGTTATATAGTTTTCTAACGCACAAAGAGTATGAAACAACGCATAGCATTGCTCGGTTCAACCGGTTCTATCGGTTGCCAGACACTTGAAGTGGTGGAACGACACCCCGACATGTTCGAGGTAATCTCCATGACGGCTCACAGCCGTTGGCAACAACTTGCCGAACAAGCCCGACAATTCATGCCCGATAGCGTGGTGATAGCCGACCCCACGCACTATGCCGCGCTCTCCGAAGCCTTGGCCGATACCGACATCAAGGTGTATGCCGGAGATGAGGCCGTTGCTCAAGTTGCAGCAGCCGGCAATGTGGACGTTGTGGTAAATGCTTTGGTGGGATATGCTGGCCTTGCACCGTCGGTTGCATCACTCCGTGCAGGAAAGAAACTCGCCCTGGCCAACAAGGAGAGTTTGGTTGTGGCTGGCGACATCGTTATGGGACTGGTCGGAACGGAAGGTAGCGCCCTGGTTCCGATTGACTCCGAACATTCGGCCATCTTCCAATGCCTTGTGGGTGAACACTCTCCCGTACGTAAAGTTATTGTCACGGCTTCGGGAGGCTCGTTCCGCGACACTCCCGCCGAAGAACTCTCGAACGTCACCGTCGAACAGGCTCTGCGACACCCAAATTGGTCGATGGGTGCCAAAATTACCATCGACTCGTCGACACTGGTGAACAAGGCTTTCGAGGTTATTGAGGCTCGTTGGCTGTTCGGCCTGCGTCCCGAACAGATTGAGGTTCTGATTCACCCGCAATCGGTAGTTCACTCGATGGTTGAGTTCGAAGACGGCGCAATCAAAGCACAACTCGGCACACCCGATATGCGAGTACCCATTCAGTATGCGCTGTCGTTCCCTGCACGCCTTGAGTTGGACGCCCCGTCGTTCGATTTTTTGGCAAACCCCGAACTTACGTTCCGCGCCGTGGATAGGGTGAAATACCCCGCGCTGGATTTGGCATATCATTGCCTACGCGAAGGCGGCACTGCGGGATGTATATTCAACGCCGCAAACGAGGTGGCCGTAGCCGCCTTCCTCGGACGCCGAATAGGCTACACCGACATTTACAAAACCATCGCCCACGCCTTCGATACCCTACCCCTTGTGGCACGACCGACTCTCGACGATTACGCCGAGGTCAATCGTGAGGCTCGTCGCGTGGCCGAACAATTTATCGCCAAACGCTAATAAACACACTACAATAGATTTATGGATATTCTGATTAAGATTGCCCAACTCGTTGTGTGCCTTTCGCTGCTTGTGATTGTGCACGAGTTCGGTCACTTTATGTTTGCAAAAATTTTCAAGGTTCGCGTCGAGAAGTTCTATCTGTTTTTCGACCCGTGGTTCAAACTCTTCAGCTTCAAGCGTGGCGAAACCGAATATGGCGTGGGATGGCTTCCCCTGGGCGGTTACGTGTCGCTCTCGGGAATGATTGACGAAACCAAAGGCACCGACGCCCTTGCCGCCGAACCTCAACCATGGGAGTTCCGTACCAAACCCGCATGGCAACGACTGCTGATTATGGCCGGTGGCGTGATGATGAACGTTGTGCTGGCCTGCTGTATTTATATAGGTATGAGCTACACCTGGGGCGACCGCTACTTCGATAACAAGGACATGGTGTGGGGCTACACCTTCAACGAACTGGGCCACGAAATCGGTTTCGAAGATGGCGACCGCATCCTCTCGCTCGACGGACAATCGGTCGACGACCTTTCGAAAATTTACAGCACGATGGTTATCGAGCAGGTAAAGTGCGTCCATGTGCTGCGTGGTAGCGACACCGTCGAGGTATTCATCCGCGCCGACTACACCCCTCAACTGCTCAATTCGACCGACTTTATGCTCCCGCGCATGCCTTTCGAGGTGGCACAAGTGCTTAAAGATGGTGGCGCTGCGGTGGCTGGAATCCAAGAGGGCGACCGCGTAACAGCCGTAAACGGTGAATCTCTGGTTGCCGCCGACGACATCCGCGCACGCATCGCCGAGGCCAAAGGAGGCAACGTTGAGCTGACCATTCTGCGTGGCGAAACGACCGACACACTGACCGTGGCCGTATCATCAGAAGGTGCCATCGGTGTCTATCTAAAACCTTTCTCGGAGTTTGTACCCGTACACACCCGCGAATACACCTTCTGGCAATCAATCCCCGTAGGCATCCAACGCACGGGCGAAGAGGTAGCCTCCTATTGGAGCCAAATCAAACTGATGTTCAAACCCAAAACCGAAGCCTACAAATCACTGGGTAGCTTTATTGCCATCGGCAGCATCTTCCCCACCGAGTGGGATTGGTACTCGTTCTGGCGCATCGCAGCCTTGCTGAGCGTAGTGTTCGCAGTGATGAACATACTGCCCATCCCCGGACTCGACGGCGGACACATCGTATTCGTCCTTTGGGAGATGATTACCGGACGCAAACCGAGCGACAAAGTACTTGAATACGCCCAAATGGTGGGTATGATTCTGCTTATCGCTCTGATGATTTTCGCCTTCGGCAACGACATCCGACGATTCATTCTGTAATTATGTACTTTTTTGAGTCATCAAAAAAGGTTGCGTATGTACTTTTTGTATCGACAAAAAGTACCAAAAAACGACTCGCAGACCGAGAGTAGAGAAACTGCGTTTCTCTGAAATTTCGCGCGGCTTAGTTTTGACGATGGAGCGGCCTCAAGGCCGTAGCTAAAATATTTAAGGCTGGGACCTCACAAACAAGTTTGCAGGTTCCCAGCCTTAAACATTTCAGCCACATCCCTAACGGGATGCGCTACTCCATCATCAAAATTACGTCACACAACATCTCTGAAAAATACGTGGTTTTTTCAGCCCCTCCTATCACAATGCACGTTTTCAATAGTGTAGGTAGATTTCACACAGAACGGTAAAGCATATAAGCGTTGCCGCCAATTTCACTCGCCCTCAAATACTTCATGATGCAGTCACCCCACCCCGCGGACGTAGAGGGTTGGGGATTTCAAACGGTTTAGGTTTCCGCGGAACAGCAAGAGTTTGGAGTATTGTACTTTTTGCGAAAAAGTACCAAAAACTTTGGCCTTTCGTTTTTGAGGGGTGCGCGGGGTGCGGCAAACTGAATCGGCCGCTACTGCGCGATAGAATCGAGTGCCGATTCCGGGCGTTTGCCATCCCCCCCGCACTTCTTCCCTCAAAATCCGACGGCCACCACTTACTACCGCGGGGTGAGTTGTGATACTTTCATTTTGTCTGCGCGCTCAGCTACGGTTAGTAGAACTTCCGACCCTTATTCCCGCGATGTAGGACTTTGGGGACAACATTGTGGTAGCTCTCCGCGGAATCCTCAATAGATAGTAGTCCCTGCCCCTCTACGTCCGCGGGGTGGGGTGACCGAATCGTGGAATGATTGGAACGGCCGTCGGATTTTGAATAAAAAAGTTGGGGGCTTAAACGAACCGAACCAACGAAAATACCAGCATGAGGAGTGTTAGCGACTTTCTCAAATTTGCGCGGAAGAGATTTTGATGATGCGCCACACATCCCGAGGGGGGATGTGCTACGAAATATTTAGGGTTGGGAGCCTGCAAACTTGTTTGTGAGGTCCCAACCCTAAATATTTTGGAGAAACACCTGCCGGTGTTACGCATTATCAAAAGCTCTCGCCCAAACCTGA
>JAGBFQ010000003.1 GCA_017936385.1 Rikenellaceae bacterium
GAGGAAAACGGCAGGGTTTATTCGGTTAAGTATGGCAACAAGGTCAAACTTAATTTTATGACCGCCCACAGCTCAAAAGGATTGACCGCCGAGAATGTGATTATCATCAACGCAAAGGACGAAACCTATGGCTTCCCGTCAAAGGTTGATGACGACCCCGTTTTGAATTTGGTCGTATCATTTGACAACTCGTATAACTATGCCGAGGAGCGTCGCCTATTCTATGTTGCTCTAACAAGAACAAAGAATCGAGTATTTATCGTTACGCCCGATATGCGCCCATCGGAGTTTATTAAAGAGTTGTTGAGTGAGCCTCATAACTATCCGAATGTAACACTACACGGAGAGTTGAAAGTGGATCTCAAAGCACCTAAAAAGGCAAAAGACTGTTGCCCAATATGCGGCTATCCAATGCAATTCAAATGGAATAAGAATTATGGCTTGAAGCTATGGATTTGCACCAACGACCAAGAGATTTGCGGATTTATGACTAATAACAAAAGTGGTGGTGAGTTGTCTATCCATAAATGCGATTGGTGTCAAGATGGCTATTTGGTTGTCAAGAAGGGTTCTGATGGTTATTTCTTGGGTTGTACGAACTATAAACCCGATAGAACGGGGTGCGGTCGTATGTTGAGCGCAGGACAGTATGAGTTTTGGTTGAATAGCTCGTTTGGCGTTGAGGACTCATCAGAACATAAACCATCGTATTTTGTTCCTAAAAACAAGAGTGCAGCACCAAAAATGCAGAAAAGCAAGACGGCAAATGGGCGCAATGGTGGTGCAACTATCAATACAACCGCATATAAAGAGGTAATTATTGAGAATGAGGTATTTAGAATTGTGGTAGATTCCGAAGGCAACACACTAACCGATATGGAACTGCTTGGTTTGTTGCGTGCAATGCGTACCCGTGTAGCAATGGAGAAAGAGTTACCGTCATACTACCTCCTGCATAACAATATCCTTGTGCTTATCGCAACAGACAAACCGACAACACGAGAGGAATTGATGAGTATCAGCGGTTTTGGCATTCGCAAATGGGAGGTTTGGGGCGATGAGATTCTTAAAGTGGTATCAGCCTATATGACAGAATAGTGGCATACATCTTGAACGATTGGAAATAAAAAACCGAGCGATATGAAAAAGATTGTGATTGTGGATGGTGGTCCGCGAAAGAATATGAACACCGCGCAGCTGTTGCAATGATTTACCGAGGGCGTAAAGTCGGTCGGCGAGGATGTGGAGGTGAAAACCGTACGACTCTACGACATTGATTATAAGGGCTGTACCTCCTGCATGACTTGCAAACTCAAAGGCAAGGCATCGAATATCTGCCGCTTTCGGGATGCACTCTCGCCACTCCTGGATGATATTGCCGATGCGGACGGCTTGGTGCTTGGCTCGCCCATCTATTTCGGCGAGGTGACGGGCAAGATGCGCGCCTTCTTGGAGCGTCTGGCCTTCCCGTGGCTCTCGTACAACGATTACAGTCTGACCGCGCCGAAGCGTATGCCTGTGGTGCTTGTCGAGACGATGAACGGCACGCCCGAGCGCAACAACAGCAACCATTTCGGCACGATGGAGTGGTGTCTCACAACGGCCCTCGGCGAGCCCGAGCGCATCATCGGCTACAACACCTGTCAGGTGGCGAAATACGACAATTACGAACTCGGCAGCTTCTCCGAGGAGGTAAAACACGCATGGCGCGATGAGCATTGGGAGGAAGATTTGCAACGAGCTTACGATGCCGGCCGCCGAATGGCAGAGCAGTAAGAGGTTGTAGTTTGGAGATTGAGAGAAAAAGTTTTGGCTTTTTCTCTTTTTTATTGTCGATTGTCAGAAGTTGTCAAAAACTAGGGGTTACTTTGTCGCAAAGTAACCCTTAAATGTTTTTGTTATGTCACTTTGGGATTGGCTGCTTGCGGCGTGGATTTATGAGGAACTGTTCGATGACGACTCGGACAACACCTCGCACGACAACACTCGCGACTATGATTCGTCGTACGACTACGATGATTACGAGGAGGATTTTTAACAATTCTCGACACCACGCATTAAAATAATGTTTAACTTTGTAAGGAATTGGAATTGCAAACAGAATTTTATCAATGAGTACACTTGAACGGGCAATAGAGATAGCAACCGAGGCGCATCGCGGGCAGTTTGACAAGGCAGGAAATGACTATATCGGTCATCCGTTGCGTGTAATGGCGGCGGGAAGAACCACCGAAGAGAAGATTGTTGGTGTGCTGCACGATGTTGTGGAGGATACCGATTGGACCTTTGAGCGCCTTACTGCTGAGGGTTTTTCGGTGGAGGTTATCGAGGCACTGCGTTGTGTGACAAAGCTCTCCGAAAATGAGCCATACGATAAGTTTATTTCCCGTATCAAGGAGAACCCTTTGGCAGTGGCAGTCAAGCTCAACGACCTCTCGGATAATATGGATATCCGTCGTTTGCCATATATTTCGGATAAGGATGTAAAGCGATTGAAGAAATATTTGAAAGCGTATAAGCAGCTGACAGGAACGCCCACCTACTCAGTATTTGCTTGC